>CALRHR010000020.1 GCA_943359485.1 Candidatus Nomurabacteria bacterium | reverse complement strand
CCGCGCGCTACGCGCCTCTGTGCAAAGCACAGAGCTTTTCAAAAATGAAAAGTGCGGGAATGCAATACAAATGCGGACTCGGAAAAGCGGAACAAATATTTTGGGGATATGGTTTCCGCTTTTCCTCGGCTGAATGTTTTTTGAAATTCGGCGAGATTCAGAATTCTGCCCGCAGGAGAAATCCAAAATTCAAATTCAAAATTGTGCCTTCGTTCATCATAACATATTGTGTCAGGTCTAAAGGAATACACCCGAGGCATCCGCCTCGGAAATTTCCGCTAGGGCTACGAGCGCCAGTTCTAGGTATGGGAACGGCTCAAATACCGGGTAAATGAGCCGTTCCCATTTCTGGTTGGGGAGAGGATTCTCCTCTCCCCAGTGCGTTGCCTCGGTTCGTGCTCCCTGCGGGAGCATTCCGCAGAGCGGAACAGGGCTCACCCCACCCGGCCGCACAAACCCCTCTCAGGTTTTTCATATCCGTGTTTTTGGTGTCGCTTTCGCTTTCGAGAAATCATTTCATGTCACACAGGCGCTCGTCTTTAGCCCAGACACCCTAGCGGAAATTCCCGAAGGCGCAAATGCAAATACGCTTGACCCAGCCCCGACGAATACGTCGGGGCTACCCCACCCGTTCGCGCGTAAGTTTTGCTCCCTTAAATTTTTAACTATTTAAATTCGAGAATACGAAACTCCTGCTCCGGTTCTGCCATTCTGTTTTATTCTTCCTTCCTTTTTTAACTGCGATAAATACCGAGTTGCAGTTGCATCAGAGACATGAAGAAATTTCTCGACTTCGTCATTCGTGATTTTAGAATGTTGCAAAAACAAAGACATCACACGATCCAATTTTTTTCGTTTCCTAAATTGCATTGCGTTTCTAGCCATCACCAAAAGTTCTCCCCATTTTTGAGATTTGAGATACGAAACTTTAGGCTTTTCCTTTTCGGGTTCTGGTTCTTGAGTTTCTATTGGTTTTGGTTCTTCCTTCGCCTCGCTGACGCTCGGCTCGGATTCGGGCAACGGCTCATTTACCGGCATTTGAGCCGTTTCCGGTTCGGGAGCTTGATTTGGTTGAGAAATTGGCTCGGGGGCAGGTTCATTTTCTCCTTGATTTTCTTTGGTTTTTTCAGGTTCAATAGGGGTAGAATCAGAGGGTGATATATCATTACTTTTCACTGGAAAACCGTCCCCGGGGGCTTCTGGGGCCTCAGAAGGTACATTGGTGGGTTCAGAATGTGCTGTGTTTTCAAGGGCAGGCTCGGTGGGCTCTTGGGGGCTTGGTGGAATAGAGTTTTCTTCGGAATCTTGATTTTGGGTTGTGTTTTGGTCGTCGGGCATAATTTTATTATTCTAAAAGCTTTTCGGCTGGAGATAGGCCGTTAAGAATTTTATGCGGAAAATAATTCCATGCATCGCTCACTAATTCAAGAATATTGCTTAACTCTGAAGTATCTCCGCCACGGTCAAACATGGCTACAACTTTCATCATATCGTCGTTGTCCTCCTCATGAAAAATTACATCTTTCACATTCTGTAAAGAAAAATCACTCTCGGTTTCTTTAAGCATTTCCATAAGCTCTTGCTCAATTTCTTTCCGTCGTTTTAGAATTTTTTCTTTTGATTCTATTTCCATATTTAATAAACTTCCTGCTGATAACATTTTTCGCAGTAAATAGTTTCTGTTCGGTCGGGTGAATATGAAGTTTCAAATTCATTCTGGCACTCATCCTTCATACACTTTCTATGCCAGAGCTTTCGCACCCCCGCAATTACATTTCTTTTATCGTGCCGACAGTTTGGGCATTCTCTCGGCAAAGGCAAGCCGAGTTTTTTATATAAACTTAATTCATAGGGCACTATTTTATAATTTTTTCCACAAGCACAAACCAAAACTTCATTTACTATCTCATCTTTCACATCGTTAATATTATCTGGTATCTCAGAGTTTTTTATTGTTTCTTTACCGTATGTACTTGTAAGTTTATCCCACCATGGCAAATTCTGTTTTTCACATTCTTCTTTCGTAAGTGGAAAATACTCTTGAGCTACTGTTTCGTTATAACCAAAATTACTTGTACCGATTGGGAAAAATTCACCCCATTCTCCGGTACTTTTCATGTACTCAATAATTTTATTTTTCAAGAGAAGATATTCTTCCTTCGAATATTCTTTGTTAAGTATGCAATATTTTTTCTTGGAAACTCCAACACAACCAAAAAGATCGGATGAAGAATTACATTTATCGCAGTACCAGATGTCATTAGAAAAATGAGAGGCATTGCAAAAGCCAGAGTTAGCTAAATTCAAGGTACTTATAAGCTCAATATTAAAAGACGGCTTATACAAAGAGAAATCGAGGTCGTAGCATTCTTTCGCATCCAAAACATCACATAAATATTTACTATTTTCCGCTTCGCTTGCGTCAAAACTTTCTTTTACATTTTTACAATTAAAAAGATCATCACCTGTGCTGTTGGGACTATTTATAAGGTTAGCAAATTTCGTGATTGCTTTTTTAGATTGCTCTTTAAATTCTTTCTTCATGTTTTCAAAGGCAGAAAAAGATTTTTTGTTAAAACCCGAAACGATTTTCTTGTATTCCTCCCTGCTGTATGGTTTATTAAAAATATAATATGACTTGTTTCTTAAGTTCCAACATCCAAAACAATCCGTACATCCTCGGCAATCATACATAAAATTACAACTACTGCAGTCGGTACATTTATTTAGAAAAGATGATCCGTAGATTTTATGACAATTCACACATTCATAATTTAATTCAGAGTTATAGACAAAAGAACAATCTATGCAATCTTTTGAATATTTTACAAACTTACAAAAATAACAATACTCATTTTTCTCTCCCGCTATATCAAAATAACAATAATTATCATCCCCGCAATAACTTACATAATCGCTGTTTTTGCAATTTACAATGTCTAGTGAAAGTGTTGGTACTTTGTCGCGTAATTCTTTAAATTGGTCAAAAAATGGGCGATTAAAATCAAAATCTTTTCCAAAAACAAATGAGTCTAACTTATCACTCCACCAACATTCTGGACACCAAACAACTTGTTTCTTATCAGGATGATAATATGAAATTATTTTTTTCTTACACGAATCACAATTTCGGTAATAGAAAACTCTCTCATTTCTTATAGCTAATCTACGCTGATGTCGGCAATCTGGGCAGAATGTTGGGATAGGTACTTTTAATTTTTCATAGAAATTAGAATCCTCGGTTTCTATCGCAAAATTCTTTTTACAATTTTGGCAATTTTTATTATTTGACATGGCTTTTTGCCCACCACTTTTTTACAAAAGGTAAAGATTGAACGGACAATAAGTACCCTATAGCCGGTACAAACGCTTTCAACCAAGGTAAGTTGTCGTGAATAATAACTAGCCACACACCGGCAATTATGTATGTGCTAATTGCAATAAATAAACCTCTTGTCCAACTAACCTCCCAAGCCTTATCAGTTTCAACTCTAAAATTTCTTTCTTTTATAATCTCTATCTCTTTTTCTAAATTTTTTATTTTTTCTTCCATAATAGTTTTAATAAACTTCCTGCTGATAGCACTTTTCGCAGTAGACTATCTCTGGGCGGTCTGGCGAGTATGAAGTTTCAAATTCAATTTCACAATTTCCTGTATGGTGGGAATGTTTTTTATCGCACATACACTTACGATGCCATAGTTTATTCGGATTTCTATTTAATACTCGTTGATAATGCCTGCAATTAGGACATAGGTGCGGAAGTGGTAAATTATGTGATTTATAAAATTGCAATTCGGGTTCAATAATTTTAAATGCAGTAGTACATTGCTCTTTGCATTTTCCAGCATGCTCACATCCTATTACTGCTGACAAGAGGTCATTCGGTGCATCTTTTATCTCATCTGGCAAATCCTCCGGTTTAATTGTGATTTTATAATTTCTATCCCTTGGCTCTTTCCATGAATAACCTTTTTCAAAAGCTTCCTCTTTAGTGAGTGGGAAAAATTCTTGAGCTGAAGTTTCGTTATAATCAAATTGTGCAATTTCAGTCGGGAAAAAATCTGCGTAAAAATATTTGCGTCCCTTTTTATCAATATAGGGCATCTCATTCATTTGCTTAATAATTTTTGGCACTAACTCCTCATACTCTTCTTTGGTATATTTTTTATTTAAAATGCAATAACTTTGATTTCTTAAACTGATACAGCCGAAAAGATTGCTATTGTTGTTGTAGCAGTAAGCGGCATATCGCATTTGTCTGCCCTCAATAGAGTTAATGCCACCTATAATGTCAAAAGTGTTTTTACCAGAACATAAAGATTCATAAACAAGCTCGTTGTTTTCCCCAAATTGCGTAAAGTCATAGCAATCTTTGTTGTTTTTAACAATGAGCCACATGCAATATTTAGAGTGTTCTGCTCCAGTCACAATGAAAGAATTTTTTGTGTATTTGGAGTTATAAACATAATCACCGCTAGAATCTAAGTTCTGAACCCCGTGCATGTATTTATTAGGAAATTTAAGCCAAAACTTTTTCGTTTCTTCTTTTATTTCCTGTACTGCCGAGTGAGATCCCAAATTAAATTCTTTTAATTTTTTCAGATAATCTTCTCTGCTATATTTTTCATTAAAAATACAGTATTGCTGTCCGCGCAAATTTACACAGCCAAAACAATTAGAACAGCCAACTAAATTTTTTGAAAACCAAATATCGTGAGAACTTTCACAATCTACTGAATAATAAATTTCATAACATTTCACGCAGTTTAGGCTTTCGTAAGCAAGTTCTGTGCCATCTGCCATCGTTACATCCACGCAATCCGTGCAGTGCTCTAATTCCTCTCCATACATGCACCTTTCATCATAATCGGCATTGAAAATGTAGTAGCAATTTTTCAAATAGTGATTCATATTTGTAAAATTGCTATTAACCAAAGTATTATACAGAGTAATGAGATTAAACTGCGGAACTTGTTTTAGTAGATTCCCAAATTGTTCAAAAAATGGTTTTGAAAAATCATAATCTTGTCCGTAAGATGTCGGGTCCCATTTGTCGCTCCACCAACATTCGCCACAATAGTTATGTATCCCTTTGTCTGGATCAAATCGTGAGATACCATCCTTTCCGCAAAGTTCGCATGGGCGTTTGTAAAATGTTCTTTCGTTGCGAAAAGCCAAGCGTCTTTGCAAGCGACAATCAGGACACCAAGTCGGTGGCGGAACTTTCATTTTTTCGTAAAAAGAAAAATCCTCATCTTCTATAACGAAACCTTTTTTGCAATTTTGACAATTTTTAGTTTCCATAATATTTAATAAACTTCTTGTTTATAACACTTTTCGCAATAGACTATCTCTGGCCTGTCAGGCGCGTAGGAAGTTTCTATGTCAGTATCGCACTTATCACAATTTCGCTTGTACATTTGCATAGGATTTAATTGCTTTATGCGTGCACGGTCACGACACAACGGACAATGATTTGGAATCGGAATATTAAAACGGCGTAGGAATTGTAGTTCTTTTTGAATTATCTGATAATTTTTGCCACAACTAATACACTTCAAGATCGCCTGTAAAATTTCATCCGTCACGTCTTTAACGTGATCTGGTACTACCATACTAGCATCTTGATATTCGCGAGAGTCTGGGTCTCGCCAGGTAAAACCCTTTGCAATAGCTTCATCTTTTTTTATTGGAAAAAGTTCATACAAAGCGGACTCGTTGTAAGCCCAAGAACACAAATCAACCGGAATCTGTCCTCCGTAACCATGCTTACGACCAATTCTATCAATAAATGGCATTTCATCCATCTGTTTTTTAATTTTTCCAACTAATGAAAAATATTCTTCCTTGGAGAATTGCTTATTGAAAATACAGTACTTAGCTTTATTTAGCCCGACGCAGCCAAATACGTTCTGGCAACCACTACAAGCAAAAGTATACTCGGTGTCTTGATTTCCATAGCCCCAAACTCCAAATTTTACCCCACTGGAAGCATTTCCTACCCAAGTAGACTCATACATTAGCTCTGAATTTTGGCCGAAATAAGTATAGTCATAACTATTTTTTACTCCTCCTTGAATGAAAAGTTGGCAGTGCTTAATGTTTTCAGATTCTGAAATATAATATACATCGTGAGCGTTCCTAGAATTATATATATGTTCTCCAGAAACATTCACATTGTTTATAGATCTAACTGCTCGTCGTGGGAATTTAAGCGAAAATTTATAAGCTTCATCTTTAAATCTCTCAATATTTTTTAAGGATCCGGTATCATAATCTTTAATTCTCTTGTCATACTCCTCGCGAGTATATTGCTCGTTAAAAATGCAATAATTTTTATTGCGTAACGATACACAACCAAAACAATTACTGCAATTTACTAAATCGTATGAGAAATAAATATTTTGAGAATTGTGACAGTCACGGGAAAAAAATGTTTCATAAAGGTGGTCTCCTGTTACTATCTCGTAGCAAAAATCTAATTCTGCTGCGAACGATACATCAAGGGAATTGTTTGTATGCAGAATAAAGTTTGTATAAGCATTATCTTCACCGGTTATATGACGAAAGCAAAGATAACCGTTTTTTAGATAACTGACTGCATTGCAATATTCACTGTTGGTCAAGGTAGCGTAATTACTATGGAGAGCTGCCCGGGGCACTTCCTCTAAAAGCTCTTTGAATTGGTCAAAAAAAGATTTTCCAAAGTCATAGTCCCGACCATAACTCTTGGCATCCCATTTATCGCTCCACCAAATATCTTGCTCATAGATTTTGCATTTTACGTCTGGATGGTAAAAAGTTATTACATCTTTCCCCGTAAAATCACTTTTGCGTTTATATAAAATTCGATATGAGAGCCAATTCAGTCGTCTCATCATTCTGCACTCCGGACACCAAGTTGGCGCTGGAACCTTGATCATTTCATAAAAACCAAAATCCTCTTTCTCTATATTGAACCCTTTTTTGCAATTTTGGCAGTTCCTGGTTTCCATATTATTAAGCATATTATACACCTTAATAATTTCGCCCGCATTCCTCCCCAAGCCCCTCCTGCGGGCAGAATTCTGAATCTCGCTGAATTTCAAAAAACATTCAGCCGAGGAAAAGCGGAAACCATATCCCCAAAATATTTGTTCCGCTTTTCCGAGTCCGCATTTGTATTGCATTCCCGCACTTTTCATTTTTGAAAAGCTCTGTGCTTTGCACAGAGGCGCGTAGCGCGCGG
>CALRHR010000019.1 GCA_943359485.1 Candidatus Nomurabacteria bacterium | reverse complement strand
TATTTCCCAAAGGGAACAGATTTTACTACAATACATGATGACGAACTGGCGGAAGTCGAATACCGCCTTAACTCTCGGCCAAGAAAACGCCTTGGCTGGTTGAGTCCATTACAAGCAGTGAGTGTTGCACTTGGGGGTTGAACTCAGGCAACAAAACATTGACAAAGTAGCTTAAAATGTGTATAATAATAAGATGTTGAACAAAAAAAATCATTTTCGCCAAAATGTGATTTTATCTATATTTTTAATAGTCTTTTTGGCTGTTAGTTTCTTTCCTTTGACGGTAAATGCTACCAATAAGCTGGATGTTGTGACCCGGAGTGTTTCTTTTATTTCTGACAATGATGCAACTTTAAACGGTTCTGTGGATGGTAACAACGCTTCCACTCGTGTCTGGTTTGAATATGGCACAAGTAAGAACATGACTAAAGTCACTTCAAAGGAATCTATTGGTGATGATTATAAAGAATTTAGTATAGACATTGAAAATCTGCGCAATAATACAATGTATTATTATCGTGCGGTGGCAAAAAATTCCGAAGGTACTGATTATGGAGAGATTCTTTCTTTTAGAACTGGCGAGGTTGATGATAATTATCATTACTCCGATAAATATTCTTCATCCCTAACCGCAACAACAGTCCGGGCTACAGAAGTGTCTGCTAATAGTGCTCAGATTAATTCCTTAATTACAGATTCCGGGAATAGTTTTATTAGCTCCTGGTTTGAGTGGGGAACAACGCCGCGCTTGGGTACCAAAACAGAAGTGATGCCGGTCGGCGCAACAAGTTCCATTAGGCATGCCCACACACTTTCTGGACTTTTACCCAACACGACATATTACTTTCGAGCTGTAGCTGAAAATACATACTGGAGAAACAACGGCACCCCTTTGAGCTTCACTACAAGCAGAGGGGATACGGTGCAAAACAGGAATATAAATTATATAATTGAAGAACCAGCACCGACCACAACCATAGAAATACCCACAACAAGTGAACCCACAGAAATTAAAATAGTTCCTCCTAAAAAAACAGAAAGTGTTTCTTCTCTAACGGCGAATTCGCTTGAAGCTGGTTCGTTTTTACCGAGAACTATTATCGGGTGGGTGGTTCTGGTTGTTCTTGTACTTTTGCTTATAATACTGGTCAAAAATCTACAAGCTGGATTTACAAACAAAAAGTCTAGCGGACAAAATCATGGATAATAAAGGTTGATAAGTTTTAAAAAATGGAAACATTATACCCAATGCGAATAAATAAATACTTAGCACTACAAAAAATCTCTACTAGGCGGGGCGCAGATGAGCTGATAAAAAATAAAAAGGTTTTTATCAATGGTAAACGAGCTATCCTGGGGAATAAAGTAAA
Organism: Candidatus Nomurabacteria bacterium; assembly: GCA_943359485.1. Taxonomy (GTDB): domain Bacteria; phylum Patescibacteriota; class Minisyncoccia; order Phycocordibacterales; family UBA9973; genus UBA9973. Next base: position 7,209 of record CALRHR010000019.1, on the reverse strand, counting down.
TGAGAAAGATAAAGTAGAAGTTAGGGATATAGAGAAAAAAGAGTATTTGTATTTTGCTTATAACAAACCGATTGGGATTGAAACTGCCTCACCGCAAGCAAACCTTTTCCCGCTCGGGAGACTGGACAAAAATTCTCACGGGCTTTTAATTCTCACAAATGATGGACGCATCACTGACTCCCTTTTAAATCCAAAATTTTTTCATGAAAAAGAATATCTAGTAAAAACCAAAGAAAAACTTCGTTCAAATTTCAAACAAAAAATGGAAGCGGGGGTAAATATTGAGGGCTACCTGACAAAAAAGTGTATAGTAACAATTGTTAACGACAATACATTTCGAATAATCTTGACCGAAGGCAAGAAACATCAGATTCGTCGGATGTGCTCTGCTCTATTCCAAGAAGTTGCCGATTTGAAACGAGAAAGAATTATGAATATCAAATTAGGCAAATTAAAACCAAATGCGATACGAGAAATAAAAGGTGAAGAATTAACTATGTTTTTGAAATCATTATTTTAAATTACTCTGTAAAACTGCACGCATATCACGAGCAACCGTACAAAAGGTTGACTTTTTTCTCAAAAAGAGTACTATTAACGGAGCCCTGCGAGGGGCTCTTTAATAAGGAGACCCTTTTTCTGGGGAAGTTTACTAGAAAATAATTTATGAAAATTACTGAGTATTTAAAAGAAACTAAAATAGAATTAAAACATGTAATTTGGCCGACCAGGAGCCAGACGATTTATTATACTTTGTTTGTCGTACTTCTCTCTGTAATAATTGGATATTATTTAGGTGTTTTTGATTTCCTCTTTTCCAAGGGACTGGAGTTATTATTAGCTTCTAGCTTCTAAAATACTAGACTAGTCAATAGTAATAGAAATTAATTAAATGAAACAAGAAGAACAAGGAAGTAGAAGTTGGTATGCAATTCATACTTATGCTGGGTATGAGAATGTTGTCCTGCGTAATTTGCGTCAGCGTATTGATTCTCTGGGTATGCACGATAAAATTTTCAATGTGATTGTCCCAGTAGAAAAGAAAATAAAAATTAAAGCTGGTAAAAGAGTCGAAGTTGAAGAAAAAATTTATCCGGGGTATGTCTTGGTAGATATGATTGTGACGGATGACTCTTGGTATGTGGTTCGCAATACTCCACGGGTTACTGGTTTTGTTGGTGCTGGAGTTAATCCGGTAGCTTTGAAAAAAGAAGAAGTGGATTATTTATTTAAAAAAATGGATGCTGGTACGGCCACACACCATATTGATATGTCGGTTGGTGAAAGTGTTTTGATCGCCGATGGCCCGTTTAAAGATCTGGAAGGGAAAGTTAATTCTGTTGATCAAGAGCGTGGGAAAGTTAAGGTTCTTGTTTCGATGTTTGGTCGCGAAACTCCGGTGGAGCTGGATTTCTTGCAGGTCAAGAAAATTTAAGGAGCGTAGCGACTATAAATTTCTTGATGCCGACAGCTTGGCTGCGGCGCAAAGAAAATTTGGGCTATAGCGCAAAGAAAATTGCATTAAAGATAACTTTATAGTAAAGTCACAGATATATGGCAAAAAAAATAACTAAAAAAATAAAACTTCAAATCCAAGCTGCTAAGGCTACTCCGGCGCCACCTCTTGGTCCGGCACTCGGTCAGGCTGGGATTAACATTGGAGACTTTGTTACTAAATTCAATGCTGCCACTGCCAAGATGGCAGGGGACAAGGTTGGTGTGTCTATTACTGTCTACGAAGACAGGAGTTATGATTTCGTGGTAAAAACTCCTCCAGTCACTGGGCTTATTCTAAAAGCGGCTGGGGTGGAGAAGGGTTCTGGTAAAAATACTTCTACAAAAGTTGGGAAAATCACTCGTGCTCAGGCGCTCGAAATTGCCAACAAAAAAAGAGCAGACCTGAACGCCAAGGATGATGAAGGTCTGATAAATATCGTTGCTGGTTCTGCGAGGTCAATGGGGATAGAGGTTAAGTAATAAAACAAACAAACAGACATGCAAACTCTAACTGAAAGAGATTACAAAAAAATTCTCATTTGCTTAACTCTTTACATCACTTCTCTTTTTGCCGCCAACACGCTCGGAATTAAATTGATGCCATTTTTGTTTGGGACTCACCTTTCCGTGGGTGTTTTTTGTTTTCCAATTGTTTTTATTATGACAGACATGATCGGAGAGGTTTATGGTAAAAAGATGGCCCAAAATTTTGTTCTGGCTGGAGTTATTTCCATCGCATTATTTTTGATTTTTTCTTTTATTTCTACGATAGCTCCCTGGGCAGAGAAAAGTCTTTGGGTGAAAGATAGCTACAACCAGATTTTCGGAATTTCCGCGAGAATATCTATCGCGTCACTCGTGGCTTTTTTTATTGCCGAGTATCAGGATGTTATTGCTTTTTTCTTTTTCAAAAAAAAGACCGGGGAAAAAAAGTTTTGGCTCAGGTCCAATCTTTCTAACATCTGGTCTCAATTTTTAGACACTATAATCTTTATGTTTGTTGCTTTTTTGGGTATTTACCCTATAGCTACGATTATGGCGATAATAATTCCCTGGTGGTTGTTTAAAGTTCTAATGGGGTTTGTTTACACCCCTTTGTCTTATTTAGGAATTCGTCTATTGCGAAGTGGGAATTAATGCAAATCAAGGCAATTAAAACCAAAATATTTCTAGAGAACGAAGATTTACTTTCGTTTATTTTAAAATACATAAAAAAACTTCCCGAGAGATCTGTTTTAGTTGTAACTTCTAAAATTGTGGCATTTGCGGAAGGTAGGACTGTAGAGTACAAAAATGAAAATCAGAAAATTGTATTGATAAAACAAGAAAGTAGTTTTGCTCTAAAAACAAAACTTGCTTGGCTCACTGTGGCAGATGGTATGGTTATGGCTAATGCCGGCATTGATGAATCAAATGCGAAAGGAAAATTAATACTTTTACCCAAAGATAGTTTTAAATCAGCTCTCAATATTCAACAGACGCTTTGTAAAAAGTTTGGTATAAAAAATCTAGGTGTTGTGATCACCGACAGCAGACTTTTTCCATTACGCGCTGGTATTGTAGGATTTGCTCTGGGGTATTCTGGGTTTGAGGGAATTAAAAATTATGTTGGCAAGAAAGATCTTTTCGGTAGAAAGTTTAGAATGACAAAAACCAATATTGCAGACAGTCTCGCTACAGCTGCTGTACTATGTATGGGAGAGGGCAACGAACAACAACCACTTGCTATCATTAACGAGGCGCCCGTCGTTTTTACTAAAAAATTAAACAAAAGAGAACTCATTATAAATCCAAAAGAAGATATTTATGCTCCCTTATTTAACAAACTTAATTAAGCGTCTTGCTCCGAAAGTGGGCGCAAAGGTGGTGATTGAGCCCGAATGGGGGATCGCCGCGCAAATAATTTACAAAAACGGCACAGTCAGGTCATTGCGGATGTATTCACTTGATTTAAACCACATTGCTTCATCTGACATTGCTCGAGATAAAGATTATGCGAAATTTTTTATGAAGAAAAAGGGTTATCCGGTTGCAGAAGGGAAAACCATATTTTCTGACAGTTGGGCAGATGCGATAAAAAGTAACAGAAAAATTCCTTATGCAGTTAATTATGCGAATTCTCTTCTATATCCTTTAATCATAAAACCAAATAGTAAAAGTCAGGGAGTGGATGTATCTTTGGTTTGGAATCAAAAAGAATTAATTGTGGGGTTGAAAGAAATTTTTAAAGGAGACAGAGTGGCCATTATGGAGAAATATTTACCAGGCAAGGATTATCGAATTGTTGTTTTGGATAAAGAAATAATTTCCGCTTATGAACGCGTGGCACTTTCAGTAACTGGTGATGGCAAAAGTTCAGTATTAGTGTTACTGAAGAAAAAACAGAAATCCTTTATTTTATCTGGTCGCGACACGAGAATAAACTTTGATGACAGAAGGATTAAATTAAAACTCAAAAAAGATCGATATAGCTTCGGCAGTATCCTCCCCAAAGGCAAGAAAATATTTCTACTAGACAATGCCAATCTCTCGACTGGAGGGGATTCAATCGATGTGACAAACACAATACATCCAGAATTTAAAAAAATTGCTATAAATTTAACTCGCGACATGGGGCTGCGTATCTCGGGAGTAGACATCATGGTGACAAAAGGAAATATTACCCAAAATCCGAGCGATTGCAGTTATTATATTATTGAAATCAACTCAGCTCCGGGATTAGATCATTATGTCGCTACTGGGACAAAACAGAAAAAAATTGTTGAAGCAATGTATTTAAAGGTTTTAAAGGCGCTTGGCCGTACACCTATTTAGGTATAGCTTTTTATTATGCTAAACAATATTGATTTCATATCTTTTTAAGATAAACACATAAGTTTGATAATAATTCTATTGAAAAAGCAGAATAATATCTAAATAGGTGTTGGGCCTTGGAAAAAAGGATTAAAAGCGGTATAGTAAGGCTATGGTAGACCTCAAAGAATTGCAAAAGGAGGTAATACGAAACAAGCTCGAGAAGGGATTTAACACTACTGATGTGGCGTTGGAATTTTGTCGTGCCTATGAAGAACTCTCGGAGGCGTTTTCTAAACATAATAAAAATCAGCCTGGCGTGGCAGAAGAATTCGCGGATGTAATGATTTTTATTTTAGGCATGTGTGAGAGTATGGGTTTTGACCTCGAGAAGGAGCTTCTTCGAAAGGTAGAAAAAAATAAAAATAGAAAATATAAAAAAGAGAAATCCCCAGACGGGGAAGATATTTTTATTCGGATCAAGACAGACGAGGATCCTTAAATAAATTTCTCGTATACTGAAAAAGTATAATCGAAAGGATTATTTTCGTCTTTCTTGTGTTCCTCGCGTGAAATTTCATTCCAAACTATTGGAATAATTTCAGGGAAAAAAGTGTCCGCATTTTTATCCTCTGCGTCTATGTGTGTGATGTAAAGTCTATCTGCAATGTCCATCGCTTGTTTATAAATTTCGGCGCCACCGATTATGAAAATCTCTTGTTTACCGGCAGTCTGCTCTAGGGCTTCTTCTAGTGAATGTGCCACATTTACGCTATCGCGTATATATGTTTTGTCACGAGTAATTATTATATTTTTCCTCTCCGGCATTGGGTGACCGATGGCCTCAAAAGTTTTTCGCCCCATGATGACCGTGTGTCCTTTGGTCTTGTCGCGAAAATATTTTAAATCAGTCGGCATGTTCCACACCAAGGCGTTACCTTTCCCAAGTTCATTATTTTTCCCAATGGCGGCGATGAGTGAAATCATATTATTTTTTATAGGGCAATTTCTAGTCCATTAATTGGTGGTAGAGGATTGTATTGAGCCTGTAAATCTGTAAGAATTTCTCCTACTAAATTTTCATCTTTTTGTTCCGCTCTTTTTAGTGAATCTTTTGGTAAATGCAATTCTATATTTTTATGGTCGTTCGTTCGAGAAATAATTTCCTTGGCGCCCTCATAGTGATTGTCATAAACATGAGCGTTGGAAATCGTGTGAGTGTAAATTCCTGGGCGCACACCAAGCCTCTCTGCAATCATGCATTGCAAAAGTGCAAACCCAAAAGTGTCAAAAGGACAGCCGAGTATCATGTCATTTGAGCGAACCATGTTGTGCATGTGAAGACGACCACCAATGATGCCTATGGTAAAAGCGAAAGGGCAGGGGACATTTTTTTTAGCAGTTCCACCATTGCCATCGTCAGATGGATCCCAAGTTATTATTACACCATGTCGCGAGCTGGGTTCTTTTTCTAAAAGTTCAATTGCTTTGCCAAGTTGATTGCGTCCGAAGTGGTTGCGCCACCTCCATCCGTAAGAAAAAGGCAGAGTACCATCGCTCTCCATGAACGGGTCCCACATTTTTGTATACTTTCGTAAAAAAGTTGTATCTTTTTCTCCTTGGACAAACCAAACTTGTTCAGCGATGGGGGACTTGAGTGGTTGTTTGCGGAGAGTTAGTACGGGGAAACCGTCTTTTTCAATATCAATTTGGAAAGTAATTCCGGGCAGTGACTTTGTCTTATGACCTGTGCGTTCATTTAATTCTTCAATCCCCTCGGACATTATTTTCTTGACTATATTTTGATAGATTGTGTCAAACGATGTCATATAGTACATTATAGGAGAATCAAGATTTTATGCAAAGCGACCCCAAAAATATCAAATATCCATATCTACCGGACGGGAGAACGATTTTATATGTCCCGGAAGATAACAGATATATGAAGATAGTAAAAGAATTTGCAAGATTAAATTCTTTAGATAAATCTATACAAACTGGAAGTGTTGTTGTTAAAGATGGGAATATAATTGGAAGGGGCGCGAATGGTAGTACTTATCACGAGACTCATGAATGTGGAAGAGTCAAACAAAAGATTCCGACGGGCCAGGAGTATGAGCTTTGCGAGGGCTGTCATCCAAAGAATCATTCTGAGCCAAAAGCAGTTGCAAACGCAAAAGATACTGGTCATGATACAAACGGCGCTGATTTGTATCTTTGGGGCCACTGGTGGTGTTGTGAGCCGTGCTGGAATGCGATGATTGGCGCTGGAATCAAAAATGTGTATCTTTTAGAAGACAGCGAAATACTTTTTAACAAAGAAAATCCGAATAATATTGTTGGAAAACAATTTGAATAAAAAATTTATGAAGAAAAAACTTTACATAGGTTGCGCGTTAACAAAACTTCCACTTGATAAGGAAACAGATTTTTTACAAATGATAGCTAAAATTAAAATAGGACTCAAGGAGACATTTGAAATTGTGGAATTTTTGGGGGTTACTGGGTTAGCGAATGACGCTTCTCCTTTAGAAGTTTATGATTGGGATATTAAGCAATGTGTTTTAAAAGCAGATTGCATGTTAGCAATTTGTGACTATCCTTCCCTTGGTCTTGGCTATGAGATAGCTACAGCAGTTGAAAAACAAGGTATTCCGGTTCTTGCTATGGCTTATAAAGACACTCTTGTTTCTAAACTTATCCGGGGGGTTGACCATAAAAATTTTCAATTTCATTATTATGATTCTACAGAAGATATTATTGAGAAAACTTTAGAGAGTTCAACAAGTAAGTGCAACACTTCTAGTAAAATAGAGGTATGCAATACAAGCATTTAAGTATTTTAGAAAGAGAAAAAATTCAAGAATTGTTTTGGTTAAAGAAGTCGGCCAGATACATAGCTGAAGAGTTAAATCGTTC
>CALRHR010000018.1 GCA_943359485.1 Candidatus Nomurabacteria bacterium | reverse complement strand
GAATAGAGGAGAGGCTGGCGGTGCTGGAGGGAGGGGGAAGTGCCGCAGGCGCCGAGTCAACTTCGGCACTGGGACGCCTAATAGCCCAATTTAACAATATTTATGGGGTTATTTGGGAGCATGGAGTATTGCAGGTGGCGAATGTTATTTCGGAGAAAATCACAGGAAAAGAAGTGAATACAGACAAACTGTGTGTCGGAAAGATTTGTGTTACAGAAAAAGAACTAAAGGAATTGCTAGAGAAAAATAATATTTCAAATGAATCCGAAAGTGAAAATAATTCTAATGCTTCGGGCGGAAGCGAAGAAAATCTCGGCACCGGCGGAGAAAGTGCCACAGACGCAGAGGCAACTTCAGGCACTGGGGCGCCAGAGACCACACCGGAACCAGTCGTAGATGAAAATGAAAACGCAGGAAGTGCCACAGACGCAGAGGCAACTTCAGGCACTGGGGAGTTACCCCCTGAACCCGGAGTAGAGGAATCAACACCATCAGAATAATTTTTTCGGCAGTTATTTCTCTATTTTTATATGACATAAAAGTTGTACTAGTGTCAAATTTTATTGTATGATTTTAGGCCCTTTCATATCACAGCTGGGCAACAAGAGGTCAATTTTGCCACACACTCGTGATATTTAAGGGTGGGTTTTCCGTGAGATATGCCGTGAGATGCTTTTTTCTTGCTTTTTGATATAATAAAAAGGTGCTTGCAAAAGGGGGAGCGGAATGTTGTATCGCACTACGAACATTCTGTGGTCTGGGTAACAGCAAAAAAGAGTGTGCGTGCGGACTGACCCGTTAAAGACTAAGCAGTTTTGTCTGTTTCCCCTTTTGTAAGCACCGTTAATATGAATAAAAAATCTACAGCTTATATAGATGCTTCTAATCTGAAATTTGGGATTAAACAAAGTAATTGGGAGTTGGATTACAAAAATTTTAGGTCTTGGCTTCGTGATAAATTTGGTATTTCTAAGGCGATTATTTTTATGGGTCTCATTCCCAATAATGCTGAATTATATAATTCGTTGCAAAGTATTGGCTATGAAATTTCTTTTAAACCTACCATTACAAGCAAGGAAGGTAAAACAAAAGGAAATGTGGATGGAGAACTTATATTAAGTATAGCAAAAGATTTTTATGAAAATAAACTAGAAAATGCTGTGCTTGTGTCTGGAGATGGAGATTATCATTGCGTTGTGGAATTTCTAAAAGAAAAGAAGGTACCCATTAGTATAGTTTCTCCAAATAGAAAATATTTATCACTTTTATTAAAACGAACAAACGTGCCGGTAGTAATTCTTGATGAATTTATTGAAAATTTGCAACAAAAAATGAAAAGGCCCCCAAATATGCCGTAACATATCAAGGGTCCTTTTCTTATTTATGTTTATAGTATAGCAAACTCAAAACCAATGTCAAGCAAAATTACTAAAAAGGAATACCCTATTTTAGGCCGTCCCAGTGCCGAAGTTGCAGGCATAAATTCTGACACGATACCCAAGGTTCGAGTCGACCAGAATATAAAACTGTCCTGCCCGTTTTGCGAAAGTACAGACTTCGTGCGTCGAGGTACCCGCAAGAAAAAACATGAAGTGGTGCAGTTGTATAAATGTGGAAATCCAGAATGTAAAAAAACTTTTACCGATAGCTCGGTCAAGGGTCGCCGGTATCCGCTCCAAGTCATCATCGATGCTATTAGTTACTACAATCTGGGTTTCACTCGCGAAAAAGTTTGTGGAATTATTCACCAACTACATAAAAAAATCCGTCCCGAACCAGAGACTATTTCCCGTTGGGCGGAGGAATATGCCCCGTTATGTGCCTATAATAAAATGCGTTCGTATGGGCTGAAACTTTTCGGCCCGATGGAAGTGCTCGAAGTGGTAAACATGGCTCATCATCAGCTTTACCGTTTCCGTTATCACAAAGCCAAGATTCTGCTTATGATGGAGGACTATAAAAATCGCAATTTTTATCCACTAAAAGAATACTTAGATGCAATAGCTACCGAAACTCCGCATCAGTTTTTCAATTCCGGTGAACGCATTTCGGATGTACGGAGCATGTTCAGTACTGCGGACATGATCGTGACATCCAAAACTAATTATGCCAACAGGTTGGCAGAGTTTGCGCTCAAAGGGGTGTCTAAAAATAAAGACCGGCATGAGGGCGTGCAGAAGTTTATGATCGCGAATGATAGTGTGACGGTGGCGACGGAAGTACCGGTGTATATAAGAAGGGAAGACATAGAATATATGCAGAATCAGCTCAACTTTCAAATAGTTGGCGAAGAAGGAATTACTTTTCGTAAACATGGAAAGAGAGAGCAGAAAAATTCGGTAAAAGGGAAGAATTCAAAGCAGGACAATATCAGGCATCGGGGCGGTAAAACTATGGAGGAGTATGAGCGTGAACAAAATAAATTTGAAATTCCAGAACTTCTGACCGGCCATATCGATTTAGTCCAAGTTCGGAATGGTCAAATTCACTTACTCGATTACAAGCCGAATGCAAAGAAGGAAAAACCAATAGAGCAGTTGACATGGTACGCGCTTGCGCTTTCGCGACTAACAGGGTTAAAATTATATGAGTTCAAATGCGCTTGGTTCGACGAAACAGATTATTTTGAATTTTATCCATTGCATGTGGTGAAGAAAATTATGAGTAAAAAGAAACGCAATGTAAGATTTAATACTGGAGTCAAAGCGGAGATTCCACAAGATGATGTAATTAAAATAATTAGGCGTCCCAGTCCCTGATATTGACTCTGCGCCTGCGGAACTTTCCTTTTAGATACATATTTTAATATGATATACAATAATTACAAAAATCGGAATCAAGGATGGACCCCAGGTGGCCGCAATGTCGGCACTGGAAAATTTAGATTCTCACCTAAAAAGCCAGTGCGTTCTTTTCGAGATTTAGAAGTTTACCAAAAAACTCTAGAATGCTCAGTACTCATAGATAAAGACATAATTCCTGCACTGGAAAAAGTGAAAGACACTCGAGTAGAAGAACTTTCTAAAAATGCTATGTCGATTCCTCTTTATATAAGTGAAGGTCATTCACTGCGTTTTGCAGATTTTGCTTTAGCACTTGGCTATATCGAAAAAGCGTTGTCAGGCTGTAACCGAATGTCTGTCTACTTGGATCAGATTAAAGGAAAATATGGTGACAAGATAAAAGTGGATTTGGTGGAAGATTTGATAAATAGATATACTTTGGTGCGGGGTAAAATTTTCCGTCTGGAGCAATCTTGGAAGAAGTTCTTGAATCAAGACAAGGAGAATAAAAAATGAGATGATTTACCATAAGAAAAAATATATTATGGTATAATTCTGTATGATATGAGTAGATTTCTTAAAAATATAAGAAGTAGACATTCACATAGGCAAGCAGGTCATCCCGAGTACTCTCGAGGGATGAGCTATATAGAGCTTATTGTGGTTTTAAGTATTTTTTCTGCAATGTCCGCGATCGTTTTATTTAATTACAGTGATTTTCAGACGAAAGTAGACATTAAAAACTTGGCTAGCGATATTGCCCTAAAGGTTGTCGAAGGGCAAAAGTCATCATTGTCGGGGAAATTGCCTCCACTTGCCCAGCAAGTCCTAACTGATTCAACATGGAAGCCGTCCTACGGGGTTTATATCAACCCAACCACTGACAATAAAAGTTTTACCTATTTTGTCGATCTGAAAAATCCAGTGCAAAATAATTTCTACGATGCCTCTATTTGCCCAGGTTCCGGCGAATGTTTGGATAACATTACCATTACCAAGGGGAATTATATTTCTCGACTTGATGTTTTTTATCAGGGTAGCCCTACCCCCAATCCGATCAGCGATCTGACGGTGTCTTTTGTTCGGCCCAATTCCGGGGCGATAATAAAGTCCAGCACCACATTTTCTTCTGTTGTCTCCTTTGTACAGATCACTATAACTTCACCTAAATTAATTTCTTCCGTGATAAAAATATATCCTTCAGGGAGAATTCAGGTAAATTAGGTTTTAGGTTCTAGGGGCTAGGTTCTAGTAATACAAAAAAATGCAAAATAAAAACAACAAACAAAATACCGGTTATACAATTATAGAAACCATGATTGCCGTGTCTCTTTTTGTGGTTGTTGTTTTGATTGGAGTGAATGCACTCCTGAATGCCAATTTAATTCACAATAAATCCGGGAATATGCGTTCTGTAATGGATAACTTAAGTTTCATTATGGAAGATATGTCTAGAAATTTAAGGACTGGTTACAGTTTCCATTGTTTTACTTCTGGTGAAGCCATTCCCTCGAGCACTTCAGCTGTTGTCAGTACGCCAAAAAGCTGTGCCTCCGGTTGGGCGATAGCTTTCGAGTCTGCAGCTGGTGATAATACCACTACAGATGGTGATCCCATTGACTATGACGATCAGTGGGTTTATTACATCAACGACGGTAAAATTTTTAAATCCACTCTTGGTCCTTATACAGCCGCTAGCTTTGTTCAGCTGACGCCCGACGAAGTTACAATTAATCCTGTATCTCAATTTTCGGTTTTAGGGGCGGAAATACCTTTAGGTAATAAGCAGCAGCCTTTTGTGGGTATTAGATTGGTTGGTACAATAACATTTAAAAATATCGTCACACCTTTTTCTCTGCAGACCTCAGTGTCTCAAAGATTGGTAGATGTAGGTTCGTAACATAAAAAACAGATATGAAACTATCTAACAAACAAAAAAATGGAAAACAATACGGGTTTACCCACACACCAAGATTTGGTGTGACCCCGAAGGGGGGCGGGTTTACTTTAGTTGAAGCGCTAGTGGCTATTTCAATTTTTACCACCTCTATTTTGGCTTTACTTTCTATACTTGCTGGAGGTGTGGCTGATACTAATTATGCTAAGAGGAAAATAGTCGCTGCCTATCTGGCACAGGAAGGAGTCGAATACATTAGAAACCTACGGGATACTTTCGTGCTTTATGATGCCACAAGCAGTCAGGTTGGCTGGAGTGCATTTAATGCCAAGCTCTCAAATGCTTCATGTGGAGCGGGGAATGGGTGTTATTTCGATGACCAAAATTTGGATTATGCAAATAATTCGCAACCCATGACTGGAATTGCCATAACTGCTTGTGGCTCATCCTGCCCGTCACTTTCGTATGACACATTAACGGGTAAGTATGGTTATTCCCCAGGCACAAGTTCTGACTTTATTAGAACAATTAAAGTTATCCAAGTGAGTGCGAATGAGACAAAGATTTTTTCCACCGTCTCTTTTCCTCAAGGGTCAGGAACTCGCAGTATGGTTTTTTCAGAAAGTTTGTTTAATTGGATAGAATAATAATGAATATTTCAATATTTAAATATTTTAATATCAGAAGAGAAGAACAAAATCGTGGTTTTGTTATTCTTTTTGCAGTTACGCTTTCGAGTATTCTCTTGGCGATAGCATTAGGAGTTCTCAATATTGCGCTGAAAGAAATAAAATTTGGCACTTCAGCTCGCGACACCAACGATGCCTTTTTTGCCGCTGACACAGGTATTGAGTATGTGCTTTTTAGAGACAAGCCTTCCAGTTTTTATTCATCTCCGAGTACCACGCAAGAAATTATCTCTGGCTTGGGTAGTACCAACCAGGGTTGCGCTATAGTAACTATCACCAAGAGTAACTTTGTGGTAAGTGGGGTTACATATGTTGCAACGACGATAGTTTCAAAGGGATATAATGTCGGTAAACAAGATGGGACATGTACTTCAACCAATCCAGATCGCATTGAACGGGAAATTAAAATAAACTACTAACGGATAAACCCGCACACTTACTTTGCCATAATTGCATTGCGTTTTAAATACTTTTTGTATAAAGTTTAAAGTAAATCCTAAAGATAATTTTTAGAAATAATTTAATGATGCAACAAAAAAACAATGGCAAAGTAAGTGTGCGGGTAAAAAAATTAAGGCAAGAGATTGCGCGACTTCGAGCTGAGTATCACATTGAAAATGCTCCTAATGTTACCGATTCTGTCTACGAATCGCTTTCTCGCGAGCTTGGGACTTTACTAAAAGATTATCCAGAATTTAGGGATGAAAATGCGCCAGAGAACAGGGTGGCTGGTAAACCACTGGATAAATTTACAAAGGTGAAACATGGTAGTCGGATGCTTTCCTTGAATGATGCTTTTTCATATGAAGAACTTTATGAATGGGAAAAAAGAATTAAGAAACTTTTACCCCCCCCTCCCTTCGGGAGAGGGGCGGGGGCCGTTCAGGCTCTGAGAAGCCCTCAGGCTCGAAGAGGTGAGGTGAATTATTTTTGCGAAGTAAAGTTCGACGGACTGGCTGTTTCATTGATTTATGAGAATGGAAAATTTGTGCGGGGGGCGACAAGAGGAGATGGATTTGTTGGTGAGAATATAACTCAAAATCTAAAAACTATAAATTCAATACCCCTTATTTTGAATTCTTTCCCCCCTGCGAAGGGGGGAATAAAGGGGGGTGGAGGGGGGGGAGAAATTCCGAAATATTTAGAAGTTCGGGGGGAAGCCCTGGTGAGTAAAAAAATTCTAGAGCATTTGAATGCTAAAAATGTAAAAGAAGGGAAGCCATTATTTGCCAACACCAGAAATGTGGCGGCGGGGAGCCTGCGCCAGCTTGACCCCAAGCTGGTTGCTGAAAGAAAATTAGAATTTTCTGCGTACGACATGTTTGTTTCGCCGGAACCAGCCACCCATTCAGAAAAACATAGAATGTTAAAAGACTTAGGTTTTCCCGTAGATCCGCATGATGCAATTTGCAAAAACTTAGAAGAAGTAAAGTCGTTTATAGAAAAGTTTGGAAAAATTCGGCCGAATTTTCCATATGGTACAGATGGAATTGTCATATCTGTGGATAATATCAAGTTGCAAAATGTCTTGGGTGTGGTGGGGAAAGCTCCGCGTTATATGGTGGCATTTAAATATCCAGCTGAAAAGGCAACAACGGTTGTGAAAGAAATTTTAGTCAATGTCGGTCGTACTGGAGTGCTGACACCACTTGCAGTTTTTGAGCCGACCTTCATAGCGGGCTCGACTGTGTCGAAAGCAACTTTGCACAATATGGATCAAATAGAGCGCCTGGATTTGCGAATAGGTGATACGGTAGTGATAGAAAAAGCCGGGGATGTAATTCCAAAAGTGGTGGAAGTGCTTACTCGTATGCGCACTGGTGTCGAGAAAAAATTCAAAATGCCGACCTTTTGTCCGGTCTGTGGAGGGAAGGTAGAGAAGAAAAATACGCAGTCGCGGATTCATAAAATTTCTTCGCATTTTACCCTAAAGGGCTCCGACATGACTCAGAAATTTTATGAATCCGCGACTGCTTCAGTGGCGTATTATTGCACCAATCCAAAGTGTGGAGCGAAGAATGAAAGATACTTAGAACATTTTGTATCCGTATTTGAAATTTATGAATTAGGTCCAAAAATTTTGCGTCGTTTTAAAGACGAAGGGTTGATTACTGACGCAGCCGATATTTTTACGCTTACTGAAATAGAAATCGCGTCCCTAGAAAGGTTTGGAGAAAAGTCCGCTCGAAATATCATCAAAGAAATAGAAAATAAAAAGAAAATTCCGCTAGCCAAATTCCTCTCCGCGCTTGGGATACTCCATGTAGGGGAGGAGACAGCGCGAGATTTAGCGGTTCATTTTGGTACTCTTCCAAAAGTGATTTCTGTGGCGCAGTCGAATCTTTCGGAAATAGATAATATTGAAAACATTGGTCCAGCGGTTTCTAAAAGTTTACATGAATTTTTTCAGAACAAGAGCAATTTAAATTTTATAAAGAAATTAGAACAAAATGGGGTCGTAATAGAAAAAGCTCCGAAGAAAACAAAAGGTAAATTCTCTGGCTTGTCTTTTGTATTAACTGGTACACTTGCAGAAATGTCTCGCCAGATTGGGAAAGAGCGCATTCTTGCTCTTGGGGGTAAGGTATCAGGTTCAGTTTCAAAAAATACTTCCTTCGTTGTGGCGGGGGACGGGTCTGGGGCAAAATTTACCACAGCCAAAAAACTCGGAGTTAAAATCATAGATGAAAAAGAATTTTTGCAGATGCTAAATTCTGGTGCGTAATAGATTATGTAATCGATTACATACCTATTTATTATTTTTTCTCAGCCGCTTTTTTAGATTCCTCTTCTTGTGCGTAACCTATCTCCTTATTCCAGTAAGCAATCTCAGTAGTCGCTTTTTCTATCTGTTGTCTACTAGTCCTTAATTCATCCTCCCAATATTTAATTTCTTGCTGACACTTTTGTACACTTTCAGCCATAAAATTTTAATTAAAACTAATAATATCTATTATACCATTTTTACACTAATATGTTAGACTAATTTTAAATATTGGAACCGTCGCATAGCGGTCTAGTGCACCACCTTGGAAAGGTGGCAGGCTCGCAAGGGTCTCGAGAGTTCGAATCTCTCCGGTTCCGCAAAAATTCAACATCCGAATTCCCACCAAAATGTATATGCTAATAAATCTATGAGTAAAAATAAATATATGAATAAATTAAACGAAGAAGAAAAAAGAATAATCTTAGATAAGGGTACGGAAGCTCGCTTTACAGGTGAATATGTAAATAACAAAGCAAATGGAGTATATGTCTGTAGGCAATGCGACGCACCATTGTATGATTCTCATAGTAAATTTGAATCTACTTGTGGTTGGCCTAGTTTTGATGATGAAATACTTGGAGCAATAAAGAGAGCGAGATATATTGATCCTATGTTTGGGCAAGAAGTATCTTGTGCAAACTGTGGAGGGCACCTCGGGCATGTGTTTGTGGGTGAAGGCTTAACAGAAAAGAATATTCGTCATTGTGTAAATTCAATATCAATGCAGTTTATTCCGGGTAAATCAAATGAATAAAAAAATTGTATTAGCAGGTGGATGTTTCTGGGGACTTGAAGACCTGATCAGAACTCAAGCAGGTGTGGTGGCTACAGAAGTTGGTTATACAGGTGGAATAAATAAAAATCCAACTTATGAGAATCATCCAGGTCATGCTGAAGCGGTAGAGATAGAATATGATCCAACAAAAACATCTTACAAAAAACTTCTAGATTTTTTCTTTCAAATTCATAATCCGACCACTCTTAATCAACAAGGAAATGATCGTGGTACATCATACCGCTCAGCTATTTTCTATGGGAGTGAAGAAGAGAGGAAAGAAGGTGAAAATTTTATAGAAATTGTAAATAAATCAAAACGATGGAAGGACCCTGTGGTCACAACTCTTGAGCCATTTGAGGTGTTTTATAAAGCAGAAGAGTACCATCAAGATTATTTACAGAAAAACAAGGGTGGTTATACCTGTCACGCTAGTTGGTTTGATAGTTACTTAAAATAACAGACTTCTTATATGACTCTTTCTTGGTACGACTTTTTGAACCGTCGTATATTTTTCTGTTGAAAAATTACTCATTTAAATATATTAAATACATTTGTTTTTGCTTCCCGTGCTATAATCTTCTCATGTTAATCAATAGTATCGACGTCAAGCTTATAAATTTTTTCAAACGAATTTCGATACCCGTAGCGCGATTTGGATTATTCGTGGTTTTCTTTTGGTTCGGCATTTTGAAAGTTGTTGGACTTTCTCCAGCAAGCGCATTGGTGCAGCAACTCTTTGAACAGACTATCAACTTCATGTCATTTAATTCGTTTATTATTCTTTTCGGATTTTTTGAATGTTTAATCGGAATTCTTTTTGCTATCCGCGGACTGGAGCGGGTGGTGATGCCGATGCTACTTTTGCATATGATTACTACTTTTTTGCCACTCATTATTTTGCCGGAAGTTACTTGGAGTGGATTTTTTGTGCCAACCTTAGAAGGACAGTATATTATCAAAAATCTTGTTATTATCGCCGCCGCCATTAGCATTGCAGCGAATTTACAGCCATTTTCGTTTAAAAACAGGCAATCGTGAAAAAGATTATTCTATTGAATAAAAAAGAAGGGGAGACTCCATTTCTTGCGCTCCAGAATTTTCGTGCTAAATATAAGGCATATAAAGATGCAAAAATAACTTATGTGGGCAGACTCGACCCTCTCGTTTCAGGATTACTTTTATTGCTTGTTGGCGATAAAATTAAAGAAAAGGAAACATATCAAGGACTTTCCAAAGAATATAAATTTGAAATTCTTTTTGGTTTTACGACTGACACTCACGATATTTTAGGCAAGGTGACACAAATGGCGAGCTTAGATCTCGTAGTTAATTCAAAAAGTGAATTACAAAAAAAGATAAAGCAAAATTTAAAATTTTTCACTGGCAAATTTCAACAAAAATATCCCATGTATTCATCAAAGACTGTTCTCGGAAAGGCTTTATTCACTTACGCTAGGAGGGGGGTGAAGATAAAGCAACCTGAGCACGAAGTTGAAATAAAAAGTTTGGAATTTTTAAAATTAAAAAAAATAAATGCAAGAAAATTTTTAGAAAACATAGAGCGTCGAATCAAAAAAGTTAAAGGGGATTTTAGACAGAAAGAAATTTTGAAAATTTGGCGGGATCAACTGGAGAAATCAAAAGAAAGTTTTTTGGTAGCATCTTTTTATGTAAAATGCGGTCCAGGAATGTATGTACGAAGTGTGGCGAACGACCTAGGAGAAAAATTAAAAATTCCCGCTTTGGCATTTTCTATTAAAAGGACAAAAATAGGTCAATGGAGCAAAATTGCATGAAATGTTAAAATATAACGATGTCAGCTTCTGAAGTTTTTGATCAAGAATATAAAAAATTAAACAAAGCCCAGAAGGAGGCTGTGGATTCTATTGATGGTCCGGTGATGGTGGTCGCAGGTCCAGGCACGGGCAAAACCCAGATTCTAGCGCTTCGCATTGGAAATATTTTACTTAAAACTGATACTAAGGCAGATGGAGTATTGTGCCTCACCTTTACCAATTCGGCGGTAGACGCCATGCGTGAACGGCTGGTTCGCTACATGGGCAAAGCTGGCGGGAGTGTGAATATTTTTACTTTTCACAGTTTTGGCATGAAAATGGTCGAAGAGCATTTTAGGGTTTTAGACCTCGATACTCCGCCAAAACTTTTAGAAGATACGGAGACGATAATAATCTTTGACGAAATTTTAAATACCCACAATTTTGAATATCTTCGTCCGCGATCCGATAGCTCGCGGTATTTCTCTGACTTAAAGTCGTTGATTTCACTTCTTAAACGCGAGAGAATTAGCGCCGAAGATTTTACGGAGGCTATCAAAAAAGAAATAAAATTAATAGAAAATGATGAA
>CALRHR010000017.1 GCA_943359485.1 Candidatus Nomurabacteria bacterium | reverse complement strand
CTGTAAAGATTTTTTCAAGGCGAGCTGGCTCTATTGTTTTCCATTCATCATTATCCTTATACAGCCCCGAGAGAACTATATTTTCAAATTCTTCTTCCATATTATTTATTGTACGACGCTTACAATTGAGTACGTCAAATACAAGCTGGCACTCCTTTCCGACTAAATCTTCAAAGGAATGCCTTTTTCGTTCAGCATCGTGTCGGAGCAAGACTTTCCAGGCACCTCTAGTTTTTTTATCCTCGTTTAGTTTTTCTTTTATAAACTGTTCTTTGCCGGTAGCTGGTCGGTAACCACTTTGTTTATCTTCTTCCTTCAAATTACCTAAGTAATATGTTCTGCCGTCATAATCAAAAATATTCTCAACGCGATAAATAATCTTGTCGCCAAAAGACAAGTCAAGATACCGACGCAAGATTTGATCGTACCGGTCAAGCGATTCAGTTAATTGTTTTTGACGTAATTTCAATTTTCTTCGAACTTCTTCATCAAAGTGCTGCACTACTTTGCGGTGAGCATCATCAACTTTTTCCTGAATGACGTCAAAGAGTTCAAGTTGTAGTTGCTTGAAGCCATTTTCAATTTCTTTCTCGGTTCGGCATTTCCGATATATATCAAGGATTTTTCTTTCAAAATCTATACCACTTCCGAGGCCACCAAGAGCAATTTCACGAACTTCGTAACCATCGTCGGTAAGTTGTTCTGTTCCAAGCATTTTGTCACTAAAATCGAATAGATTACCGAATAAGCGTATTTTTTCACTCAAAAGTTCATAGACCCGCTGATCAGCATAATTGCGACGGTTCAAAAAATTAATAACGAGCACATCTAGTTTTTGCCCGTAGCGATGGCATCTACCAATTCGTTGCTCAACACGCTGAGGATTCCATGGCAAATCATAGTTTATAACGATATTTGCAAATTGTAGGTTTAATCCTTCAGCTCCAGCCTCAGTTGTTATAAGAATACATTTCTCAAGGGCCTTGAATTTCCACACAAGTGCTTTTCGTAAATTAATTGACTTGGATCCTTCTTCGGCTTCTTTTGGAAATTCCTTTTTCCATTCATCAAAAATATCACGTGCGTGTTTTCCGGAATTGGTTCCGTTGAAAAGAACTAAGTTATATCCAATTCCGCCCAATAATTTTTCAAGGTGGTCTTGTGTACGACGAGATTCGGTAAATATTACTGTCTTTTGGGGCCAGCCTTGTTTGTCTGCATGTTTAAAAACTTTACCCAAAACCCGTACGAGGGCTTGGCTTTTTTGGTTCTGATCTATTGTTGAGGCAAGAAAGTGATATCCTAAAACGTCCCGAAGTTCCTGGAATACTTCTTCCCTGGTAAATTTATGGTCTATCTCACGCTCTACAAATTGTTTAGTCTGATCTTCTAAAAGCTCATCTTCACCTAATTCGTCTGCATCAGTTGATTCTTCCTCGATTTGCGATAAATCTTGTTCTACGTCATCAAGACCCGGAAGTGATTCCTGCTCGCCTTCCTTTACCTTGATTTCATACTTAGGAAAATTAATTGTTAGGAGTTTCTTTTTGCATTTTGCTTCGGACTCTGCCTGCACTTGCCCGGCAAGAATATTTAGTTCTTCCTGGCTTACTTTAAATTCTTGCTGTAACCGCTTCGCAAGAAAGTGCGATACGCGATATAAAGTTCCCGCTATAGCAAAACTAGAGCTTGCAAGAATTTTGCGGTACACAAGTTCCATCATGTTTCTTTGGGTTGCTCTGGTTGATGCTAGGTAGGGGCGACGAAGATATTCGCTTACTTTATCATACAACTCTACCTCATCGTCATTAGGCGCGAAATCTTCTGTAATACTGTAGCGATTAGTAAATGCCACGAGTCCTCTTACCTGTTTTCTAAGTGTACGTGTCAAAATACCTCCGCTAGGGTCTCCGGTTTCGGGATCAATTGTTCCCATTAATCGCTCTTTTAACTGCACCAAGCGCTCAGTTTTATTTTGTTTTTTAACAGGATTCGCAAATAATGTTTTAAAAGAATATTCTGTGCCTAGATACTCTTCATCTAAGAAACTGGTAAGGCCAAAAAGTTCCATAAGATTATTCTGCAATGGGGTTGCAGTAAGAAGAATTTTTGGTCTGCCTTTTAGCACCTCACGAATTTTCTTGGCAGTTTTATTTTTTTTACGCCAGACATTTCGGAGACGATGTGCTTCATCAATAATAACCAAATCCCAAATAATTTCTCGGCAAATATAATCGTACCTATAAGAAAAGTTATGGGATGCTATGAATATACCCCCATCAGCCAGTGGATTGGAACGCCCTTCCTCCTTTTGCATTCTCTTAAGAGTTGGGCCATCTAGAACTTTACTCTCAAGATAAAAACGGTTTCTTAGTTCGTCTTGCCATTGAGTGCGGAGAGAAGCTGGTACTAAAATCAAAATTCTATTTTTACCCTCCGCCATCAGCTGATCTATAATAAGTCCAGCTTCAATTGTTTTTCCAAGTCCAACCTCGTCAGCCAAAATTGCCCCCCTTGAAAGAGGACTTTTGAATGCAAAAATGGCTGCATCTACTTGGTGAGGATTAAGATCTATATTTGCGGCACGGATCGAGCTATTGAGTTTTTCTCTGTCGGAAATAGATTTCTTTTCAGTGAGAGCGTGCGCAAGATATGTTTTAAAAATTTCTGACATATATTATTTCTTTTTCACTAAATCCTGACCCAGGGGTCCCTGTATTAACTTTATAGTTTCGTCAATAAACTGATCCCATGTGTATGCGCCCTTATACCACATCAATACCGCATCAGTTCTTCGGCTAAGTAATTTAAGGAAACTCTGCCAAGTAAATCCAGATGGTTTAAGTGTGTCTTTCCACTGGTCCCATAAATATTTAGGTAGGCGATTGCCATACCAGACATTGAGAGTGTCCCAGTGTATATCGGGAGAAGAACTGTTCATTTTTTCAATTTTCAGTATCCACGCTTTTACTTCTGCCGGTTCTTTTGGTATGTGTAATTCCATACCCCAAGTATATTAGGTATAATTTTTTTGTCAATCAGTTAGATGTTTTTACCTAATTTACATTGAAAAATAAGGATATATACAAATGTAAGTTATCAACACTTTTTCAACTTACCCCGCATGGACTCTCAAGCGGGGTTGCGTCATTCCTTAGGTATGAACAACACAATACAAATGCCAGTCGGGGCTATGGCGAGAGAGATACAAGCCCCCATAAAGGTAAAATACTGCCTGTATGCGAGAAAGAGTACGGAGAGTGAGGAACAACAGGTGCTCTCCATAGATAGCCAGATTAAGGAAATGCTTCAGATGGCCGAGCGAGATCATTTGGAGATCGTAGAGATTAAGAAAGAATCGCATTCTGCGAAAGAAGCCGGACAACGGCCAGTATTCAACGAAATTGTCGACGAAATTAAGAAAAAGAAATTCAACGGCATTCTGACTTGGGCACCGGATAGGATAAGTAGGAACGCAGGAGACCTTGGAAGAATTGTGGATCTTATGGATCAGGGTATACTCCATGAAATACGCACCTTTCAGCAGAAGTTCACCAACAGCCCGAATGAAAAATTCCTGCTCATGATTTTAGGAAGCCAGGCAAAATTGGAAAACGACAACAAAGTGGTGAATGTAAAAAGAGGCCTTCGAGCCAGATGCGAAATGGGTTTATGGCCTTGCACAGCTCCGACTGGATATCTCAACAGCAAGAATACGGACAAGCGATGCCATGTGGAGGTGGATCCGCATCGGGCACCAGTAGTCAAAAAAATGTTCGAGAAAGTGGCCTATGAAAAATGTAGCGGACGAAGACTGCATACATGGCTTAAAGACGAGATGAAATTCAAGACACGAAACGGCAAGGCGTTAACTCTGAGCAATATCTACATAACCTTGAGAAACAGCTTTTACTACGGCAGTTTTGAATATCCGAAAGGGGGTGGGCAATGGTATACCGGCAAGCATATACCTATCATTACCAAGGAACGCTTCGACAAAGTACAGGAACAAATGATGGAGTATACGAGAAATACCGAGCACAAGAAGTTCGCCTTCACCAAGCTCATGACTTGCGGACTATGCGGATCGGGTATAACGGCTGACGAGAAATTCAAAAAACAAAATAATGGAAACGTACATCGGTACGTATATTACGGATGCTGTAGATTCCACGACAAGGATTGCAAATCAGGCTACCTGCGAGAGGAAGATTTGATTGAACAGTTGGCTGGATTGATGGACAAGATAGACCTCGACGAGATCGGAATGAAAGAAAAGATCAAAGACGAAATTGAACGGCACAAGAGATTCAATGTCGGTATACTGGGACTAAAAGAAGAAAATATTAAGGTCAAAGATATCGATATTCGGAACTATGCCAAGCATGTCCTGAGGGGTGGCACAATTATTGAGAAGCGGGAACTGCTGACGTGCCTGAGAAGTAAGGTGGTAATGAACAACAAGAAAGTGAGAATTGTTTAAATCAATCAATAAAAGTCCACAAGATATCTTTTTTCTTGGTATCAAAGTTTAAAAAAATCCCATACTCATAACCATACTCATTTTTGATAACTTTAATTTTTTCAATATCATTTCCCTTGTTGTTATCTTTTTTTGCCTCAATGATAATAATATTTGGACCAGCCGCGCCTCTTTTGTGAACAATAATATCAGGGTAAACCGTAACGGCATTGGTATCATCCGTTGTTGTATCTGGTTCAATAATAGCTCTTATCCGATCTATTGTTTTTGGGTTAGGGCCATACCGATTATATTCGCAGTCAACATCAAACTTATTCCCAAGGCCATTTTGCATGTAGTGAGCAAATTTATGAGTCAACGACCTTTCGTTAGCCCCAATCGTCAATAAATCAGAATCTCTTTTGAGGAAAAAATTCCGAGCAGATTTAAGTAGCGATTCTATATTTTCTTTTTGCATAATTTTTTAGCTTGACTCTACTCAGATAATGCTCTATTTAAGCCTCTCGGTAGGTCTCACTACGTTGTGCCCTCACCAGGAATCGAACCTGGATCGCAAACTCCGCAAGCTCGCATTCTATCCATTAAACTATGAGGGCTGCAGTCTTAGGTTAGCAGTTTTTTCAGAAAAGTCCAAGAGCAACTGCTAGAAAATTTTAGAATCCCAAAAATTCCATTATTTTTAGAGAGGCGTGTTCACTCATTTCTTCCTCGGGTATGTCTTTAGAAGTCATGATTTCATGAATGTCTTGCGCTTGGGTATCTTCAATCGGGATGGAAAGGATTGGCATAAAAACTCTTTCTGATTTAATAAAGAGCGTTGGTTTTAGCCCAAGGTGTTCCGGATTGTCCAGATGTGGCATCTGTATCCAGAAAGATTTTATATTTTCATAAGGATAAAACCGAGAACGGATTTTCAAACCTTTTGTGTTTAATTCATAGAAAACAACATCTGGTGCTTTCTGGGCGAAGAATCCTAGCAATATGCCAGAAAGAAGAATAAAAAATGCAAAAAAATAATTTCCATAAATAATAGAAGTCATGGCACCAGTAAACACGATAATACCGAGCGCCCAAAACCAATCTTGAGTTCGTTCCCTCTCTTCGTATTCCAGGGCAGACCAGGTTAATTTTTTAGTAGAGGTATTTTGCGGGTTCATGGTTTTATTATACCATTTTTTCTTTAATTCTTTCAAGCGCTCTGATGAAAGCACCCATACGCAAGTGCGTATTTGATTTGTGGGCTTTTTCGAGTATCTCAAGAGAAGCGTTTTTTAGCATTGGTTCTAATTTTTCAAAAACTTCTTTTTCGCTCCAGTGTTCGTTCTTTAGATTTTGGACCCATTCGAAATAAGAAACCGTAACTCCTCCAGAGTTTGCCAAAATATCGGGGATTACTGGAATATTTTTTTTGAATAAAATTTCGTCGGCCTCCGGGGTGGTTGGACCATTAGCAAGCTCCAATACCGCTTTGGCTTTTATCTCACTTGCATTCTCTACAGTAATTTGGTTTTCAAATGCAGCTGGAATCAATAGGTCGCATTCAGTTTTTAAAAGTTCTTCGTTGGTTATATTTCTACTTCCCGGAAAATCAAAAAGAGAACCGGTAGTTTTTTTATATTCTAGAAGTTTTTCGATATTCAGACCCTCATTATTATAAATTCCTCCTTTGGAATCTGAAATGGCGGCTACCTTGTGTCCACGCTGAGTAAAAATTTCTGCTACATTGCTTCCAACATTTCCAAAACCTTGGACTACTACCCTGCATACTTCGGGCAATCCAAGCTCTTTTTGAAGTGCATCAAAAACATAAAATCCTCCCTGCGCTGTGGATGTGTCTCGGCCTTCAGAGCCACCTCCGCTCAAAGGTTTCCCTGTGATGACTGCGCCCGTTGTGTCTCCAGTTATTTTACTGTATTCGTCCGCAATCCAAGTCATAATTTCCGGGGTGGTGTTCACATCTGGCGCTGGGACATCTTTATGCGGACCCAAAACATCAGATAATCCTCGTGCCCATCCGCGCGAGAGCCTCTCCAGTTCATTTTTTGATAATTTTTTTGGGTCTACTGTTACACCGCCTTTGCCACCACCCATCGGTATTCCAACCACCGCGCATTTAAGCACCATCCAGAAGGCGAGAGCCTTCACTTCATTTATTTCCGTTTCTGGATGATAGCGAATTCCGCCTTTGTAAGGGCCTAGCGTGTTGTTGTATTCCACGCGATAACCTTCAAAAATTTTCAGCGTTCCGTCGTCCATTTTGACTGGAATTGAAATTCGAATGTCGCGATCGGGCTGTTGGAGCCGAGTGATCAATTCACTCCAGCCCGAGACTGGTCCGTCTTCCCTGGAAAAATTTTTCATTTGGACGACCTTGTCCAACTGCACCATGGCATTTTGAAAAAGGTTTTGCATAATATTTCGATTATAACACACTTATTTTATCACAAAATTCGTTTGCGGATGGGGTGAGAATTTCTCCCTCGGCTAAATTTTTTGTCGACACAAATAATTTGCCTGGTCACCGACTCATGAATTTTTTTTGCTAAAAAAATTACATTCCGTCGTTCTCATCTCACTCGCATGTGAAGCAGTTCACATGCTCGCCTCCGCAGTTTTTCACTGCGTTCTAAACTGCGGATGGGGTGAGATTCGAACTCACGGTGCCTTGCGGCACTCTTGTTTTCAAGACAAGTGCGTTAGACCAACTCCGCCACCCATCCCTCCGCAATTAACCTAGTATATCTATTTTAGATCTTTTCTCAAGCTTTTTTCTGAGCCAACTTTTTTCTAAAAAATGTTCTTCGTAATGACAATTTGGACATATGAGTGCTAGATTGCTTAGATTGTTGTTATTTCTATTTTTATCTTTATGATGAACTTGAAGTATTTCATACTTGCTATAATCACATTTTTCACATTTCCTTCCTCTTTCTTTTATTAATCTAAGCTTAAGAGCTTGTTGAGATTTTACTTTATCTCGGGGGCTACCAAGATGATATTTAATATCTACTCTTTGTACATTCGCGCAACTTCTACTGCAAGTTTTTTTATTTAGACCCGCTAAAATTAATTTTCCACAAACAGCGCAGGGGATTTCTTGTCTTTGTGATATACCGTAACAAACTAGACTACAAAAAACTCCATCCTTCTTTGCTTTTATTTCAGATGGGCGTCTATAGATTGCTTTTTTGCAAATTATGCAATTAATATTAGGATTTCTTTTATATTGCTCAGTCACTCATCCAGTATACCACAAAACAAAAATTAATTTGTTGTTTTGTCTTCTTCTTTATCTTTTCTTGTAGGTAATGATTCCCAGGCGTCCCTGAAAGCAGTCTTTACTTCAACCCAGCTTTTATTGGCGATTTTGAAGATATAAAAAATTTCTAAAATTCCGAATGTGTTGAGTAGAATGATGGCTACGAACCATTTCTTGTGATCATTTTTAACAGCTAGCCAAACAGCATAAATTTTCCAAGGAATAGTCCAAATTGTTAATATTAATAAAAACACATTATTAAAAGGCATAAAATTATTCATAAAAAAATAATATCAGAAAAATGCTTTTTATGCTAGTCTTTAAAGATGAGATTCTTAGGTATCGATTTTGGAACAAAAAGGATTGGCCTCGCGGTTTCCGATGAGCGGGGAGTACTGGCTTTTCCTAAAGAAATTGTATTAAATGACGAAGATACTTTTAAAAGAATCGGAGTGATTTTAAAAGAAGAAAATATACACGAAATCGTGATAGGAGAATCTGTGGATTTTTCCGGGAAATTAAATGCGCTCTCGGCCCGAATCGAAGTTTTTATTTTAGAACTTCAGGAAAAGTTTGGGCTACCTGTTTACAAACAAAAGGAATTTTTAACTACAGTAGAAGCTAGAAAGTCTAAAATTGGCAAAAAAGGATTAAGTCCCTCGCAAGCGCACAGTAAAATTAAGCAAATTAAAAGCGGCCGAGTGGATGCCAGCGCCGCTGCGCTTATACTTCAGCGGTACTTGGATAAATACAATAGCTAGAAAAGCCAGAATATCGTATAATACTCTTATGTTTCGTAATTCATTTAATAATCTTTTCCTTAGGCATTTTCCGGTGCCAAATTTTCTGGCAAATCCATCTTTCGGTCTAGATATTTCAGATGAATCTATAAAATATATACAACTAACTAATGCCAAGTTTGGGATTCGAGTTGGCAAGCATGGAGAGCGTAACATTCCGCCAGGAATTATTGAGGCGGGGAAGATAAAAGATCCGAAACGGATGGAAGAAATTTTATTGGCACTTAAAAAAGAAGAAGGGATAACATCTGTGCGTGTGTCACTACTTGAAGAACAAGTCTATCTCTTTAGACTACGGTTAGAAAAACAGGGTTTGATAAATATCAGAGAAAGCATCGAGCTATCTCTCGAAGAACATATACCTATTTCAGCGCAGGATACAATTTTTGATTACGAATTAATGAGTCAAAACGCACAAAGCTTGGAACTTCAAGTGGCGGCAATCCCGAAAAATATAATTGAAAATTATATTAGTATTTTTAAAAATTCTCAAATAAAAGTAGAATCTTTTGAACTCGAACCACAAGCTATTTCGCGAGCGGTTATTAAGAGGGGTGATCTAGAAACTTATATGATTGTAGACTTTGGAGAAAAACGCAATGGTATTTTCATTATTTCCGCAGGATTCGTGATGTTTTCCTCTACTTTGGATTTAGGTGGAGTAATGCTTACCGAAATGATAATGAAGAGCTTCAAGGTAAGCTTTGCAGAGGCAAAAAAAATCAAAATTAAGTACGGTTTACAACGCAATAATACTGTGAATAAAGAAATTTTTTCTGTACTTTTAAACAGTGTTTCCATTTTACGAGATGAGATAGCGAAACATTTTTTGTATTGGCATACTCATAAAACAGAAGATGGTAAAGACAATCCTCCCATCAAGAAAATAATTCTTTGTGGGGGAGACTCCAATCTAATTGGGCTGGTGGATTATTTCTCTGTTAGCATGAAGAACAAAGTGGAAATGGCGAATGTTTGGGTTAACATAGTAGATACAGAAAAGTACATCCCGGAGATAGGTTTTAAGCAAGCGCTTTCATTTGCAGCGGCATTGGGGCTAGCCCTGGGGGACTTTGATAGTAGTTTTTAATTTATAATCCATGTTAAATTTAATTCCAAAGGAAGAAAAGAAAAAAATAATCAAAGGTTTTTATTACAGGCTAGTAGTTTTGTTTTTTATAACTATTGGTTTTATTACTTTGATTGCCGTTGTCTTAATTCTGCCGTCACATTTTCTGTCTTCGGTAAAAAATAATATTATTACGGCAAAGCTCGAAGAACAGAAACGAAAACCCATGCCATTACCTGATCAAGAGACTCTTGCCGTCATAAAAGATTTAAATGCTAAATTAAGCTTGATTGAACAAGAGGCAAATGATGATTTTACTGTTTCTAAAAATGCAATAAGTGCGATTATTTTGAAAAAGATTCCTAGTGTAAAAATCACCAGTTTTACTTATGATAATTCTGCTTCTGTGAACGGCAAGATAGGCATAGAGGGAACTGCACCGTCTCGCGAAGTCTTGCTTTTGTTTCGTAAAGCGCTTGAAAATGATGCTAACTTTGAGCAAGTCGACTTACCGATTTCAAATTTTATAAAAGGACAAAATATACAATTTTATTTAAGTTTAATTCCACGCCTGAACGACGATTTGGTCGGGCAGGCTAAGTAATATTATGCAAAGCAACTTTCCCAAAATACCATTTATTCTCTCTGTTTCTTTTTTCCTTATTTCTTTTGCTGTCCTTTTGTATTTTTTCAGAGAGACAAATAGTAATGTTAACAAATCACAATTAGCAGAAACGGAACTCTATGCAGAAACGGCAAAGCGTAGTGAGGTGCAAATACTCAACAACTCTATAAACAAAATTGAATCAGAAAGGGTGAATTTAGAAACTCATTTTGCGAAAAGTTCCGATGTTGTTCCATTCTTAGATACAATTGAAGCTCTAGCGTCTAAAGTAGGTGCCAAGGCAGAAGTTTCTTCTGTCGATATTCCTAAAGATTCTGCCGGGCTTATGGTGGGGTTGAAAGCATCTGGTTCATTTTCTAGCCTGTATAAATTCCTGACTCTTATGGAGAATTCTTCTTATGAGCTTGAGATTGTATCCATAAATCTGCGCAAAGAAGAGGGGGAAAAGATATCTCTATGGAGTGCCTTATTTAAAATAAAACTTTTAAGCTTTACTCAATAATGTAAAAATATTTTTTATGATTTCATTAAATCAAATACAAACCAAGCTTTTCAAAAGAGAAAAAACATTCAAAAAAGAGCATTCTTCGCTCAATATGAATTTTTATTGGCAATTAGCAATCTATGGCATATTTGCCATGATTCCAGTCCTGCTTTTTATTGGATATAAATTTTTCATGAAACTAAATCAAGAATATATTCCGTCCAGAGAAAACATGAGTGGGGAAAGAATAATAAAAAAAGAAAGGATAAATAAAGTGCTTGAGTATTTTTCTTCAAGGAAACAAAAATCAAATCAAATCATTAATTTCCCATCACCTGTCGTTGACCCATCGCTTTAAAAGTGGTAACTTGTTTACATGGTGCGATTAGCTGTTTTGGTAGGTCATATGCTTCCGTTGCGCGATTAGCTGTTTTGGTAGGTCATATGCTTCCGTTGCGCGATTAGCTCAGTTGGTAGAGCGCTTCATTTACACTGAAGATGTCGCAGGTTCGAGTCCTGCATCGCGCACCAAAATAGAACTAGACGGTTTTTTAGAAGCTGAAATGCGGGACGCGCGAAGCGCGTCCCAAGGATTCCCGCCGAATTCCCCCAATGAATTCAGAATTTTTGGCGCGCTAGCGCGCACTGTTTTTTCGCCGAGGAGGAGGTTCGA
>CALRHR010000016.1 GCA_943359485.1 Candidatus Nomurabacteria bacterium | reverse complement strand
TAGCCCCGCCCCACCAAAAACCCAAACCCGCCCGCATTCATTCCCCAGACCCCTTTCTGCGGGCGGGAAATGCAGTCTCGGTTTTGCCAAATCCATATCCCCAGAAAATAGTTTAGCAAAACCGAGTCCACCGAATTAGCACTAGAATTCCGTCAGTTTCTCCTTTGGAGAAACCCGACCTCGCCCGCCACCACCATACAAAAAAAAGAAAACTGGAATCGCGCCAAATCAAAATAGAATGCGTGGTGGCGAGGCGAGGGCGGAACGGAACAGCAGAAGCGGAGGAACACGCTCCCAGCGTGTTCTGGAGCGGATGCTGAGCCGTGACGGAATTCGTCGTGGAGCGTACGATTACATTTCACACCACCACATTCTCGGAGCGTGCCACATTCATTACATCACTTTGTTTTGAAAATAAGTTCGGACTTGGTACAATAAACACACCAGAATAGAACTAGACGGTTTTTTATGTCATTTGTACTATGCTATAGCCATAATTAAATATTATTATTAAAGGTCATATCTAACTAATTTTATGAAAAATAACAAAGGTTTTGCGAGTATGGTTCTAATTGGAGTAGTTATTGTTATCGTCGCTATTGGCGGATATTTTGCTTTGAAAAGCAAACAGCAACCAGTCGTTCAACCTGCGACATCTACAGGCGAGACAGTTAATTTAAAAACATATACAAATGATAAATATGGATTTGAATTTCAGTATCCAAAAGATTTTTCCATAAACAGTAGCTCGGCCAATGCTCTAGATCTTATTTCTAATGAATCGTGCAAGTCAATTACCCAGTATGTTCCGTGGCCTCAAAATTGTATAACTTATGATTTGTATATCAAAAAAGATAAGACTATTGGATTAGATAAAAATCAAACAATAATAAAAGTTGCAGGTTATCCGGCAGAGAGAACAGTTGTGAAAAATAAGACCGATGAGCAAATTTATGTGCAATTTAAAAAAGATAATATGTGGTATACAGGTTGGGTAACATACGATATTACTCAAAGAAGTAAAGCAACAGATATTCTAAATCAAATTCTTTCCACTTTTAAATTTATTGGACAGATTACACAAACGAATACCAGTTTTCAAACGGGTAGTATTTTTTCAGCTTACGTTTATGGTCCAGAATTGAACAAGGTAAAAGTATTTCTTTATGCTTCCGATGAAAAAAAGACTATTACTGCACCGACTGACATATCTTGTGCTAATCCAAGCGGTTCAGAAGTATCTAGAGGGAATTATAAACTCATAGTAGATTCTACAACTGCCACTTCCGATAATCCGGGCGGTAATTCAGACCTTACATGGAAAAATTCTACTCTTGATGTGGGTTTAATGGAATTTACAAAAGGCACACCTTGGGACGGGAAAATGACAGTAGATCAATTTAATCCAATTGGTTACAAAAATTTTATTATTCTCCAAAAGTATGGAAGTTGTAATGGAACCTTGATGCAAGTTTTCGGATATGATTTGTCTCAAGGAAAACTTGTTCAATATAAATTTCTTAAGAAAGATAATTCTTCATCAAATGATATATTTGTAACCAGTTACAAAAAAACTTCTAGCGGTAATTTATTTACTTCTGCGTATGATAATGCTCTAGGAAAAACGATAGATACCGAATGGCTATTTGATTCTAGTAAAAATACTTTTGTAGCAAAATAGTCGTTCTTGTTTCTTTTTTAGCCAGCCCCGCCGAAAACGAATTCTGAAACCCGCCCACATTCATTACCTCACTTTGTTTTGAAAATAGGTTCTAACTTGGTATAGTAAAGACACCAGAATAGAACTTGTTTATTATTTTACTACTCCGGCAGTAGCAATTTTTATTTCTCCATTTTCTTTTGTTACAGAATATATATTCTGACCTTTAGCTAAATTTAAGAGAGTTACATTTAACTGTTTTTGACATATTTCCCAAGCTTGTATTTTTAATTCTTTAATTTGTGTATCATTTAAATATGATCCGATAACCCCTTCGTCTATTAAGGCCTCCATTATTTTTTTATGTAAGGCACGGTTGTATACAAACACTTGACCAAGATTGTCTATGTTGTGTCTTAATCCTAATGTTTCATCATTAAGAATCACCACAGCAGATTCGGCGTGTTTGCCAGCCAAAACTTCTTGAGTACCAGCTTCCTTGCTTATTTCCTCTAGTTCTCTTGATATTAGTTCTATATCTCCAGTAGCTAAATTATATTGTTTAGGATTTTCTTTTGCTAGTCTAAAATGCCCACAACCACCAGCCACTTTTTCTTTATTTTCTTCTTTTGCATGTTCATCTGTATGAAAATGTAAATTTCTTTTACCCCCTCTTAAGTCTATGAATATGTTTAAAAGTATTTCTTTAAGAGATTTAGGTAAATGACGCTCTTCAGCTATGGCCAAGATGCTCATCATTATACCTGCATCTGCCCCTGGTATTGCACATTCTGGAGGTATCCCTGTTTCATTTTTTGGGCGTCTACCATCCACACAGCAGGTTTTGATTCTAAGAAGTTGTTTTCCTTCTAAATTTTCTGGAGGAATTTCAAAAATGGCCTTTTCTACAAAAGCCTTCACCCTTTCTAGATCCATCAGCCGTATTCCTGATTCTTGCGGGTGCCAAGATTTACCAATTTGCGGAACGAAAGCTGTACCCAATGTTACTTTTAAAAACTCTCTTCTATTTAACATATTTAAAATATAAGTTAGTTACATTTTTATGTCAATTTTCTAAAACCTCTAATTATTAGGAAAATAAAAATTGAGTGGTTAATAGTTGACAATACCCCCTAGGGGGTATATACTTGGAATATGCAAGTAAATAAACAAAAACTTACAAGGAGGTTAAAGATTTTAGAAGGTCAAGTTCGAGGCATACAAAATATGGTCGATAAAAATGCATACTGCATTGATATCATTACTCAAACCTCTGCCATTAAACAAGGCCTCTCCAATATAGAAGATGCCCTTCTTGAAGGACATCTGGGGCATTGTGTGGTTAACCAGATTAAAAGTGGTCAAACAAACAAAGCCAAGGAGGAGATTATTAAAGTTTATAAATTAAAAAGAAAATAAAACAATATGAAAATATCAATATATTTAGCAGTAGGATTAGTTATTGCTGGTGCAGTTTTAGGAATCGGTTTTGGTTATTACCTCACTCCAGAGTACCAAGTTTCAATGTATGAGAGAAACACTATGGATCTTGGACGGGCAGATAGGACTCTTGATTTAAGATATGTCAATGCAATGATATCTCATCATCGCGGAGCCATGCTTTTAGCTGAACAGTTATCAAGTAACACGACACGACCGGGAATGAAGGATCTTGCTAAAAATATTTTAAAAGAGGAACCTGTAGCAATCGCTGAACTTTATGCTTGGAAAAAGTCGTGGTATGGAGACACGAAGAGTGTTCGTGACCCGATTGTTGCCAATTTAGGTCCGTCAGATGATAAATTTGATCTTCG
The DNA here is from genome assembly GCA_943359485.1 of Candidatus Nomurabacteria bacterium. Lineage (GTDB taxonomy): Bacteria > Patescibacteriota > Minisyncoccia > Phycocordibacterales > UBA9973 > UBA9973. The sequence continues at coordinate 8,858 of CALRHR010000016.1, read as the reverse complement.
ATTTCTCAATGCAATTATTGCTCATCATGAGGTTGGTATTATGATGACCAAAGAGACCAGACAAAAAACAAGCCGAGTGGAAATTCTTAATAATGCAGATGCAGTCGAAGCCTTTCTGGTAAATGGGCTTACTACTCTTAAGGGGCTTAGAAGCGACTGGTATAACATTTAATCAATATGACAAAACAAATTTTACAAATAAAAGGTATGCATTGCGCAAGTTGTGCGTCTGTAATAACCAAAAAACTTTCCGCCTTGCCTAACATTCACTCTGTGTCTGTGAATTATGGTAGTGAAAAAGCAAAAGTAGATTTTGATGAAAAAAAAATTTCCATAGAAGAGATGAATCAAGAAATTGGGAAACTTGGTTATACATTGATATCCCCTCAAAATTCTACAGATAATTCTCATCAGACTGATACGAAAGAAGATGAGCTTAATGAGCTTAAAAACAAGGTGGAATTCATACTTCCGGTTACTTTCGTAGTATTTGTTTTGATGATGTGGGAAATATTGACGGAAATCACTATCTGGATGCCGAATCTACCTATACCGATGGACGCCCTCAATATGATTTCGATGATACTTGCGACAGTGGCACTCTTTTGGGTTGGTAAACCGTATTTATTCGGAATAATACGATTCATGCGTCATGGTGTAGCTAATATGGATACTCTTATTGGGATTGGTACATCTGTTGCTTACATATATAGCTCTTTAGTTTTTCTTATCCCTTCTCTTGTTTCGTTGTTAAGGATGCCGGACTATACCTATTTTGATGTTACAATAGTAGTGATAGGGTTTATCACACTTGGAAAGTATCTTGAAGCGAAATCTAAAAAGAAGACAGGGGAAGCCATAGAAAAACTTCTTAATTTACAGGCCAAGACAGCTCTTGTTATTCGTGATGGCAAAGAGATAGAGATTGAAGTTTCTGAAGTTGTGCATGGGGATTTAATTATTGTTAAGCCTGGTGCAAAGATTCCAGTGGATGGCGTCATAACTGAAGGTGGTTCTTTTATTGATGAATCAATGGTTACTGGAGAGCCAATGCCGGTGCAGAAAAAAATTGGCGATAGCGTTGTGTCTGGGACCATTAATACTAGTGGCTCATTCACCTTCAAAGCTACTAAGGTTGGCGGAGAGACTTTACTGGCACAGATCATAAAAATGGTTGAAGAGGCCCAGGGCAGTAAAGCCCCTATTCAGGCTTTGGCGGATAAAATTTCCTCAGTATTTGTTCCTGCCGTTTTAGTTTTTGCTCTCATTACTTTGGGTACATGGCTTATTATTGGGTCGCAATATTTAGGATTTCCTCAAGCTTTATCATTTGGTCTTGTATCTTTTGTGGGGATTCTCATTATTGCTTGTCCATGTGCTTTGGGTCTTGCTACTCCAACTGCAATTATCGTGGGAGTAGGCAAGGGGGCCAGAGAAGGAATCTTGATTAAAGATGCAGCAACTTTGGAAAAACTTCATAAAGTTGATACAGTGATCGTTGACAAAACAGGAACTATTACTATTGGCAAGCCTACCCTTGTTGATATTCAAAACTTTTCAAATTTACATGATAATGAACTCATATCTATCCTCGCTTCGCTTGAGAAAAAATCAGAACACCCTATTGCTCATGCGATTGTAAATTATGTCGAAGATCCTGTAAGGGCACAAGAGAAGAATATAAACATAGGAACCGTCTCAAGTTTTGAAAGTATACAGGGAAAGGGGCTAAAAGGATTAGTCGATAACAAAGAATACTTTGTGGGAAACACAAAGCTTATTCAGGATCTTGGAATATCTTTTGATATCTCAAAAATTGAAGAGTTCACAGCACAAGGCAAGACACCAGTCATTATTGCTACAAAGGAAAAGGTTTTAGGATTTGTGATGATTGCCGATGAAATTAAGATGGAATCAAAACAAGCTATAACTGACCTCCACAAGCTTGGAATTAAAGTAATAATGCTAACAGGAGATGATCCTAAAGCGGCAAGGCACATGGCATCGCTTGTTGGAATTGATGATGTTGTTGCTCATGCTCTTCCACAAGATAAATTGGCAAAGATAAAAGAATTACAGTTGCAGGGTAGAATTGTAGCAATGGCAGGTGATGGGGTAAATGATGCTCCAGCGCTTGCACAGGCAGATGTGGGTATTGCTATGGGAACTGGGACTGATGTAGCGATTGAGTCAGCCGGCATTACTCTCCTTGGTGGAGATATTTCAAAACTCGTCAAGGTAGTAAGATTATCAAAAATGACCATGCGGGGCATTAAACAAAATCTTTTCTGGGCATTCATCTATAACATTATAGGTATTCCACTAGCAGCAGGAGTTTTCTACCCGATCTTTGGATGGGTACTTAATCCAATTTTTGCCGGATTTGCTATGGCGATGTCCTCTGTATCGGTGGTGTCAAATTCATTAAGAATTAAGGCGAAGAAATTGTAATTGGTTGTATAATAATTATATGTCATTTCTAGATTATATTGATAATATTCCAGGTAAAATATTTTCTAAACTCCAACCGAGAATAGTAGATGGTTTTTTGTTTTTTCCACATAAATTTTACAGAGAAATTTTTCATATAATAAGTTCACTTTTACTTATATTTTTTTCACACATTTTATATCTTTATGTATATGTAAGTTCACCAATTATCATTTTTTCAATTTTAGGAATGTGGATGACCTATCAGGAATTTTTTCTGCATCCTAAAAAATATAATCAGAAATTATGGAATGGTGTATTAGATTGGTCATCGTGGATTGTTCCATTTATTATTTATTTATTTTATATTTATGAATAAAAATCAATTAGCGATTTTTGAAAATTTTAAGATTAGGCGATATTTTGATGAGAAAAAGGAGATGTGGTATTTTTCTGTTGTGGATATTGTCGCAGCATTAACAGATAGTGCTAAACCAAGAGATTATTGGTACGCAATGAAGATAAGGGTAAAAAGTGACGATGGTATTGAGTTGTCTACACTTTGTCGGCAACTGAAATTAGAATCTTCAGACGGGAAAAAATACGAAACAGATTGTGCTAATGTTGAATCTATCTTTCGTATTATCCAATCCATTCCATCATCTAAGGCAGAACCTTTCAAAAAATGGCTAGCTAAGGTGGGCTATGAACGAATGCAAGAAATGGGTAATCCTGAAATGGGTATAAACCGAGCACGGGAAAACTGGATAAAACACGGGCGAAGTGCAAAATGGATACAACAGAGAATGATGGGTCAAGAAACGAGAAATAAATTGACAGATTATTGGAGTGAACATGATGTGAAAAAAGGAGAAGAATTTGCCATACTTACGAATATTATTCATCAAGAGTGGAGCGACTTATCTGTCCGAGATCACAAAAATATAAAGGGTTTAAAAACACAAAATTTGCGGGATCATATGAATGAGGCCGAATTGATTTTTACCGCACTTGCAGAGTTATCCACGCGCCAGATAGCAGAAACTGTGCAGAGTAAAGGGTTAGAGCAAAATAAAGTACCAGCGCATCGGGGTGGACAGATTGCGAAAGGCGCTAGAAAAGCACTCGAAGCAAAGACAGGTAAATCGGTTATAACAGGTGAAAATTTTTTGTCATCCAAAACAAATTTTAGAATTAAAGGTAAGAAATTATAATTTATGATTTCACAAAAACTTAAAAATATATTTTACATCTCAATTCCTGTTTTCATTGCTCACGGCTTGGAGGAATTTTTTAATGACTTTTACAATATTGATTGGAGTACAAAGTTAGTTTTTGGGTTTTTAAATGAAATGTCTATGCCTCAAGCGACCTTTTTAGTTTTCCAAATTATGCTCTGGTTGGCTCTTATTGTTTTTGCTTTTCTGATTGCGAGCGAAAAGTGGCGTTTGCGATTAATGTTTCTTCCTGGAATAATTTTTATTGTTGAACTACATCATATTTGGACGGCTATTACCACATGGAGTTATTATCCAGGGCTTATAACTTCTATACCGCTTCTAATTATTGGTGGACTTTTTTGGAAAGAATTATTAAAAAATTATAAACAAGAAAAATATTAGTATGAAAAAATACACATTTCATGTCGCAGGTACTCATTGTGCATCATGCAAAATCTTGATTGAAGATATTTTAAATGAACAGGATTTTGTGAATAATCCACATGTTGATTTAAAAAATCAAACTGTACAGATAGAAACAGATAGCACAGAGAGTGTGGAAAAAATAGTGGAATCTTTAACTAGTAAAATAAAATCTCATGGTTATATTTTGTCTGTAGAAAAAACTATTGAGGAAAATAAAGATGGTGATGTTATTTGGAAAGCTATACCTATCGGACTTGCTTTCTTGGTCATCTTTTTTGTTCTACAAAAGTCAGGAATCCTTAATCTTGGTATCGGTGGCAAAACGACACCAACAACCAGCTTTGTTATCGGTCTTATTGCTTCAGTTTCAAGTTGTCTGGCCATAGTCGGAGGATTGGTTTTATCACTTTCAGCAAAAATCTCAGAAGACAATGTTAGTGATACTAAAACTTTCCTACTTTTCCACACTGGAAGATTGGTGAGTTTTGCAGTATTGGGTGGAGTTTTGGGAATGATAGGTAGTGCTATCGGAATTAACTTTACACTTACAGCGATTTTGGGGCTTATAGCATCCTTGGTCATGCTAATGCTTGGTTTAAATTTGGTTGGAGTCTTTGCCAAAAACAAACTTACCTTGCATTCTGGAGTCTTTCAAACAATCTCTTCTGTTTTCAGAAGGATAGAACATAAAACTTTCACACCGCTTATTATTGGTTTTGGAACTTTTTTCTTACCTTGTGGCTTCACTCAATCAATGCAAGTAGCAGCCATAGGAAGCGGATCATTTGTATCTGGTTTCTTGATTATGTTTGCCTTTGCTCTTGGCACACTTCCAATGCTCGCATTTCTTTCCTTTGGATCAGCATCATTCGCACACGGGAAACATGCACCACTTTTCTTTAAGTCTGCAGGTGTCGTTGTTATAGGACTCGGAATATTTGCACTTCTAGCGGGTCTTGCAGGACTAGGTATTATTAATCCATTATTTAATATATAATTAAGTCGCCGCGCTTTAGGTCGCATTTTAAAGGAGAATGCGACATGATTCAGCAGAATCACTTGCACGGCATGATTTCGTAAAATCACATGAATAAAACAGTTTCAGTTATTATTACATTCGGTCTTATTGTCGCGGTAGGTATTATTTTTGTTGGTGGTTCAAAAACAAAAAACACAGATCAAGCTGTGCAAAACACCGAGATAAGAGATGGGGTTCAGTACATTACTATTGAGGCAAAAGGCGGATATTCTCCCCAGGTTAGCACAGCAAAGGCTGAAATTCCTACAAAATTAATTGTAAAGACGGACGGCACATATGATTGCTCTGCATCACTGGTTATTCGTTCTGCCCAATTCCAAAAAATTCTACCTCAAACTGGAGAAACGGAGATTGATATTGGTATTAAAAATAGAGGAGAAGAACTTCAAGGAGTCTGTGGCATGGGAATGTATAATTTTACAATTAAATTTATCTAATAATAACTTGTCCAAAGTTAATTTTTATTTTAAATAAAAAAATATTGAGTGGATTTAAGAGTCAAGCAGAATCATGTTATGATGTAAAAATGTTGCACGCGTCTTCATTTACTTTTGGAACATATAAAATAGATACCGCTCGTTCCATTATTACTTTTACCTATCGTGTTGAGTTTAAATTCGGCATCTCGAAGACTTTTACTGACAGGTTGATGTTTCCAGATGTGGCACCGGAGTTGTGGGAGAAAGTACCCAAGGCCGTGCTGGAGCCAACACTACAAGCACTTCTTCTCATAATTGGCATAAATTACTGGCAGGCTTTTCCAACAAAGAATATTCACATCGATGGATTTACGCTCACGCGTGAACAAGCACACTTCTGGGACTCGCTTTATTTAAATGGGCTTGGAGAATTTTTCTATCTCATGAAAATTGATTTTCGCGATCTCATTGCATTTCCGTACGACAATTCTGCTGTTGCGCCTACACCAGCACGATTCGAACGTCCTACGCGGGCGCTTCTTTTGAATGGAGCGGGCAAAGATTCAATTCTTTCCGCTGAAATATTAAAATCATTTGGTACACCATTCGACTTTTTTGCTTTTGCCCCAACGCCTGCTCACAAGCGCATTGGAAAGCTCGTGGGTGCGAAAACGATCAATGTTAGTCGTTGTCGTGATCCATGGCTTGACATGATCATGCAGGGCGCATATCCGGCTGTATCCACATTCACATTTATTGCAGTATTACTGGCGGAACTTATAGGTTATGACCAAATAGTTTTTTCCAACGAACGCAGTGCTGATTTCGGTAATCTAGACTATCTCGGCTTGCCAGTGAATCATCAATGGTGCAAATCATCCGAGGCAGAAAAAATGATTAACGATTATATTAAGCGCTTTATTACACCAGATATTTCAACAAGTTCGCTCTTGCGCAAATTCAGTGAACTGGAAATTGTGAGGCGTTTCGTGCGCTATCCACAATACCTCTACGATGTTACGAGCTGTAATAGCTATTTTTGGTTACCCCGCATTCAGCAACGCTTGCAACGTACAAATTATTGGTGTAATCGATGTCCGAAGTGCGTATTCTTATTCGCATCTTTTTCGGCATTTTTACCAAAAAAAGAATTGATCAATATCTTTGGCGCCAATCTCTATACCAAGAAACGTCTGTTGCCACTATTCAAACGCATTCTTGGTATTGAGGGTTTCAAGCCTCTAGATTGTGTCGGCGAACCCGAAGAAATGATCCTTGCCATGCATTATGCATCACTTCGCAAGGAGTATATCGGTGAACCGGCGATGCAGATTTTTAAAGAACATTTCCCGCCAAGCTACGATTTTGACGAGATTGCACGAAAAGTTTTCTCCGATTAGTTCGATTCCTGTTGGGGTAATCGACAAAATATACTAAAGAAAAAAATCTCCGCAGGGAGATTGTTTTCTTTATGTGCAGGGAATAGGATTTAATTATAACTATATTTTCCGATCGTTCGTATATGGAAAGTTTATATAATAAGCTTTTTTTCATTAAGGAAATGCAAAAAGAGGAGATGGACCAGTGTGCTATAATAGATCAGTGATAAAAGAAATTCTAGTTGTTGCCGCATCTCTCCTTGCATTAGTAGGGAACATTCCTTACTTGTTGGATGTTGTAAAAGGCAGGGTAAAACCCCATCCTTATACTTGGCTTATTTGGTCTATAGTTTCTTGTGTTGTATTTTTCGGACAAGTAGCCAAGGGTGCCGGCATAGGAGCAATCCCCACAGCTGTATCGGAAGTATTCACTCTGATTATATTTTTGTTTTCTTTGAAATATGGATTTAAACATCCTCCCAAAATCGATAAGTATTTTTTAGCTCTTGCTATTTTAGGACTCATACCCTGGATGCTGACAAAAGATCCAACTATATCTATTATTATAGTTGTTTCAATAGATCTAATTGCTTTTATGCCCACTCTTCGTAAAACATATTATCACCCCAAAAGTGAAACATCTCTGTTGTATGGGACGAATGCATTGCGCCACTTCCTAGCTTTAGGTGCGCTTGGTTCTTATAATATAGCAACCATGCTTCATTCTATAGCTATGATAGTTACCAACTCCATAATGGTGATTTTTGTAAAAACTTGTAAAGAAGAGACTACAGAGGCTACATAGTGGAATCTTTTTCATATCGGTATATAATTTATATATGAACAAACAAAAAATTGTTTTTGCAGTACTTCGCTATGTTATGGGTTTTACTTTTCTCTGGGCGTTTATTGATAAAGTTTTTGGATTTGGTTTTGCTACTACTTCAGAGAAAGCATGGATACATGGAGGGTCGCCCACTACTGGCTTTTTAGCAAATGCAGTCAAGGGTCCTTTTGCAGAAATTTTTCATAGTTTAGCAGGAGTAGCAATTGTAGACTGGCTTTTCATGCTCGGGCTTTTATTTGTAGGGCTAACTCTCATATTCAACAGATATGTAAAATGGGGGTGCATTGCTGGAGCTCTGATGATGTTCTCAATGTTTCTAGCCCTCCTTCCACCGGAAAACAATCCGATTGTTGATGAACACATTGTTTATATCTTAGTACTTGCTCTTATTGCATTAGAAAATAAAAAATAGCAAAAACTATTTCATTTTAATTCGATTCCAATCAGGGTGTGAAAAATAATACTTACAAAACATACTTCTGACTCGCACTTTGTGGTCAGGAATAATTTTACTTTCGCCAAAGCAAAATTTTCACGACCTCGTTCGAGTCTGGTGACTCTCAGAGTCAGAACGACCTGACTCGCCATTTTTTCCTCTGAAAAAATAAGGCTCCGTCTCGCACAGCTAAAAAAATTTTGTGGTCACAAGTATTTTTCTACTGAAAAATCTCGCGACACCGCCTCAGCACCGTCGTGCTTGCGGCTCGCACTTTGTGGCTACAAATAATTTTTCGTCGTCACTCAAAATTTTCGCAGCCCGCCCCTCGCGGTTTTGCGTGGTCGCAAAACATCGCTGCGGTCCGCACAAGCTGGAAAAAATATAAAGCAGTTTATATTTTTTCTCTTGTGCGCCCGGTTGGGATCGAACCAACGACCTTATCCTTAAAAGGGATCTGCTCTACCGACTGAGCTACGGGCGCATATTATTTAATTATAAACCTCTTCTTTGTAATATTATCTATTGAATCCGCTACTCTGGGCTACGGGCGCGAATTTTTAAAAAGCAAAGCGATTATAAAAATTCAGCGTCCCGAGAGGTAATCCTCGAGGGACAGAGAAATGTACAATCTTTGCTTAATAAAACAGAACACATAAAAT
>CALRHR010000015.1 GCA_943359485.1 Candidatus Nomurabacteria bacterium | reverse complement strand
GAATAGAGGAGAGGCTGGCGGTGCTGGAGGGAGGGGGAAGTGCCGCAGGCGCCGAGTCAACTTCGGCACTGGGACGCCTAATAGCCCAATTTAACAATATTTATGGGGTTATTTGGGAGCATGGAGTATTGCAGGTGGCGAATGTTATTAGTGATAAATTAACCACTAAAGAACTTTGCTTGGAAGATGTGTGCGTGACAAAAACTCAATTGCAAGAATTGCTTAATCAGGCAAATATTAACGCTTCGCAAAATACAAATGACCCTGTGCCTGAAGTTGACCCGACACCAGAGACACCTGACGATGGAAATACTGGGGAAGAAAATAGTAATAGTAACCCTGGCGTAGAAGATACCCCAATTCCGGGTGAAGAAGTAGGTCCTTCTTCCCCCGAAGAACCGGCAGTATCAGAACCAGAAACTACACCTACAGAAACTGAAGCTGTGGAAACACCGAGCGAGCCTGTTACAGAATAAAAAATCTAATTGTTTGCTTTTGACAAAGCATTTATAGTACAATTCATAATATATGAAGAAAGAGAAAAAAAATAAAACAATGACTATTAATGATTTGGCAGTGGTAATAGCTGGCAGTCTTAGCGGTTTCGAAGAAAGATTAACTAAAAAGATTGATGGTGTTGAAAGCGGACTCAAAAAAGAAATTGAAGGGGTAAAGAAAGAGGTTGAGGGTGTAAAGAATCAGCTTTCCGGTACAGATAAAAGAATAGATGATTTTGTAGAAACTAAAGTTTCTAGAGTTGAGTATAAAGAACTAAAAAGTAGAGTAGATTTTATCGAAAAAAAACTTGCAATAAAGTAAAACTTTGGTTCTCATAAACCAGCAAAAAATAAAGACAAATAGTAGGATAAATTTGCGTAAAAAATAGAGTTTGGTATACTTTAAGTATGGATTCGCACACATTTGATAAGCTTTCGTTTTTGGTATTATTTTTAGTAGTAATTTTATTACCAATTTTCTTTTTGCCTTTCACAAATTTCCCCATAGAAATTTCTAAAGGGCTTTTGTTGGTGGTGGGTCTCGCATTGTGTGTCATCTTTTGGGCTATTGCGCGATTTTTTGATGGCGAGATAATTTTACCAAAATCATTATCCCTGCTCGCAGGGCTAGGTATTGTCATGGTGTTCTTTTTGTCCGCCACTTTTTCTGGTTCTTCGGCGGTTTCTTTTTTTGGAACAATGTTTGATGTCGGCACATTTTGGTTTATGTTTGTCGGATTTTTGTTGATGATGATGTGCGCTATTATTTTTCGAGATGCCAGAGATGCCAAGATAATCTTATTCGGCGCAGTGCTCTCGAGTGCTGTAGTCTTGATTTTCCAAGCTCTGCGTTTGTTTTTTGGAGGGGCTTTGTCTTTTGGAGTTTTGGGTGATACAACTCACAACCTCATAGGTTCGTGGAATGCCTTTGGAATTTTTGCGGGTCTTTCAGCGCTTATATCTCTCCTTGTAGTGGAATTTTTCCCGACTACTCGAGTCGAAAAATTGCTGTTGCAGGGCCTGACTCTACTCTCTCTACTCCTAATTGCGGCGGTGAATTTCTCTTTTGTTTGGTCCTTGCTCGGAGTGTTTGCATTGATAATTTTTGTATACAAACTATCACTAACTTCCAATAATATCGACTCTGAAGGCAAACGGCATCATTTTCCAGTTTTTTCTTTTGTTGTTATTTTAGTGACGCTTCTATTCTTCATTTCCGGACAATTCATCGGAAGTATATTGCCGAATTATTTTAAACTTACCAATATAGAAGTTTCTCCGTCACTTTCTTCTACTGTTGATGTGTCTATATCGGCGCTCAAGGTGGATCCATTTCTTGGTATTGGTCCTAACAGATTTAGTGTGGCTTGGTCAATGTATAAGCCGGTTGAGATTAACTCTACTGCCTTCTTTGATACATCCTTCGGTTCTGGTTCGGGGTTACTTCCAACATTCATGACTACTGTCGGATCCCTGGGGGTTTTGGTCTGGCTTGTATTTTTTATAGCGCTTATTTGGGGAGGGGTTAAATCAATATTTTCTAGTATCCGAAATGGAGACAATTGGGAAACTATGGCTTTTTTTGTACTTTCCTTTTATTTATTTGTTTCCTCTTTCTTTTATTCCACAGGTGCTGTGCTGTTCTTGCTGGCTCTTGCTTTTGCTGGTGTATTCATCGGATTATCCTCTTCCTCTGCTCCAAAGGGCCAGATATCTTTAGCATTTTTGAATGATCACCGAAAGAGTTTTTTCTCTATACTCACCCTTGTTTTGATAATAATAATTTCTGTCGGTATTTCCTTCAAGTACATTGAACGGTTTGTCTCTGTTTCTTATTTCCGACAAGCACTAACCGCTCCTGATATAGAAACAGCTGAGAAATCTATCGGTAAAGCTTTGTCGCTATATACCAACGACTTGTATCTGCGGACTTACTCACAGATATACTTACTCAAATTAAATTCTATCGTTACCAAAGAGTCTCTTTCTGAAGAAGAAAAAGCTTCAATTCAAACAAACTTGGACCAAGCGGTAAATGGTGCACAGATGGCGACGACATTTGATTCCAAGAATTACTCAAATTTTCAATCACTTGGTGCAGTGTATCAAAATTTGGGTGCCATTGGTATCAAGGATACTTATCCCAAGGCAATCGAAGCTTATAAAACGGCTTCTACTTTAAATCCAAAAAGTCCCAGTCTGAAACTTTTCATGGCGAGTGTGGCATTTGCTGATGGAAAAAACAAAGAAGCCAAGGATTATGCGAAAGAAGCACTTGCACTGAAGCCGGATTTTGTGGATGCATGGCTTCTACTTTCTCAGATAGCCATAAAAGAAGGGGATAAAGTGGAAGCACTCTCTTATGCCGAGGCTGCTCTCTCTATCTTGCCTACGAACAAAGAATTGATAAGTTATGTTAACTCTCTAAAAGGTTCTTCTGCTAACATTTCTGTTCCTACTATTAAAGAAGAGATTCCCAAAGACACTACTAAGAAAAGTATAGGTAATTAGAAGAGTACATGGAGAAGATTCTGAGGATTTTTGGTAAAGAATATGCGAGCATCAGCCAAGCTGCATTTCTTTTAGGTTTTTTTGCTTTTCTTTCGCAAATCTTGGGACTTTTTCGTGATAGATTTTTTGCTCATTTTATCGGGCCTTCGTCTACGCTCGATTTATATTATGCGGCTTTTCGTGTGCCGGACCTTATCTTTATTTGTGTGGCATCTCTCGCGTCCATAACGGTCATTATTCCGTTCATTTCCGCCAAGATGACCGATGGGAAAGTGACCAATGAAGCGCGCAAATACTTTAATGATATTTTTACTGTTTTCTTTCTTTTGATGATTGTTGTAGCTGTGATAGCTTTTGTTTTAATGCCTTTTCTGGTGTCTGTTGTCGCTCCGGGTTTCTCTTCTCTCTTGCAGGCGAAGTTGATTTGGATCTCACGAATTATGCTTTTGTCGCCGATACTTATGGGTCTTTCAAACCTTTTTGGAACTATTACTCAGATGAGCCGCAAGTTTTTAATTTTTTCTTTAAGTCCGATTTTTTATAATTTGGGAATTATCGCTGGCGTAGTGTTTCTTTACCCGATTTTTGGGATTTATGGTCTGGCCTTTGGGGTTGTGCTCGGGGCGCTTATACATTTTGGAGTTCAGGCTATCGCGTCTCATAGTTCTGGGTTTACGCCAAAATTTTCTTTTCAGATAAATTTTAAAGATATAAAACAAATAGCCCTGATTTCACTGCCTCGTACTGTGGGGCTTGCCTTCAACAACATTTCCCTAATTGCTATTGTTGCGTTAGCTTCCTATTTAAAGCCTGGGTCAATCTCTATTTTTAATCTCTCATTCAATATCCAATCCGTGCCTCTCAACATTATTGGCATATCCTATGCGGTGGCCGCTTTTCCGACATTAGCAAAATTCGTTTCTTCCGGGAAAATTGACGAGTTTCGAAGTCATCTCAAAGAAGCAGCGCGGGCAATAGTTTTTTGGTCTTTTCCGGTAATTTTTCTTTTTATTGTGGTGCGGGCTCAGATTGTGCGTGTGATATTGGGCTCTGGAAGCTTCTCCTGGGATAACACTCGCTTGGTGGCGGCGTCCTTGGCCATTTTTTCCGTGTCAGTCGTCGCGCAGGGAATGATAGCGCTCCTGTCCCGGGCCTACTATGCGCATGGTGATACCAAAAGACCGCTCTTGGTAAATTTATTCTGTTCTCTTGTTATAATAATTTTATCTTTCGTATTTACACATATTTTTATCAGTATTCCATTCTTCCGAGATTTTATAGAAGTCATCTTGAAAGTGGAGGGTATTGCCGGTACGGAAGTTCTGATGTTGCCACTTGCGTACTCGACTGGGACTATTATGAACGCAGCACTGCATTGGTATTTTGTTCGCCGGGACTTCATGAAGGGCGAGTCATTCGTTAGTAAAACTTTTTTTCAGAGTCTGGGGGCATCGTTTTTTCTCGCTCTGGTGTCGTACATTGGGCTTAATATTTTTTCACCAATTTTTGGCACAACTACGCTGGTCGGAGTGTTTCTACAGGGATTTATTTCCGGAATGCTGGGCATCGTGGCAGCTACCCTTGTGCTTCATCTCCTTGGGAACGAGGAACTAAAAAATATTATCAAAGTTCTTCACACCAAATTCTGGCGCGCCAAAGTCATCGCCCCGCCACAAGAAGGACTTTGAAATATGGTCTTTTTCTGGTAGAATGGCGTGGTGTTTTTATTTCCAACTGTGGAATCACCAAACTGGAGGATTTTTGGAGTGATAAAATAGCTAATTAGGCCTTAGGCCCTAGGCACTAGCAAATAAAAGCTAAAGCCTAATGCCTAAAGCCTAGAGCCTAAATAAATGAAATTAGAAAATATCAGAAACTTTTCAATAATCGCACACATTGATCACGGCAAGAGTACCTTGGCGGACAGGATGCTGGAGATTACGCATACGGTGGAGGCTCGCAAGATGCGTGACCAAGTTCTTGACTCTATGGAGCTGGAGCGTGAACGGGGAATTACTATCAAGATGCAGCCCGTTCGCATGATTTACCATGCGAACGGTCCTGAGCGAAGCGAAGGGCAGGATTATATCCTGAATTTAATCGACACTCCCGGTCATGTGGATTTTTCCTACGAAGTTTCTCGAGCTTTGAAGGCGGTGGAAGGCTCTGTACTTTTAGTAGATTCGACTCAGGGGGTGCAAGCCCAGACGCTGACTACGCTGGCCATGGCGAGGGAAGGGGGCTTAAAAATTATTCCTGTACTTACCAAGATTGATTCACCGCTTGCTAGAATTCCAGAAATTAAAGATGAAGTGGTTAAACTTTTGGGTTGCCAGAGGGAGGAGATACTAGAAGTGTCAGGTCGCACGGGTGAAGGCGTAGAGAATTTATTACAAGAAATCATAAAGCGGATTCCAGCACCTACCCCCACCCTCCTCCCCCTTGGTAAGGGGGAGGTGCCAAAGGCGGAGGGGGTATTGCGCGCGCTGGTTTTTGATTTTAAATATTCTAATCATCGTGGGGTGATAGTTTTTGTACGAGTTTTGGATGGCAAAGTAAAGAAAAATGAAAATTTAATTTTTTCAGTGTCAAATGAAAAATTTACTGCGCTAGAAGTAGGATCATTTTCACCAGAAGAAACTCCAGAGGAGTACCTATCTGCCGGTGATATTGGCTACATTGTTACCGGTATTAAAAAACCCGGTATTGCCTCGGTAGGGGATACTATTGTTAAATCTTCGCATCCCTTGGGAGCTCTGCCTGGCTACATGCAACCAGTGCCGGTTGTCTGGGCGAGTATTTTCCCTGAGGACGCAGATGATTTTGCTGAACTTAAACTGGCGCTTGGCAAGCTCCGATTGTCAGACTCGTCTTTTTCTTATGAAGAGGAATCTTCGGGGTCTTTGGGCAAAGGGTTCCGTTTGGGTTTTTTGGGTATGCTGCATTTGGAAATTATTACCGAACGACTCAAACGAGAATTTAATTTGAATTTAGTTGTTACCACGCCTTCTATAACTTATGAAGTAGAAAATAATCAAGGTAAAAAGGAGAAGGTCTATTCTCCATATTTTTTCCCAGATGACGGAAACATCAAAACTGTTTTTGAACCTTGGGTGGTGGCGAAAATAATTACCCCAATTGAATATCTTGGGAATATTATGCAGTTATTGTTTGTCCACGAGGCGGAGATCGGCGAGACAGAAAACTTTGGTGATAGTCGCTCTTCTATTTCTGCAAAAATGCCCCTGCGCGAGCTGATGCGAAATTTCTTTGATGAGCTCAAGAGCACTTCTTCTGGTTATGGGTCAATCTCTTATGAGATAGATGAAATGCGTGAGGCGAATGTTACCAGGCTGGATATATTGGTTGCCGACCTAGTAGTGCCAGCGTTTTCAAAAGTTATTTCAAAAAAGAGAGTTGAAGAAGAGGCAGAAACGACTGTGCTGAAGCTGGAGGATCTCTTGCCACGCCAAATGTTTACCCTAAAAATTCAAGCAAAAGCGTTTGGGCGGATTATTTCTTCCCGAACTCTTTCGGGTATGAAAAAAGATGTGACCCAACACATGTATGGGGGAGATATCACTCGCAAGATGAAGCTTCGTGAAAAACAGAAAAAAGGCAAGAAAAAAATGAAAGAGCGCGGGCGGGTAAATATTCCACAGGATGTCTTTTTAAAAATGATGAAAAGCGGGGAATAAAACTCTTTCTTGGCACAACTTTTTATAAAGCAATCTATCTGCCGCTGCTGCGGCAGCGAACTTCTCGGCTCGTCAGCCTGCGAAAGGCTTTCTAAAAAGTGCGCCTGCGATGAGTTTTATTTAACGCTAAAGATTGGCGAATACATCAGTATCATACTGATGATCATCAGGATACTCACAACTGCCCAAGCCATTTGGATCTTTTTTTGATGTTTTTTATTAAAAAGCATATACTGGAGTATAGCATATTTAAAAAATTATGAAAAATTTCCAACAAAGAAGCGTCTGGAATAACATCCTATATTCACGACCTGTTTTGATGTTTCTAGGTCTTTTAGTTGTGGTTTTTACCTGGGGGGTGATCGGTTTCATAGGAAAAATTCAGATTACCAGAGAAAATAAAAAAATAGCTGAAAATAAGGTGGCGCAGTTAAAACAAGAAAAAGAACAATTTTCTTTGAATATTGCCAAGCTTCAGACTGACGAAGGGGTGGAAGAAAGTATTCGAGATAAATTCGGCTTAGCCAAAGAAGGCGAGGGTATGATAGTAATAGTTGAAGATAGAAATAAGGCAAATGAGCAAAAAGAAGAATCTTCAGGATTCTGGAATTTTGTAAAAAGTTTTTTTAAATAATTTTGTGCGGTCGGCGAGAATCGAACTCGCGCCCGATGCTTGGGAAGCACCAGTTCTACCACTAAACTACGACCGCTTCTAATGTTTTCGGACATCAAGTAAATAAATTTGCTTATGCTCCTCGTTTATTGTTATAATAGCTTATTATAAATTATTTACAATATTTTATGCCAGATACAAAATCAGTTATAATTTATTCAACCCCGTCCTGCCACTTCTGCCAAATGGCAAAGGAATATTTTAAGGCAAATAATGTTGCCTACACTGAACATGATGTAGCCGCTGACGCTGAAAAAAGAAAAGAAATGATAGACAAATCCGGGCAAATGGGTGTGCCGGTGATTCAGATTGGCAATGAGCTTGTCGTCGGCTTTAATAAGCCGGTGGTGATGCAACTGCTTGGACTTTCCTAATTCTCTGGGCTATATTGTTTTAATAAGCCCTCGTAGTTCAATGGATAGAACAGTCCCGTCCTAAGGGATAGATGCACGTTCGATTCGTACCGAGGGCACAAGATTGTTGGATTTGTAATAATATTGTGCTAAATTATATCTATGTCCGAAGAAGAACAAAAGCTCCTGGAGGAAACTCTAGAGCTAGTCAAAGAGAATAATGACATGCTTCGTGACATGAGGCGCTCGATGCGTTTTGGACGCATCATGAGCATCCTGTATTGGGTGTTCATAATTGGCTCAGCCTTGGGGGCTTATTACTTGATACAGCCCTATGTGGAGCAATTAATAAGCATTTATGGCGGGGCGAAAAGTGGTATAGATAATTTAAATGGTGCATTTCAAAATTTTGGTCAGTAAGTTTAAGAATATGCCTGGGTAGCTCAGTAGTAGAGCATTTCCCTGAAGAGGAAGTGGCCGGGTGTGCGATTCACCCCCCAGGCACCACAAAAAAGAAGTTTTTGTGAGTCCGTAGTGTTGAAAGTCATGGGATGACTTTCAAAGCGCGAGGAGCGGGTCGCGAGATTTTTTAATAGAAAAATACTTGTGACCAAAATTTCCTAGATTGACTTAACTTTTACATTATTAGTTTTTTCTCGGTCTACTTTTTGGAGTTTAATGGTGAGTAGTCCGTGCTTTTCGATTGCATCGGCTTCTTCTGGTTCCACTTCTTGTGGCAGGGAAATGGTGCGGGAAAATTTACCCCAATAAAGTTCCTTGCTGAAATAATTGTCTTCTTCAATGGTTCTGGACTCTTCGCGGACTCCTCTTATGGTGACCATATCGCGAGCAATCGATAACTCTAAATCTTCTGGTTTTACTCCGGCTACCATAGTCTGAACGACGATCTCTGTCGGTGTTTGATATACATCCACAGCTAATTCTGCTTCCTCATTTTCTTCTTCAATCCAGTTGTTGTTTACAGATTTTTTGTCTTTACTATTTTCCTTAATCCCTTTCAATAAAATTTTTTTAGATTCTCCACTACTTTCTTCTTCCTCCATACGAACACTTCCAGTTAGTCTTTCCCAAAAACTTTTTTTTTGCATTTTATTTTATATAAAATTATTAATATTAATTCCCATGCTTTCTCTATTGGGGGCCCTCTTCTAAGCGTCAGGGTCCATTCTCCTTACTTTTTCAAAAAGTAACATTACGATAATAGTGACGACCCACAAGAATCCAAAGACTTTTAAAAAGTCATTTCCACTATTTCTTATTATAAAAAAATTAAAGACACTATGCAAGGATATTGCCAGTATTAGCCCGATAATAAAATGTAATACTTTTTTGGATTTGTCCATATATATGGAAACTCCCAATAGGACGCCTAGAATTCCACTTGAAACAGTATGTAGTAGTGTAGACCCAAGGAATCGCAACCCCCCAGTAAGTAGTCCCATAGTGTGTAGCCCCATAGAGAGAGGTTTAATTAAAAATAAGGTGTTTTCCAGAGCCGCAAAACCCAAAGCTGAAGTTATTAAATAAATCGGCCAATCGATGGCTTGATCTGCCAGATTTGTTTTATAGAGAATGACCAAGACAGCTAAATATTTCATTATTTCTTCGGTAGAGGCCCAGAGGACGAGCTGTAAATTGTTGGAGCTAGTTATGATCTGGATAAATTTTTGAATTGGTAAAACGGCAATCACTGCAATGATACCCATGATGAAGACCACTGCCAGAACCCCTTTTGGTTCGGGTTTCTTTTTGTCTTCTTTAAGCCAGAACCATAGCCACACAAGAGAAGGTACGATACCTCCGAGGAATGCTAAACCTAAGATTTTTGGATCACTAGTCATTTTGATTTTTTGGGCTGGAGGTCCCGAGCGTAGTGATGGGCCGTAGGTCCTGAGCAGAAGCGAAGGGCCATTTTTCCACCATTAATAATGTTTTATTTTTATTTGGCATCATGCCCCAGATTTCTTCGGTGACGAAAGGCATAAAGGGGTGCAGAATTTTTAAACATTTTTCCCAAATAGGAAGCAAGGAAGATTCTAATGTTTTGTCTTTTTTGCTTTGTTCTAATATTTCATCGGCAAATCTATGCCAGACATACTGGTATATCTTTTCTATTGCCAAGTGGAATCTGTAATTTTCCATATCCAAAGTAATATCTTCAGCTATTTTATCAAATTCTGAAATTAATTCTTTTTTAACATTTTCCTCCGCTTTTTTTTCACTAGTGTTTTCTAGTATGAAGCGAGTAATATTCCAAATCTTATTGCTAAAATTTTTGTAACCTCTTATTTTTTCTTCAGAAATCTTACTATCGGTTCCTGGTGATGTGCCCGAGACGAGCGAAACACGCAGTGCGTCCGTGCCGTATTTTTTACCCATGTCAGCAGGGTCAATGTTGTTCCCGAGCGATTTTGAGATTTTCCTGCCCTGTCCGTCTCTTACTATTCCGTGCATGTACACTGTCTTGAAAGGAATATCTCCCATTAAGAATTGGCTTGCGAGTATCATGCGGGCCACCCAGAAAAAAATAATATCATAGCCGGTTTCCAATACCGAAGTGGGGAAGTAGTTTTTTAGGTCGAGAGTTTCCTCTGGCCAGCCCATGGTGGAAAAAGGCCAAAGCGCCGCGGAAAACCAAGTATCCAGCACATCTTCGTCTTGTTGCCAACCTTCTCCTTTTGGAGCTCTTATCCCGCAATATATTTCACTTTCGTTTCCACTTGCTTTGTACCATACTGGTATGCGATGGCCGAACCAGATCTGCCTGGAAATACACCAATCCCGCAGATTCTCTATCCAGTTGAAATAAACTTTTTCGAAATGTTCTGGCATTATTTTTATTTTACCGTCACGAACCGGCTCCAGCATAAGTTCTTTCAATGATTTATTTCCGCGCTCAGGAATTTTTTTATTCACATCTACGAACCATTGAAGCATTATTTGCGGTTCGATAATTCCGCCTGTGCGCTCTGCAGTGGCGATTCTGTTTGTATAATTTTCATCAATCTTTGTCACCAGCCCCTTGCTCTGTAATTTTTCTATTATTTTATCGCGAGCTTCGGTGATTTTCATTCCGGCGAATTCTCCGGCTATCGGCAAAAGTTTACCAACTTTGTCGATAATTTGCTCTTTGTCCAGTTTATATTTTTCTGCAAGTTCAAAATCTTCGTGTGAGTGCCATGGAGTGATGGTCATTACCCCTGTGCCGAATTCCATATCAATCATTTCATCTTTAATAATCGTTGCGGTCATTTTGCCGTTGATCCATTCTAATTCAAATTTCTCACCGTCTTTATACTTTGCATAACGCTTATCATCGGGGTGCATTACTACATATTTGTCGCCAAATTTTGTTTCCGGTCGCGCTGTGCCTATTTCAAAAGGTCCGTATTTCAAAGTGTAGAATTTGCTAGTTCGTTCTTCGTAGACTATTTCATCGTCTGAAATTGTTGTTTGACCTTTAGGGTCCCAGTTTACGATACGGTTGCCGCGATATATCAGTCCCGCATTATACATCCGCACAAAGGCTTCCATCACTGCTTTGTACCTTTTTTCATCCATGGTGTAGGCATAACGGCTCCAGTCAACCGAAGCGCCCATTGACCGAATTTGCGAAAGAATGGTTGTTTTACTTTCTTCAATAAAAGAATTGATTCTTTTTAAAAGTTCGTCGCGACCAAGATCATGCCTGGAAAGTCCTTCGGACTTTTGAATTTCTTTTTCAACTTTTGCCTGGGTTGCTATGGCGGCGGAATCGGTGCCGGGTATCCAGAGAGTTCTCTTGCCTCGCATTCTGGCATAGCGAATTAGTATGTCTTCGATTGCGAGCATGATGGCGCTACCTAAGTGTAAAATTCCGGTTACATTCGGCGGGGGAAGAATTATGGAAAAGTGTTCACTTTTTTTGTCCGTAACGCCTTTTTTTATACACACATCCGGATTAAAAAATCCTGATTCTTCCCAAAGTTTATAAATTCTTTCTTCGGTTTCTTTCGGGTTGTAAGGCCGTAATAATTTTTCTGACAAATTGTTGAGCATGCTCAAATATTAACATAAAATCTAGATATATCTTAAAGTAGAGAGTTCAACAAGTAAGTGCAACACTTCTAGTAAAATAGAGGTATGCAATACAAGCATTTAAGTATTTTAGAAAGAGAAAAAATTCAAGAATTGTTTTGGTTAAAGAAGTCGGCCAGATACATAGCTGAAGAGTTAAATCGTTCTCCAGCATCCATTTCAAGAGAACTAAGAAGAAACTTTCCGAAAGAATTCAAAAGATACACTCCTCGCTTGGCTCATGAGCGAGCTCTTTTTAAGCGTACCTGTCGTGGCAGAGCAGAGAGATTGAAATCACAGACAATTCGTTCATATGTTGTGTCTCAGCTCAAAGCTGGTTGGTCTCCGGAGCAGATATCAGGTACAGCAAGAAAAGAAAACATAGGTCACATTTCTCACGAAGCCATCTATCAGTTTGTCTATGCTCAAATTCATCGTAACGGATACGGATATTTAAGACCAGGTCACGAAGATCTGCGTATATATTTAAGAAGAAAGCAAAAGCGAAGACAAAAGAAAGGAATGCGAAAATCCCAAAGAATCTTTAGACCTAAAGGTGTTCCCATAGATGAGAGACCTCCTATTGTGGACACAAAATCAAGAATTGGAGACTGGGAGGGAGATACTGTGGAATCATGCAATCACAAACCAGGAGTCAATACACTGCTTGAAAGAAAAACAGGATTGTTTTTCGTAACGAGGGTGGCGGACAAAACAAGTAGAGCCACAGTTACTGCCATGGAACAAAGAATGAATGCACTACCTTCGGTCATGAAACAAACAATCACCCTCGACAATGGACCTGAGAACAGCGACTGGCAGACGATGGAAGAAAAAACAAATCTAAAAGTATTTTTCGCTCATCCGTATCATTCTTGGGAAAGAGGAGCTAATGAAAATGCTAATGGATTACTACGAGAATATTTCCCAAAGGGAACAGATTTTACTACAATACATGATGACGAACTGGCGGAAGTCGAATACCGCCTTAACTCTCGGCCAAGAAAACGCCTTGGCTGGTTGAGTCCATTACAAGCAGTGAGTGTTGCACTTGGGGGTTGAACTCAGG
>CALRHR010000014.1 GCA_943359485.1 Candidatus Nomurabacteria bacterium | reverse complement strand
ATATTTCCCAAAGGGAACAGATTTTACTACAATACATGATGACGAACTGGCGGAAGTCGAATACCGCCTTAACTCTCGGCCAAGAAAACGCCTTGGCTGGTTGAGTCCATTACAAGCAGTGAGTGTTGCACTTGGGGGTTGAACTCAGGAGTTTTAACCTTGACAAAATGCTGTATATTTGTTATGATATAAACTAGTTTTTTATGTTCTTTAACAAGAATCACCAAGAATAATTTCAGAGAGACGAGCCCTCCTTCGCTAAAGCTACGGACGGGTAAACTTTTTGAGCCAATTTGGCGCAAGAGGGCTCGTTTCTTAACAGAGATAGCCGCAACAAAAGCCAGGGCGAATCTGGCAATCGAAAGGAAACAGCAATGACAACCACGACAGCAGCGCAAGACCCCCGGGTTCGGATCTTCAGTGAAGCAGACTGGGCGAGCTACTACGGCCCAGCACAGAAGCTGAACCCCGAGGTCGAGGACGTCCTCAACGGACCCTGCCCCTTCAACAAGGGCAAGTTGGTGAAGGACACCCACTTCGCCTTCATGGGGATGCCGGCGATCAACGGCGAGCCCCTGACGATCGCGAAGTGGCTCGAGCTGCACCCTGCGGATGGTCAACCGAAGTTTTACTTCAACACGAATCCGTGGCACGCGGGACAGCCGCACACGGATGTCGCGACGCTCGAGCCGCGTCTCTATATCGTGCTCCGGGAGATCGTTCCGGGCTCGACGTCGAAGACACCGGAGGAGCAGGTGGCGATGTTGCCACCGGAATATGAGGTCCCGACCACCATCGTGGAGGTCACCAAGGACATCCTCGTGTTCCGCAAGACCGGCAAGCGGTGCAACGGCTCGCGCTGGGCGACGTGCACGGAACGCACGGTGAAGACGTCGCATGTCCGCGCTGGTAGCGTCTCGTGCGTCGGCAGCTTCATCGAGGACGGTCTCGATGTCAACGACTGGGATGGTAGCCAGAACGACGACGTCGGTGTTGGCGCCTCCCGGAAGTTCTGATCCTAGAATCCTTGAGGGCTTGTCTCTCTTGAATTCTTGAGCCTCCGCGCAAATTTTTTTTTGGGGCGCGGAGGCTCTACAGGGAAGTGATTCTTAATATCTTAGTAATAAATCTTGTTCAATGAACAAGTACGAATACGAGGTATTCGTCAGACCTCGTGAAAGCTATGCTTATCTCGAGGTCTTTCTATTTTATATTCAATAAGTTAATATATTTACATCTTGCTAATGTAGGTTGGATTACGATTCAATCTCGCGAGATATCTCATCTTGAGATATCGCCAGAATACTAATGGTCTACGGATCACGGTAGAGTGCGATTAAGAATAGAGATGGAAATTCTTGCTTGTTTTTAGTGAAGTTCTGTTTATACAGATGCTTCCAAATTAAATCTGATATAAGGTCTGAAACTTTATATCTAAAACAGAGAAAAGAGTGCATAAGTTTTTGTTGGGTTTGCAAAAACGATAAAACTCAATTCTTGGTGACACGGATGAAAACAAGCAATATACGTTAGGTCAACGCTGGTAGCATCTCGTGCGTCGGCAACTTCAACGAGAACGGTCTCAATGTCAACAACTGGAATGGTAACCAGAACGACAACGTCGGTGTTGGCGCCTCCCGGCACTTCCATTTTCTCTTATTAGAAACTCCCACGATTTAAAGTGGGAGTTTCTATTTATCGTTCTTTCGTAGATTTTATCCATCCTCCAAGCATTTTTCCTATTTCATCGAGATCCGCTTCGATAATAATATATGTCTTTGGAGTTATTGCTTTAACGTCTTTCATCAGGCGAACGCAGATTTTCAGAAAATTTAGTTTAACACTGACCTTTTCTAGTGTTGGAAGCTTCTCTATTTTTGATTGTTGGCTTGCCATAAGAATACCCTCTAAAACTGTAATCAGGGTACTCTCGCATTTTTGCCATAGGACATAGCGGTCTTGTTTTGGTACAACTAAACGTAGTTTATAGAATTCTTTGTACAGGTCGTAAGATTTTTTTAGAATTGGTATATCTAGGTCATTCATAAAATGAAAATTTATAAAGATTTATACTGGTTAATAATTTCACCATCTGCATTATTCCGGGCATGGGATGTTTTTAAGTCTGATAAGAAAAACAGGCTCGATGTTATGGATTTTGAGCTTGATCTTGAAAAGAACATTTTTGACCTTTACCGAGATTTGAAGGATGGAACATACAAGCACGGACCGTATAAGGGGTTTTGGATTCATGATCCGAAGTTGCGCCGGATTCATAAAGCGACGGTCCGGGACCGTGTTCTACACCACGCCATTTTCAGTGTACTTAATCCAATATTTGAACCGACCTTTATTCCAAATTCTTTCTCTTGCCGTATCGGTAAAGGAACGCACAAAGGAATGAAGAAAGTTGCGGAGATACTTCGTGCTGTGAGCCAAAACAATACCCGACAATGTTATGCTTTGAAGTGCGATGTCAGAAAGTTTTTTGACTCTATCGACCATAAGGTTCTTATTAACATTCTGGATAAGAAAATTAAAGACGAAAAAGTCATGAACCTTATGCGAGAGATTATTGAGAATTTTGAAATAAATAAACAAAATCTTTTTAAACAACGAGGTGTACCGATCGGCAACCTAACATCGCAAATTTTCGCAAATATTTACATGAATGAATTTGATCAATTCATTAAACACAAATTGAAAGTGGAATATTATGCTCGATACACTGACGATTTCATAATTGTTTCTACTGATAAGGCATACCTAGAAAGTTTAATTATTCCCATACAAGATTTTTTAAGAACCAAACTCTGTCTTGAACTCCATCCAAAGAAAGTTCATATAACTAAACACATTCGCGGTATTGATTTTCTAGGTTATGTAATTTTGCCAGCACACATTAAGTTGAGAACAAAAACTAAAAGAAAAATCCCAAAGAAAATACAGGAAATAGTTGACCGCTACAAGAAAGGAAAAATCAGCGAACTAACACTTTATTCTTCTCTTCAATCTTATCTTGGTGTTTTATCTCATGCAAATGCATATAAGCTTGGGCAAGAAATTCAGAACAAATTTTGGTTTTGGCTGAATGAATAATGAGAATTTCTACAGTCTTAAATTACCAGTCGCTTTTATGCTCTCTGGTTTCGGAACTTTTTTCTTGTTTTTTATGTAGTTTAGGTATCCAGCAATGCCGATCATTAGAGAGTTATCTGTTGCCAATTCTTTTGTTGGGAAAAAGATTTCGATATTTTTTATTTTTTGCATTTTATTTTTTAGATGTCTGTTGGCGGCGACTCCACCTGCGACGATGAGGGTTTTTATTTTATGTTTTTCTATTGCCTTTTTTGTTTTATAGACGAGGCATTCTATTGCGGCATTTTCAAACTCAAGAGCTATTTGCATTTTCATTTTGTCATTTTGCAAAATGTTGGGATCTTTTTTTACGAGGTCGCGTATTAGGTAAAGTACTGCTGTTTTTAATCCAGAAAAAGAGAAATTGAAATCTTTGCTGTGAAGCATGGGGCGAGGCAAACGGAGGCCCGAAGTTTCAGCAGACTCGGCACGCATATTCGCCTGCGGGCGAATTGCTTTTCTCGCGCCGTCGCGTTGCGAAGAGCGTCGCTTGCTGAAACTTCGGGCCCCCTCTGCCAATCTTGAAATTTCCGGTCCGCCGGGGTAGGGGAGCTCGAGCATTCGCGCAACTTTGTCAAAAGCTTCACCCACTGCATCGTCCAGTGTTTCTCCGATAATTTCGTATTGCATCCATTTTTTCGTCAGGACTAATTGCGTATGTCCGCCAGAGACAAGCAAGGAAAGCATTGGGGTTTTCACTCCGCCTTTAGCAGAGTTTATTTTAGGAATTTTAAATTTACCTTTGTCTTTTCCAAATACAGAAAGTATATGCCCCTCCATATGATTTACGGGTATCAGGGGGACTTTCCATTTTTCCGCCAAATTTTTCGCAAAGACAACACCTTCCCAAAGACACATTTCTAAGCCAGGACCATAAGTTACAGCGATTAAATCAAGGCCAGGATTTCTGGCGGACTCGGCACGCATATTCCGCTGCTGCGGAATTGCTTTTCTCACGCCGTCGCGCTGCGAAGAGCGTCGCTCGCCAGAAATCCTGGCCTCCCTCATCGCTTCTTCCAGAAGTATTGGTAAATTTGTATTGTGTTCTCTTTTGGCAAGTACAGGATAAACGCCACCGAAAGGTTGGTGAATTTTTATCTGTGAATTTGAGCTGTTCGCAAGCACTTTAAATTCAGCATTTTGTATGCTACTTTTTACTTCAAATATGCTTATGCAAGTGTCGTCGCAACTTGTTTCAATGCTCAAAAGTTTCATAAATATTTATGTGGTCAGGAATAGTTTTTTGCGAAAAACTTTCCCGACCCGGACTCGTGCCGTCGCACTCCGTCTCGCACAAAGCATAACATGCTTTGTGCGCGGTGAGGGGATTGAACCCCCGGCCTACTCTACGTCAAAGAGTCGCTCTACCACTGAGCTAACCGCGCATTACAGTACTATACCGCAAATCTTTCTAATATTTCCAATTCTTCTTTTGTGTTTGCACCCAGAGCTTCATGTGGCTCTATTTCAATTGATCCAATTTCCAATCCCTTAGAAGTGGCTATTTGTAGTAGGTCAGTCAAATAATACTCTTCTTGAGAGTTGTTATTATTAAGTTGTTCCAATCTGCTCCATAGCCAGGTTGCATTAAAAGAATAATATCCCGGGTTTACCTCTGTTATTTTTTTTTCCTCTTCGGTTGCGTCTTTATATTGAGTGTCTTTTACAATTTTTCCATCCTTGTCCCTGGTGATTCTAGAAAAATTTTTAAAGCATATACGCCAATCATTAAAATTTGGTAATTTAACAGTGGCCATCATAATTTTTTTGTCTGATCTTAAATGTTGTTCATTGATTTTTTGAATAGTTTTTGTCTTTACTAATGGATGATCTCCAAACAATACTAAAACATTTTCTGCTCTATTTTTCAAATAATCTTTTGTTAATTTTACTGCGTGTCCGGTACCAAGCTGTTTGTCCTGAATTATGTAATGATATTTATCTCTACCCAAAGCTTCAATTAGCATTTCTTTTTTAAATCCTACAACGATGACTGGATTGTCATCAATACCTGCTTTTTCAACAGCAGTAAGTAGTCTCTCAATCATAGGTATTCCGCCTACCTTTGCAAGCACTTTAGGTCCTTGGCTTTTCATCCTGTTGCCTTTTCCTGCGGCCAAGATGACTATTCTCGTCCTTTTTTTTGTGTTCATGCCCAAAGATTATACCTAATTAGTTGGTTTTAGCAATATGATTTTCTCTAAAACTTTCGGGATTTTTGAGTTTCGTTTTTTTGTCTATAATTGCTATTATAATAATATGAAAGAAAATACAACAGTGCAGACACCTTGGTTTTTGTCGGTCGGAGATATCTTTCGTAAATTAGAGACTTCCACTGACGGCCTGTCACAAGAAGAAGTAAAAAAACGGTTGGAAGCTTTCGGCGAGAACAATTTTAGGAAAAAAGAAACTTTAAATATTCCCAAGCTGGCCATGAAGCAACTAATGAGTCCGCTAATTTTTATTTTGATGGTGGCGGCATTCTTGACGGGTATTTTGAGTGAATGGATAAATATGTCAGTTATCCTCGGAGCTATTTTAATAAATGTCGGGCTGGGTTTCTTTCGCGAATATCAGGCGGAAAACACCCTAGGGAAGCTCTCGACATATATCAAAGATCGCTCGCGTGTTATTAGAAATAAGAATGAACAAGAAATTGAGTCTTCCTTGCTAGTGCCGGGGGATATTATTAAATTATCCTATGGTTCCAGAGTGCCGGCAGACGCCCGGATAATTTCCGTCAATAATTTTAAAGTAGACGAAGCGATTTTGACAGGGGAATCGGTTCCTGAAACTAAAATTTCCGATATAATCGAAGAATCATCCCTGATGGCTGATCGCACGAATATGGTTTACGCCGGAACTTTGGTGATTGAAGGTTTTGCCACAGCGGTGGTGGTGAAGACGGGTAGTCAGACGGAGATAGGAAAAATTGCCGATATAGTGTTGGCCGCCGATAGGGTGGCAACTCCTATTCAAAAAGGAGTCAATCAGCTTTCTTGGTACATTTTTACTCTGACGATATTTATCGTTGGCTGTATTTTTATTCTCGGAGTTTCCCGCGGAGAGCCAATATTGCAGATGCTGATTTTGTCGGCGGCCGTGGCTGTGGGGGCAGTTCCTGAATCGCTACCGATTGCTTTAACGATTATTTTGTCAGTCGGAGCGGAGCGGATAGCTTCTAAAAAAGGAATAGTCAGAAAACTTTCTGCGGCCGAGACTCTGGGCTCAGCGACATTGGTTATGACGGATAAAACGGGTACCCTGACCAAGGCACAGATGCAGCTCGTCGGTGTGTATACTTTTGATGCTGTGGCTAAAGAAAATTATTCCAAATCAAACCTGGCACATCTTTCTCTGGACCAAAAAGAAATATTAAATTTATCACTCAGCAATATAGATGTGATTGTCCAGAATCCAGATAACGCTCCGAAAGACTGGAAGTTGACCGGGCACCCATTTGAAGTGAATATCGTCAAAGCGGCCGCTCTGCATGGCATCCCTTTGCGGAAGATTATTTTGGAAAAAAGTTTTTTACATATTCCTTTTAATTCCTCTAACAAATTTTCTGTTTCCAAAAACGGAGACGAGTGTATCGTTATGGGTGCTCCAGATATTTTATTGGAAAGGTCTAATATGGATAAAGACATCTATTTGAAAATTCTTTCTTGGATACAGGAGGCGAGCGCCGCGGGAGAGAGATTGATCGCTGTCGGGACTTTTAATGCGAAAAATATAAAAATTTTAAATACCGACTCCGTGCAGAATATCAAATTTGCTGGCATCCTCTCTTTTTTTGATCCTGTTCGAGAAGAAGTTCCATTGGCCATAAAGAATATAGAAATGCATGGAGTTAGGGTTGTTATCATCACCGGAGACCTGAAAGGTACTGCTATATCGGTGGCGAAAAATATCGGCTGGAGGGTAGAAGAGAATGAAGTCTTGACGGGTTCTGATATTGGACTTATGACCGACGAACAACTGCTCGGAATTATAGAGCGCATAAAAATATTCGCCCGGGTTACTCCGGCGGACAAATTACGCGTGGGGAACCTCTACCGCAGACTAGGAGAAGTGGTGGCGATGACTGGCGACGGAGTCAATGATTCTCCTGCACTTAAATCTATGGATATTGGCATTTCGCTTGGCTCTGGAAGTGATGTGGCACAAAGCGCAGCCGACTTGGTTTTGCTTGATGATAATTTCGAGACTATCAGTATGGCCATCGATGAGGGAAGGAGAATCCTCTCGAATATTAGGAAGGCCTTTGTTTACTTGATGTCGAATTCCCTTGATGAAGTTTTTGTCATCGGTGGTAGTCTTATTTTTAATATTGCGTTACCTTTAACCGCACTTCAGATAATCTGGGTCAATCTGTTTACTGGCAGTCTGCCGGCGCTCGCCTTTGCTTATGACGAGGACCTAGAGAAAGGAATGGGCGTAAAATCCAAAAGGGAACTTTTGACTACTGAAGTAAAAGTTTTGTCTTTTGGGCTTGGCACTCTCAGTTCTATTTTGATCTTTTTCCTTTATTATTTTTTGCTTCATTTTAATGTTGATATAAAAATAGCGCGTTCTGTTTTCTTTGTGTGTTTTTCT
Organism: Candidatus Nomurabacteria bacterium; assembly: GCA_943359485.1. Taxonomy (GTDB): domain Bacteria; phylum Patescibacteriota; class Minisyncoccia; order Phycocordibacterales; family UBA9973; genus UBA9973. The sequence goes on along the minus strand of CALRHR010000014.1, from coordinate 5,878 downwards.
GTGTATATATTGATAATTTCTTTTTCTTTCCGGAGTTTATATCGATCGATATTTTCTTATAACCCTTTTTCCAATAAAAAATTAAATATTGCCATCCTTACAGCTCTCTTCATCCTCACAGCCACGATGCTCATACCTTTTATGCGCGACCTTTTCGGGATAGCCCCCATGCCGATTTCTTGGATGTGGCTGGTTATTTCTTGGGCTGTTTTGAATGTTCTTTTGGTGGAATTCGTTAAATGGATTTTTCGGCACAGGGTAAAAATTTCTAAATTTTAATACTCTTTATTTTTATCTCTTTAAGTGGTACATTTGTTGCGAAAAATTTGTATTTTTATACAAAAATGCTATTATATTTCCTATCGGCTCTATCGTCCGTTCAGAATATTCAGGACGATAGAGCATAAGTTTTCAATGGCTCTATCGCCCGTTCGGGGATACTCAGGACGATAGAGAAAGTTTTTCGGCCCTATCGTCCGTTCGAAATACTCAGGACGATGGCGTATAGTTTTTTGGCCCCATCGTCTAACGGTTAGGACAGCGGGTTTTCAATCCGTCAATCAGAGTTCGATTCTCTGTGGGGTCACAAAAGCGAGAAAAGTAAACTGCTTTAGTTTTCTCGCTTTTGTGACGACCGCAGTGATGTTTTGCGAGTACGCAAAACCACGAGGGGCGGACTGCGAAAATTTTCTGCGACGGCAGAAAATTATTTGTAGTCACAAATCGGAGTTATGGCAAATAATAAAATTATTTCAAAAATTCTTACTTCTGATAATATATTCTTTCAAAATATATTGCATTTTTTTTTATCAACACATCTAATACCTCTTAAGGAGTATTCCTTTCCTTACCTTCCCAAGGATGGTGAATTATTGGTTAGCATTAAAACAACCTCTGGAGACATTCTTGCTACTAAACTTAATGAGTTACCTAATCCATCAAGTAAGGATTTTATCCAACTTTCAACTAGAATTTTAATTAATGGATGCTATGAAATACTGAAAGAAAATCCTATTAACAGAAAAGTCAGCCCAGAGATAATGGAATTTTTTCGTCATATTAGAAATGCGTCCTCGCATAATGGAAGTTTTTTATTTATACGAAATGAACCAACCAAGTTGGCAAGGTGGAGAAACTTGGAAATTAAAAAGGATCTAGATAAAACAGAATTATTTGATTTCATTGCGATTGGAGATATTATCCTATTTTTAGGGGACATTATACAAGAAATTGAAAATTAATAGAAAAACCCCCTTATTGGTTGAAAATAAGGTTTCAATCTCGTATAATTAGGGTCACAAAATGAAACTTCTAAAAACAATTAGAGATAAAGATTTAGGATTAGATTTTGCAGAACCATCTGTGTATAGAGAGCGTAAAGCATCTCGTGCATTGGTATTTGATAAAGATAATAATATTGCTCTTCTGCATGCTAAAAATAAAAGTTATCACAAATTACCGGGTGGTGGTATAGAAGATGGCGAGGATATAATCCAAGCATTAAGACGAGAAGCCATGGAAGAAATTGGATGTGAAATTGATAATATAAAAGAACTCGGAATTGTTGAGGAGTATAGAAATTAATTTTCTCTTCACCAACTCTCTTATTGTTTTATTGCAAATCTGAAAGGAGAAAAAGGAACACCGCATCTTGAGCCAGACGAAATGGAGGATGGATTTGAAACGGTTTGGCTAAATATAGATGATGCAATTACAACAATAGAAAATGAAAAAGATTTAGAACACTACGAAGGTAGATTTATTGCTAGGCGTGATTTAATATTGCTTAAAGAAGCAAAGAAATTTATATGACAAAAAAAGAAATAATCAAAAAAACTGAGGAATTTGTAAAAACTAAAATGAAAGGCGATCCAGGGCATGACTGGTCGCATGTTAACCGTGTTAGAAATATGGCTGTGTATCTTGGCAAAAAAGAAAAAGCAGATTTGTTTATTATAGAACTAGCTTCAATTTTACATGATGTCGCTGACCATAAATTTTATGGTGGAGATGATAAAATTGGTAGCAAAACTGCCACACAATGGTTAAATAAAATTAAAGTTGATAAAAAAGTAATTAAACATATTTGTCATATCATTGACGAAGTGTCTTTCAAGGGAGCAGGTGTGAAATATAAAATGAAAACTATTGAAGGAAAAGTAGTGCAGGACGCGGACAAATTAGATGCAATAGGAGCAATCGGAGTCGCTAGGACATTTAGCTATGGTGGCCATTTCAATGTTCCGATGTATATTCCAGAAAAGAAGCCAGTTTTCCATGCTTCATTTGCTCAGTATAAAAAAAATAGCAAAAGCACAATAAATCATTTTTACGAAAAACTTTTATTATTAAAAGACAGGATGCACACTAAAACTGGTAAAAAGATTGCTACTCACAGACATAAGTTCATGGAACTTTATCTTAAAGAATTTTTTAAAGAGTGGAAATTATAAAGATTATGCCCCCCGACGAAAATTCAACCCCCGCCGAAAATGAAAATATTCAGGCGGGCAAGCAAAACCCAACTCCGCACATGCATACCATACAAAATTTTGATACAATTTTGAAATGGATATAAAAATAATCCTCGGAGCGGGTGCAGCACTTCTTGCCCTAATCAGTTCCTTTTTGTACATCAAAGACATTTTTCGTGGGAACACAAAACCCCACATCTATACTTGGCTTATTTGGTCTGTCCTTACAACCATAGTTTTTTTAGGACAGTGGATTTCTGGTGGGGGTCCAGGGTCATGGGCAACAGGAGTATCAGCGCTAGCAACTATCTTTATATTATTTCTTTCATTAAGAGGGGGATATGGAACAAAGGATATTACTAATTTCGATAAAATATGTTTAGCTCTAGCATTAGTAGCAATTTTGCCTTGGCTTTTAGTAAAAAGTGTGTTGTGGTCAGTAATACTTGCAACCCTTATTGATTTGATCGCATTCTTCCCAACAATGCGAAAAACTTGGCATGCACCATATAGTGAGTCACTAGGGTCAATGTATGTTGATGCAACAAAACATTCTCTTTCTATTTTTTCTATGAGTAGCTACTCTTTGGTAAATGTAATATTTCCTGCTTCGGTTTTAATAATTAAGTTCATAATAATTGGAGAAATAGTTTTTTTAAGAAAATTTCGAACGACGGCGAGAAATTATTTGTAGCCACAAAATTTTGTGATAATATTAAATTGATGTGGTAGCCAAACGGTAAGGCGTACTCCCGCAAGGGGTAATCGTAGGTTCAACTCCTACCCACATCTCTATGAATGCACAGGAATATATTGTCTCGCAACTTGAAGCCCTAAAAGCACCTCTTGCGCTCGACATTAAACCAAAGACTAATACTGAAATGGTGGATGCTATTTTGAAATTTCTTTTTTCAAAAAAATTCAGGAAATTTTCTATTCCTGAAAAAAATCAGACCATCATTAGGACAGCAATCGAAAAGAATGTTTCAAATAAAGAGCCCATAAAAATATCTTGGCCTTTTGGCGGGTATAAACTGTGGCGTCTTGAAGAAACTCCAGAGGTTGATTGGGCAGAACTGTTTTCCATAATATATTTTGCTAGGTGGCTCAAGCCGGTTTGCGCTCTGTATCCGCAGGGAGCGATCTTTACTTTTTGGTTTGATGAAGTGGTAATAAGCAAGCTAAACAATATTCTGCAGAGCGAGCTTGATGAATATCAAAAAAGTTTCCGTAATCTACTTAAATTTATAGAGCCGTGGCTACCGTCAAATATGCAATTTGAGGTCTTTTTAGAAAAATCACAATACGAAAGTAACGAAGCTTTTGAATCAGGTCTTGTATTAGAAATGGAAAAACTTGCACAAACTCGTTCTAAAAATCCAGAACCTCTTTCAGACAAAGCACGACGTTCAATAGAAATGAATGTGAAAGTTACACCCGAACAATCTAAAGATCCTTTGTGGCGAGAAAAGGTAGACTTGATGCATTATGCTTACTACAATCTCCAAGAGAAACAGACGCGCGCAAGGTCGTCTTATACGGCTGAAAATATAACTGCTTTTACTTATTTTTTTGAACCAAATGTCATACCAATCGGAAGCACCAAAACCTCTGTTGCTAAATTCTGGGTCGGTATAGGTGCACTCCAAAAACGCGAGGATGGTTTTATCGAAATAATCCTTTCGCCATCACAACTTGAAAAAGCAAATTCAGTGTGGGAACCAGTAACCATAAAAGGATTAGAAAGTAAAAATTTTAAGAGAATAAGAGTTATCGACTAGTTATTAATAGCTGAACCATAGAAAACCCTTATATTTTGAAGAATCAGATTCCAATTTGTGATACAATGGGTCACAAAATGAAAAACTACAGCGCAAAAAATGTTGCTCCCGGTGCACTGCATAAATTGCCTGCGGATTTACGAAAGGCCATTGCTTCTGACAGAGCTTTGCTATTGGCGTGGAAGGACATTACTCCACTGGCGCGCAATGAGTGGATATGCTGGATTGAGTCAGTCAAGAAACCGGAGACAAGGAAGCTGCATATCGAGAGGGCGCGTGCGGAGCTTGGAGAAGGGAAACGCCGACCCTGCTGTTGGGCTGGCTGTGTTCACCGTTGAATGCGGGTTAACAATGACGGGCACTTTTCCGAAATTTATGTTATACTGAACAAGTAAGGCAAATGCATTTAGTCCATGTGTTTGTTCATTTAATTATTATGTTTTTGATAAAAATATGGATGAAGTAAAATGTCCTACTTGTGGAAAAGGATTGACAGAGTGTGCTTGCGTATGTCCTAAATGTGGCAAGAAATTAGCGAGTGGTGAGTGTGTTTGCCCAAAGGAATAAAGGAATAGGAAAAGTTGTTTATAAAATAGCCCCATTGGGGCTGTTTTTGTTTTGGGACTCTATTATTTTACATGCTTTTGGTAGATTTCCAAAAAAGTGTTAGATTAGGGGCAGGAATGGTATTTCAAACAGTTTTGATTGGAGGGTTCGCCTAATGGTATGGCACTGGTTTCGAAAACCAGCAGGAGAAATCCCTTACAGGTTCGAGTCCTGTACCCTCCGCAAAAATTCGGAATTCAAATTTCCGCCAAAAATATGGTCGGCGCGAAGCGCCTTCTGTTCTGCATTCCCCCCAAAAAACTCTGATTCAGAAAGGATTTTCCACGCTCCGCGTGGCTCAAAAAGTACGGTTCGATCCTTAATTTGAAAGTTCGAACCGACTTTTTTGAACAAATGAGTATTTTCCTCATTTGTTCGGTCGTTTGCCAATTTCATATTGTATTTCAAAAACTTTTCGGTAAGTTCGAACCGATTATTCGCTTTTTGCTCAAAAGCCGATAATTTCTCTTTGAGAAGCTGATTTTGATTAACCAACTTGTTTTTAGCTTCGCGATATTCTTCGAGCGACAAAGCACTTTCGAGATAAGCGTTCATCAGCTTCTCTATTTTAGAATCCAAAAGAGAAATATCGGTTTTTGTAGAATCCGCAAAAAGCGTACTCGATTGGACTTCAGATTGCCGATCTTTTGCATTTTCGGCGATCATCCATTCCGTCCAATCGAGAGGCAAAAAAACTTTTTTGATTTTCTCTTGAATTTGAGAAGTGATGAGCTCCTCGCGGACATATTTTTGAGTACAAGGATTTTTCCGTTTGGTACACCGCAAATAGTTATGACCCTTTTGTTGCTCGGTGGTAATGAAACAACCACATTCTCCGCAACGGAAAAATCCGCGATAGATGTACGGCTTCAAACCTTTGCTATGAGGTTTAGATTTTCGGCTCATCACTTCTTGAACGGAATCAAAAAGTTTCTTTGAAATAATCGGTTCGTGCTTTCCCTCAAAAATCTCTCCGTTATACCTCATGAGACCAGTGTAAATAGGATTTTTGAGAAG
>CALRHR010000013.1 GCA_943359485.1 Candidatus Nomurabacteria bacterium | reverse complement strand
ATTTTAAAGGATAGGGGAGTTGCGCTTATAGAAAAAGACAATGAAATTTCTCTTGGCACTACACTAGAGGTTTCTTCACTTATAGAAGATTTACAAAAAGAAGAATTAAACAAAGAACTGTCCAAAGCCTCGCTCGAGACTCTCTCTATTGTCCTTTATAAAAATGGCGCTAATCGTGCTGAGATCGACTATATCCGGGGAGTGAATTCAAGCTTTACCCTTCGCGTACTTTCCGTGCGTGGACTGGTGGAAAAAATACAAGATCCCAAAGACAATAGACGATACATCTACAAGCCGAGCTTTGAACTTCTGTCATATATGGGAATGAAATCTATCGAAGAATTGCCAGACTTTAATGAGGTCAGCAATCAAATAAACATCGTGGCAGAAAATTTAAAGGAAGAATCAGAGAAAGAAGAGGAATAAAAGTACTCTACAATTCTATAGAATTGTAGAGTAGAAAAATTATGAAAAGTGAAAATAAAACACATTCGACAAGCTCAGTGCAAGCCTGTCAAAACTGCAAAAAAGATTTCACCATAGAGCCGGATGATTTTGGATTTTATGAAAAAATAAAAGTGCCACCGCCGACATTCTGCCCAGAATGTCGATATATTCGTCGGCTTTTAGATAGAAATGAATATAATTTATACAAGAGAAAATGTGATGCCACAGGGAAAAACATTATTTCTATTTACAGACCTGATGCCCCATTTCCAGTATATGAGCAAGAATATTGGAAGTCGGATAAATTTGATGCTATGGAATACGGACGGGATTTTGATTTTTCTAGACCATTTTTCGAGCAATATGAAGAATTGAGACGGTCTATACCGCATCTCGCGATGGTGAATTCAAATAGTGTAAATAGTGAATACACCAACCAAGCAAACAACAACAAAGACTGTTATATGTTTTTTACAAGTACTGATACTGAGAAATGTATGTACGGAAGTTGGTGTCATTATTCTTATTTTTTGAGTGATTGTTATATGGCATTAAAATGTGAATTTTGTTATGAATGTGTAAATATAAAAAATTGCTCTCAATGTGCTTGGTCTTATGATTGTTCAAATTGCGTAAATGTTTATTTTTCTAGTGATTGTCGCGGATGCACGGATTGTTTCGGTTGTGTAGGATTACGAAGTAAGCAATACCATTATTTTAATGAAAATATCGGGAAAGAAGAATATGAAAAAAAAAGTTAAGAATTTTATTTGGAGTAGAAAATTTATAAAAGAATCAAAAGAAAAATTGTTTAAACTTCGCGCAAGCTTACCAGTGAAATTTTATCATGGAGCTAATGTTTCAAATTCCACCGGAGATTACATCCAAAACACAGAACGCACAAAAATGGCATTTAACTGTCGTGATAATAAAGACAGCGCATACATGCAAGACGCTTGGGATAGAACAGGAGATTGTAGAGACTGTACAGAATTAATTGTTGGAGTTATGTCTTATGAAATTCAAGGAGTTGAGGCGCCGCATCGTACAATTGTTGCTCGTAGTTGTTTTGGGACTATCACTGATTCTTGTTATTGCGATATGTGTTTTAGCGCGCAGGATTGTTTCGGATGTTTTGGTTTGAAGCAAAAGCAGTATTGCATTTTAAATAAACAATATTCTAAAGAAGAATATTTTAAATTAAAAGAAAAGATTATTGAGCATATGAGAAAGACAAAGGAGTGGGGTGAATATTTTCCTAGCTCTCTTTCTCCATTTGCTTACAATGAATCTATGGCGCAGGATTATTTTCCTTTAACTAAAGATGAAGCACTTACCAAGGGTTACCCTTGGTATGATCGGCCAGCAAGAGATTATAAAATTACACTTTTTACCAAAGACTTACCGGAAAGTATAAATAATGTCGAGGGAAATATTACGACAGAGGTGATCCAATGTGCCACACAAAATGACGTAGACCAAAAAGGGGAGTATTCTTTATGTACAACTGCTTTTAATATTACTTCGCTCGAACTTACTTTGTATAAAAAAATGAAAATTCCACTTCCGGAAAAATGTTTTCCATGTCGCAGGCAAGACAGGTTTGTATTTAGAAATCCAAGGAAACTCTGGCATAGAAAGTGTATGAAAAATGGTTGTGAAAATGAATTTGAAACAAGCTACGCGCCTAATTGTCCCGAAATAGTATATTGCGCAGATTGCTATAAAAAAGAAGTTTATTAAAAAATTCTCGATACTATAAAATCATGCGGTCGTTCTGTTTTGTATCATGTAAAATTACATGCATTCCGGATTAATGCCTAAAACATAATTGTTGACTAGGTCATAAGTGGAGACAAATTTGTCGCCCAGGAATCCTTTAATGTCTTCATTTTTTATCAAATTTTTATATTCCTGTGTGAAAATTCTGGCAAGAGGGATGTAAGACCAGTGCCACCTTTCCTCATTGTATCCGGTTTTTCTATTTTCATCTCTCGGAGTGTAGGTCTGGCAGAATCCAAACCGTGACGCATTTTTAACAAGCCAAGAATAGATTTTTTCTCTAATGATACTATCATATTGACTATCGGCGAACAGGGGATTGATTCTATTTATATCTAAATCCGTGCCCCAATGGTGCCTGGATGCCCCAGGAGCAGAGCTGAATTCTAATATTTTTCTAAAGCGTCGTAGTTCGTCGGGGACATCCGTAATACTTTCTTTGCTTTCTTCTTGGATGTCCAACTCCGCCCATTTTTCATCCCAAATTTTTTTCTGATAGTCAAAATTTCTGGTGGCTGAAGCTATTTTTAAATCCACACCGTCAGCCTTGGCGGCTGCTCGCATTTGAATGAAGGCTTCGTAAGTTTCCTTTCTTAAGTACATATTGTCTGCGCCGAAAGCATTTTCTGGTGAAACTAAAACAAAGTCTTTTTGCTTACTCGGGTCAAACATGCCCATCAAGTAGGTTTTCTTTTCAGCTTCTATTTTTCTTACCTGTTCTAGAAGTTCATGTTCGGTGCTAATATTTGAAGCGCGAAAGGCGAGCAATAATATAAAAATTAGAAAAATCGCACGCGGGATGAGTTTGAATATTTTTTCTTTATTTTCAGGATTCATTTTTTGAACAATAGCACATCAGTGTATTTTAATCAAAAAATGTTATGATTATGTGGATGGAAATCCAGATTAAAAAATGTCAAAACTGTAAAAGTCAATTCACGATTGAGGCGGATGATTTTGGATTTTATGAGAAAATCCATGTGCCACCACCGACTTTTTGTCCGGAATGCCGGAGCCAGAGAAGGCTTGCTTGGAGAAATGATACTACACTCTACAATAAAACCTGTGATTTATGCCAAAAACCCATTGTAACGATTTACTCAAAAGAATCTGGTATAACAGTATACTGCAATAAATGTTGGTGGGGAGATAATTGGGACCCCATAAGTTATGATCAAGAGTATGATTTTTCTAGGTCATTTTTTGAACAGTTCAAAGAACTGGTTTTAAAAGTTCCACACATAGCTTTGGTAAATGATGATGGCATAGCGAGTGTGAATTGTGAATACACGCAAGACTTTGCATTTTCTAAAAATTGCTACATGGATTTTATTGGATGGAAAGTAGAAAATGTTATGTATACATATTATATTTCAGCTGGGAAGGATATCATGGACAGCATGAATATTAGATCAAAAAATGAATGGATTTATGAGTGCATCAGGGGTAGAAATTCTTATAATATAAAATATTCTCAACTTTGCTTGGCGTGTATTGATTCTCAGTTTTTATATGATTGTAATAGTTGTTCCGATTGTTTTATGTGTGTCAATCTTAGAAATAAGAAATATAATTTTAAAAATGAACAGTATTCAAAGGAAGAATATGAAAAAATTTTGGAAAGTTATAAATTAGATACATTTTCTGGAGTGGAAACAGCCCAAAAAGAATTTGATGAATTTATTAAAAAATATCCAAGACGCTATAGTACTATATTTAGAAGTTTAAATTGCTCAGGTGACGCTATCTCAGATTCTAAAAATATAAAAGATTGTTTTAATGTGAAAAAATCTGAAAATTGTAGATGGGTTTGTAATGCTGATGCTCCAAAAGATTCTTATGATCTTACAATAGGAGGAGAACTTTCAGAGTGTTATGAAGGTATAACTAGTGACCATTCCAGTCGGAACTTTTTTGGAATATTTTCCTGGAAAGATCAAGATGTAGAGTATACGCAGCATTGTCACTCATCCCAATATCTTTTTGGATGTGCGGGGATAAAAAATAAAAAATATTGTATTTTCAATAAGCAATATACTAAAGAAGAATATGAAAATTTAAGAACCAAGATTTTAGAACAGATGAATAGTATGCCGTATAAGGATAAGAAGGGAAATGTTTATAAATATGGAGAATTTTATCCAGCAGAATTATCTCCATTCGGCTACAATGAAACAGTTGCGCCGGAACATTTTCCACTTAAAAAGGAAGAAGCTAAACAAAATGGATACAATTGGCAAGACAATATTCAACGCACGACAGGAAAAGAGACATTAAAGCCAGAAAATATTCCTGAGAGCATCGATGAAGTAGAGGAGTCTATTTTAAATGAAGTTTTGGTTTGTATTGATTGCAAAAGGAATTATAAAATTGTGCCAAATGAATTGATCTTTTATAAAAAGATGAAAATACCGATTCCCAGACGATGTTTCTATTGTCGACATGGAGCAAGACTCAAAAAAAGGAATCCTTATAAACTTTGGCACAGAAAGTGCATGCAAGATGGATGTAAAAATGAATTCGAAACCAGTTACGCGCCGGAGAGGCCGGAGATCGTGTATTGTGAAAAATGTTACCAGGCGGAAGTGTATTAGAAAATATGCTATGATATAAAGATGTATCCGGATTTGGTTAAAATCTTCATACCGACCACCACAGCTTTTTTCTTGGGTCTTTTATTGACGCCCATTGCGACTCATTTTTTCTATAAATATAAAATGTGGAAAAAGTATTCACGCAACAGTAGTGTGACTGTGTCTGAATTTTCACACATTCATAACGAAGAAGCAGAGCTTCATACTCCGCGAGTGGGCGGAATTATCGTCTGGGTCTCTATACTTCTTACTACTGGACTTTTTTCCTTTCTGGGAGTTGAAAAAATTAATTTTTTAAGTCGCAACCAAACTCTGATACCTTTTTTTACTTTACTTGTTGGGTCACTTATCGGGTTATGTGACGATTTTTTTCAAATTTATGGCAAGGGGAAAATTGCGCAAGATGATGCATCTTGGCGTAAATGGAAAGTCTTCCTTGTTTCCTTAACAGCATTACTGATCGGCGGCTGGTTTTTTTACAAGTTGGGGATGGATTCACTTTTCGTTCCGTTTATCGGTCAAGTATATTTGGGCGTTCTAATTATTCCATTCTTCGTGCTTGTTGCCTTGGCGACTTTTTCGGGTGGAGTGATCGACGGGTTAGACGGTCTTTCAGGTGGAGTGCTGGCTTCAATCTTTGCTGCTTATACTGCTATTGCTTATGCAAATAATCAAATAGACATCGCGACTTTTTCGGGAGTTGCGACGGGAGCGATCTTGGCTTTTCTGTGGTTTAATATTCCACCAGCTAGGTTCTATATGGGGGAGACGGGGATAATGGGGTTAACTGTTACGCTCTCGACACTTGCCTTTTTAACTGATTCAGTTTTTATTCTACCAGTCGTTGCATTACCGCTCGTCATTTCTTCTGGTTCTGTTATTTTGCAAACTTTTTCGAAAAGATGGAGGGGAGGCAAAAGGTTGTTCAAACTTGCTCCGATTCACCATCACTTTGAAGCAATTGGTTGGCCATCATACAAAGTTACCATGCGTTTTTGGGTATTATCAGTCGTATGCGCGATTATCGGAATAATTTTAGCCATTATTAGTCGGTGAAGAATTAGGTTCTAGTTTCTAGGTTCTAGGGAATTTAAATCACTAGCAACTAGTAACTAGCACCTAGCAACTAATTCAATGAAAGTAGACAGATTTTTCTTAATAATTGTTTTAGTGTTAGTTGTAGTTGGCACTAGTATGTTTGTTTCTGCGTCTTTGGGACTTTTGGCGAAAAATCCAAAGATTTTTTACTCGGTACTGTTCAGCCAGTTAGTTTTGGGCTTGGGTATGGGTGTATTGGGGATGTATGTGTGTTTGAAAATAAATTATAAGTTTTGGCGTAAGTATGCCCTTCTCCTTTTTTTAGGGTCAATTATACTTACCGCCCTAGTTTTTGTCCCCCAATTAGGGTTAACCCATGGCGGGGCAAACAGGTGGTTACAGCTGGGGCCCATATCTCTGCAGCCGGTAGAATTTTTAAAATTTGGTTTTGTGATTTATTTCGCCGCATGGCTTTCTTGGGCAAAAAACAGGGTGCACGATTTTAAATTTGGGATTTTACCATTTGCAATAATGCTTACGATTATCGCGGTGATTCTTTTTAAACAACCAGATACAAAAAGTTTTATTTTGATTGCGACGACTGGTATTTCCATGCTTTTTGTTTCTGGTGTTCCGATGAAGTATATTTTAGGAGTTGGAGCAGGAACGATGCTTGTTCTCGGGTCGCTTGTATTTTTTACACCATATCTTCAAGCAAGAGTAAAAACTTTTATTGACCCATCAAACGATCCCCGTGGATCTTCTTACCAACTTCAGCAATCCTTAATTGCATTCGGTTCGGGTGGAATATTTGGTAGGGGATTTGGTCAAAGTATCCAGAAATTTAGTTATCTGCCAGAACCGCAAGGGGATTCAATTTTTGCGGTTTTGGGTGAGGAATTAGGTTTTGTCGGAGGCATCACCACTATAATTCTTTATTTAATTTTTGCCTTGCGTGGGTTTCGAGTGGCTAACAATTCACCAGATCTTTTCAGTAGACTTTTAGTATCCGGAATTGTTATACTGATAACTGTGCAATCATTTATGCACATTGCTTCCATCACTGGAGTTTTTCCGCTGACTGGGGTACCACTGCCATTTATGAGTCATGGAGGTACTTCGCTCATGATTTATCTTGGAGCAATGGGGATTGTATTAAATATATCTAAGTTTAGAGAAAAATAATATGAAAATAGTTTTTACGGGCGGTGGGACGGGTGGACACTTTTACCCTATTATTGCCATAGTCCAAAAAGTTAACCAAATAATAGACAAAGAAAACATTTTAGGAGCTAAGCTTTACTATATTTCCGATAGTCCGTATGACAAAGAAGTGCTTTTTGAAAATGGACTTATATATGAGGAGGTAGATACCGGTAAAATGCGGACTTACTTTTCTCTTAGAAATTTCTTGGATATTTTTAAAATTTTTTTTAGTGTAATTAGTGCGATTTTTAAATTGTTTTCGATTTATCCAGATGTAGTTTTTGGGAAGGGTGGGTATGCTTCATTCCCGACGGTTTTTGCAGCTAAAATTTTACGCATCCCAGTGATTATTCATGAGTCTGATTCCGCTCCGGGTCGGGTAAATAAATGGGCAGGAAAGTTCGCCAAAAAAGTGGCCATATCTTTTCTCGAAGCGGCGGAATATTTCCCAAAAGATCGTGTTGCCTGGACTGGGCAGCCGATAAGATCCGAAATAGAAGAAAAAGCAGGGCGTAAAGAAGCGCTAAACTATTTTAAATTTGAATCAGATTTGCCTGTTGTTTTTGTTATAGGAGGTTCCCAGGGCGCGGAAATTATCAACAATACAATTTTAGATGCCCTACCTAGACTTGTTGAAAATTACCAGATAATTCATCAAGTTGGTGTAAATAATTTTAAAATTGTTAAAGATAGAGTAGAAGTAGTACTCTCTCTTAACCCACATAAGTTAAGATACACAGCTATCCCTTTTCTAAATCCCTTAGTTGTGAAGATGGCTGCTGGCGCGGCAAGTTTAATCATCTCTAGGGCAGGGTCAATGCTTTTTGAAATCGCTTGTTGGGGTGTGCCATCTATTTTAGTACCGATAACAAATAGTAATCTGGACCATCAGAAAAAAAATGCTTTCAATTATGCTCGAGAGGGAGCTTGTAGTGTTGTTGAAGAGGCGAATATGACTGCAAATATTTTGAGCTCGGAAATCGATCGCATAATGGCTGATAAAGTTGGTTATGATAAAATGACGCGAAATGCCAAAGCTTTTTATAAACCTGACGCTGCCATAAAAATCGCCCGTGCCCTAGTAGATGTGGCCATGAGTCATGAAAAATAGAAGAGGTGAAATAAAATTACTTTTTGAGGGTTATTTTGTGCTATAATATAGGGTATGCTAAATAAAAAAGTTGTAACCAGATTCGCGCCTAGTCCGACAGGCTTTATGCATGTGGGGAATGTGCGTGCAGCTTTATATGAATGGCTTTGGGCTAGAAAAAATAATGGTATTTTTATTCTGCGTATTGAAGATACGGACCAAAAGAGGGAAGTGGAGGGCTCCGTGGAACACATTGTGGAATGTTTAAAATGGCTGGGGTTGGATTATGATGCAGGGCCTGATAAATGTGAACCAGGTATGTGTTATACCCAATCAGAAAGATTAGAGATTTATAAAAAATATGCAAAAATTTTAATTGAAAAAGGATATGCGTATCCTGACCCATACACTGTTGAGGAATTAGAAAACTTTAGAAAAAAAGCTGAAGAAGAAAAAAGACCGTTTTTGTACAGAGAGCACCGTCCAGATAATTTTGGAACATGGGATGGGATAAAAGCATTACGATTTAAAACTCCAGAAATAAAGAGTTATCAATGGCACGACGCTGTGTTTGGTGATCTTTCCGCGGGACCAGAAATGCTAGATGATTTTGTTTTAATTAAAAGTGATGGTTACCCGACTTATAACTTTGCACACATAGTGGATGATATAGAAATGAATATAAATGTGGTCATGCGGGGGCAAGAATATATAGCTTCTACGCCTAAATATCTCTCTGTCTATCAAGCTCTAGGATTTGAGCCACCATTGTATGCTTGTTTGCCGCATATTATGGCTACTGGTGGAAATAAAAAGCTTGGTAAGCGTGACGGGGCCAAAGATGTTCTAGATTATAAAAAAGAAGGATATTTACCAGATGCTATGGTGAATTTCTTAGCTTTTCTTGGATGGAATCCTGGAGGAGATAAAGAAATTTATACAAGGAAAGAATTAATAGAAGCTTTTGACCTGAGTAGAATTCAAGTTTCTGGGGCACAGATGAACTTAGAAAAATTAGATTGGATGAACAAAGAACACATTAAGCTTCTTTCGAAAGAAGAAATAGAAAAAAATATTTTAGAGTGGTTGCCAGAAGATATGAGAAATTCAAAACTGGTGTCTGTCATTCTTGAACGAATTTCAAAGTGGAGTGATGTTAGGGATATGGCGCAGTCAGGAGAGCTAGATCTTTTCTTTAAGGCGCCGGAGATTGATAAAGTAAAACTTGTATATAAAAACTCCACAGCAGAAAAAACCTTTGAAAATTTACAAGCAGTGATTAAAGCCTTAGAAAATATTGATGAAAATAATTTCACCGTAGAGAAAATAAAAGAAATACTTATGGACCTTGCCAATAAAGCCGAAAGTAGGGGAGAAGTGCTGCATCCAGTGCGCTATGCGCTCTCTGGATTGGATAAATCTCCCGACCCATTTATTATTGCCTCAATTTTAGGAAAAAATGAAACTCTTTCTCGATTACAAAAAGTTATGTAGTATTTTTGTGTTTTTTGCCGTGTTTATCGTACCGGTATTTTTTTCTCATGCAGAGAGTATGCAAGAACTGCAAAATAAAATTAATCAGAAAGATTCTGACATAGCCAAGCTGGAAGATGAAATAGAAGCATATCAAGGGCAATTAAGTACCTTGGGCCAGCAAAAGGGTTCACTCGGCCGTTCGATTCAAGAGCTCGATATAACAAAAAAGAAACTTCAGACAGATATCGCTGTAACTCAGAAAAAAATTGATAAATCAAATTTGACTATCCAAAGTCTGAGTTTTGATATTGGGGGCAAGGAAAAAATTATAGCAAACCAAAAAAATTCTATTCTACTTGAATTACGCAAGACTGACGAGCTCGAGCGAATTGGTATTATCGAAACTATTTTATCAGAAAAAGATTTCACGGCAATCTGGAATGACATAGATAATATGGGGACTGTGCGTGAAAAAATTATAAAACACATCGGGGAGTTGAAACAAGTAAAGGGGGAGCTTGAAGACACTAGGACTGTTTCCATAAAGGCTAAAAATGAACTCATAGCACTCAAGTCCAAGCTTTCTGACCAGCAAAAAATAGTTGTACAAAATACCAATGAAAAAAATAAACTTTTACAACAGACTAAAAATAGCGAAAGTGCCTATCAAAAACTTTTAAAAGACCAATTGGCAAAAAAAGCAGTCTTCGAAAAAGAATTGCGCGATTATGAAGCGCAACTGCAATTTATTTCAGATCCTTCAAAATTGCCCAAGGGCGGAGTTTTGAGCTGGCCACTTGATAAAATTTTCGTCACTCAAGAATTCGGAGCGAAAACTGGACCGCACCGGACTTATGCAAGTGGACATAGTGGTACTGATTTTAGAGCTAGAACTCCATTACCAGTTTATTCTATGGCAGATGGGGTTATAAAAGGAGTAGGAGATACGGACACAATCTGTCCTGGGGTTTCTTTCGGCAAATGGATTCTTATTGAATATAACAACGGACTTTCTAGTACTTTTGGACACCTTTCTCTTATTAAAGTACGCGAAGGACAAAAAGTAAAAAGAGGTGAGGAGGTTGGCTATACTGGAGGTACTGGTAGGGTGACCGGACCACATTTACACATCTCGCTCTATGCATCAAGCGGTGTGAGTGTTTTAACTGTGCCGAGTAAATCTTGCCCAGGAAAAATTCTTAAACAACCGATTGCTCCAATCAATGCCTATGTTGACCCAATGTATTTTATGCCTCCATATATTCCATCAGCCTAAAAGTTGTATCCAGAGTATTGTGTGGTAAAATATATAAATATGAAGAATAATAAAAAGAGGGGATTTCTTAACTTAATAGTTTTAATTCTGGTTGCTCTTCTGGTATTAAATTATTATCACATTGGGGTGTCTGATTTGATTGATTGGGTTAAGTCGCTCTCTATATCAAAAATTATTGATTGGTTGAAAGAGTTAGCTGGTAGATTTAAATAGAAGGTCTCTTTTTTCTCGGGGAGGTGGGGTTATTAATATTTTATGCGTGTCGCACAATATATGTTTTGGGTCACATATAGTACACTAGCTAGTTGCATGACTGAGAAAGCTCATACCCGGCCACCTCGGCTTTTTCGCTGGTATCAAAATAAATTCTATTTTCTTGCTTTATACTTTTCCCAGCCGAACAGCCTAGTGGATAATATTTACTTCCGCGGTTTGATGCGAAAAAATTTTTTCTTACAGAGTCTAATTTTTTTTCTGTTGATATTTTGTCATTTTGCAAAATGTTTGAATATTTAGCAGAAGAAATAATATTTGCTTCTTGATTAATTACTTTGTCTGAATATTTGATCCTTATCCCTGCATTATCGTTACTTTTTGACAACCTGCCCAGCCCAAACGAGCTTAAACCCACCAAAACTACAATTAAGACCACTAAAATGTCTTTTCCCTTGTCGCTTTCTAAAAATGACTTGATTTTTCCAAAAGAATCCTGTATACTCATGTTTGTTATTAAAGTATATCATAAAAATATATGGCACATAGAAAGGCTGGCGGAACAGCCAAAAACTTAAGAGATTCGAACCCAAAATATCTCGGTATTAAGCTTACCGATGGGCAAACCGCCCAATCTGGCTCTATAATCGTTCGTCAGCGCGGTACAGTCATCGTTGCGGGCACCAATGTGTCCACAGGTAAAGATCACACCCTTTTTGCTTTAAAGCCCGGTACAGTCAAATTCGGCTCTAAACGCAAGATATCCTTCAATGGGACAACGACGGTAAAAAAAGTGGTAAATGTAATCTAATTAAAAAGTCCCCTCTCTGGGACTTTTTAATTTTCCTCTACTAGTAGTTTAAACGAAGATTTTTTACCTTTAACTTCGATTGGGATTTCAAACTCCCCTACTTCTTTGATTGGTTTTTCAAGGAGAATGAATTCTTCCGCAATATCGGCATGGTGTTCATTTTTCATAGCTTTAACAATTTCTTTTGTGTGAATTCCGGAGAACAAGTGTCCCTTTTCATCGGCCTTGGCTTGGAGATGTAGAACTTTGCCCTTTATTTCTTCTAAATTTTTGAGCAATAAACTTTCCTGTACTTCCCTCTCTATTATAATTTCTTTTTTTTGCAATTCTAAGTTTTGTAGGGCTTTTGGTGTTGCTGTCTTGGCTAATTTTCTGGGCAACAAAAAATTCATGGCGTAGCCGTCATTCACTTCTTTGACATCATGTCTTTTCCCCACCCTCGGTACATCTTTTAAAAATATTACCCGCATAAATAAGGTTTATTTTAAAAATTTTTTAAAAAAATTACTTCCAATTCAATAATAATTCCACCGCCTTGTCCATTTGTGGATCTTTTTCGTTGTTGCTGTTTTCTTTGGTAAGTTTTACTTCATAATCTGGGGTCAAGCCTTTCCCTGAAATTGAAACTCCATTTGGGGTGAGCCATTTAGCCACTGTGATTTTTAGAAGTGTATCTGGAGTGATCTTCACTGCTTCCTGTACTGAGCCTTTGCCGTAACTTTGAGTACCTACCAGCTTCGCTTTGCCGTGGTCTTGTAAGGCACCGGCGACTATCTCCGAAGCTGAAGCTGATCCGCTGTCAATCAGGATTATGAACTTTAATTTATCACTGAATACATCGTATCCCCTGCTTCTAAAAATTTCTGGATCTTTGGTTTCGCCATAGTCTTCTATTGCCACAATTTTTCCACTTGGCAAGAACCAGCTTGCCAAGTTCACAGCTGCGCTTAGGTATCCGCCCGGGTTACCTCGAAGGTCCAGAACCAATTTATCGGTCCCCGAAGAGGCAAATTCTTTTAGGGCTTTACGAAATAAGCCGGTTGAATTTGCAGAAAAACTATAAAGCTTTATTACAAAGACTCCATCTTTTCGTAATTCTGTATCAAGGGTTGGGATATTTATAATATCTCTCGTGATTTCTATTTTAACTGGTTCTTTGTCTCCTTCGTGTAAGATCGTCAATGTGACAACTGCCCCTTTTTCTCCACGGATCAATTTCACGGCGTCTTCAATGCGAAGTCCAGAAGTCACTGTTTTATCAATCTTTAAAATTTTATCTCCAGATTTAATATTCGCTTTGTAGGCTGGAGTATCCTTGAGTGGAGCGATGACAGTCAATACTTTGTCTTTGATGCCGACTTCCATGCCGACTCCAATAAAATTGCCGGCTATGTCTTCTTCGAATGATTTTGCGTCTTCTGGGCCAAAAAATACACTATATGGATCATCTAGTGTGTCGACTAGACCGGCGATGGCTCCGTAGACACGCTCTTGGTCAGTTGTTTCATTTGCCTTCGGGTATTTTTCATTTATTTCATTCCAAACTTTCCAAAAAGGAGAAAAGTCCGCCGTAGTTACTACCGCTGTTTCTTTCCCGGAAATGCCCAACGCTTTTTCTATTTCGGGAAGTTTGGGAGCGCCTACAAAAATACCAATCATGAACGCCAAAAGAATCAAGAAAACAATAGTGATATTTTGTTTGAGGTTAAAAGATCCTTGCATATGTTTAAATTCTATTTTTCGGGTTATAAATTTTCGCCCTCATTTTCCTTAAAATTTTCAAAAGTTTTTTCTCTATTCTCCTTGTCTTTAGATTCTTTGTGTATTGTATAGCTAAAATAAACCAACACGAGCCCGGAGAGCGTGAATAAAACATCTTTCCAAGCATAAGGAAAACCCAAGTATGATAACACCGTTACCCAAATGCCAACTATTAAAAGTATTCGTGCTTTGCGCATGGATACATTCTACCCTATACGAGGGCTACTTAGCAACAGCGCTGATAGCATTTGCGGTTATGTCACTTACCCCCACATTGGTTTCAAAGTGGAGCACTTTTATGTTCACATACAATAAAGCGAGAACAATGGCGACAAGGGCAAGTCCCCGCGCAATTATTTTCGGATGGTGCATCTTAATTTTAGTGAATATTGAGAGGCAAAGAGCCATGATTATAATCAAAAGTACTGCAAGATAAACATAAGTTACATATTCTCGCGGTGAGGTTAGAATTTTTTGCGCTGAAGTTTTCAGGTTGGAGAAAATTGAATTATTATTTACAACATAAAGAGAATTCACTGCTTCACCCAGGACTTGTGTTGTGACCGGAGAGATTCTGGGAGTTATTGATGGGGTCGGAGCAACCACGACAACTGGTGGTGGAGTTGAAATAGGTTTGGTGGTTGGTGTCGGCTTATAAATAAACTTGATCGGTGTACCGAAAAATTGGGCTACGAAAACAGTACTCCTGCCTTGGTAAGTTCCATTTGCCACGCCGATTCCTATCTCTGTGTAATCTTTTTTTACTATGTTGGCGCGGTGAGTTGGCGAGTTCATCCAGGCCTGGGCTACATCGTTTGATTCAAAGAAATTTACTGCCAAGTTTTCTCCTGCCATACTGTAGTTGTAACCGACTTGGCCGAGCCAATACCACGGGGTCTTGCCTTCCGGACTGGTATGGGCAAAGTATCCCTTAGATGCCATGTCTGTCGCTTTTAATTCTGCCGCTTTGGTGAGCAGAATATTTTCCATTAAGGGTGGTGCATCATTTTCCGCACGATTTTCGTTGGCTAGTGAAGTTAAGACTCCCGGCAAAACAGAAGCCAGAAAACTTGTTTTATCGAAGACAATAAATACTTGAGCCAAGAATACAAGTTCAATAATGACAATTCCTAAAAGAAATATAGATACTGGTTTACGGCGTAAAAAGTGTGGCTTATAGCCATTTTCCTCGTGTGGAATGAAATATTTTTTTAGCCAGCTAGATATTTTACGCACTTTTATATTAGACACTAATTTTCTAATAAAGTCAATAGATGTGAGGTTGATCTCAATTATCTCTTCATCTTTCTGGTAAAGTATACCACGAGAGAAATTGTAAGTACAATCAAGAAAATGTTGCAATACAAAAATACTTTAATAGTGTGGACAAAGATGATACTTTTCTATTTTATCGGACATCACTACCTTATAAAGGGATAGCTTTCCTTATGTCCTTTTAAGGTTGTCCTTTAGTCAGAAACACAAAATTACTTTAAGAGTGAAGTTTTTTTTGCGTATATTTTAGATTAGGTTATTGCTCCAGGATAGAAATTGATTAGATTTGAAGGTATTGGAATGTCTAGAGGTGGACACATAATATTATTTACTTCGGTTTGAGTAGTGATGTAGAATATGCCAGTTGGAGCTGTAATTCCCCATGGAGTGAGGACATTGTCTTTGCGGGCAAGCTGGAATGCATTGACTGCGGCCTCAGTTCTCAAGCCATAAACACCATCTACTTTTAAGCCTGCATTCATGTAATTATTTAAGAAAGTTTGAACTTTCCTTACTGCTTCAACATTATTGTTGTATCCTACACGAAGGTATTTCTCAACATAAATACCACAAGAAGTTTCTGCGCCCAAAACTTCACCATTTCTTTCATTTCTATCATTTTTATCATACGAATCAGGATTATTTGCGTTTCCGTCAGAGTGACATCCGGGGTCTAATTCGTCTGCTAATTTATCATTATCGTTATCTTTATTATCAGAACAGTCTGGTCTACTTCTCCCGCCTCCCCCGCCTCCGCCCGTATTTGTGGTTGTGGTAGTACACTGACTTGTGTTTGTTTGGATACCGGTATCATTTGGACAAACATCAGCAGGATTTGTTTCGTCATTATCTCCTGCATTATAAGTTGAAGAATCATTTGGATTTGTCCAACAACCTGGGTCAGCTGAGTCTACTAGTGTGTCTTCAGCGTCAGAGTTATCTATGCCATCAGAGCATTGTGTTAATGCAGGATTTACCGTAATGGACATGGTATCTGATGCAGTTGCACCATCATTGTCCGTTACAGTAAGTTTGAATACATATGTTCCAGTAGCAGTTAAGCCACTTACACTTGGAGAAACTACATCATTTGGATTTATATTTACAGGACCAGAT
>CALRHR010000012.1 GCA_943359485.1 Candidatus Nomurabacteria bacterium | reverse complement strand
GAGAACGATTTAACTCTTCAGCTATGTATCTGGCCGACTTCTTTAACCAAAACAATTCTTGAATTTTTTCTCTTTCTAAAATACTTAAATGCTTGTATTGCATACCTCTATTTTACTAGAAGTGTTGCACTTACTTGTTGAACTCTCTTCGGTGAGGATGTCCATACTTGTTGTCTTTGCCGTTAGAAATAAGGGCATACTCGGGCGAAACAGCTTTGATAAATTTTGCTGAGCTCGATGTGCGCGACCCATGATGCCCAACTTTCAAAATTGTGCTGTCGAGCACCTCAGGAGAATTTTTAGACAAAATTATTTTTTCGGTTTTGATGGTACTGTCGCCAGTGAGCATGAAAGAAGTTTCCCCATAAGTAAGTTTGGCAACAATTGATCCATCATTGCTCGACCAATCGAAAACATCTCTATCTGGAAATAAAATATCAATCGTTGCTCCCCCACCGATATCGAGATGCATACCACGCTTCACTAAAATATCCGGGATATTTTTATTTTCCATCTCTTCTTTTAAGTTTTGATAAGTTTTCGAGTCACTTACCGTTCCGGGCTCGAAAACTGCGCCAACTTTATAAACTCTCAAAACATCCATAAACCCGCCGATATGATCGGCATCCGGATTGGTAATGACAATTGCATCAATATCTCTATCAAATGGTGACATCACGCGGGAGAGTGTACTTAAAATTTTCCTAGGTGGACCAGAATCAAAAAGTATTTGTGTGCCGGTCGGTGACTCGATAAACAGAGCATCCCCCTGACCGATATCAAGCATGGCGAAAGTAAGATTTTTATTTGAGCTTTTAAAATCAAGGTAAAAAAGAAAAACGATAGCCACTAAAAGTAATAATGCAAAAATGAGTAGCCCATATTTTTTACGCTTCTCAAACATGCTATAATACTAACATATGAAAAAATTTGAAGAAATAAAATTTAATATAGAAACATTGAAAGGTATTTCAGCAAAAAATATCGAGGAGCATTTGAAACTCTACGCCGGGTATGTCAAACACGCAAATTTAATCTTGGAGAAAATTAACGAGCTAGCGCAAGACGCAGAAAAAAATGCCTACGCACTGGGTGAAGTCCAGAGACGATTCGGATTTGAATATAACGGTATGCGCAATCATGAAGTCTATTTTGCATCACTTTCAGGTGGAGCTACTCCACTTCCGGACAAAAGTGAATTAAAAAAAGCAATCACCGAAGAATGGGGTTCACATGAAGCGTGGCTGAATCGCTTCAAGTCTATTGCTCTCACTCGTGGCATCGGCTGGGCAATGCTCTATTACGACAGAAAAGAAAAAAGGTTGCTTCTAACATGGGTTGACGAACAACACTTGGGGCAACTGCAAGACTGCACACTTATTTTAGCCTTAGATATGTGGGAACATGCATTTGTGTATGATTACCCTACCTCCGAAAAGAAAAAGTATGTCGAAGCATTTTTTGAAAATCTAAATTGGGAAACGATAGAAGATAATTTCCTCAAGGCAATAAAATAAACCCCCTTGATCCTGAGCAAAGCGAAGGATAAGAAGCATTTTTTGAAAACTTAAACTGGGAAGTAGTAGAAGAGAATTTTGCAAAGGCTTTATAAATCATTATAAACACTAACCCCTTATTATTTTACTAAGCTTATAGCTATTTCCGTGTTTAAGCATTCCTAAATATGACTGTATCGTCTCTTTTTTCGGGTTATTTCTTACATTTTTCAACATTCTCTTTTTTGTACTTGTTCTCAAAACTCTATGATGTGGAAACTGCATCCAGCCCAAGAAATCCACCCCCGAAGCAATAGTCTTAATGAAAACTTTGTCTGGATGCAGTGAGAGCTTTAGGCTCTCACTGAGGAAATTGCTGATTTTTGGAAGTAGTCTATCAAGTTCCATTTTGTCATTTTGCAAAATGACAAAATCATCAGCATAGCGTATATAATACTTTACTTTTAATTCTCTTTTCATAAACTGGTCAAATTCATTCATGTAAATGTTTACCAGAAGTTGGGAAGTTAGATTGCCAAGTGGTAAACCTTTTATGTCAACCTGCCAGGTTGACATGGTTGGAGTTCTGAAGCTATCTATCACCTGCCCTAGCAACCATAAAATATCCGTATCAAAGAAACACTTTGATAGTATTGATTTTAAGATAGCGTGATCAATATTGGCAAAGAATTTCCTAATGTCGCATTTTAAAACAAAACAGGTTTTTGTGTTATTTTTGGAAACCTTGTGGAAAAAATCATGAAATCTATTTATGGCTTTATGTGTACCCTTCTCTAGTCTGCAAGAATATGAGTCGTGAATAAATTTGGAGTCGAAATATGCATAAAGTTCTTGGTAGATTAAATGATGGAGTAATCTGTCTCGGACTGTGGCTTTGTGGATTATCCTCGGCTTTGGATCAGATATATTAAAAGCTACATAACCACCATGAATATAAGTTTTATTTTTCAAATCATGATGTAGGCTGAAAATATTATCCATTAACTTGGCTTGAAAAAGTATCACATCTTTTCTGTTTTTCTTGTCGTGTAAAAATTCCTGCCAGGCTTTAAGCAGTTTTTCTGTCGTTATGATACTATCGTATGTATGAATAAATCGTCTCATATCGTTTTACCCCCCCCCGCAGCGCCTTCAGCGCTTTTAAAAGCAAAAGTCGCCTATTCTCTTTGGTTTAACATATACAATGATTTTCCAAAAGCTCATCGCTACACGCTGGGTGGAAAAATTGAAGATTATTTTCTGGGACTTTTAGAAAATGTTTTCATTTCTATTTATCTTCCGCCGGAAACTAAAGTGGTCCGAATCATCATAGCAATTTCAAAACTAGATGGCATAAAATTTTTCCTACAGATTGCTTGGGAAAATAAATGTATACCTAGTGAAAAATACTCTCTACTCTCAGAAAAGCTAGAAGAGATTGGCAGGATGCTCGGCGGCTGGAAGAAAGGCCTAGAAAATAAAGAAAAGAAAACTCCTCCACCAAAATAAATATATGATAGAGGAGAAACATTATAGTTTCGGGATCACGAAGCGGTTCTGGCACTTGGCGTTCCAGACATTGTCGTTCGAGAACCTGTTCACGTTGACATTCAGACGACCATCGTCATGCATGTTGACGTTGGCAACGAAGAATCGTACGATGAGCCATCTGTTTCACTGCCGACCTAGACACAATTTAATGTTAGAGATCGTGCTGAATTTTATTTTGGGGGATATAACCCCACTAGCTCACCGCACCAACTTTTATTTTTTTATTTATTAAAAAAGAATCCACTCTTCCTTAAGCCTTAGCCGAAGGAACTCTCGAATTAATTTTTAAGCAATCATGGCTTGAAGCCTTAACCGCAAGCATTTCCAAATTGCAGATGCAGTATATATAAAAAAAATAAAGAATCAAAAGAAAAAAGTTTCAAAGAGTCTAAAAGCAAAAACCCTATACGCAATGTACAGGGTTTCGGAAAGTTGATCGCTCCTCTCCCGAGCGGATAGATTACTATCATTTTCCAAGTTACAGTTGCGGGACCACGAAGCGGCCCCGGCACTCGGCGCCCCAGACACCGTCGAACGAGAACCCGCTCACGCCGACACTCAGACGACCACCGCCACGCACGTAGACGTAGGCAACGAAGAATTCCTCGGGTTCCTTTTTCAGGAGGAGGAAGAAGGTTGCGTAGCCTTCGGTACGCAACTTGTTGCGATGCTGCTTACAGAACGCCACGACATGGCTCTGAGTGAGCCAGAGGCGGTTTAAGTCACCGACACTCCCGTATATCTCGGCGAACGTGCCATCCTCAACCTGCTCGTGGACCGTAACCGTGGTCGCGAGACTGGAACGACTGGGGGTATTGAGTCCCCAACTCACAAAATCGCTGTCAATTCCAGCCGCGAAAACCTCCACCGACTCCGTGATGGTGACCCGTCCCGTCGCACCCAACATCACACGCGTTTGACCGTAGAGATTACGGAGGTACTTTTTGGCCACCGCAACCACCGGTTGGTTAACGATAGCCTGGAGGGCCGATACTACCACTTCCAGCGCCTCCGCCACCTTTTCTGGGTCGCGGACCTCGTCAACCAGCAACTTGCCTATGGTTGCCCATAGACGAAAAATCTTCTCGAATTTATTCATTTCTTGCTGGCTCCTTACCAGCTTTTTTCAAAAATCTATTCACCCGCTACTCACAGGTATATTCCGAGAACTGTCGGAATCAGTCGCGAGAAAGTCTCGCATTATCCGTTTATAAGTATAACACATAAGAGTGATTCTGTCAAACAGAACTTAATTTTTCTCAAGAAAAAAACTTTTAATACTTTTGCCAAAAAGCACATAAATAAAATATGCGTAGATTAGGAGTGTCAGGATGAGTGGGAAATTGGGAAAAGAAAGTGAGGCAAAAGGAATATGCGCCAAGAACTTAATCACAACAAGTTCATAATGCAAAAATAAATAAGAAATAAATCCTAACGGCACGGCAAGCACATAGGAAACTAGACCGACAAAACCAGTGACAAAACCAAGCATCATAGTAAATGGGATAAAAGGTAAAATCAAAATATTTGCAGGCAGAGCGACCAAGGAAAGATTGCCCATTTTATAAAGAATGAAAGGAAGGACGAAAATATATGCTGCGAAGGTGACAGAAATTATATCTCGCAATTTAAACCAGTCAGTAACCCATAAAAAATGTTTCTCAATTTTGGGTGTAAAGAATATAACGGCGACAGTAGCGATAAACGAAAGCTGGAAAGAAACATCAAAAACAAGCACCATTGGATTTATCAAAATCATAAAAACGCCAGCGAGAATAAGCGCCCGCGCAACATCATAATTCCGGCCAGTCACACGGGCCACCAAAACCAAAATAGCCATTATCCCAGCCCTGATGGCCGTCGAACTTCCACCAGTCATTAAGACAAAAAGCAAAATGGAAAAAATTCCTAGTCCAATACTCAGCCCTTGCGAGACATAGGGAATTTGAGAAAATAATTTCATAAACCACTCAGCCACTATAGTGATGTTGTATCCAGAAAGCGCGATGATGTGTATCGTACCAGTATTGATAAAATCTTGTCTTAAATCTTGGCTAAAAGATGCTTTCTCTCCTAAAATTAATCCACCCATCAGCAAACTCTCCGGAGGGGCTATGGCAAAATTAACTTTTTCTAAAAATTTTTCTTTAACTGAAAACAGCGCGCTTTTTATAAAATTACCATTGTCGTGCGAAACAACTTCGACAGTTACATAATTCATTACATAGTAAATGCCGTCCTTTCTTAAATAATTTACATAATCAAAAACTTTCCCCTGATCCGTGGTGAAATTCTCCGGTTTTTCTAATTTGCCCGTTAAATTTACTTTGTCACCATATTTAAAATCTTCTCCAAGACTTGTTGTAATCAAAATTTTTGTTTTCTCCTCGCCACTTTGGACTTCAATAATAAACTTTTGATTGTTTTCTCTAATACTTGGCTCATCTATAATTTCTCCAGAAAAAGAAACTCTTTGCCCTACCTGTGATTCAAAAACCTTTGGTGCTAGCCCGTCCACCATGTGATATCTAAAAATTCCCAGACAAAATGCCAGAACAAAAATCCCTAAAATTACCCCCCATTTATACTTTACTACACTAAAGTATAGTATCACTGCTAGAGAGATTAAAAGTAAAAATAAAGCTAAATAAAAATTTATAAAAACAAAAGAACGCAATAAGACCCCAAAAATAAAACCAAAACAAATCAAGTAGAAAATTCTATCTTGCATTTTATTTAATATATTATTTTTTTAATTCCACTGGTTCACCCTCGGCAAAGCTTGTAGCGATAACATCTGCGCGCTCATTGTGCTCATAGCCAGCATGCCCCTTTACATAAGACCATTTGGGTTTCAGCTCTTGGGTAAGTTTATATAGCTCTTCCCACATTTCTCTATTCACCACTGGCTTTTTAGCAGCATTTCGCCAATTATTCTTCTGCCAATTAAAAATCCATTCGGTAATACCTAAAATCACATATTTTGAATCAGAAACAATTTCAATGTCAAAGGCGGGCTTTGACATCTTGGATTTTAAGTATTTCAGCGCCTCAATTGGCGCCATAAGTTCCATTTGATTATTGGTAGCGTGTTCTGTATTTCCACCTAGTTCAACCAGCACCCTTGGCTCGCCAGAATTTTGCGAAAGCAAAATGACGGCGGCCCACCCAGCCCTCCCCGGATTCCCCTTCGCCGCTCCATCAGTGTAAATTGTAATTTTATTATTTTGCATGTGATTTAACGAAATCATGCAACGCAATCGTCAATTAAAGCGTTGCTACTAATAAATTTCTTCTATTCTTAATCTTAACTCAACTCTACCGCCAAATCTAGATAAGTCAAAAGTCGCCAATAAATTCACTTTATTCCCTTCCACTAGTGGAGTCTTAAAAGAATCTAGACCAGAGAAAAAAGAAATGGCTTTTACTTTAGGATTAGTGGCATCAGAAAAAATAATTTCTAAGTGTTCCCCGGAGCCATTTTTGCCAAATTTTTTAATTTTTTCTATTTTTAAATTTGAAAACAAGAATATTGGTTTTTGGTTTCCTAAACCAAAAGGGGCAAGCTTTTCTATTTCTTTCCAAGTTTTCATATTTACCATACTCAAATCCAACTTCATATCAAAAGTTATTTCATTTTCTTTTTGAGGTCGCTCGAGGGTCTTGAAAGAAAGAGACAAGGCTTCTTCTAGAAAATGTATTTGATCATTATGCACAGTGAACCCGCCCGCAAGCTCATGTCCACCAAAACTCGAAAAGGATGTACTAGTGGCCGTCATAAGCTCCATCACTGACACTGACCCCGGAGAGCGACAAGATCCTTTAATACAATCATTCTCATCCTTGCCCCAGACAAAAACTGGCTTCTGATATTCATCCATTATTTTGCCTGCAACCAAACCTAAAACTCCTATCTTCCATGAGGGATTACCTATCACTATAACCTCACGCATCTCTGCCACCTCCCCGCGATCAGTCTTGGTAAATTTTTTGTTTACTTCACACATGATGCCAGTGACTATACTTTTGCGTTCGTCATTTATTTTAGACAAATGATATGCCAACATTCCAGCTTGAACCTCGTCATCAGTCGAGAGCAATTCGAAAGCACGCATAGGGTCGTCCATGCGTGAAGCAGCATTCAACCGCGGAGTCACCATAAAACCAATATCATCCTCAGTAAGATATCTCTGATCAATATTCATTTTATTTAAAAGTTTTTGTAGTCCAGGACGAGGAGACTTCTTTAAAACTTTCATTCCAAAGAAAGTAATAGCGCGATTCTCGCCCGTAAGCGGCACCATGTCGGAGAGCGTAGCTAGCCCAGCCATATCAAGCATCCATTTTTCCGCGCCGACTTTTACTTTAAAGTATTCACCGTACTTTTTTAAAAAACCTTGCACTAATTTAAACACCACCCCAGCACCACAAAGCATTTTTTCTGGATATGATTCTGCGGAATCATGCGGAGTACCGTCCTTTAAAACGCCACTCACTTTGGGATTTAAAATTGCATATGCCCGTGGCAAAACCTGTTGTGGTAGATGATGATCGGTTATTATGACATCAATACCATCAACTTCTGCTTGAGCCACTTCCTCTGTTGCAGTTATACCTAAATCAATAGTTATTAAAAGTTTCACCCCAGAGTCAACAAATTGTTTAATAGCTTCTAAATTAAGTCCGTAACCTTCAGAATTTCTCTGTGGAATATAAACCTCATAATTTTTATAATTTATTATTCTAAATAAATCATTTAAAATAACTGCCCCAGGAATGCCATCACAATCATAATCTGCATAAATTATTATTTTCTCTTCCGCCTCGATCGCTTCGAAAATACGCACGCAAGCTTTCTCCATATCCCGCATTAAAAATGGATCATGTAAGTCACGCTTGTAATCTGGATTTAGAAAAAATTCAGCCTGAGTTTCTTCTACAATTCCTCTTTTTTCTAACAGCTTCTGCAGTAATTCTCCATATCTTTGCATAAGTAGGATTTTAGCATACAATGGAGTGAAGCAGAATAAGGTTTTCGAACGGCGACGAGGTGAAGCAGGAGCCTGAGAAAACCTTATTCTGCGCAACTACTATGGACAATTGCATTTTTTGTAAAATAACCAAGAAAGAAATTCCTGCTAATATCGTGTACGAAGACGAGAACTTTTTGGCTTTACTGGATATCAAGCCGATAGCTCCCGGACATACGCAGATAATAACCAAAAAGCATTACAGATGGGTATGGGATGTCCCAGCCACCGCTCTAGCTAAGACCGGCGAGCCAAATATTGGGAAATATTTCGAAGTAGTTCAAAAAATAGCCCTAGCACAAAAGAAAGCTTTTAGAGCAGATGTTGTTCGCTCACAAATTTACGGCGAAGAGATACCACACGCTCATATCTGGGTCTGGCCCGAAGCCACGGGAGATGAAAAAGATTTAGCCGGCAACGCAGAAAAAATCCGAAAAAATCTTACTAACTAGAACTTTCAGGTGTCCAACACCTGAGAGGATTATTTTTGTATAAGTGGCACTAACGCCGGCAGGGTTTTGCCTGCTAAAAATTCCAGGGTCGCGCCACCAGCGAGGGAGACATGGGAATAATCATCTAAACTAGTATAGGTGCGCGCAACATCGATAGTATCCCCTCCGGCAATAATAGTCTCACCCGAAAGATTTTCTTTAACATTTTTTATAGCATTTAGTATCGTCTGCGACCCCAGAGAAAATTTTTCATCTTCAAACTTGCCCATTGGACCATTAAGAAAAATTGTTTTTGATTGGCTAATTATTTTAGAAAATTCTTTCTGTGTTTTAGCCCCAATATCAAACGCCATCCATCCCAAAGGAACTTCTTCGGTGCTGATATCAACAGTCCTCACAAAAACACCATCCGATATAACAAGGTCTGTAGGAATAATAATTTTCTTACCCAAAGATTCCGCTTGTTTTAATATACTGCGCGCTTCTTCCACCCAATCTTTTTTCTCCCGCTTTACTTTATCCACAAAAACATCCTCAACAAAAGAAGAACCGAGTGTCCTCCCCCCTGCTTTCAAAAAAACATTTGCCACCGCTCCACCAACCAAAACATTATCCGCTATGTTTATTAAATTCCGAACTGCATCAACTTTATCGGAAATTTTTGCGCCGCCAATGATAATTGTAAAAGGATGTTTCGGATTCTCTATCAGTAGAGAAAGCATCTCTACTTCCTCTTCTAAGTACAGCCCGGCAACGGAAGGCAAATATTTTTCAATGCCAGTAGTGGAAGCATGTACCCTGTGGGCTTGGGGAAATCCATCAAAAACAATCACTTCCTTACCGAAACATAATTTTTTTGAAAATTCATCATCATTCATCATTTCTTCTTTATAAAATCTGACATTCTCGAGCATAATAATGTCCCCGGGATGCATATCAGAAATTTTTTTATCCACTTCTTCCCCAATGCAGTCGTCTAATTTCAAAACCGGATGGTTTAAAAGTGCCGCCAAGCGCCTGGCATGGGGATCAGTACGAAGTCTCTCATCCACTACTCCATTCGGACGGCCGACATAAGTAAGCACAACAATTTTACAGTTTTCTTTTAAAAGATATTGCAGAGTTGGAAGCGTTGCCCTAATACGCATGTCATCAGAAACTTCTAAAACACCATTTATTTCTTTTAATTCAATATCGTAAGGCGCGCGATAAAGAATCGTTTTTCCTTTTAGGTCTATGCTGTCTAAAGTTTTTAATTCCATATGCTTCTATAAAATTCAGAAAATAAAATTTTTGAACGATCTGGCCGGGGGAGGGACCCGGAGAACCGAGGACCTGAAAAAATTTTGATTTTCTGAATTTTTTCTAAAAACTATTCTCTGTTATGCTAATAATTTCTGAAAATTTCTTGGCATCGAGTGAAGCCCGTCCGGGCAAAAGTCCATCCACACCTCCGTTTTTTAAAAAATCTGCGGCATCTTTCTCACTGGCAGAGCCACCATAGATTATCCTCATATTAGAAGCCTCAGAACCAAATTTGTCGGAAAGAATTTTGCGAATAAAGACAGCCATCTCTCGAGAATTCTCGGGAGTGGCATCTCTCCTATTAGCGGTGCTTGAAAGAGCCCAAACCGGTTCATAGGCAACAATAATTTTTGAAATCAAATTCTTAGAAACTCCGACTAAACATTCTTCGAGCTGTGTTTTGACTAAATTAAAATAACCATGACTTTCATCACGAACACTCTCTCCGACACATAGTATCGGCCGGAGTCCGGCCAGAAGGGCAGATTTGATTTTTTTATTAATATCATCACCCGTTTCTCCAAGGGTTCTTCTTTCAGAATGTCCCAAGATGATATATCTAGCACCGATGTTATAGAGCATTTCTCCCGAAACTTCCCCGGTGTACGGCCCGACATCACCCCAAAAGACATTCTGCGCTCCCAAAAATATTTGTTTTTTAATTTTTCCTTTACCAGCCAAAGCTTTAGAGAGAACGGACAAATATAAGAAAGGCGAACAAATCACAATTTCTGTTTTTTTAATATGTGAAACTTTTTTGGCAATATTGGCAAACAATTTTTCTGCTTCTTGGGGGCTTCTTGGGTTCATCTTCCAATTGCCAACTACTATTTTTCTTAACATAAGACAAATTATACCCCAGCACCTATTTTATTCAAAATAGGTGCTGGGGTATACGATAATATGGTAAAATTAAAGAATGCAGGAAAAAAGAAAAGGATTCACTTTAATTGAAACACTTGTAAGCAGCGCAATTTTTATTCTACTAACATTTTCTGGATACAAAGCTTTCGGAGTATTGATGAACGCCGTAACAGCTTCACGGGCAAAATTAGCAGCTACATCCATTGCCAATGAGAAGTTTGAAATTATCCGTAATTTGCCCTATCTTGATGTTGGTATTTTAGGGGGGCTCCCAGTAGGAAAACTCACGAGAACCCAAAATATTTCGCGAGATAATTATTCTTTCACTATCCAAACAACCATTCGTAGTGTAGACGACCCTTTTGATGGTACAATCGGGGGGAATCCTCCAGATAGTTCGTCAGCAGATTATAAATTAGCAGATTTGGATATCACCTGTACAAATTGTAAAAATCTTTCTCCGCTCAAATTTACCACTCTTATAGCTCCACGCGCCCTCGAGACCGCTTCGAACAATGGAGCACTCTTCGTACAAATTTTTGACGCAGGTGGTGTACCCGTTAGCAACGCGACCCTTCGTATAGTAAATACACAGACGAATCCGGACACGATCATCGACGAAGTCACAGACAACAACGGCTGGGTAAAAATAGTGGATGCGCCACCCGGAATAAATGCTTATAATATTGTTGCCACAAAATCAGGATACACTCAAGATCAAACATATATACCGGGTGGAGGAGCGGGACCCAACCCATTAACTCCCGACCCGACAGTCGTCGTGCAACAAGTTACCCAGACTCCTCTTTCGATAGACAAAGTCAGTTCACTAATGGTTTCTACAGTCGACTCTGATTGCGCCACACTTCCTAGTATCGGATTTTCTCTGACAGGCAGTAAGCTGATTGGAGCCCCTGCGGTGTTAAAATATCCGACCCAGAATTTTACAACAGATACTCTCGGGACTTTCAACATCCCAAACCTAGAGTGGGACCCTGCTTATGGCGTCCTTCTCTCTTCCGCTTCATATGATTTGGCTGGGACAACTCTGCTGCCCAACTTTGCATTAAATCCAAACGAAAATCAAAATTTAAAACTAGTGGTCGTACCTCATGTAAACACAGCTTTACTAGTTACAGTCAAAGATTCTGTAAACAATCCGATAAACGGGGCGACTGTCCAACTGCAAAAAGGTGAGTTTAATCAAACCAAAACAACAAACTCGGGTACCTGTGCCACACCCGGCCAAACTTTTTGGAATGGACTAGCGAGTGGCACTTACTCACTAACAGTTTCCAAATCAGGATACACGACATATGAAAATAATTCTTTGAACATAACGCCTTCTTGGCAAAATCAAACCATAATTCTTAATCCATGAAAAACCAATTCAAAAATAAAAAAGGAGGGCTGACTATCATGGAAATACTTTTAGCGATGGCAATTTCTATTGCTATCCTTGGGGTATTCACCTTGTTTGCGAAAAATCTATGGACATACAATGCGTTTGTTTCTTCTAGTTTTACAAGCATTGATGCCGGTAGAAAAATTTTAAAAACAATAAGTTCTGAAATACGCACCATAGCATCCCAATCTGATATTGGAACATACCCAATAAGCCAAGCCTCAGCATCGTCTTTCACATTCTATAGCGATATTGACGGTGATGGACTAAAAGAAAGGGTACGATATTTTCTCACCAGCACAACACTACAAAAAGGAGTCATCAAGCCAACCGGCAGTCCACTTTCTTATAACTCTGCGAATGAAATAATTTCCACACTAGCCATAAATGAAACCAATGCATCAATTTTCAGTTATTACAACAAAAATTACGATGGCACAACAGCGGCATTATCTTTCCCTGTGAATATACCAGATATTCGTTTGGTAAAAATAATTTTAACGATAGATGATAATCCGAACCGCCCACCTGCTCCATTAACATTCTCCACCCAAGTCTCAATCAGAAATTTAAAAGATAATTTATGATTCGAAATAAAATACAAAAAAATAAGGGCATGCTCATTATTCAAATGATTGTGTTCTCCACAATTGTGGTAATGATTATTGGCGCCCTATCTTCTTGGGCCGCCACTAGCGTCAAAATGGGGCGAATAGCCTACAATCGCGAACAAGCTTTCCAGTCTGCTGAAGCGGGCATAGATTATTATCGCTGGCACTTGGCGCACGCACCGACGGATTACGAAGACGGTACGGGAAATGCCGGACCGTACATTCATTCCTTGAAAGACAAAAGTGGTAATACCGTCGGACAGTTTTCTCTTGACATAACTGCCCCACCTGTAGGGTCAACCAAAGTTATCATTACATCCACCGGTTATTCCGCATCTGACTCATCATACTTGAGAAAAATACAAAGTTCTGTTGCTAAGCCTTCCATCGCCAAATACTCCGTAGCAGGAAACGACGCCATGCGCTTTGGATCAGGCACAGAAATTTTCGGACCGGTACATGTTAACGGCGGAATTCGTTTTGACGGCTTGGCGCACAATATTGTCACCAGTGGTGCTACTACTTATACAGATACGGATGGTGACGCTTGCACTGGAAACTCCTGGGCAGTGCACACCTGTCTCGGAGCAGATGACCCACAGCCAAATACTCCATTTCCGGCAAGACCAGATGTTTTTGAAGCCGGACGACTAATTAGCCAGCCAACAATTGTTTTTAGCAGTTTTACCGCAGACCTGGCCACACTCAAAGCAAACGCTATCGCCTCCGGATTTTACCGTGACACAGCCGGAGGTGGATTTGTCGGCTATCATATTGTTTTAAAAACTAATGATACATTCGACTTGTATAAAATAAATTCCTGGATGGGACTTGGAAACTGTTCGACTCAGTCTCCAAACACTGGAAGTTGGAGTATAAATAACCAAACCTTTCAAGGAAATTATAACTTCCCAAGTAACGGAATAATATTTCTAGAAGACAATATCGTAATAGATGGACAAATAGACGGGGCACGGCTAACTATCACCGCGGCTGACCTGACAAATCCGATTATCAATAAAAATGTGATTATAAACAATGATATCTTGTACACCAAATATGACGGCACAGATTCAATAGGAATTATCGGACAAGCCGGAGTAATAGTGGGAATGACAAGTGAGAATAATTTAAAAATAGATGCAGCTCTTATAGCTCAAAATGATAGGGTGGGTAGACCTTATTTTGGTGGATCAAGTTGCG
Organism: Candidatus Nomurabacteria bacterium; assembly: GCA_943359485.1. Lineage (GTDB taxonomy): Bacteria > Patescibacteriota > Minisyncoccia > Phycocordibacterales > UBA9973 > UBA9973. The sequence continues at coordinate 7,328 of CALRHR010000012.1, read as the reverse complement.
TATATAAAAATAGAACTATTATATCTCTCTATGGCATGATAGCATCCTACGGTAGATATGGATTTTCATGGACAGACGGCACAGGCTACACCACTAGAAGTATTACCTATGACGCCAATCTGCTCTATGCTCCCCCACCAAACTTCCCCCTAACTTCGGACCAATATCAAATACTTTCCTGGCAGGAGGTGAAATAATTAGTTATCTTTCGTACAAAAAAATTAATTAATGCTCCCAAGCACAGAATAAAGCGGAGAAATCATAGAAATGGCAAAAAATCCTACGGCGGCACCGATGACAATCATCAGCACCGGCTCGATAATAGTGGAAAGATTTTTAGTTCTATTTTCAACTTCTTCTTCATAAAATAATGCGATCTGTAGCAACATTTCGGAAAGCTTCCCGGTTTCTTCCCCGACGGCAACCATCTCGGACATCATAACCGGATAAAGATTCTCGTACGCTCCGAAAACTTTAGAAAACGAAACTCCTTTTTCGACAGCAATCTTGCCTTCTTCTAAAACTTTTTTATAAAAAATATTTTGCACCACATCTCCTGTAATATCCAACGCTCTGGTCATAGGAACTCCGCTCGAAAGAAGTGAAGACATCGTACGCGCGGTACGGGCAGTATTTAATTGTTTAGTTAAATTCCCGATGACCGGAATTCGAATAGCAATAAAATCAATATACTTCGCCATAAATTTAGCACGCAAAAATAAGTACAGAAAAAGAGCTACACTGATTATAATCACAAAAGTTAATATCAAATTATTTGAGAAAAAGTTTCCAAAAAAGATAAGAACTCGAGTGGAAGTGGGCAAGACGACTCCGAGTTCTTCAAAGGTTAAAGCGAGCGTCGGCACCACAAAAGCAAACATCAAAACACCAATAACCACCATAGCGGACAGGATCACTCCCGGATAAATTAATGCTCCTTTTATTTTTTTAGTCAAAGAATGCGCCTTTTCTAAGTTCATACCAATATCCGACAGAGCGCCGTACAGATTACCAGACTCTTCGCCAGCTTTAGTCATTGAAACAAAAAGTTTGGAAAAAACATTCGGAAATTTTACAAGTCCCGAGGATAATGTTCCACCAGCATTTATTTCATTCGACAAAGAGACTAAAATTTTATGAACCGTATTGTTTTTTGTCTGCTTTTCTAAAACCGATAAAGCTCGAAAAAGTGAGAGCCCAGCCTTGAGCATCCCGCTTAAATTTTTTGTAAAAACAATCTGCTCGCTCGTACTTACTCCAGAAAATGAACCTTGCAACCGTTCTATTAATCCAGAAAAAAAGTTACCTTTTTCTGAAATTGATATCGGGATGAACCCCCGAGCTCGCAAATCGTGAGCAAGCGCCAGCCGATCCGTCGCATCCTGTACGGCCTCCATGACTTCTCCTGTTTTTGATTTTGCTTTGTAATAAAAAAGCATATATTAACTGGGCTCCCTGTAATTTTTTTACTCCTGAGTGTCTCAACTATTTTATTCTGACACCACCCTGAACACTTCTTCTAGGCTGGTCACACCTAAGACAGCCTGATAAACACCATCTTCCAACATTGTCATCATTCCTTCTTTTTTCGCCTGTACTTCCATCTCATCTTGAGAACTTCCCTTAACGATCATTTCCTTGATAGTGGAAGTCACTTTCAAAACTTCATGTATTCCAATACGATTTGAATACCCATCTACAAATTCACTAGTTTTTACTGGGCGGTAAAAAGGAATTTTATCCCATGTATCCTTCGGACCTATAATCTTCTCATTTATTAACAATAAAAGCATTCGTTCCAGATCCACTATTTTAGCCAAATTTTTTATTTCAGCGGGAGATAAAAAATATTTTTCTTTACTCAAAGTAAGCTTACGCACCAGTCTCTGCGCAATAATCATCTTGACTGTTGCTGTAATAAGAAAAGGCTCTACACCCATGTCGATCATTCTTGGAATCGCGCCGGCAGCAGAGTTGGTGTGAATTGTAGAGAGAACTAAATGGCCGGTAAGCGATGCGTTTATCGCAAGCCCCGCCGTTTCGCCGTCGCGAATTTCTCCCACCATAACAATGTCTGGGTCCTGACGCAGGAGTGAACGCAGGCCGTTGGCAAAAGTAAGCCCTATCTCAGGCTTCACTTGTGTCTGATTGACCCTCGGCATTTGATATTCAATTGGGTCTTCAACGGTGGAAATATTAACTTCTGGCCTGTTTAAAATTTCCAACATGGTGTAGAGCGTGGTCGTCTTTCCGGAACCGGTTGGCCCGGTCGCCAGTACCATTCCTGTTTTTTGTTTTAAAGATTCATGTATTCGTTCCAATGCTTCACCATGAAAACCTAGAGTTTCAAGTGAAAACCCGTGGGCATTTTCTTTTAAGATTCGAATAACTGTTTTCTCTCCAAAAAATGTAGGCAGGGTCGAAACTCGAAAGGAGATTTTTTCTCCATTATCTTCTTTTTTAAATCTGCCGTCCTGTGGTAATCTTTTTTCATCCAATTTTAAATTAGAAAGCACTTTTATACGAGCCGTTATCCCAGCTCCGGCGTTTTTGTCGAGTTGCATGGCGTCATGCAATATTCCGTCTACACGATAACGCACAGTCAAGTCTTTCTCTCCCGGCTCGATATGAATATCTGAAGCATTTTGTAAAATTGCGTGGAAAATCAAAGAATCTACAATCTTGACTACCGGCAAATCTTCTGCCATTTTTTTTAATTCTGATTCAGATTTTTCTGCCAGCTTCTTTCCATCTGACAAGGGGGTAGCCCCGAGCGAAGCTGATTCTTTCTGAATAATATCCTGAAATTCCGTGTTTAAACTCTGCCTATATTGCACCAGCACCGCACGAATAGAAGCCGAATCAGTAAGCCGAGCCAAAATCTTCAACCCCGAGCGCTTCTTGATAAAATCAATTACTGATAGATCGTCGACATCCAGCATCGCCACCTCCAAATCCTTCTCGCCCTTTTTGTAAGCTACAATATTGTAATTTCGTGCAATCGGTTCAGGAATCAGAGAAAGAACAGCGAAATTGATTTTTTCTTTAGAGAGATCTACAAATGGAATACCGAGAACAAAGGCCTCGGTCTTTTTTAAATCTGTTTCAGAAATTTTTCCAAGAGAAAGTAAGACATCTCCGAGTTTCTGTTTTTTTGTATTAGCAATTTTCCCAATATCGTCAAGTTCTGAACGAGTCACTAGGTTGGATTCCAAAATAAACTTTTTTAATTGTTCTTCATCAATCTGCATTAGTTATATTATAGCAAAAAATCCCCCAAGAGGGGGATTTTTTGCTAATCTTCTATAAAGAATGGCTTCTTCTTGACAACGACAGTTGTTTGATTTGTTTCTGGACTTCCCGAAATGGTACATGTAATTGTATAGGTAATAGTAGACAGTGGATTTAACAATAAACTGCCAGACTTAATACCCCCGGTATTGAAGTTGGTGCCGACACAAGATGAAGCTGTTGGAGCAGACCAAGTAAGTGTAGTGGAATCTCCGGTAAATATTGTGGTCGGATTGGCAGTAATAGTTATGTTCCCTACACATGCCTGCATACCACAACTTTGAGTTTGAGTGGAAGGAGGTGAACCAGGACAATCAGCTCCGCCACCTGACGGTGAAGGATTAGTGCAAGTACGAGTTTGAGTTCCACCACCACAAGAAACATTACAATTACTCCAATCACTCCAGCCACCGTTGATAGCCGCAACTGTACACCTAGTTCCATCCCAGCCAGTATTAGGAGCACAGAGAGAAAAGACATTCGCTTGATCAAGTTGCTGACCATTGTTCTTTAAAGTGAAAGTTTCAGAATTATATTTAACTGCAAACGGTACAGAAACTCCCGAATCCCCGCTCCCTACAGTCGCCCCAGAACTCTTAGTAACAGCAGACCCACCGACAACTTCAGGATTAGTAACAGTCCAAGAAAAATTAATATTGCAGGTGCTTGCTCCGGATGCAATTGCACAAGAAGCCGCTAAAGGGGTAAGAGTTCCAGACATTACGGGCTGATTGCTGACATCCACATCGGCCCAAGAACTACAGTTGTCACCTTCGTTGGATTCGTCAATGACCCCAGTGGAACCAGAATTAGTTTTGTCTGCGCAAGCTCGAACTGATCTATTGCCATTCGCAGTAAATGTATAAGAAGGAGAACTAACCACCCTATTTCCACCACTCAACAAAACAGTAGTTGAGCCAGATGCCAAATCAACGATACTTCCACCACCATTCTGTCCAGTTGCTACCTGAAAGAAATAAGGAAAAGAAATAAGAGTAGAAGCATTACCAGTATTAAGAATAGTTGCCGAAAAATTTAAAGCAGTGTTTTTAGTAGCAGCAGTTGGAAAAACAGAGGAAGCGGTCAAATTAGGTTTATTCAGAGCACAAACTCCCTCAACCATTGTGTATCCATTTGCACAAATAGTACATTCTGGAGGATTGGTTGCTCCGTTAGAACAAGCCACAGCGCTAAAGGTAGCCGAGATAGTATGATTAGCGGTGACATTAGAGAATGTGTACGAAGAAGCTCCCGAAATTGTCGAGCCATCAATGATGAGTGAAGCAACATTGTAGCCACTTGATGGAGTAATGGTATATGTTTGGTTAGAACCATAGACAACAGTGGTGGTTCCAGATGGAGAAATTGATCCGTTGGATGCTTGGGTAGCTGTGAGAGTAGGTCTTGTGCGACAACTTCCAGAGACAAAGTCAGTGCCACTTGCACATGTGGTATTTACGATAATCGAATCTGAAAATGCTTCAGCTGTAGTGGTGACGGTATTACGACATTGAATACGGTAACCAAAAGCTCCGAGAGCGCTGGGAGAAGTGTAAGATATGGGACTGCTAGCTTGGTAGGAAGTGAGAGGATTCCAATTAACGTCAAGAAGTCGACATTGCGTAGAACCAGAACTTGTCGATGCAGTGTATGCAAAATTAACATTGGTATTAGGAGTAGTGTTGTAAGGAGTGGTCGCAGAGACAGAGACGGTGACAGCCGATGGATAAGTACAATTATCGCTGACATAAGTAGAATTTAAATTGGTAACTGGTGTGGCAAAACTACATTGTGGATACGCGCTCTTTGTTTGACTTCGAGTTACTGAGCCAGAAGTAGCGGCGACACCAGAAGAATTTGGATCACAAGCGACTGAGACATTTTGAGTTAGAGGAGCGGAACAACTGCACGCCGCTGTAGCATTACAAGTTCTAGTCGCTGGATCACCAGAACAAACACCATTACCTCCAGAACATGTTTGCGTTTGAGCTGATGATGCTAGACCGCAGGCAGTAGGACAAGATGATGGGTAGGACCAGGTGCCGGTGGCATCTGTCTGACAGCTAGATCCGTTCCAAGTGGTGCCGGAGGCGCAACTTGCGGTGGCAACAACACCTCCCGCTGGACTAAGTTCTACTCCATTATTATAAAGATAAAATGTTCGACTACCTTTAGCGACAGAATAGGTCGTTCCGCCAGAATTTCCTGTTCCCACAGTAATATTTGTGGGAGTGGTTACTGCTGAAGACCCTGCTGGATTAGTTACACTCCAACTCAAACTAGAGCTACAGCTACTATTTCCCGCAGTGATAGTACAGTTAGAAGCCGAAAGAGTCCCAGACATTACAGAAGTAGGATTTCGCACAAAATCCGCGACACCACATTGAACATTAGCGCCAGTATGACTATTATTTACATACATAAATGCCGGGGCATAATAATTACCAAAGTCTTTGCCTCCAACTCTTTTATGATTATTTACAAAATTCACAGTAGCTTTCCATGTGCCTCCACCCATGTTGGTAGCAGGATACCATTCTTGATCATCTGTGCCATTTACTACAGACCAAACACCGAAGTTTACAGAACCTGCATTGTTTACGCCATAAGCAAACAAATCCAATGTGTTGTCACCAGAACTCACAGGCACAGATGGAGCAGACCCACTACAATACGGAGGCGCTGGCAAGACTGTAATATTGTAAAGTAAAACGAAACCACAATTATTATTATTTTGATTTTTAACAAAAACATTTAAAGTATAAGGTGCTTGCCCAAGGACAGTAGAAGTAGCCGGAGTGTTAAGCGTCGTATGCACTATCCCGCTAAAAGGCACATTACCATCACTTTGCCCAAAACCTTCATTATTCAAAGCCCCGGTATAAGTCGCCCCCGGCACGCCAGCAAAAGTAGAATTAATTGCTTGATATCCATCGGTGCTATAAGCCATATAATTAAAAGTAACAGACTGCCCTTGAGTGACAGTCAGATCTATACTACCAGTCGTACCCCCGTGTACATCATTTACTTGACTAACTGGACAAGAGCCACCACAATCCCCTGGACAGGAAGACGAGGTTTCACTCCCATTACACATCTGATCCCCGCAATATGTTCCCCCGCTTGATGGACCGATGTCTGCAGTAATGCCTGTGCAAGCGATGAATCCAACAGAAACTGTTCTACTGTTGGCACAATTATCAGATATAACCATAGGAGTTCTACAAGTATCTTCAGTTACATTGCTATAGTGAGTGTCTTTAAATTGTTCCTCACAAACAATTATGCCGGAATTACCAGAACAAAAAGTAGAACCCACTCCATCACAACTCGTTGGATAAAATGCGCTATCTAAATTGGGACAACCCGACTCATATGCTTTTTGAATACACGACTGCGCCGAAACCTGATCAATAAAAGTTAAGAAAAACCCAAAAAATAAAACAAAAATTCCAACAAGTAAAAAAACTTTTTTCAGTTGGTTTAGATTTAATTTCATTAACCATATTTTACTCCCTTCCCCAATATTCCACAATAGCAAATGGGGATAAAAAAGTGCATTTATTTATGAATAGAATATAATTCATATATGCCCATAGAAAAAATCGCGCCAAAAGATATAAAAGATTACAAAAAGAAATTTTCAAATTTTGTCGATATACCCAATGACATCATAGATATGCTTGCAAAAAACGAAGCCTATATGACAAGTGTCACAGACACAGATGGAAATATAATCTCTTTTAAAATATTCCGAAAGAAAGATGATGTCTTGCTTTTTTTCGACGACATAGCTGGTCGTATTGGCGACCAAGAAAAATCCTTAATATAATTGCCATCTAAATTGTGGATAAAAAGTGTATAAGAAAACTTGACAAAATCATACAATTTAGAGAGTTCAACAAGTAAGTGCAACACTTCTAGTAAAATAGAGGTATGCAATACAAGCATTTAAGTATTTTAGAAAGAGAAAAAATTCAAGAATTGTTTTGGTTAAAGAAGTCGGCCAGATACATAGCTGAAGAGTTAAATCGTTC
>CALRHR010000011.1 GCA_943359485.1 Candidatus Nomurabacteria bacterium | reverse complement strand
GTTCCGCTTTTCCGAGTCCGCATTTGTATTGCATTCCCGCACTTTTCATTTTTGAAAAGCTCTGTGCTTTGCACAGAGGCGCGTAGCGCGCGGGGATGCTTAATTACAAGCTTTCAAAATAGGTTCTGATTTGGTAGTATAAACGCACCACAACAATACTTGCCTCATTTTTGGAGGAATTTTCGCGCGCGGCGCGGAGCGCCGCATAGGGTGGACAAGGGCATTCTAGAATTCGCCGGTTGGAGAGAGTGAGGTTCAAAAATTCAAAGCCAAAGATTTTCGGAGGAGAGATTTTTAATACTGGGTTCGGAGAGGTCGTGCTAATTTAGTATGTGCGCTTGACCCACCCACCCATTCGCGCGCACGAAATTCTGCTCCCTTAAATTGTTGTTGTAATGGACCACGCATAAGAAACTGGGTTATCTTTCCTATGTAACGCCATGCCATTAGGAGCCTTAGACAAATAAAGGTGGCAAATAAAATTATTTACAAATAAATTAAATTCATTCATTGTGCGAACCATGAATTCGTTTACTTTCTCATCCTTTCCCGGAGCATGGTTTATATATTGCGGATAAACCACTTTTTTAACAGGATCATAATAAATATTTGAAATACTTTTGATACCACCACCATGATTGACATCATCTCTCAAGGATACAAGGTAGGTCAGCCAAGGAGCTGCTGTTTCAATGAACGACAAAAAAGGCATTATTTTTCCTTTTATTTTCACCGGAATGTTGCGATCCAATGAATTTAAAACATCAGCACCACTTAATTTACTTTCTTTCCAATTTCCTCGATGCCAGCCATTAAGATTTAGATCTAGTATAGGATTAAGTATTCGGGCTAGTATATCTAAGCTAGCTTTTATGCCAGACAAAAAATAATCCACCTCTCTGTCGAGTTCCGGCGCTTTTCTTCCAAGAATTGTATTTATATTAGGATCGTTCGCATATCTATTTTTAAGTTCCTCCAAACTGATAGTTTCAGTTTTTGAATAACCTCTTACTGAATCATTTATTTTTGCGAGAGTCTTTCCTAAATCAATTATTTGACCAAAATGCTTTTCATATTTTTCTTGATTTCCCCAAAATATTAATTCTTTTACCATTAATGTCATAGGTAAACTAACGATTTCTCTTACTATAAAGTTATCAGTCTGGTCTCTGATTTCAATTACTGTCTCGAGGACTCCTTTTTGCGTGTTTCCTTTAGAAGATGTATCCATATTGGCAGTATGATACAATGAATTTGCATATAGCTCAAGGAATCAAATTCAATTTATGAAATACTTTCTCTACGCTCGCAAATCTACCGATGTCGAGGACAAGCAAGTCCTCTCTATTGAAGCTCAACTTTCAGAATTGCGAGCATTAGCGAAAAAAGACAATTTAACTATTATAGAAGAATTCATTGAAAAGCGTACAGCAAAAATGCCTGGCCGACCAATTTTTAACGAAATGGTTAAGAAGATTCAAAAAGGCGAAGCGGAGGGAATTGTTTGTTGGAAATTAGATCGCTTAGCTCGCAATCCGGTGGATGGCGGACAAATTCAATGGCTACTTCAAGAAAGTGTAATTAAAGATATTCGCACCCACGATCGAAACTATTCTCCCACAGACAATGTTTTGATGATGTCGGTAGAATTTGGCATGGCCAATCAATTTATTCGAGATTTAAGCACTAATACCAAACGTGGATTGCGAGCAAAAGTAAAAAGAGGAGAATTCCCAGGCACCGCTCCGACTGGTTATCAAAATGACGTTAGAAAGAAAAGTATTGTGATAGACCGCAAAAAGGGCAAAATTATTAAAGAAGCTTTTGAGCTTTATGCGCTGGGAAATTCTAGACTTGAAGACATTGGAAACTTTCTATATAAAAAAGGAGTAAGAAGTTTGCAGGGCAATAGATTTCACAAAGACCGAGTTAAATATATTCTCACCAATCCTTTTTACTATGGTCATTTCAATTATGGCGGAGAAATTCATGAAGGCAAACATACTCCATTAATTTCCAAAAAGCTTTTTGATAAAGTTCAAGAAGTAATATTAGAAAGGGGTCATCCAATGAAACCACGCAATGAACCAAAGGCTTTCTGTGGCCTTTTGCATTGCGCTACCTGTGGGATGATGATTACGGCAGAAAACAAAATCAAAATTCAAAAGAATGGTAACGTGCATAAATACATCTATTATCGTTGTAGTAAAAAATCTAAAATCATTTCCTGCGATGAGCCACAAGTGAGGGGAGAAGATTTTTTAAAACAAATATCGGAAATTCTGTCAAAATATTCCATGCCTTCGCCATGGGTAAAAGAATTTAATTTGTTGATGAAAAAAGACGAGAAAAAAGCAGAGCAAGAAAGTGTAAAAATAATTCAAAATTTAAGAAACAAGTTATCCACCACTTCAGAAAGAATCCAAAGACTCCTTGATGTCTATTTAGCCCAAGATATTGATAGGGAAACTTATCTCAAAGAGCGCTCAAAACTTTTCTCTTTGAAGAAAAGTTTTGAGGAGAAGATTATGAAATTAGAGCATGACGCCAAAACGTGGCTCGAACCGATGCAAGAATGGCTAAATGCGGTTTCAAACCTAGACGAAACCGCGCAATCGAACGACCTCTCCTCCAAAAAATCCTCTCTCCAGAAAATCTTCGGCTCGAACCTCACTCTCTCCAACCGGCGAATTCTAGAATGCCCTTGTCCACCCTATGCGGCGCTCCGCGCCGCGCGCGAAAATTCCTCCAAAAATGAGGCAAGTATTGTTGTGGTGGACCGTACAGGACTCGAACCTGCCACCCCCTCATTGCAAATGAGGTGCTCTACCAGATGAGCTAACGGCCCCTCTACTCGCGAGCAGAGGGGCTAACGGCCCTCCACTTGCAAACCAATTGAATTCTTTATTCTTTTCTTCAGCTCTTTATATCCTGCAGCGAAACGCTTCAACATTGCTTCACGATATTTGGCGTCAATTTTTGCTCTATATGCTTCGTAATAAATGAGCTGAAAAGGTGCTTTGTGTTTCGTTGAAATATTTTTTCCACTATTATGTTACACCAAGCGCCTCCTCAAATCATTTGTCTGTCCAATGTATAACTCTTTTAACTTAATACTCTTTAATACATACACATAATGCATACTCTATTCATTCTATCTTATTTTTTTCATAATGCAAATTATAAAAAATACATTTTGAAAAACAAAAATGGAAATTTCTTACATCAAAACTCTGCTCCGGGGGTAGGGATCGAACCTACGACCAATCGCTTACATGTTGTCCTCTATTACTAGAAGCATGGACTATATCATATCCATACCCCGCACTGCGGGGCTACAGGACCAAGGCGCTTCGTCCCACATTTTGTGGGACTACTCCCCGAAGGGATAGTCTCTACACCTTCTCTAAAAATTTTAGAGCTTGGCTCGGGATTGTCCCTCAATTACTTTTAGGATTTCCCCGAATTCACCTCGTTTTTCAATCTACCTTTCGATAGAAAGCTGCGTAATGCCTGCCTCGACTTCTCGATGGCAATTTGCACATAGTAGAATACATTTATCAAGTTCAAGACGTGTTTTTTCCCACGATCTCGTGTAGCCTTTATCTCCAATACCAAAACTTTTTTCTGACTTCTTGATGTGATGAAGTTCCAATGCTCCTTCACATTTATTATAGCCACAAACTTGGCATTTGCCGCCTTTGTATTCGACGGACATGGATTTAACCTTTTTCCTTCTTTTGGCTACGGCTTTGATAAGTGCTTCTCTTCTATCGGCGTACTTCCTTGTATCTGGCATATTTCCATTATACCAAGAAAGTCTTTGTCTCACAGGCGACCGCTCTACCGCTGAGCTACCCCGGAGCGGAAATTTGATGTTTTTTATTTAAAACAGGCTTTCAAAGAACAGACTGAATTTTAGCAGAAAAAGTCCAAAAACGCAAAAATAAAATATTTTTATTATAGGAATTGGCCAAGAAAATTTTTAGAATTCAATCACAATTTGAAAGCCCTCATCTTCGCCAAGTAAATAATTCGAATCCATGCTATAATCTACATATGAAAATATTAGCTTTTAGTGGAAGTTTGCGGGAGCGGTCTACCAACACTGGACTTATTCGGGCGGCAATAGAGCTCGGAAATAAGGCAGACATGCAGGTTTATCTAGAAAATATTTCTATACTACCTTTATACAACCAAGATATGGAAGCTAATTTCCCTAAAGAAATTACGGAATTAAAAAAACGAATTCGCGAAGCTGACGGCATCATCATCGCTACCCCAGAATTCAATCGTTCTATCCCCGGAAGTCTGAAAAATATGTTTGACTGGACTTCCCGCCCGTATGGCGACAATGCTTGGGATGGAAAACCAGTGGCCACGATGGGTGCGTCCCCGGGCGGTATCGGAACTGCCCTCGCCCAGTATCACCTGAAACAAATATTGCTTTACCTAAACACCCGCGTCATTGGCCAGCCAGAATTCTATGTTGGTAACTCGTCTCCGAAATTCGACCAAGAAGGTAATTTGACTGATGAAAAAACCACACAGTATATTGAGCAATTGCTAAAAACTTTTAAAGAATTTATTAGTAAATAAACAAGGGAGTTTCCTTCCCCGTATTACCACTTCTACGACGACTTCCTCCACTGCTTCCACCAGACCTTTGCTCGTTTAGCTAAGCTAAATATGGTTGAAGCAGTAATATAATAATTTTTGTCTATTTTCATGTGTTCGTCGAATTGTATCAGTTTTTTTACAATTCCAAATTGGACAAGACTAGTGGAGATGCTACAATATCTGCTATATGAATACAAATCTGCCAACTTTAGAATTTATTTTAAAAAATTATAAAAACTTTAACGCTCGCGCAACGCGCGACGCATTTATCGCATATTGGAAGCACATTGAAGGTGGTGGCAAAATGTTCCTCGCTATGGCCGGCGCCATGAGCTCCGCCCAGCTTGGCATAACCCTCTCCCCAGCTATCCGTGGCGGACTCATTCACGGCATGTCTGTTACCGGCGCCAATCTCGAAGAATCACTCTTTCGCTTGGTTGCACACGATAGCTATAAAGATTTTCCAGACTACCGCTACTTCACCAAAGAAGACGACACAAAAATTTTAGAAAACCGCATGCGCCGAGTCACCGACACCAGTATTCCCGAAGATGAAGCTTTCCGCGCCGTAGAAGGACTGATTGTTCCCGTCTGGGAAAATGCCACTAAAAATAATACTCGCAAATTCTGGCACGAGTATTTTTATGATTTGATTGTAGCAATAGATAAAGCTAAACACGAGGGGCCCGCCGACGAATGTTGGCTCTTGGCGGCGGCGGAAAATAAAATTCCGATAGTTGTGCCTGGTCATGAAGATTCTACTTTTGGAAATATCTTTGCTTCGCATGTAAAGCACGGCGATGCCTCGGCCAATATTGTGAAAAGTGGCATCGAATACATGACAGAATTTTATGATCAATATCAAACACTATCAGAGGGTAAAGGGGTGGGCTTCTTCCAAATTGGTGGCGGCATCGCAGGCGACTTCCCCATCTGCGTCGTGCCATCGCTCAAATATGACATGGAAATAGATGCCAAACCATGGGCTTACTTCTGCCAAATTTCCGACTCTACTACTTCCTATGGATCATACTCTGGAGCTACCCCAAATGAAAAAATAACTTGGGACAAACTAACCAAAGACACCCCGATGTTCGTCATCGAGTCCGATGCCACCATCGTCGCTCCACTTATTTTAACCGCACTCTTAGAGTGCAAGGCAAATCCAAAAGAAGCGAATGAGCTTATAGAAAAATATAAAAACTAAAGTTGTTTTTTAAAGCTACTGTAGTTTATCCCTAAACTTGTGCGCAATCATCGTATAGCAAAGTTGCGCGGCGCCATATTCGGTAAGCACTGAATCACGCATTGGAGAAACTTCCACAATGTCTGCGCCAACTAATTCTCTTTGATTAATTACTTTTTCAATAAGCTCCAATCCATACCACCATTCCAACCCACCCTGTACTGCTGTGCCAGTACCCGGCATATGTGCAGGATCGAAACCGTCCACATCTATAGTTATGTACACATATTTTGTTTTTATGGATGCTAAAATTTCTTCTATTTTAGGAATTTTATGCCCAACTCCCCACTGCCAGACTTTTATATTATTTTTTGGATCAGAAAAATATTCATATTCATCTTTGTAATATGTGCGAATACCAACCTGGACTAAATTGTAACCAAGTTCATGGGCCCGACGCAAAACACAAGAGTGAGCTAGGTTTGTAGGATATTCGTCATAGTCCGCAGAATTGTCCCGCAAATCGCAATGCGCATCTATTTGTAAAATTGTCACATCTTTGGGATTTATTTTTTTAGCCAGTACCTGAAAAAGGCCGAGCGATACCGAATGTTCCCCGCCTAGCAAGAAAACAAATTTGTTTTGATCTAAAATTTTTCCACATTCTGTTGTAATCTCCGCCAAGGCTTCTTCTGGAGACATCTCTGAGACATTACCAAGATTTTTTTCTGCAATTTTTATTTTATCCGTGGGTTGCATTTTATAAGTACGGTCAAAAAGCTCAAGCTTGGAATTGAGCATACCCATCACCGCCTTAGGCCCATCAATAGTACCCTTGTGGCTCGAGGCCGTCTTCTCATAAGGCGCACTGACAATGACCACATCTGCTTCCTCAATATTTTCTGCATTAATTATTGAATCTACCATAGCTAGAATCATAACAATAAATTATATAAAACAAAAGCCCCCGTAAGGGGGCTTTTGCGGCACATACATTGCTACGATAAATGTGTGAGAACACCTCACACTCACAAGAGAAGTGTAGCATAATTTTAATTAAATTGCAAGCGATTAATAGAAAAATCCTCTCTTGCGAGAGGATTTTTCATGTTTTTGTCTTGTATCTATAAGCCGAATTCTGTCCCAATTTTGTTCACCGCAGGTGTTACAAAATTGAGGACCCTGAGATTTTTCGAAGGGTATTCCCTCGACTTCGCTCGGGATGCTCAATTTTGTAATGCCTATGGCAAACAAAATTGGCAGATAGCAATTTGTCTAGGCCTTTAATTACTTAAGGGCTCGAGCGATTCTTGCCAAATTGGCACACGATCTTGCACAGGGGTAAGTATTTAGCCGTTTCATCCTTCGACTTCGCTCAGGACTTACAGCCCCAAACTTATACGAAGACTTATCCATCACTGGATACTATAATCCTTTCGGATTAAAGCGTCTCTGCTCGCAACTATGCATTACTGCATGTGGGCGTTACCCACTACCTTTGCCCACTTCACCCCGCCGAGGCGGGGCAAGCCGGCGCTGTGTTCGGACTTTCCTCTATTACCACGCCGTAGCTTTCGCGAAGGCGGGTATAGTAGCTACCCAACACAAGACTTTATCTATTATACCATAAAATACTAATATGTAAATTGTACCTGGTCCCCCACTTTTAAATTATTTTTATCTGAAAACCCAGAGACAACTTCTAAAACATATTTAGCGTTTTCATTTGGAGCATAAGTTTCTGGAAATAATTCCGGTCGCGCATCTGTTTTGATATAAACTATTTCCCTATTCTCATTTAGCCAGATTATATCAATCGGAAAATTCATGTCTTTCATCCAAAAAACATGCTTTGCGGGTTTTTCAAAAACAAAAAGCATCCCCTCCTGCTCTTTTAATTCCCCTCTACCTGAAAGTCCTTTCGCTTGTTCATCTGGGGTTAAAGCTAAATCCACTTTGATATTCTCTCCGGCAATTTCTACATATTTAATATTTTCTGGTATTAAATTTTCAGGATCACTAACTAAAAAAAATTCAACCAAAAAGAAAACAGTCATTACAAAAAAAATACCACCCAATTTTTTTATAATTTTTTTATTTTTCATTTTGTTGAAAATTATTTATGATCCCCGTTCCAACCAAAAAGTTTCCCAATAGATTCTGCCGATTCTCTTTTGCGAGCAATTTTTATAGTACCGTCTTGAGCAATAAGTTTTGCTGGAGAAGACAATAAACAATGGTGTGAGGCAAGAGCATCTTGATAAGCACCAGAATCAAAAACTGCAAAGTATTGCTCTTCTCCCTCTTTTAATTTTGGCATTAAAATATAATTACCTCCCGCTGTGTATTTGTCATCAGAGTCGCAAGAAGAACCTGCGAACCAGACGCTCTTCAATGCATTAGTGTTTGCATTGTTGACTGGTACAATATGCCATTTTTGATGTATCGCCCAAGTATCTAGCAAATCATTCATAAAACTTCCATCGATCACATACCAACTTTTAGCATTGGCCTTTGGTATTGGTTTTTCAGCAATAACATTATATATAGTCACCTGAGCAGGAGCAACGATATATCTCCCCCACTCTACAACCAAGTTTGGATGCTTGATACCCGCATTGTCGCTAATCTTTTTTAAAAGTTTAATGATTTTCTCAGAGATTTCTTTTGCATTATAAAATGGCTTCTTCTCATAAGGAACACCGAAACCTCCACCAATGTCGAGAGTATCCAGATTTGTATGTATCTTTACCATTTTAATATATAAATCCATCGCCTCTTCTATGGGCTTTATCACACTAGCAGCAGAGTTAATCTGAGAACCAATGTGGTAATGCAAGAGTTTTAAATTCTTCATTTTTGGCAAGTCCATTATTTCTTTGGCGGTAAATCCAAAACGGTCTATTTTCTTATCCCAATGTGTGTCTGCCTTGGTGTCCAAGTTTACACGAATACCTACCTCGCCTTTATATTTCAAAAGTTTCAAGCGTTCATGTTCGTCTTCAATAATAGGAAGAATACTTAAACCCTTATTGCGAAGTTCATCTACCAAATCCAAATAAGCATCTGTCTTTGGCCCATTACAAAGCACACGAAGTTTGGAATGAAATTTTTCTTCCTCCCAAAGTTTCTTTACAATCCAGAGCTCGTTCACTGAACCCACCTCCATATGGGCACCTTCGGAAATAAGGGGCATCACAAATTCTTTATTTTGGTTCACCTTGAGCGGATAATGATAAAAGAATTTACCCTTATACCCTTGTATTTTCATGTAAGCATTAAAATAGTCATGCAAGTCCTCAAGGCGTTCTTCTAAAATAAAAGGAAATACTATTTCCGTTGGTGATCCGTATTTCTTTACAATCTCATTTAAATTGTAAACATAGTTTCCTTCTTGGACAACAAGCTCGCCATTTTTTGTAATATCAAAATATTGAGTATTAAAATCACTCACTCCTAGTTTCCAAAACTTTTTCCAATTCTTACCTTGCTTCTTTATTTTTATTTTTTTCATTTTAATAAATACTAACAAAAAGAAGTATACCCCCACACCTTTTTAAAGTCAAAAAGTGTGGGGGTATAGCAAGTATGGCAGAATTGTAAACCCCTATACTTACTTACAAGACGAACTTTAGTGTATCGTACTCAAGATCTTGCCAGTAAGTGTCCAGGTAAAGCTATTTTAAGTATTCTTTTAAAAACTCCTTCTTGAATTCAAAAAAATTGTCCTCCAGAATTGACTGGCGCATTTTTTTTACTAAATTTATAATAAAATATAAATTATGAATCGAAGCAAGCGTAGCAGCAAGCATTTCTTTGCCATGAAAAAGGTGAGAAACATATGCAACTGTATAATTTTTGCAAGTGTAGCACCCACAACCTTCTTCTATTGGTGAGAAATCTTCTCTATATTTAGTATTAGTAATATTTATTTTTCCATTTTTTGTGTAAAGAGAACCATTTCTGGCATTGCGCGTTGGCGCCACACAGTCAAAAAGGTCTACACCGTTTTCCACTCCCATAAATAAATCTTCCGGCTCACCAATACCAAGTAAATGCCGAGGCTTTCCTTCTGGAAGAATTTCATTTACAAGTCGAGTAGTTAGCTCCATGTGCTCTTTGGTATAAGAGCCCCCAATACCAAACCCATCGAATGGTAAAGTAGAAATATATTCCGCAGATTTTTTTCGTAAATCTTTTTCTAAACCACCCTGCACTATTCCAAACAAGGCTTGGGTATTTTTGTTCGGTTTTGAATGATGATACTCTAGTGAGCGTTTAGCCCACGCATGAGTACGAGAAAGTGCTTCGTCTTGGTAAGCATAATTTTCGTGAGGAGATGTAGCTTCATCAAAAGCAAATATTATATCAGCACCAAGATTGTGTTGAATTTCCATAGATTTCTCCGGCGTAATATAATGCAAGCTTCCGTCAATATGTGAACGAAATGATACCCCATCATTGCCAATAGTCGCCAGTCTAGGCACACCATCTTCTGCACTGGAACATTCAGGTATTTGCACGGTTGGTTCTGTACCTCGAATAATTTTTGAAAAATCTTTCCCATACGCAGCACCTAGAGAAAAAACTTGGAAACCGCCAGAGTCTGTAATTATCGGACCATTCCAATTCATGAACTTATGCAATCCTCCAGCCTCGGCAACTAATTCATCCCCTGGTTGTAGATAAAGGTGGTAGGTGTTCGCCAGCACCACCTGCGCTCCTAAATTTTTTACCTCTTCTGGTAAAAGCGACTTCACTGTGGCTTTAGTTCCGACTGGTACAAAAGCCGGAGTCTCGATTGCTCCGTGCGCAGTCGTGAGCACTCCCGCTCGACCCAAACTATCTTTTAATTTTTTTTCTATTTTGAAATGCATATAATTTGGAAACATAAGAATAATTTTTAGAAAGCCTTGCGCAGGAGATTAGAAAATAAAAATAGTACTCTATTTATTATTTTCTTGATCGACGAGCAGTTCGCTGGCGAAGCTTCGCCAGACAGATTGCTTTATAAAAATTATTCTTATGTTTCCACTTCTACAAACTTAATCTCCTGAATATTTACCGGGGCAACCAGGAGCGCTTTCTGGATGGGATCTCGCGGGTCGGAAATAATTGTTTCTACAACACCGAGCACGCGCGGTAAAATGCCAGGCAGAATTACTGTGTCTCCTTTAAAGACAGAGAGGTCTCGCGGTAAAATCATCTCAAAGTTCCCTCCACCCCGCCCCACAACTTCCATAAAAATATTTTTATCACTCAAAACAACTTGTGTTTTTTCCCCACTATTTGAAAATAGAATTACTTTTGAAGAATTTAATCCGACCTCTACGACCCTGCCAAGCGGTACATCACCAAAAGCAAACACCGAGTCACCTTCTGCTATACCAACTTTCGCGCCCGCATCTATGATAAGCGTATCGTGCAAACTTTGATTCGGCTTCCCTAATATGGCGGATAAAACTAAATTTCGTGTTCCCCCTATTCGTCCTAACATTTCCTTCAAAAGAATATTTTCACCCAAGACAGAATCATAATTTGCCATTTTTATTTTATTTGCCAACAACTCTAATTTTAGATTTTCATTTTCTTGATTTAGGGAACTTTTCAAAAGAAAATATGAACCCAAATTTCTAAAATTTCCATGGACAGCATTATCTAAGACTAAAACTGGGCGGAAAATTACCCCACTTGCATAAGATAGGCCCCCCAAAATTCCCAACCGAAAATAAAACAAGGTTAAAAAAAGAATAATTAAAAAAAGAAAAAGACTAAACTTTTTTCTTCTATTTTTTCTATCTAGGAGGTAGCTCATTTTGATTTCCAATCAAAATTTCTTTATAAAGCGAGATATCGTCCAAAATCACGCCAGTACCACGCGCCACGGCTGAAAGCGGGTCTTCTACCACATAGACTGGAATCCTAAGGACTCGCTGTAACAGCTGGTCTAACCCAGGAATCAAAGCACCCCCACCAGATAGTGTAATGCCTCCATGCATTATGTCGGATAAAATTTCAGGCGGAATCATTTCCAGCATATCTTTCACGCCTTCTACCAACCCTTTGATCGACGGCATCAACGCTTCACGAATATCCACATCCGTCACTGTTACGGCGCGCGGTAACCCGGTTAAAATATCTCGTCCATGTACTTCTGTTTCCATATATTCTCCCGGAACTACCGAACCGATAGATATCTTGACCATTTCGGCGGTCCGTTCTCCGACTAATATTTTAAATTCATCACGCATGTAACTGATGATGTCATTATTCAGTTTATCTCCAGCTATTTTTAAATTTCTGGATTTAACAACTCCACCCAAAGAAATCACCGCAATATCTGTAGTACCACCACCTATATCTATAATCATAGATCCAACGGGGTCCTTGATCGGAAGCCTTATGCCAATGGCGGCCGCCATCGGTTCTTCCACTAAAAAAACTTCACGCGCACCAGCGGAAAGGGCTGCATCATAGACAGCACGCGATTCGACATTAGTCGTACCAGTCGGCACGCCGATGAGTACTCTCGGTCGAGCTAACTTCTTCCACATTTTATCCGCCTTATTTATAAGATAAGAAAGCATTTCTTCAGTAACTTCAAAGTCCGAAATCACACCGTCGACAAGCGGACGAATGGCTTTGATGTGCCCCGGAGTACGACCAAGCATTTCTTTGGCTTTAGTACCGACAGCTAGGATTTGGTTCGTCTTGATGTTGACCGCTACTACCGAAGGTTCATTGATGACAATGCCATGACCTTTCAAATACACCAAAGTATTGCTGGTACCTAAGTCAATACCGATGTCATTGGAAATTAATTTGTAAATTTTTTCGAACATATTTTAAAAAGAGAAAGCTTCTTGTGATTTTCTTTCCCTACTACGGGATTTAAAAATCATAAGAAGCTTTCTCTAATCAACATTTTTAATAATTCACTTTCTGTTACGATTTTTCCTTTTTCCTCTGTGCGTTTTTTTAATTCTATTCCATTTTCTTTTATACTTCTCGCAGATACGACAGCTCTATACGGCATACCAAGTAAATCCGCATCAGCGAATTTTTCCCCAGCAGAAACTTCTCTTCTATCATCAAACAAAACTTCCACACCAGCTTTTTCTAAACTTTCATACACTTTTTCCGCTTCTTCTAAAACTTCTTTATCTTCTCCAAGCACAAGCAAGTGCACAAAAAAAGGTGCAATAGCTTCCGGCCAGATTATACCTTTATCATCCGACAGAACTTCTACCACCGTACCCATTAGTCTGCCAAGACCTATACCATAACAACCCATCAAAACAGGGTGTTTTTCACCTTTTTCGTCTGTGTAAGATAAGTCAAATGGCGCTGAATATTTCGTTTTTAAATCAAAAATATTTCCAACTTCAATAGATTTCTGCTCAACTAATTTTTCTTTTATTAAGTTCAACTGACCCAGAACTTCGTCATTAAAAACTTCTTTGTTAACAGCAATAGCATTTGTTTCATCAACATAAATTGTATCCTCGCCCACAGAAGTAATAGTCTGAAATTCATGAGAATATTTTGAAAAAGTTCCGCCAGAAGCAAAAGTCATATAAGTTAAGTGTCCAATTCCAACTCTCTGAAAAATAGTTTTATAAACATCTTTCATCTTGCCATAAAATTCTTCAAAATCTTCCTGTGAATTATGAAACGAATACATATCCTTCATAATAAATTCCCGGCCTCGCAATATGCCAGACTTTGCGCGGAGTTCCATTCTAAATTTATTTTGAATTTGATAAATTGCAACAGGAAAATCTTTGTAGGAAGAAATATAATTTTTTAAAATGGGAACAACAATTTCTTCATGTGTCGGACCAAGTGCAACTTCTCGGCCCGAAGAATCACTAACTTTATACAAATCATCCATTGCTTCCCATCTTCCAGTTTTTTCCCAATTTTCTTTTGGTTGGAAAGAGGACATTAAAACTTCTTGTCCACCAACCCCATTCATTCCTTCTCGAATGATAGAAATAATTTTATTTAAAACCCGGAGTCCCAGAGGTAAATAACTATAAACCCCAGCCATTTCTTTATGAATAAATCCGCCACGGATTAGAAGCTCGGCATTTTTTGATACCTCGTCCGCCGGTATTTCCTTTCGAGTCTTGGTAAAAAGTTTAGATTGTCTCATGCCATTAGTCATACTTGCATCTTACCCGAAAAAAGTCTTTTGGTCAAAGAAGAAAAAATTTGCAAAAACCTCGGCTTTTTGCTATATTAGACAAATGCAAAAAACAGATATGAAAAAAGATAGCGCAAGTGCGGATGTTGTGGAGCAGATGTTTAAAGCCGGAGCGCATTATGGTTATGGCAAGACCAGAAGACATCCTTCTGTATCTTCTTTTATATACGCCACAAAAAATAAGACTGACATTATAGACCTAGAAAAAACAAGTGTTTTGCTTAGTAAAGCAGAGGAATCCGTAAAACAACTGGGTGCCGAGAACAAGACAATCCTTTTTGTTGGCACAAAACCTGAAGCTAAGGAAATAACAAGAAGCGTAGCCATGTCCTTAAATATGCCCTTTGTTGCTGAACGCTGGATCGGAGGCACTTTGAGTAACTTTACAGAAATAAAAAAAAGAATCGCAGAACTTGAAAATTACCACAAAGAGAATGTTGCTGGCGGACTTGATAAATATACCAAAAAAGAAAGGGTAGTCATGGCAAAAAAAATAGAAAAACTTTCTAAATATTATTCTGGATTGCTCGGACTTAAAAAAGCCCCAGATGCATTGTTTATAATCGATGCAAAAGCAGAACATATTGCCGCAACTGAAGCTAGGAAATCCGGCGTACCAGTAATTTCCTTGGTAAATTCGGACTCAAATATCAAAGGCATTAATTATCCTGTCGTTGGAAACGACTCTAGTATTCCTTCTATAAAATTTTTCGCATTTGCTATCGCTAACGCTTATAAGAAAGGCCAACTCTCTGTACCTACGAAAGAGAGCTAAATATTCAATATGCCATTACCTGTCACAACCGAGCAAGTAAAAGAACTTAGAGATGCTACAGGCATTTCTGTTATGCAATGCAAGAATGCGCTTACTGAAGCCGAAGGAAGCATGGAAAAGGCTTTAGCAATTCTTAAAAAAACAAGTTCAGATATAGCCCTAAAAAAGTCTAGCCGAGAATTTGGGAGTGGTGCAGTAGCAATAAAAATAGAAGCTGGAAAGGGTGTTTTGGTCAGCTTGCAATGCGAGACAGACTTCGTGGCCAAGAATGAAGACTTCACCTCCCTATTATCAAAACTCACAGATAAAGCTTCTACTGATGGTGTAGAAAAGATGAAAACCGAAGCTAAAGATATGATTGATCCAGTAATCCAAAAAACTGGCGAAAACATCGGGCTTGGAGACGCGTATGAAATTGAAGGAGAAATTTTAGATGGGTATGTTCACAACAATAAAACAGCTGTGATTGTAGCTCTCCAGGGTGGTAATAAAGAATTGGCAAAAGATATCGCTATGCACATCACTGCTATGAAGCCAGAGTACATGCACCCTAATGAAATAACCGAGGAAGTAAAAAAGACAATGACAGAAATTTTCCAAAAAGAAGTTGCTAGTATCGACAAACCCGAGGAAATAAAGAAAAAAATGCTAGACGGAAAAATCTCAACCTACTTCAAGGAAAAAACCCTGCTCGACCAGTTGTTTATAAAAGATGGGGCCACAACAATCTCCCAGCTTTTAGAGAAATCGAGAGCTAAAATAAAAGAAGTAAAAAGATATTCAATATAAACAATAAACACACATGACATATTTTCTTTTAATTTTATTTTTTGGATCATTCCTCGGGATTATTTTTATGATCGGCAAAAAACTATCCTTAGTTAGGGGTGGACAAATTCTAGAAAAAGAAGAAGCCTTATTTGAGTTTCCGCATTGGGATAATATTAGAGAAATTGTTATCAAAAATACAAAAAAATACGGACATGCAGGTTTGGTGGAAGCTATCCGTTTCTATGTCAAAATAACAAACTTTTTAAAAGAAAAATACGCGAAAATGAAGATTAAATTAAAAAACATAAATACTAAAAAAAATAGTAACGGCAATGAAGTAGAGAAAGTTGAGGTTTCTAGTTTCTTGAAAATGGTTTCGAACTACAAGCAAAAAATACAAGAAATAAAGCAAACAATACATGAGGAGGAAAATAATTAATAAATATGGTAAGGTATTTATATCGTCGCTTTAGCTGTTTTGGTAGGTATGTAACACAAATTACTGTTTTAGCTGTTTTGTTAGGTATGGAACACAAATTGCCGCTTTAGCTGTTTTGGTAGGTATGGAACACAAATTGCCGTTTTAGCTGTTTTGGTAGGTATGGAACACAAATTGCCGCCTTAGCTCAGTTGGTAGAGCTACACTTTTGTAAAGTGAGGGTCCCCAGTTCGAGTCTGGGAGGCGGCTCCAGAATAAACTTCCATGCACGCCAAAGCTCTGGTAGAGGCTATGGTCTACTTGCTTTTGTAAAGTGAGGGTCCCCCAGTTCGAGTCTGGGAGGCGGCTCCAGAATCAGACTTTCGAGTTTAGAATTAATAACAGAGTGCCAGACAACAAATTTGACAAATATATGGCTCTCGTGTTAGGATATTAGGCATGAGTTTATTGATGAAATTTTCCGCAAACAACTATTATACCCGCCCAGTGGGACGGTCTTCTTTTTGCTAACTAATTACTACTTAAGCACAAAGACCGCCCCAGAAGGGCGGTTTTTTATTTTATCTTGTTTAAACCTATGACAACACAAACTTTTCAAAAAATTAAAAATACTACTTATTATTACGGCTATCAAAACTCTAAGAAGAGACCTGTTTCAAGGTGCCGAAGTAATTTACTGTAACTTTCATTCCAAATTTCGACTTCTCCAACTGGTCTCTTAAATGGGACCAGAATTTTGTTCGTCGACAAAGGAAAAAAGGAAAATGAAAGCTTTGATACTTCATTGTAACCGATGGGCCTCACGGCCCGAATCCCCGTCCGAGAGGATTGGGGGGTGCACGCCTGATGCCGTTCAGCTACCCCCGGTCGTAGGGGAAGATTATGGGGCCAGGAGGTATTCAGACCAGTACTCCTCTCAGGACTGTTTAGTCGCTTTCTTCCAGGTGGAAGTCGCCGACTCCGAGAGGCATGTTCGCCAACTCTGTAAAGACATAAAAAAAATTGCAGAAAAAGTGGGAACAACCCGTCTTGTGGTTGAGTGCTTTGCGCATCTCAGCCATTCGCGACCGGATCCTGAAGTGGCAAAAATACTCGTAGCAAAAGTTCTGGAAACCTGTCGTGGATTTGGGGGGTACGAAATCCATACTTCCCCATTTGGGTGGAATAAGGGTTTAGTGTTGGACATAAAGGGTCATCCCGACGCGTTCAAACACCGGAGCTACTAGCGCTCCGGGCGAGCTCGACGCCACTCCAGCAACAGGCAGAGAATCCTGATCAACTTCTCAAGAAGCCAGCAACACCGGGAGGACGTTCGCTGGCTTTTATATTTTTATTTCAAAATTTCTCTGACTGTTGCTTCAGAGAGAATTTTCATAGTATCGAATATTTTTAAATTCTGATGTTTTGGTATAAGTAATTGCAAATCAGTACAAGCTAATGCAACACAATCAACATTTTTATTTTCAAAACCGTCAATTATTTTTATCAACTCTTCCCTGTCTCTATTATTTTGCTGACCCATAACTAAATTATGGATAAATTTACCCATTTTTTCTTGCTCTAAGTCATTCGGGGTTTCGTATAATATTCCACTCGCCTGAAAGGCATTTTCATATAATTTATTTTTGATTGTGGCGGAAGTAGAAACAATGCCAACTTTTTTAAAATTATTCTTCTTCATAAATTCAACAGTTTCTTCTACAATACTAAGCACTGGTATTTTAACTGATGAGCGAATATTTTCAATAAAAACATGTAGAGAATTACATGGCAACACAAGGAAATTTGCTCCTGCTTTTTCAAGTCTTTGAGCTTCTTCTACGAGAAACGGTATGTATCTTTCTGCTCCTTCATTTTTCATTATTAAATCTTCCTCAATTTTATATGGCAGAGGAACACTTGATATTAAAATAGGTGGTCGGCTTGTTTTATCTTTTTGATAACACGAAAAAACTACGTCCAAATAAAATTCACTGGTCGTTTCTGGGCCAAATCCTCCAATAATTCCAACTGTTTTCATAACAAAATCATTTTATCATGAAATAATGATTTTAAGAAGTTTTTACTTCTAGCCCGCCCCGCCAAAAAACAAATGCTGAATCCCGCCGAATTTATTCTGGTTTCACCTCTTGAAGCTTGAAAGATTCTTTAACACTGAGCTCAAGTTCTTCAATGCTATGAAAACCAGTTAAAAGTTCATCGTCCAAGACGAGCGCGGGAAGCTCGGTGTCTTTTATTTTATAAATTTGCAACAAAGCTTTTACCGCCGAAAGATCTGTGCTGTAATCAAACGAATAGACGCGTAGTTCGGGATATTTTTCTCGGAGAGTAGAAAGTACCAGGCTTTCGCGCTTGCATTCACTACAATTTTCAGCTGTCGTATAAAAATAAAGAATAAAAGCGGATTTTACTTTACAGCTCACAGATATTTTTTTCATCAAAAGATAATCTTTAATCTGGAGAAGGGAGTAGTATTTTTTTAAATAGGCAACTTCGTCAGTAGAACCCAGGCTATTTTTCTGGCTCCACTCTAGCTTGCGTCCCAGTTCATCGAGCTCACTAGAAAGCACGGAAGCGGAAACATTCTTACAAGACGATTCTTGAAGCAAAGAAAACTGTGTTTCACTAGAGAGAATATTAATCGCAATATTATCTTGAATGGACTTTAATTGACCAATTTTTTTGCCGGCAAAATAATTGCTCACATAGCCAGCAGTCAAAAAAAGACAGATTGTAATCAACAAAACTATTAAGTATTTTTTCCAGTCAATCATGGGTTAGGTGCTAGGTACTAGTGACTAGTTGCTAGTGATTTTGAATTCCCTAGAAACTAGAAACTAGAACCTAATTTACTAATAATCATCTCCAATTTGGACGCCTTTTAAGAATAGTATTGTAAACAGCCTTTGCTAACCAAAACGGACTACAAAAGGCAAAAACTGGGAAAAAATAAAACATTGATAAAGAAAATGCCCATTTCCCTTCCGCCATCTTCCGTCCGAAAAGCATCGCAAAAATAACTAAAAAATATATCAAGATAATTATAAAAGAAAACGAACGCACATTGAAAAAGAATAAATCAAGCCGGGGCATTTGAAACATAGAGCTCCAACCCAAGGTGTCAAAGGCTAAAATTTTAGAACCTATAAAATCGCTTGCATTGTAAATTATTCTGCTAAAGAAAAAGGAAACCGAAAAAATAGAGATGACGCCAACAGGCAAAGTAAAAACAGAGAAATTGCCATATTTTTTTCTAAATAAAACGCTCCGGTAATCAAGCGTATTATTAATGAAACCGTAAATCCATCGTAGCCTCTGTTTATAAAGCTTTTTAATTGAAGATGGTGTATTGGTATAAACAAAAGCATCGTTACAATGCTCTATTTTGTAATGATTTTTCTGCATGCGATAGGCTATCTCCATGTCTTCGGTATTGTGCCCATGGCGATAGGGACCCAAATCATCAAAAACTTTTTTACGGAAAATAGTTAGAGGCCCAGGGGTAACATTAATGGCTCCTAAAAAACCAAGCATTTTTTTAAAATAAACGCCCATGTGATATTCTGCTTTCTGGGCATTCTGAATAGTAGTTTTGAAATTACAAACTGTAACAGAAGGAGCAACCGCCATAATGCTCGGATCTTTTTCAAAATAGCTCATAATGCGGACCAAAGACTCCGGATCCGCGAACGAGTCGGCATCAAGGCAACCAAAAAAATCAGTTTCCATTTTTTCGAGTCCGAGATTTAGTGCGGTATACTTACCTCCATTTTCTTTATGAAAAATTTGTATGTTTGAATAACCCGTAAATTTAGAAATGGCATTGTTTGTGCCATCCGTAGATCCATCATCAACAAGAATTATTTTTAATTTATCTTTTGGATAATTCAGCGCCAAAAGTGAGCGTACTGTTTTATAAACTGTCTTTTCCTCATTCCAACACGGCACGGTAATGGTTACCGCTGGATAGTGCTTGAGAGTAATTTTTCCATTTCTAATAATTATCTTCTTTCTATTTTCAAGAAAAGTTACCAAAAAAAAGACCTGCACAAACACAGATAAAAATATTAATATATAAAATATTACATCAAAAATCAAAGCCATATCATTTAATTACAATATAGCATTTTTGTAGTTAAACGCAAATCAAAACCGAATGCTACATTTTTTGTTCTCCACCTCCAGTCTGACAGGAACCGCAAGCTTCCATGCATTTCTGGCATTTACAACCGATGAGTGTCAAAACAGCTGAGACACCCACTAGCAAGTAAACTATCGCCTCAAAGACTGGCATGGAACCAAGAACCATTCCTACAACATTCCAAGACTCCGACGCGCCAAAAAGCATCCCTATACCAACCAAACCCCAATTCAATCCGCCCACAACCAATAAAATTTTAACAACCATAGACACACTACAACCACCCATACCACACTTTGTATTACACATATCTTGAAATAAATTAAAACTAATAAAAGGACCTTTAACGATTGTACCACCTTTAGTGAATCTTCGGATGATGACACTGTGGATAAATCACCGCCGTGGCAGGACAAGTAATAATTAAGTGTCTCAACCAAGATAGCTCCATCTATCATAATTTCTTAAAAATGTTATACTGGATGCATTATTAATATTTTACAAAAAACATGGAAAACAAGAATCACCAACAAATAGCGGGAGCAATAGTCCTTGCAGGAATTATCATTGCTGGAGCAGTTTTATTAAAAGGAACCGGCACACCAGTTCTAAATGCACCAAAGGCAAATACACAAGTCTCTAAACAGTTGGGGCTTAATGTAAGAGCTTTTGACACCTGCCTAGCAAGTGGAAAATTCAAAGATAAAGTCCAAGCTGACATCGAAAGCGGAACTGCCGCTGGTGTTAATGGCACCCCATCTTCCTTTATCTTGGTAGATGGTATCGTTGTAGACACTATCCCTGGTGCCCAATCATATGAAACAGTAATACAAAAAGTTGCAGCTGCGTTAGATAGTACTAAACAACCACAAACAGACAAAAAACAAATAGTGCAAATCAAGCCAGTTTCACCTAGTGAGCACATTTTAGGAAATATAGATGCGAAGATAATTATTGTGGAATATTCAGATTTAGATTGCCCATTTTGTAAAACATTTCATAACACGATGCATCAGGTAGTAGAAAAAAGCAATGGAGATGTCGCCTGGGTATACAGACACTACCCTATTCCCCAGCTTCACCCAAACGCTTTCAAAAAAGCAGAGGAAACAGAGTGTGCATGGGAACAAAAAGGAAATGATGCTTTCTGGAAATACACTGATAGACTTTTTGAAATCAACTCAAAATAATCCACATCACAATTAGTCAAAGTATAACTGGGTACAATGTTTTGATGTCGTTCGGACATTATGAAAATAAATTTTCATATGCTCCTCTCTAATCAAAATATAACTGGGTACAATGTTTTGATGTCGTTCGGACATTATGAAAATAA
>CALRHR010000010.1 GCA_943359485.1 Candidatus Nomurabacteria bacterium | reverse complement strand
GAGAACGATTTAACTCTTCAGCTATGTATCTGGCCGACTTCTTTAACCAAAACAATTCTTGAATTTTTTCTCTTTCTAAAATACTTAAATGCTTGTATTGCATACCTCTATTTTACTAGAAGTGTTGCACTTACTTGTTGAACTCTCTTTGAGCAGACCACCATATGGCTGACAAAGGTTAACTATAAACACGCTGGATATTTTCATAAATTTTTGATAAGGTAAATTCAAGCAAAGTCATAAAAATACACACTTGCCAATTTGCTCCCGTAGTTTAATGGATAGAACAGAAGGTTTCTAACCTTCCAATAGAGGTTCGATTCCTCTCGGGAGCACAAAACTGAAAGTTTTGTGAGTCCACAGCGCGACGGCGCGAGGAGCGGGTCGCGAAATTTTTCAGCAGAAAAATATTTGCGACCAAAATGAAAATCAAAATTTTATATGAGGACAAAAATATTTTAGTGATAGACAAACCTTCAGGTCTTTCTACACATCAAGACGGCCGAAATAAAGAAAAAACTTTGACGGACTGGGTATTAAAAAATTATCCGAAAATTAAGAATGTCGGGGAGTCTATTTTTTTTGAAAAGAAAGAAATAAAACGACCCGGCATCGTGCATCGCCTAGACCGAGAAACTTCTGGCGTATTAATCTTGGCGAAAAATGAAAAAATGCATGAATGTTTAAAGAAGCAATTCTCCGCCCCAGCCATAGAATTAAAAACAGGGGGCAGGTTGGCGGACAGGCAAAACAGAGTTCACAAGACTTATGTTGCCATTGTTGATGGTTGGGTGAAAAATGACAGAGGGGTAATAAACAAACCGATCGGCCGGAGTCCGGTCGATTTTCGTCGCAGACTCGCTGGTCGTGGAGCTCGAGGAGAAATGCGCGAAGCGATCACGGAATACAAAGTACTTAAGCGGTTCACCCTCCCTGTGAAGGGAGAAGGGCCAAAGGCCGAGGGGGTAAATAAATTCACCTATCTCGAAATAAAACCAAAAACTGGTCGTACACACCAAATCCGTGTACATATGAAATTCTTGAATCACCCGGTAGTCTGCGACTCACTCTATAACCCCAAAGGAGTCTGCCCAAAAGGCCTCACTCGCCTCGCGCTTCATGCTAGGTCCATAGAGTTTATGAATCTTCAGGGCAAAGTCGTGAAAGTAGAATCACCTATACCACTTGGCATCAAAAAAGTGGTAAAATAAAATATTAAAATTTGTTGTTTCACTTGAATTGTGATAATCTGTTTATATGAATACAGTTGTTATTCCGCAAAAGATGTCACTGAAAGGAGATTTAGTGGTTATGCCCCGTAGTGATTATGAGGCGCTTTTTAGTGTTTCTGCTCAAGCAAAAAGTGATTGGATATATGAAAAAGATATTTCAAAATATGTGCATTCCAGAATAAAAAATGCGGAATCCGAATTTAAAAAAGGCAAATCTTTGAAATGGAATATAAGAAAATAAAATGAAATATACTACTATATGTATGAAATTTATTTTGGTACAGCAGTAAGAAAAGATTTAAAAAATTTATCCAAAAATATACAAAATAAAGTAGAAGAGATTTTTATTTTATTATCAAAAAATCCCTTGATTGGAGATTCCCTAAAAGGGGAATTTTTAGGTTTTTTCTCATATCATTTTAAGACTCAAAATACAGAATACAGGATTATATACGACATAAAAGACAAAGAACTAATAGTCTTAATTGTTTTAGTTGGCACACGAGAGAATATTTATAAACAATTGAAAAGAAGGTTGTAGTATATTAAATTTATGCAAAAAACACATTCGAATTCCTCAATGTCTCCAAGTTGCCAAAATTGCAAAAAAGATTTTATCATCGAAACCGAAGATTTTAATTTCTATGAAAAAATTAAGGTTCCCCCACCCTCTTTTTGTCCGCTTTGTCGTGTACAGAGAAGATTTGCTTTCAGAAACGAAAGAGTTTTATACAGAAGAAAAAGTGATTTTAGTGGAAAAGAAATTTTCTCCATGTTTTCACCAGAATCCGGCATAAAAGTTTACGAGCGAGAAGTTTGGATGTCTGACAAGTGGGACCCGATGGATTATGGTATGGATTATGATTTTTCCAAACCATTTTTTGTTCAATTTTTTGAATTACTAAAAAAAGTTCCTCTGAAATCTTTGGCCATAGTTAACGGTGTGAATAGTCCTTATACTTTTAATATTACTGATCCTAAAAATTGTTATCTAGTTTTTAATGCAAGTTATGTTGAAGATTGCATGTATTGTCACGGGATAGATTTTTCAAAGTGGTGTTTGGATTCTTCTCATATGTCAAAATGCGAAGATTGTTATCAAGGTTTCTGGCTTACTTCTTGTAGTAAAAGTATATTTTCTTCTCAATGTGAAAATTCTTTCAATATGATGTTTTCTAAAAATTGTTCTGGATGCCAAGATTGTTTTGGTTGTGTAAATTTACGCAAGAAATCTTATTGTATTTATAACGAGCAATATTCTAGGGAAGATTATTTAGAAAAGATAAAATCTTTCAATTTAGGTTCACATGAAAGTTTAGAAAAGATTAAAAAAGATGTTATGAATTTTTGGATGAAATTTCCAAATAAGTATTTAGAGGGTTTGCAAAATACAAATGTCAGTGGAAATTATATAAATCATTCCAAAGATGTAAAAAATTCCTTTATGATTCGTGAAGGACAGAATTTACATTATTGTCAATATATACAAGAAGGCACTGGGAACAAAGACTGCTTTGATTATTCGATTTGGGGAGACAATAATGAAGTTTTGTACGAGTGTCATTCTTGCGGTATAAATACAGCTAATATGAAATTTTGTTTATTGTGCCAAGAAAATGTTCATGATATAGAATATTCGATGTTTTGTATTGGTGGTTCAGAAAATCTTTTTGCTTGTGTGGGTTTGCGTAAAAAAAGTTATTGTATTTTTAATAAGCAATACAGCAAGGAAGAATTTTATAAAATGGTAGAAAAAATAAAGCTTCATATGGATGAAATGCCCTATATTGATAAAAAGGGCAGTGTGTATAAGTATGGAGAATATTTTCCAATTGAACTTTCACCTTTTGCTTACAATACAACTATGGCTCAGGAATATTTTCCTCTTTCTAAGCAGGATACTGAACAGAATGGATATTTTTGGGAGAATCCAGCTTCTAGAAATTATAAATTTGACCTTACGGTCGGTTCGTTGCCAGATCATATTAATGAAGTAAGAGATGATATTCTAAATAAGGTGATCGAATGTGAACACAGAGGAGAGTGTAACCAACTCTGCACCACCGCGTTTAAAATAATTCCAGATGAGCTCAATTTTTATCGCAAAATGAGTTTACCATTGCCGAGGCTTTGTCCAAACTGTCGAACGTTTGAAAGACTAAAACAAAGAACGGGAATTGAGCTATATCACCGAAAATGTATGAAGAAAAATTGCTCAAATGAATTTCAAACAGCTTATTCCCCAGATAGACAAGAGATAATTTATTGTGATCAGCATTATAAGGAAGAGGTATTTTAAATTTATGGAAAATAAAGTTTGCCAAAATTGCAAGAAAGATTTCATTATCGAAACCGAAGATTTTAATTTCTATGAAAAAATTAAGGTTCCCCCACCGACATGGTGTCCGGAGTGCAGGATGATAGGGCGTATGGCTTGTATTAATGGCTGGTCTTTATTTTTCAGAAATTGCGATCTGTGCGAAAAGCGTACTTTGTCCATGTATCCTCCGACACAAAAAATAACAGTGTATTGTCAGCCTTGCTGGTGGGGAGACTCTTGGGATGGCACAGAGTATGCTATGGACTATGATTCCTCCCGACCATTTTTAGAACAATTAAAACAACTGTCGGAAAAAACTCCATATATGGCGCTTGAGACCGAATATCTGACTTTGAAAAATTGTGATTACAGCAATGCGATGGGTCATTGCAAGAATTGCACCTTAGCGATTTGGGCTGATTTTTGTGAAAATGTTTACCATTCCTCTCTTTTAAATACAGCAAAAGATACCTCTGACTCACTTAGAATTTTTAATTCTGAATTGTGTTACGATTCGGTGGGAATTGATCAGTCCTATCGAGTTTTTTATTCACAAGAATGCGAAGCGTGCACAGATGTTTGGTTTTCACGAAATTGTTATAGTTGTATGAATTGTGTCGGTTGTGTGAATTTACGCGGCGCATCTTACCAGATTTTTAACCAACAGTATTCCAAAGAAGAATATGTTGAGAAATTGAAAGACCTAAGATTAAACACACGCTCTGGTGTTAAAACTCTTAAAGAAAAAGTAGAAAACTTTTGGAAAAAATTTCCATATCGTTTCTACACAGGGAATTCGCTGAATTTAAATGTGAGTGGAGAATATGTTTATTGGTCAAAGAATTCTAAAGAAGTATACAATGTTGGTGGAGCTGAGAATTGTAAATTTTGTCAATTCATAACTGTGAAGCCTGCTTCAGACTGCATGGATTACTCTGGTTGGGGGAACACAGCTGAACTTATGTATGAGTCGGCAAATATCGGCAATAATGTGAGTAATGTTAAATTTTCCGCATATTGTTTCCCTGATATAGTGAATACCGAGTATTCATTTTGGGGTATTGCTCTTAAAAATTGTTTTGGCTGTGTTAATTTAAAGCGAAAAAGTTACAGTATTTTAAACAAACAATACTCAAAAGAAGAATACGAAAAATTAAAAATAGAGATTATTGAAAACATGAAAAAGAATCCCTACAAAGACGACTTTGGGCGGGTGTGTCCATATGGAGAATTTCCCCGAATTTTATTCAATAAATTTGCTTACAATAATTCTAACGCCAACAAATTTTTCCCCAAAACTAAAGAAGAAGCTTTGGGCTTAGGATTTACATGGAATGATGAAGTCGAAGAGCAACCTGCTGCGACCATTCTCGGTAACGATTTACCAGAGACGATTTTAGAAGTCAATGATTCTATTTTGAAAGAAATAATTTCTTGCGTCGCCTGTGATAGAAAATACAAGATAGCCTCGATCGAATTTGATCTTTTACGAAAAATGAATATGCCATTACCAGATAAGTGTTTGCGTTGTCGAGAGAACTCTCTTTTCGACAAATTGCAAAAGCCGGGTTTGTATGACCGCGAATGTATGAAATGTGGCAAAGGAATGAAAACTTCCTTTTCAAAAGAACGCCCCGAAATAGTGTACTGCGAGAAGTGCTATCAGGGAGAATTTATATAAGTTCATTTAGCAATAACAAGCGGTCGCGTGTTATTGCTGTATTTGCTCTTGAAAAGTTTTTATGTTAAAGTTCTTTCGATGAAAACAAGTAATATAAAAATGAGTCCAGTCGATATAGAAGCTCGCAAGAAACTTGGCTTTAGGGCTGGAGACACTATTTCTGTCTGGTCTAAAATTCAGGATGAGAAAGGTAAATTTCGTACTCAGGTGTTTGAAGGTATGGTTTTAGCACGAAAACATGGAGCTGAAATTGGCGCTACTTTTACTGTTCGTAAAATAGCTTCCGGAGTAGGCGTAGAGAGAATCTTTCCATTATATTCTCCAATGATTGATAAAATTGAAATTACCAAAAAATCTCGCGCTCGCCGTAGCAAGCTTTACTACATTCGTACCAAAGCCGTCAAAGATGTCCGCAAAAAAATGCGTTCAGTGACTATGGATGCAGATGTTGTGGAAGAAGAAAAAACTACAGAATAATTTTATATTTTTGTTATACTAAAATAAGATGCTCGGGTGGCGAAACTGGTAGACGTACTACCTTGAGGTGGTAGCGCCCGCAAGGGCATGGGAGTTCAAATCTCCCCCCGAGCACCAGAATTATTTTATGGATCACGCGAAATTGGCATTTCTACCGTTTTTTTGCTAGATTAAGCTCATATGGAGATATTGGTGTAGTAGTAGCACAGCAGCTTGTGGAGCTGTTAGCGAGAGTGCAATCCTCTCATATCTCCCAGTTTATTTAAAATAATCTAAAAAGAAATAGAGAAAAGATTTCTATCTTTAAAATAATTTAAGCTATTTTTCTTCTATTTCTTTTTCCAGGTTGTCCAGCTTTTTCTCTACCCTGCTTAAAGTGTTTTGTAAATTTGTAAGTTGAGCTTCCTCTGTCTCAATTTCCATTTCTTCTTTCTCTTCCAATTCTTTTTCACCAATCAACCCAGAAATAATCATCTTACTTCCGATAAATTCAGAAACAAACACGCCTGTCAACAAAAGAATGATAGCCCCAATTATTATTGATATAATGCTGCCCAAATTTAAATCATCTGCAATATGCCAAATACCACGCCAAAAAAGCACTATTCCAATACCACCTACAAGGGCGTAAAGAATTGGGTAACGGCTCAATCTTTCCCTTATATGGTCTTCTAGTTTGTCGAAAAAAGTAAATATTTTATTTATAAACATGTTGGCTTTAGTATACATTAATAGTAGAATAATTTCTATGGTCTGGAAAGATGGTAATCTAATAGAAGTTTTACAAAATGGTGGCATAGTGGTCATGCCGACAGATACTATTTATGGAATAGTCGGTAGAGCAGAAGATAGAAATGTGGTAGAAAAAATCTATGAAATCAGAAAGAGAACGCCCGAGAAGCCTTGTATTGTTTTGATCGGCAACACCGAAGAGCTGGATAAATTTTCTATTAAACTCTCCGACGAACAAAAAGCAAAATTGCAAAAATTCTGGTACGAAGAAAACAGACCGATAAGTGTCGTTTTAGATTGTTTGGAAGAAAAATTTGCGTATCTACATCGAGGAACAAACTCCCTTGCCTTTCGTCTGCCTGCGTCGCAAGAACTTCGAGATTTACTTTTAAAAACTGGGCCCCTGATTGCCCCTTCAGCAAATCTGGAAAAGTTCCCTGCTAGTGAAAATATAGAAGATGCCAGAAAGTATTTTGGCGATCAGGTAGACTTATATGTAGACGGAGGACTAATTACTAGTAAAGCTTCTCGAGTTATTAAATTGCATAAAGATGGGACAGAAAGTATACTTAGAGAGTAAGAACATAACCATGGCAACTAATCCTATCTTATTTTTAAAGTCGCTGTTTGAAGAAAACGAGGAAGCCCGCAAGAAGGTCTTTCGCAGTATCAAAGCCAAGGCTGATGCAAAAAGAACAGCTATGGAAAAAATGGCGGACTTCATGACTTCAAATTTTGGAAGCAATTCGTTTCTTTTACTAAACCTCATTTTTTTTGTTATTTGGGTACTGATCAATACTAATAAAATAAAATTCATTCCAATATTTGATCCTTTCCCTTTCAGTCTGATGACGACCATAGTATCACTCGAGGCTATCATTCTGGCAATCTTTGTGCTTATATCTCAAAATCGCACCGCCAAAGTGGATGATTTGCGTGAAGAAACTCACCTGCAACTCAATCTTATCTCTGAACGAGAAATCACCAAACTTATGAAAATGATAGCTCTGCTTTTAGAAAAACAAGGGATGGATTTATCTCAAGATCCAGAATTAAAGAAAATGATTCGTCCAGTCTCTGAAGAAGAAATAGAAAAAAGATTGGAAAAAGAAATTTTGTAAGTCATAGAAATAAAATGGAGATAAAGCAAAATTATGACTTAACTAAATTAAATACTTTTGGTGTATCTGCTAAGGCAAAGTTTTTTGCTCAAATTGAAAATGAATCTGATTTACAGGAGCTTTTTAAACACAAAGAATTTTTCGCTCAAAGCGGATCTGCCAACAGAAAACAAAATCAAAAAATATTCCTTGGCGGTGGAAGTAATATTTTATTTACGAAAGATTTTGAAGGTATGGTTATTTTAAATAAAATAAAGGGAATCGAAGTCATAGAGGACAACACTGACACCGTAGTAGTCAAAGCCAAAAGCGGTGAAATATGGCATGATTTAGTGCTTTTTGCGGTAGAGCGTAAGTATTGGGGCCTTGAAAATTTATCATTTATCCCCGGTACAGTTGGCGCAGCACCAATGCAAAACATCGGGGCTTATGGCATAGAGTTAAAAACTCTACTCCAGAGTGTCGAAGCATATGACATAGATACAGGAACAAAGAAAATTTTTAATAGAGAAGAATGCGAATTTGGTTACAGAGACAGTATTTTTAAAAATAGACTCAAAGATAAATATTTTATATCTGCCGTAATTATTCAGCTAAGTAAAACACCCAAAATAAATACTTCTTACAAAATCCTACAAGAGTATTTAGAGCAAAATAAAATAACAGTGAATGGTCCAAAGGACATAAGTGACGCAGTCACTATAATAAGAAAAAACAAATTACCTGACCCAAAAGAGATCGGAAACGCCGGAAGCTTTTTTAAAAATGTCATTCTTACTAGTGAGGAAGCAATAAAATTCCTCGAACAATACCCTACTGCTCCCTCTTTCCAAGAAAACTTAACAGTTAAAATTCCAGCCGGATGGCTGATTGAGCAATGTGGCCCCACTTCACCTAGTTTGAGCGGAACAAGCTGGAAGGGATATAAAATTGGCAATGTCGGAGTACATGATCGCCAAGCGCTGGTTTTAGTCAATCACGGCGGAGGGACCGGAGAAGAAATAAAAGAATTGGCAAAACAGATCATTATTTCCGTTAAAGCTAAATTCGGCCTAGAACTTATACCAGAAGTTAATTTTATTTGACAATGTTATAATGTTTCTATGAAAAAAATAATTATTACCAGTGTCGGGGTGACGCTATTAATTGTTCTTGGAATTTATTTTACTTACAGAAATAATCTAGAAGATTTAAATGCGGAGAGGGATCAACTGCAGAGTGATTTAGCGATAGCAAAAAATAACTTAGAAAAAGAAAAAACCAAGCTAAATGGCATGATGGGTGGATTTCGAAATTCTTTTACACTAGCAATTGATATGCAGGACCAGATGAAAAGAGCTTCCAATATAGTAAAACAAACAGATTATATGTTCTTTGATCCAAATGGACCAAATCCGGAATTCAAATTTACCAATCCCCTCTCGAGCATTCTCATAAATGAGCAAAGAAAGAATATTAATCAATTAATTTCTGGGTGGCAAGATAAAATAGATATTTTTTCGGTTAGAAAAATAAATATTAAAGAAAGCGAACAAATAAAAAAAGATATTGAAATAATAAAAAAATTCGTGCAAGACCTTTTAAAAATCGTAAACAGATTGACTCCCGCAAACTCGGGACTTTCTCAAGATCAAATTGACGCTTTTATCCTAGAACTTCCGTCTTTCGTGAACATAAGCCAAATTTTACTTTCCGTAAACTTTTCCATAGAAAATGCCAATAAAAACCTGCAGACTTCTGCTGAAGAAGATACGAAAACCAGCACCGAGACAGGAGAAGATTCTTCTCTTGACCCTGATATCTTCAAAGTTACACCCGAAGATATTGTCGCAGAACAGGCAAGAGTAGAAGAGGCGCAAACCAAGGTCGCAGACATCGAAGAGCAGTTACGACAAGTGGAGGAACAAATACAGCAATTAACTAAACCTTCAACACCTACCCCAGCTCCAGCTCCCCTCCCAACTCTTGAACCCGTGGTAAATCCAGAACCAGTAAACCCAAACACGGATGATGTAGACAATTTAAATGGATACACTCCCCGCCAATTCAAACCTGCCCAAGGAATTATAATCCAGCCAGGACCACCACGACTCATCCAAGGAGTTGATGATTATTAATATTTTTTATGGTATACCCCCACACCTATTTTATTTTTCTTTGACTTTCAAATAGGTGTGGGGGTATACTAAAGAGGTAATTATTAATAATAAAAATATATTATGCAAAATGATTATTTGAAAAATTTATCGAAGGCTGGTTTGACTTTTTTAGTGATTCTTTCCTTGTTTTTTATTGTGAAATTACTGGGTGAATGGAGAAGTTACGGCATGATGGGCAGTTCGAGCGCCAACACCATTACTCTTTCGGGACATGGAGAAGTTACGGCTGTACCAGATATCGCTACAATCTATTTTACTATTGAGTCAAGTAAAAAAACCCAAAGCGCCTCTAGTGAAGAAGTAAATATAAAGACAAAACAAATTTTAGACTTTCTTAAGACTTCCGGAGTGGAGGAGAAAGACATAAAGACTGAGGGGTATAGTTCTTATCCGAAGTATTCCTACCCAGAGCCATGCCCTGTATATTACAACTCGATGGGCATAATGCCCCCATGTCGAGCGAGCGAGACTAAAATTACCGGCTACACTGTTTCACAAAGTATTACTGTAAAAGTCCGTAAAGTTGATGACGCCTCTAAGATCATTGATGGCATAAATAAAATGGGGGTAATGAATATGTCCGGCCCGAATTTTACAATAGACAATGAAGATGGACTAAAAGCTCAAGCGAGGAAAAAAGCTATCGACGACGCTCAAGCAAAAGCCAAAGCTCTAGCAAAAGACCTAGGTGTTAAGATTGGCAGAATTTCAAACTTTAGTGAATCAGGGAATTACTATCCAATGTATTACGAAAAAGCCATGATGGATTCCGCTCAGAATTCTGCGCCGACTCCAGCTATTCTTCCTAAAGGAGAAAACACAATCAGCTCTGATGTCACAATAACTTACGAAATAAGGTAAAAGATACCGGTATTTATTTGCATTTTTATTTCTCTAAATCCAAGACTTCGTCGATCCTGATTTGTTTTACAAATTCATCCACATGAGAAACAAGGATCATAGCGCCTTTGTATTCATCAAGCGCCTTAGCAATGACAGGTAAATGGCGAAAATTTATATGATTCGTCGGCTCGTCCAGGATTAAAAGTCCCGGCTTTTGTAAAACCAAACCCGCAAAAGCCACCAAGCCCTTCTGCCCTTCAGAAAGACTACCTATTTTCGTACGGATAAATTCGCCTGTAATTAAAAACCCGGCAGCCACCGAGCGTATTTGCTCTTCATTCAACTTGTCCCCACTCTCCTCTGTGGCAGATGCCAAAGATTCATAGACTGTATCTTCAAAATTCAATGTAGAAAAATCCTGTCTATAATATCCAATCCGAATTCCTTCTTTTACTTTCTCCCCTTCCGCATGCCCACTCGCAAGTCTCTCGAGCAAAGTAGTTTTCCCTATTCCATTTGGTCCTCTCAAAAGCAGATGATTATTTTTATTTAAAGAAATACATGCTTTGTGTTTTACTATCTTACCATTTTTCATCGTCGTGAAAATAGAAATATTTAAAATCTCGCCAATCAAGTCCGGTTGCGCAGGAATAATAAAAGGCCGAATAGGTTTGTCTTCTTTTCGCACATCCACGATTTCTTCTTCCAGCTCTTCCGCTTTTTCACGCATTCTTTTGGCCACCAAACGCAGCCGCCCACCCTTATGCGCAAAAACATTGGCCTGGTCTTTTTTGGCTTGAATTTCTTTTTCTAGTTGCGCATTTTTCATATTTTCTTTTTCTACCCGTGTGGTAATATCTTTCACCACATTGAAATAGTTTCCAACATATTGTTCTATTTTTTTGGTATAAACATCTAAATAAAGCACGCCTTGTGTAAAGGTATTCAAAAACTCCGCATCATGGGAAATAACCAGAACGGTTTTTTTATAATTTACAAGAAACTCCGTCAGGTGCTCTATCCCCGCCTTGTCTAAATTGTTTGTCGGCTCATCGAGTAATAGCACATCAGCATCTTGGATCAAGGCCGAAGCTAAAAGTAGGCGCGCCTGTTGACCGCCAGAAAAAGTCTTGATAATTCTGTCGTGTACCTTATTGTGCCCTCTTAAATTCACAACTTCCAAGACATCGTCAATTAATTTATCTATGTTATAAATTTTTTCTTGACCCGCGGAAGCTTTAGCGAAGAAAGAAAAAAATTCTCGAACACTCAAACCAAGTTCATCCCTAGAAATGACTTGCCTTGAAGAAGCGACAGTGAGTCCATTCACTTTATTTATAATTCCGGACTCTGGAGCATTGACCCCCATAATCAAACCAAAGATAGTACTCTTCCCAGCGCCATTCTGCCCCATGAGCGCTAGCTTGGTCCCACGACGGACAGAAAAGCTCACCTCGTCGAGAATTGGCTTATTTACCCCCCATTCAAAGGAAACTCTGTCGAATCTGACTATTGTCTCTATGTTCTTTTGAGTTTTAGTCGAATCCTGATTTTTATTCAGCATAAACAAAGACTAGCTTATTTGGGGTAAAATTGAAAGGACGCTTGACAAAAGGGGTACTTATATGATATACTCAAGGGACAAAGTAGGTCGTAGATCCTGAGGACTTATGTCCGAACGGATAAAGAAAAGAGTCGATTTCGTAGAACACTTTTGTAATTTAAAAATTTAACTAAAAATATCAATGACTGGTACAATAAAAAGACTCACTGATAAAGGTTTCGGCTTCATAACCGGAGAAGGGCTTGCGAAGGATTTATTCTTCCACAGCAACTCTCTAGTTGGCGTAACTTTTGATGAGCTCAAAGAAGGTGATACTGTTTCTTTTGAAACAGAGGAATCACCAAAAGGATTGAATGCTACGAACGTACAACGCGCGTAATATTTAACTCAATTAAAAAAGCCCTCTGACATTTTGTTGGGGGCTTTTTTAATTTATATTATTCTTGAGTAAATGGTTCCCCCTTAGCCCACTTTTTTAAATTTTCATAACTCTCCTCTCCGCAAATCCAAGCTTTAGTTTTTGTATTATAAAAAAATGGCACTCCTCCGCAAAGATCTTTATCGAGTTCAAGCAATTGTTTTTCATTTTCCTTATTATGCCAAATTTCAAAAGAATCCACCTTCTCCCCTTCTTCTTTTTCCAAACGCTCCACTAGTTCATGCATCCGCACACAATGCGGACATTCGGTCCCATAAAACTCAAGAAGGTGGCTCATTGGATTACTTAACTAATTTTGATAAGCGAGACTTTTTGTGGGCAGCGTTGTTTTTCTTGATCACACCCTTTTGTGCTGCTTTATCAATGGCCTTGAATGCCGTAGAAAGCATTTTTCCTGCTCCAGCTTTATCGGTCTTGGATAACTTCTCGATTTTCTTAATTACTTCTTTCATCACGCGCTTACGCCCGTCATTAAAAGCCTTCTTGCGAAGTGACCCCCGAATCGCCTTTTTGGCTGATTGTGTAATTGGCATATAGATAACTTAACAGAAAACCAAAAAAAATGCAATTATACTCGTTATAGAACTGCACTTTCCACAATCCTTGGAGTATTAAGAAATCGGGAGTATGATTAACACATGATCGGAAGCATAAAAGGAAAAATCGTATTAAAAACAGACAAATTTTTAATAGTCGAAGCTGGAAATGTGGGATACAAAGTCAACATTTCTTCTGACACCTTATCCCAAACTCACAAGACAAATACTGAGATTTTTCTATTCATTCACACCCATGTTCGCGAAGATTCTTTGGATTTGTACGGATTTTTAGATTACAAAGAACTGGAATTTTTTGAAATGCTAATCAATGTTTCTGGGATCGGACCAAAGGGGGCGCTCGCCATCCTGGGAATTACAACACTTGAGACATTAAAAAAAGCAATTGCAACAAGCGACACTTCATACCTCACAAAAATTTCTGGTATTGGTAAAAAAACTGCTGAAAAGATAATAATAGAACTACGAGACAAAGTCGGGAAGGAAAACAACAACATATCATTAAAAGAGGAACTGGACGCTCTCGAAGCATTAAAATCTCTAGGTTATTCTCAAGTGGAGGCACGCGAAGCATTAAAAAATGTCTCTCCGGATTTAGATACAAATAAAAAAATAAAAGAGGCATTAAAAATATTGGGTGGAAAATAATAATTAAAAAGAATGCCGGAATTACCAGAAGTTGAAAATCTACGCCTTGGGCTAGGCCACAACATAGTCGGCCAGAAAATCCTAGAAGTAAAAGTGACCAAACCAAAGCTCGTCTCTGGAAATGGAACTAAAAGAATTGCCTCTTCTCAAAAAACAAGAGAGTTCATCAAAGAAACTCTTGGTGAAAAGTTCATTGGCATAGACCGCCGAGCTAAAAACCTCATTTTTAAATTAAGTCATGGAAAAATAATCCTCGCTCATTTGAAAATGTCTGGGCAGTTTGTATACCTGCCTTTGCATAAAGCTTCGGCAAGACACAGTAAAAATAAAGAAAAGATAATTGGCGGACATCCGATAGAACTCTCGGAAACAAAATTACCAAATAAACACACTCACATAATTTTCAAACTCGAAAATGGAGTTCTGTATTACAACGACACTCGCATGTTTGGTTATCTACTTTACTACAAAGATGAGAAAAGCTTCGAAAAAGAAAATCATTTTCAACTATACGGAGTCGAGCCACTCGGGAGTGGATTCACTTTGAAATATTTTATAGAATCTTTAAAAAACAAAAAAAACAAAATCAAAACAATTTTACTAGATCAAAAAATAGTTACAGGTTTAGGGAATATTTATGCCGATGAAAGCTTGTTTGAAGCCAAAATACTCCCCTATCGCCTTGCGAACTCTCTCACTAAAACAGAAGTTAAAAATCTGCATAAAGCCATCATCAGAATAATAAAAAGAGCGATAAAAGTAGGTGGATCTTCCGTGGCTACTTATCGTCTGCTCGACAATACTAGGGGCAACTATGCCCGAGAACATAAAGTCTACGGCAAATACGGGAAGCTTTGTGTCAATTGCAAAACTGTACTCAAAAAAATGACTATTGGTGGTAGGACGACTATATTCTGTGGA
The DNA here is from genome assembly GCA_943359485.1 of Candidatus Nomurabacteria bacterium. Lineage (GTDB taxonomy): Bacteria > Patescibacteriota > Minisyncoccia > Phycocordibacterales > UBA9973 > UBA9973. Next base: position 12,183 of record CALRHR010000010.1, on the reverse strand, counting down.
ATATGTCAGAAGTAAACTATTCGTTATCATCATTTACTACTTCTCTCGCAATATCTTCAAGATTATTACCAGTTAAAATCTGAGCCCCTTCTTCTTCAATTTTACCTTTTTTTATCGCATCAATGGCACTCTTAGCTCTTATTCTAAATCTCATAAACTGAGTATTGGTCATCTTGTATTTCAGAGCAATATTTAAAAGTTGTAAATCTTCTCGTTTCTCTCCTAAAAAATCTTGATTAACCAAAACTCTACTTATTGTTCTATCAAATTCACCATCATCTTCTTGGAATGTTTCTCTAAAAAGACCAGCGACTTTTTTTATATCATATTTTTGTAAAAAATCAAAAAGCAAAGGAGCGATAACTTTATCCTTTAAATCAGCAGTTACCCTTGCTGCTCGTTGGTCATCAACCAAAAGATATAACCTACCTTCATTATCTTGAAGAAGAGTCGCACTTATTCTAAGTTTAGGGAATCCTTCACTTCCTTCACTAACTTTTAAAAATCTGGCTAAATCTTTCCGAACTTCATCATGAGGTTGAAAATCATCAGTAATTATTTCTGGGTCAGTAATCCATAAATCAGCAAACTGAGCTTCATTGTTCTTTTCAGTAAAAAATAAAATCGCTGGCACTTCTCTTTTTAATTTCTTAATACCGATAGCTTCATATCCACTAGCGTGATCTTCTCGATCTTCTTCTGGAATAGGGTCAATAGCTCCTAATTTTTCGAGAAAGATACTTTTAAAGTCAGGAGTTGACTGCGTCTCAATTCTTTTTTTTGGTTTTATAGGCTTGCCACTTTCAATAGACATAGACAAATAATACCAAAAGTTAATTTTATAGCAATCTTACAAATTAAGGATCCCAAAAAGCGCCACTCCTAACGCCACAGATACATTCAGCGACTCTTTCTTGCCTCTCATTGGAATCTCAGCAATTAAGTCACATTTTTCTAAAATACTTTTCGGTATTCCTGTCACTTCTGCACCAACAATAAAAACATTTTTGTTTTCCAACTTCACTTTTTTATAATCTGTAGACTTCTCGTCCTGTTCTATGGCAATAATTTTAAATTTTTCCCGCCTCAAGCTCCGCATGAGGGCGGGCAGGCTTTTTTTAGACTCCCATATTACATATTCTTCTGCACCCAAGGCAGACTTGGCTAAATCCCCTCTTTTCCTGCCAAACCTATCAAGTGGCGTAGGCGTATAGCCCGTCAAATATATTTTATCTATCCCCGCCGCGTCAGCGGTGCGAAACATCGCCCCGACATTGGATACACTTCGAATATTATGTAATATTATTATATTTTCTTTTTCTTTATAATTTTGTTTTTTTTCTTTCATTGGCGTATATACGCGATAGCGTAAATGTGTAAAGTTAATAAATTTCTTGCTGATAGCACTTTTCACAGTAAACTATCTCCGGTCTGTTAGGAGCATAGGATGTTTCAAATTCCAATTCGCAATTATTTTCCCCATGCTGATGGGTTGTTTTATCACATGCACAAATACGGTCATATAAACTAGGTAAATTTCTAAAGGAAAGCCTTTGATAATGACGACAATTTGGACACAAACGCGGTAATGGAATACTCATTTTCTTTAAAAAAGAAAATTCAGTTTCAATAACACGAAACGCTCCAGTACATTCGTGTTCACAAGAACCCAAATGGGCGCACTCTATTACTTCATTTAAAATATTTTCATCAATATCTTTTATATTATCTGGAATATCTTTGTTTTTTAAGGTAATTTTATAATCTTGTTTAACAGTTTCATACCACAAAAATCCCTTGGATTTTGCTTCACCTTCTTTCAATGGAAAAAATTCATTGGCTTGGGTGATTTGATAAGGGAAATGAGAAAAAGAAGGAGGGAAAAATTCACCATATTTATAAATACAACCATTTATATCTATATATGGCATTTCATTCATATGTTTTATTATTTTTGGTACCAATTCTTCATACTCTTCTTTTGTGTATTGTTTATTTAAAATACAATATTTCTTTTTACGAAGAGATACACATCCAAATAAATCTGAAGAATTATGACAAAAAACACTATAAGATATATCTTGAACATTTTCAAAAGTTTGAACACAGAATTTTATATTCGAAGCACCGATACCTACAATCATAGCCTCATACACGAGCTCAGCATTTTCACCCCAATTTGTATAATCATAACAATCTTTAACAGGGCCACTGAGTATATTCGCTACGAATTTACTATCTTCAACATCTCTTACTCGATAACAGTTCTTAGCATTTTTTGATTCATAAATATAATCCCCGGTGATTTCCAAATTTTGTTTAGCGTGTATAAATTTTTGTGGATATTTCAACCAGTGTTTATAAGCTTGATCTTTTAAATTTTCAAAATTATCATAAGAACTCAAACCAAACTCAATTAATTTTTTCTGATAATCGACTTTCCCATACTGAATATTAAAAATACAATATGATTTATTACGAAGACCAATAGACGCCACACAATCATTACACCCTACACAATCTCTACATAAAATAATGTCATGACAACTTTCACAATCAACAGAAAAAAAGGTTTTGTAACAATTAATAGTATTCACATTCCCATACGAAAGTTCGCAGGTATTTGTCATGTGACTATCAAAACAATTTTTTGATGCTTGATCCCAAATAATGTAAGCTGAGTCTTGTGTATAAGCTACCCCACGAGAGAAATAACAATTTTTTATATTATTGGCATTAGTACAATATTTACAATTCACCACAAAGTTCATCGAAGTGGAAGGGACTGGCACGACATCGAGCAAATCTTTGTACTGTTCAAAAAACGGTTTAGAGAAATCATAATCTTTCCCATAGACTGTTGGATCCCAATTATCACTCCACCAATATTCTCGATCATAAATTTTTACGGTACTTTCCTCAGGAAATAAAGAGAAAATCATTTCACCAGTCAATGCATCTTTTTTCTTAAACATATGCCAATCATTACGCCAAGCTGTCCTCCTTTGCAAACGACACTCTGGACAAAAAGTCGGTGGTGGTACTTTTATTTTATTATAAAATCCAAAGTCGTCCGGTTCTATAGTAAAGTCTTTTTTGCAGTTTTGGCAATTTCTAGTTTCCAAATTCATACTTATATAGTATGCTTTTTTAAGGTTAAATCAAGAAATTCTTATTCCTCATTTTTTTGTGATAGGTGATGGCGAAACGGTGTGCTTCGCTATTGGCCAGCAAGATTTGTTGTTTATATTTTCTGACAATTACTTCATTTCCTAAAATTGCTTTGGGTTTATGTTTTTCATTCTTCACTACCGCAACAACTGAAATACTAAGGTCAGTCCTCGGCAGAGCTTTCAAAGTATTCTGAGCCACATTCATTTGCGCCACTCCCCCGTCCACCACTATCAAGTTTGGGTGAGTCCATTCTGTATGTTTTAATCTTCTCTCTAAAACTTCTCGTAATGCCCCAGTGTCATTCGCTCCACCTTGGGTTCTGATTTTAAATTTTTTATATTCATGTTTGGCCACCTCACCATCTTCGACCACTGTCATAACCCCCACCATATTTTTGCCCCCCATGTGGGCAATGTCATAAGCTTCTATTCTACTGAAGCTTCTTTGAATTTTTCCGAGCGAGGCATTCGGCTTGGCCGTACGCAGTGAGGAAAAATTCAAAGAAGCTTCAGTATCTTGTTTCAATAAGGCAACATCATTTATATGTTGCAGAGCAAAAATTTGTCTTTTTATTTCCCCAGCTTTTTCAAACTCATGCATTTTGGCATAAGATCGCATTTCTTTTTTAAGATTTTTGAGAATTTGTTTCTTTTTCCCGGAAAAAAATAATTTTATATTTCTGATATTTTGCAAATAAAGTTTCCTGTCTCCCAGATCCGGCACTAAATTTATTTGTCGATAGAATTCTAAATAATTCTTACTTTTGTCATCTAAAAATGGAAAGATCTTTCTGATTATTTTAATTGCCTCTCGTAGCTGACTCCCGCTGGTGTACGGTCCATATATTTTGTTAAACACTCGGTGTTTAACATTACTGCCTCGCACAATTAAAACTTTAGGTAAAGATTCCTTTGTAATACACACATAATTAAAACTTTTATCAGACTTTTCTTTAGTATTATATTTCGGTTGATATTTTTTAATTAAATTCGCCTCAAGTATTATAGCCTCCAGCACGCTATCAGTAATTTGATAGTCAATTCTATCTGCGCTCCAAACCATGTCGAGGAGTATTGGTCCTCTGGTTTGTATCAAATCTTTCCCGAAATAACTTTTAACTCTATCCCGTAATGAAGTCGCCTTACCAATATATAAAATATTTTTACCTTTTTTGCCTCCTTCGCTACGCTTCGGCGGGCCAAGGAAAAAATAAACGCCGGGCTTATCTGGTATTTTTTTTATTAATTTAATTTTCATTTTCGTAAAACTTTTTTTAAATATTTTCCAGTATAATCCCGAACGAAAACTTTCAGCTTCATACGGGGCATGCTTTTTTACTTTCGTAATGCCTTCTTTAGGTATTTACCGGTGTATGATTTGCTGTTATTCGAAATTTCTTCCGGTGTACCTTTGGCTATGAGATTCCCCCCTTTCACTCCCCCTTCTGGACCAATGTCTACTATATAATCCGAGCTTTTTATCATATCCAAGTTATGCTCGATTAAGACAATGGTATTGCCCTTAGACACAAGTTTATTCAAAACTTCTAAAAGTTTCTGCACATCATCATAATGTAAACCCACAGTAGGCTCATCGAGCAGGTAAATAGTTTTTTCTGTGTGGGGACGAAAGAGCTCACTAGAAATTTTTACTCGCTGGGCTTCGCCACCGGAGAGAGTTGTCGCAGACTGACCAAGCTCGAGATACCCAAGCCCTACATCAAAGAGTGTCTGTAGTCTGTCAGAAATTGCCGGGATATCCTTGAAAAATGTCAGACCATTTTCCACGGTCATATGCAAAACTTCATAAATATTTTTTTTCTTATACTTTACAGTCAGTGTTTCTTTATCAAATCTTTGTCCAAGGCATACATCACAAGTAACATAAACTGTCGGCAAGAAATGCATTTCCACAGCGATTTCACCATTGCCCTCACAAGCCTCACATCGACCGCCTTTAACATTAAAAGAAAACCGGTTGGCTTTCCAGCCACGCAATCTCGCTTCTTCGGTTGTGGCAAACAAATCTCGAATATGTGTAAAAGCACCGGTGTAAGTCACAATATTAGATCTCGGTGTTCGACCAATCGGCGACTGGTCAATCAAAATCGCTCGAGCAAGATATTCCGTTCCAGAAAAAGAAGAACAATTAAAAACTTTTGCGGTGCGATATTTACGCTCGAGGCGTCCTTGTAAATTTTTATAAAGAATTTCATACATCAAAGAGCTTTTGCCACTCCCCGAAACCCCAGTAATAGAAGTCATAACACCCAAAGGAATTTCTACATTCATGTTTGTGATATTGAAAATTTTTCCACCAGTTATTCGCAGGACCCCCTTGCTACTGCGCCGCTTTTTGGGAATTTCTATTTTTAATTCCTCCCGTAAATATGCAAGGGTTCTAGAATTATTGGTATTGCGTTTTGCTGTTAAAAGATCGTTAATGTAACCAGTGGCAATCACTTCTCCCCCATGTACCCCAGCCTTAGGTCCAATATCCACAATATAATCCGAAGCATAAATAGTGTCTTCATCGTGTTCAACAATCAGGATGGTATTTCCCAAATCACGCAGATTTTGCAAAGTTTTAATTAGACGGTCATTGTCGCGCTGGTGGAGCCCAATAGTGGGCTCGTCGAGCACATATAGCGCCCCGACAAGCCGGGAGCCGAGCTGGGAGGCCAGCCGGATGCGCTGAGCTTCCCCACCAGAGAGAGTGTTGGCCTTGCGGGAAAGTTGCAGATAATCCAAACCAACATCAAGCATAAATTGTAGACGCGCCTCTATCTCACGCACAACTGGCACAGATATTTCTTTTTCTTTTTCTGAAAGTTTTAAATTCTTAAAAAATTCATGAGCATCGAAAATAGAAAGCGAAGCCAGATCTAGAATATTTACTTTTTGATTCTTGGAAAGTAGAAACACATTCAGTGCTTCAGGACGCAGGCGAGCGCCACTGCAAGCATCACATGGCTCGTCCCCCATAAAATATTTAGAACCAAGGCCGTTACAAGCCGGGCAAGCGCCATAAGGAGAGTTAAAAGAAAAAAGCCGTGGCTCAACTTCTGGAAAAGAAAACCCGTCATTTTTACAGGCAAATTTTGCTGACATAATAAATTCATCTTCACCGATTTTGATAGTTACAAGCCCATCCGACTCAATAAGAGCTCGCTCGATAGCTTCCGAAAGGCGCATACGGCTCGATTCTTTGTTGTCGGTAAATTCATGCAGTGCAAAACTGTCCACTAAAACATCAATATTATGGGCTTTATTCTTGGAAAGTGTAATCTGTTCACGAAGTTTCTTCATAACACCATCTAGGCGGATCTCTGAAAACCCTTTCCCGAGTAAATCATAGAGTAGCTGGTAGTATTCTCCTTTTCTCCCACGAACTATCGGAGAGAAAATATTAATTTTTGTTTCATCCCACTCTACACCCATTATTTTACGTGTACTCTTCTTTTTTACGACCTCACCCCTGCCCTCTCCTTGCGAAGGAGAGGGAGAATTCTGGGAAGTTGATTTCTGCTGACCGTCGTAGGACGAAGAAATTAACTTCCCAGAATTCTTAACCTTTTCTAAAACAAAATTTAAAATTTCTTCGTTGCTTAATTTCTTAATTATTTCACCACATTTGGGACAGTGCGGGTGCCCAATGCGGGCATACATCACACGCAGATAATCATAAATCTCCGTGATTGTGGCCACCGTCGAACGCGGATTGTTTGATCTAGATTTCTGATCAATAGAAATTGCCGGAGACAGGCCAGTTATTTCGTCCACATCCGGCTTTGGCATTTGATTTAAAAATTGCCTAGCATAAGAAGAAAGCGATTCAACATAGCGTCTTTGCCCTTCGGCAAAAATAGTATCAAAAGCCAAAGACGACTTACCGCTCCCAGACACACCAGTAATTACCACTATTTTATTTCGTGGCATTTCAACATTTATATTCTTCAAATTGTGGGTCCTCGCCCCTTTTACAATAATTTTTTCTACAAAATCTTTCGTCATTGAGCCTACTTCATTTTTGTTTCTTCTAGAACTTCTTTTATTTGCTGTATTACTTCATCAAGTGAAACAGTGGCTTTCACGAGAAAACGGCTAGCTTTTAACTTCTTTCCTTTTTCTATATCACTTTCTTGACTCAAATTTGAAAAAAGTATAACTGGAATATGTTGAATAATAGGATTTAGTTTGAATTTTTCCAATAAATCAAAACCATTAATACCCGGCAATAAAATATCAAGCAAGATAATATCCGGCATCTCTCGTTCTACCATTTCCAAGGCCTTCTCACCATCATGCGCATAGACAAGGCTGCAGCCTTGCCTAGAAAGCTTGCGAGCAATAATATCTCTTAAAAAATCATCATCCTCCACTACCATTATTTTCTTTCCAGAAATTCCCCCTATAGACTTATCAAAAGATAATTTTTCATCTTCACTCATGATATATATATTATATTATTCTAATAAAATAGACAAGTTTATTTTTGGACTTTTAAAAATCAAACAAGTATAATAATACTATGAAACGAATGAGGCTCCGCACAAAATTTTTAATTCTTTTTAGTATTATTTCATTAATACCCCTAGTTTTAACACTTCTAATAACATACACCCGTTATCAAAAAACTCTGGAACAAGATGCAGTAAAATTAGAAAATCAATTTGCTGCTACGGCTTCAAGTAAAATAAAGACATTTATGGTATCTCAAATTGGAATAATAAATAATATCGCGACACTATATGATGAAGAGTTTTCGAGCGACGACGCATCTCTGACAAATGAAAGCTCTCATGGTAATGAAGATCCCCATCCAAGAAATTTATCTGGAGCAACTACAGAAATTAAACATATATTATATCGTAGTGAAAATTTTACAAATCTTTCCATAATAAACCAAGACGGAAAAGAAATTATCAAAGAAGATAAAACTTTGATTTTCGAGGAAGACGATTTAATTGATATAGAAAATTCTGAGAAATTTAAAACTATAAAAACAAAAGGTTTATACATAGGGCCGATATATCGTGAAAATGGAAAATCATTATTTGAACTAGGGCGATGGATAGTGGACCCAGAAAACAATTTCAAAGGCGCCGTATTGGCTAAAATTGACGCAAAAATAATTTTCGAAATAATGACCAATATTTCTGATACAATGGGAGCGGGTGGACATGTATTTATCGTTGATGAAAAAGGCGAGATATTGGCTCATCCATACGAAACACAAGTTTTAGGGGGAGAACATGCTTCACATCTATTTGATATTAAAAATATAGTTCTTAATAATAAAAATTTAGAAATCTCTCAAAAATATTACAACGAAAAAAGGGAAGCCGTACTCGGCACAGCGTATTCGATCACACTTGAGTCAACTGACATCAAACTACCACAAGAGTTAAAGACAAATTGGTTTATTGTTGTTGAACAGAAACAATCCGTAGTTTTTAAAGAAATTTACACAACTTTAGTCTTTTTTATATTTATATTTCTCTGTGTTTTGATTTTAGTTGCACTTTCAGCTATTTATTTTGCTAAGGGGATTTCTGCTCCAGTAGAAATGCTACACATTGCCACCAAAGAATATACAAAAGGAAACCTATTATATAGAACAAAAATCGAAACAAATGATGAGATTGGGGACTTGGCAGATAATTTCAATAAAATGGCGGGAACAATTGCAAGTTCTATTGAGGATATAAGACAAGAAGAAAAAATGAAAAGTGACTTTATTGCCATTGCCGCTCATCAACTACGCACTCCTCTAACTGGATTAAAATGGTCTATTGATTTTCTCATTTCAGAAGATGCTGGCAAACTTAATCTCGATCAAAAACAAATGATTGAGAAAGCGTTTAGAGCTACCAAGCAAATGGTGGATTTAGTTAACGACCTTTTAAATATAAGTAAAATTGAAGAGGGACATTTTAATATTAATTTAAAAAAACAATCTATTCTCCAAGTATTCGAAAATATAAAAAATATGTTCCAAAATACAAAAGAAAATAATATTATATTAAAAATCAACGATATACCCACATTACCTTTACTTAACATAGATGACAAAAAAATTGAAATGGCGCTAGAAAATATTATTGATAATGCTATTAAATATTCACCCCCTGGCGGAACAGTAGAATTGAAAGTCGTATATCAAAAACAAGAAGTGGTCATTTCAGTTAAAGATAGTGGTATAGGTATTTCAAAAAATGAAAAAGAAAGAATATTTACTAAATTTTTTAGATCAAAAGAAGCTCTAATCAAACATCCAGACGGCTCGGGTTTAGGTTTGTATATTAGTAAAAATATTATTGAACAACATAAAGGAAAAATGTGGTTTGACTCCAAAGAAAATGAAGGAACTACATTCTATATTTCTCTTCCAGTCACTATTTAAATAAATATTTCGACAAGGTAGCCATCTCATCTCTTAATATTGCAGCAGTTTCAAAGTCTAATTCTTTCACGGCTTTGTTCATTTCACGCTCTTTTATTTTTATTATTTTTTCATATACTAAATCATTTCGCTCTTGGTCAGACATATACAATTTCACATCCGTAATATTTCCATCTTTTGTTTTCTTTTGAGTTATTATACTTCTATCACTCTTTAATTCTTTAGCATAAGCTTTTTTGAATATTTCAAGATCAAGTGCCAGCTCAGCATTTACTGTTTTTCCATGTTCACTTTCTAACACCTCAGTAATATCTTTTATTTTTTTCAATATAGTTTTTGGGGTAATGCCATATTTTTTATTATATGCAAGTTGAATATCTCGACGACGCTTTGTCTCTCCGAGCGCACTCCTCATGGCATCTGTTTCAATATCTGCATATAGAATCACTTTACCTTCACTATTCCTAGCAGCGCGACCGATAGTCTGAATTAAAGAAGTCTCAGAACGCAAAAACCCTGCCTTGTCAGCATCAAGAATACCAATCAAAGCAACTTCGGGTAGGTCGAGTCCTTCACGCAAAAGATTCACCCCCACTAAAACATCAAATTCCCCTTTTCGAAACTGGGTGAGAATTTTTATTCGATCCAGAGTTTTTATATCACTATGTAAATATTCTGCTTTAATTTTTTTATCTTTCAAATAAACTGAAAGATCTTCTGCCATCTTTTTTGTTAATGTCGTTGCTAAAACTCGAAAACCTTTTTTAATAGTTTTTTCTGTTTCTAAAATAAAATCTTGAATTTGACCGGGATAGGGCAGAAGTTTACCTTTTTGGGGTGTCTCGCAGGCCGACGGGCCGAGAGGCAGCGCTGGCGTAGCAACGCCAGACAGCGACCCCAACAAAGGTAAACTTCTGCCCATTGCTGAAACTGGTCTTACAATCGTCTCCGGATCCACCAGCCCTGTCGGGCGAATTATTTGCTCCACGATCTGCTCACTTTGAGTTCTTTCCTGTTCACTCGGAGTAGCTGAAGTATAAATCACTTGCCCAATTCTCTTTTCAAATTCTGCATATTTAAGTGGTCGGTTGTCCTTGGCTGAAGGCAGACGAAAACCATATTCCACAAGGGTTTTTTTGCGTGAAGCATCTCCAGCATACATACCTTGCAGTTGAGGTAGAGTTACATGTGATTCGTCAACTATAGTAAGAAAATCTGGTACCAGATTTTCTTTTCCATCCTGTCTCCCCCTTGCTAAGGGGGAGGTGCCAGAGGCAGAGGGGGTATGAGGAAAGTAGCTGAGTAATGTTTCTGGTGGCTCACCTTCTTCTTTACCAGATAAATGCCTAGAATAGTTTTCAATTCCACTACAATAACCTACTTCCTTAATCATAGCTAAATCATAATTTGTTCGGCGCTTTATGCGTTCAGCTTCAAGTAGTTTCCCTTCTTTCCTAAAATTTTTTAATTGTGCTTGTAGTTCTTTTTTAATTGCAGTTAAGGCCAACTTCTTTTTAAATTCTTCGGTGATAAAATGTTTGGCTGGAAAAATAAAAATTGTTTTTTCTTCTTTCAAAATCCGCGAAGAAACTGGATCAACTTTTGTTATTTTTGCTATAGTCTCGCTATCCATTTCCACCTGATACATCACCGACTCTGAAACCGGCATAAACTCCACCCGTGAACCAAGAGAGCGGAAAGACCCTGGTTTTAGATCAGCATTTGTCCTCTCGAAATGAATAGCGATCAACTTTTTCATCAATGTGAGCCGATCCATCTTCATACCTACTTCAAGTTTTAAATTTACTTTCTCATATTCTTCTGGACTACCGAGACCATAAATACAAGACACTGAAGCTACGATGATGACATCCGACCTGGTAAGTAGAGCCTGAGTGGAAGCATGTCGAAGCATATCTATTTCTTTATTAATAGAAGCATCTTTTTCAATATAAGTATCAGACGCAGGCATATAAGCTTCTGGTTGATAATAATCATAATAAGAAACAAAATAATGTACCGCGGAATCAGGAAAAAATTCTCTAAATTCTTGGGCTAGTTGTGCGGCAAGAGTTTTGTTGTGGGCTATGACAAGCGTGGGTTTGTTATACCGCGCGATAACATTGGCTATGGTAAAAGTTTTCCCTGTACCAGTAGCCCCAAGCAATGTCTGCTTCTTCATTCCCCCCTCCAAACCTTCTACCAACTTTGAAATAGCTCTCGGCTGATCGCCAGCTGGATTAAAAGGATTGTGTGGTTTAAAAATATTACCTTTCTTAAAACGACTCATCTGTATAAGAAGTTAGAAGAACAGTGTCATAAGCCCTGATCATAATATAAAAAGCTGTAGCAGAAGTTATTATTGTAAAAATTAAAAAATAAACCAATGTCATATTTATTCTATGTATAGAGTTTATTATAACACTTTCTTGATTTTTAGCATTATTTCCTATATATTTTATGTGTTCTGTTTTATTAAGCAAAGATTGTACATTTCTCTGTCCCTCGAGGATTACCTCTCGGGACGCTGAATTTTTATAATCGCTTTGCTTTTTAAAAATTCGCGCCCGTAGCCCAGAGTAGCGGATTCAATAGATAATATTA
>CALRHR010000009.1 GCA_943359485.1 Candidatus Nomurabacteria bacterium | reverse complement strand
ATCGGTGCTAACCAATTCGGCTAATGCGTCGGATAAACCTCCTACAGCATTTTCGATAGAATCCAGAATTCTGTCAACTTGGTTGTTGTAGGAAGTTTGAGAGACGAATGAAGAAGTGTCAACATCATTACTACTTCCGGCTGGGCCTCTTAGACCTTGATGGCCTTGAGGTCCTTGAATTCCAATCGGACCCTGAGGTCCGGGAATTCCTGGGGTGTAGACTATTTTAGTTCCAACATTTGATGTCGTCCCTTTGTTTGGAAAAACAGAAGTGGTGGTTTGTCCTCCTGGTAGTGGGGTTGGAATTTTGATCGGGGCAGATATCAGCGGAGGTTTGATAGCGGGTGTGGTGGCAACAGTTTTTGTAATTACTGGAGCTGGTTTGGTGTCATACAAAATGTACGCTAACTCTGAAGTGTATCTATCGTAATATTCATCAAGCTTATCAAAAAATATATTCGCTTGAAGAGAAGGAACTTTTGTCACTGCTGTGGGAAAAGTGTTGTTGGTTTGCTCGATGGCTTTGGTCGTCAGTTTCAAGATGTAATTTTTGTATGTATCACCAGCAGAAGAAACAAAATTTTCAACATACGAAACCGGGCTAAATGCGAAAATATTATGAACTGGGTAAAGTAAAAAACCAACAACAAAAAGGCTGGAAAGAAAAAATTTCTGTCTGAATAATTTTTTTGCCATATTTTTCTTTTGAAAACGCTTGTATATTCTGTACAAAAAATAGAACTTGGACAGAATATACATGAATATTATACCAAAAAAGCCTTTATACTAAAAAGAAAAAGTGGGGATAACCCCCACACCTTTTTCCCTGAACCCAAAAGGTGTGGGGGATAACTTCTGTTTTATCTAAACCACAATATTTAGGAGTCGATTCTTAACATAAATCACCTTTTTTACTTCAAAATCTTTTAAATATTTCGAAATAATTTCGTTCGAGAGCGCTTGCCCTTTGACTTCGTCTTCTCCATCATCTCCATTTATCATCATCTCGGCGCGAACTTTGCCATTTATTTGTATTACAATTTTAATTTCTTTATCTTTTATTAATGCTTCATTATACTCTGGCCAAACTGAAAGATGGATAGAATTCTTGTGGCCCAAGTTAGACCATATTTCTTCGGTAATGTGCGGTGCAAAGGGTGACAAAAGTTTTAGAAAATTTTCATAGTCTTCTTTCTGTATAGACTCAAATTTTCCAATTTCATTAACGAAAATCATCAGCGTTGAAATGGCAGTATTGAATTTCATCCCCTCGATGTCGTCAGTTACTTTCTTGATTGTCTTGTGTAAAAGCGCAGTAGCTAGAGCAAAATTCTGTGTCGCGTAGGTCCCACCCGGTACTCCGGGAAGGGTTAAATGCGCAGAATTTTGCTCTAGTTGTGAAGCAATCTTCCAAACTTTTTCCAAAAACCGCCTTGGTCCTATCAAGCTATCCGTGCTCCATGACACTGATTGGTCAAAAGGTCCCATGAACATCTCGTAAAGACGCAAGGTGTCTGCTCCATATGTCTTCACTATATCATCCGGGTTCACGACATTCCCTTTGGATTTAGACATTTTTTCTCCTTGCGAAGCCAAGATCATTCCGTGTGAAGTTCGCTTCTCATACGGCTCGCTGGTTGGCACAAGTTTCAAATCGTACAGAAATTTATGCCAAAATCTTGAATACAAGAGGTGCAGTGTGGTGTGCTCCATACCGCCATTGTACCAGTCTACCCCGCCCGTGCCGCCTCCGCTCTGCTTCGGCGAGCCAAGCCAGTATTTCAAATTTTTCTGCGACGCAAATTCTTTTTTATTTTTTGGATCAATATATCTCAAATAATACCAACTCGAACCAGCCCAGTTTGGCATGGTGTCTGTCTCTCTTTTTGCCAGCCCCTTACACTTTGGACATTTTACATTTACCCACTTTGTAATATTTGCCAATGGTGACTCCCCGCTATCCGTCGGCTGATAATTTTTTACTTTTGGCAAAACAACTGGCAAATCTTTTTCTGGGACAGGGACCACTCCGCACTTACCACAATGCACAACCGGTATCGGCTCACCCCAGTAACGCTGTCTAGAGAAAACCCAATCGCGAAGTTTAAACGAAACTTTTTCTTTTCCGCCTACAAAATCTACGATTTTCTTTTTCGCAATTTCTGACTCAAGGCCATCAAATCTACCAGAGTTTATTAATTTTCCAAAATTAGAATATTGAGCGTTCCACTCATTAGAATAGTTATCTAAACTCCACCCCTCTTGAACACTACCACCAGAAAGAACTACTGGAACAATTTTCAAATCATATTTCTTCGCAAATTCAAAGTCGCGTTCATCGTGAGCAGGTACAGCCATAATAGCCCCCGTACCATAATTAGATAAAACATAATCCGCAACCCAAACAGAAATTTCTTCACTGGTTGCAGGATTGATAGCCTTTATACCTTCAAGTTCTACCCCTGTTTTTTCTTTTTCATCTTTTGTTCTCTCTATTCCCCCCTTAGCCTTAGAATCTAAAATGTATTGCGTCACTTTGCCCCAATTAGTAATTTTTGATTTTAGTTTTACGAGCGAAGGATGTTCCGGTGCAAGGACTAAATATGTAGCTCCATATAAAGTGTCAGGCCTGGTAGTAAAAACTTTCACAACCTCACCCGACCTTCGGCCACCCTCTCCTTGTAAAGGAGAGGGGCTGGGGGTGAGGTGAAATTCTATCTCTGCACCCTCACTTCTTCCAATCCAATTCCTCTGTTGGATTTTTATTTTTGAGAGATAATCTACCGTGTCCAAATCTTTATCGAGCCGGTCGGCGTATTTTGTAATCGCCAGCATCCATTGTTCTTTTTCACGCTTCTCGACTGCCGTGCCACACCTCTCACAACAACCATCCACTACTTCCTCATTGGCCAAACCGATTTTATCTTTCGGGCACCAATTGATATTCATCTTAGCTTTGTATGCCAATCCTTTTTTCAAAAATTGTAAAAATATCCACTGCGTCCATTTGTAATATTTTGGGTCAGTAGTATTAATCTCGCGCGACCAATCAAACGAAAATCCGAGAGCCTTGAGCTGACGGCGAAATGTGTCAGTGTTATCTTTAGTAACTTTTATCGGATGAATTCCGGTCTTGATCGCATAATTTTCCGTCGGCAAACCGAAGGCGTCCCAGCCTATTGGATAAAGCACATTGTATCCTTCCATTCTGCGTTTGCGGGAAATAATATCCATTGCAGTATTGCTACGAATATGCCCCACATGCATCCCCGCTCCGGAAGGATACGGAAATTCAATCAGACTGTAATATTTAGGTTTCTTAGAAGAGTCGCTAGCTTTGTATATTCCCTTTTTATCCCAGATATTTTGCCATTTTTTTTCAATTTTTTTGTGATCGTATGCTTTCATATCTTTACATCATAAACAAAAAACCGCCTTTTTGCAAAGCGGTTTTTCTGCATGTCAAAGATACACTTTGAAATTATCGCATTGATTTAGGAAATGGCGGATACATGTCTTTATCGATTGTTCTTTCAAAGCAAGTTCGTCCGGCTTCGTGACTCCAAGATTCATTCACCCCGCCACCTGGATATGGATACGAAGTCGCAACATCGCGGCTTTCAAAAACCGTATAAGGCATGGGCATAATTCCACCTCCATTATATTCACGCCAACCTTTAGGAATCGGTAAAGCAAAAGACGCGCAGAGTTCAAACTTCTTGGTCTTGGTATCTAAAATATTGTATTCATATTTTTCCCCTTTTTCAAATTCCGGAGGCACAGGTAAAGAAAATCCAGAAAGAGGATTGGAAAGATCAGATAATTTTTCTGGAAGTTTTTCTTTCTGTTGCCAGAAATTTATGACCTGGTATTGAATATTCTGCAAGTCACCCACCCGCCTGTCATCCAAGCGAAGCATTCGCTGTTTTGCGGGACTGCCCATAATAATAAAACTATAACAAACTGAGGATACAACAAGCACAGCTCCTACGACACCAAAAATCAGACCAATTTTCAATGAATAATTTTTATTTTCTCGCAACAAAAATATATAATAAAAACCAACCAACATGGCGACCAGAAGTGTGGCTATAATTTTCAAAATAAAACGGCTCGTGATCTCACCAGAAATAAAATATCTAACCAGAGTTACCAAGTCTATAACGATGACAAGTGAAGAAAGAAACAAAATAATATATATCACCCACTTGTGAATCATTTCACTTATTTTTCCCAACCCCCTGTCCGCAAATTTATTCCAAAAATAAGAAATAACCAAAAAAATCGGAAAGAAAATAATCAGGGTAGCCAAAGCTGTACGGATACTTTCGTATTCGTAGGTAGAGTATCCATACTGATAACTAGAATTGAGTACATCCGGGAAACGCTTGTTGAGTGTCTCGAAAACAAGATTTAAAAAAGAAACAACCGAGGTTATTAACGATATCAAAACACCCAGACATAAAAAGAAAAACCCCACCCCGAATTTTGATTGTACATTTATTTGTGTTTCCATGGCTTTATTATAGCACCCAAATAGCAGTATATGCAAGAGAAATCATGCGATTATTTGATTTTTCGAGCACACACAATTCCCCCATTTCTGTTTGGCCTTTAAATTTAGTCATTGATTCCGCTAATGCGTAACCGAGAGAAAGCGACGAAGAATCAGTAGCGTACGAAGTTAAAATAACAAAAAGAGGTTTGTCGCTCAAAACTTTTTGCACCAAGAAAAGAAGTTTCGGCAACATCTCTTCTATTTTCCAGACTTCCCCTTTTGGTCCACGACCAAACTTTGGTGGATCGATCACAATGGCGTCATATTTATTTCCCCTTTTTATTTCTCTTTCTAAAAATTTAATAACATCGTCTTCAATAAGACGCATCGGCCCTTGCACAAGCTCTGCATTTAATCTTTGATTTTCCTTCGCCCAATTCAAAGTTTGTTTTGAAGCATCCACATGGGTAACTTCCGCTCCAGCGCGAAGAGCAAACAAGCTTGCCACACCAGTGTAGCCAAATAAATTCAAAAATTTCAAAGGTCTTGCCTTGGATTTATCCAAGGCAAGACCTTGTATCTTGGATTCTATAAAATCCCAGTGCGTTGCTTGTTCAGGGAAAAACCCCAGATGCCGAAAAGGGGTAGGCGAAGCCAAAAATTTTATCCCCTTGTATTCCATCTCCCATTTTGTGTCAAAGGGCACCTTTGACATTTTCCACCCGCTTCCGCGTTGCTTCAGCGAGGCAAGTCCGCCCTTTCCGCCACTTTTTGAACTCCAAAATTTTCCATTGACATCTTCCCATTCTTTTTTCAAAGTCTTTGACCAAACAGCCTCTTCATACGGACGCACAAAAGTATGTGGACCAAAACGCTCCAGCTTTTCCCCGTCACCGGTATCAAGAAGCTCGTAGTCTACCCAATCCTCTGAGCAAAAAATTTTAATTTCATTTTTCATATGATTTTGCGAAATCATGCCGCGCAACGACAATTAAAGCGCGGCGGTATTTCTTATATTAAGAATTCTACCATACATTCGCTATGCTCAGCATCTACGAATTCTTAGATTAAGAATTCTCTTGACCCATTCGGCATACTCAGGCCATCGGCTCTGAGAGCCTCAGGCTCGAACGAGGTGATTGAGTTTAGATCAAAAACTCAATCACATCACCATCTTTTACAATATATTCTTTGCCTTCGGTACGCACGAGACCTTTTTCCTTGGCTTTGGCATATGACCCAGCTTCAAGTAGTTTGTCATAAGCGATAACTTCCGCGCGAATAAATTTTTCTTTAAAATCATTATGAATCGAACGCCCTGCTTCCGGCGCAGTTGCTCCACGAAAAGTCGTCCAAGCGCGAGTTTCATCTTCTCCAGTTGTAAGAAAAGTAATAAGATTTAATAAATCATAACTTGCTTGAACTAATTTATCTAAACCTGTACCAAACACTGGGTCGACTATTAGATATGGCCCGGGGATTTTTGATAAAAAATCCCCGGGCATTCCATCAATCTCCCCCTGCGAAGGGGAAGTGCCGTAGGCGAGGGGGTAAACTTCGGATTTATTGAGCACATATAGAGTCGGCTTCTTGATTCCAGCCTGTTCCAACTCAAAGTTTATCACTTCAATATCAAAAAGTGGATCCACTTTATCGTGCACATGAATTGTATTGGCATCTTCAAAAATCCGGACTACCTCAATAATCGCGTCCACCTCACGAATATGGGAAAGGAATTTATTACCAAGTCCGGCGCCTTCTGAAGCTCCTTTGACTAATCCAGCAATATCCACAAACTCCACCACCGCCGGAATAACTTTTTTAGACTTACTCATGGTTGTTAACTTTTCCAAACGGTCGTCTGGCACAGGCACAATTCCCACCGAAGGGTCAATAGTACAAAAAGGATAATTTTCCGCCGGCACTCCCTTTTTCGTCAGCGCATTAAAAAGCGTTGATTTGCCAACATTAGGAAGCCCAACAATTCCGATTTTTAACATTTATAGAATATAGCACAAAATTATTACTCTAGTATATAAAAATCGTCTCCCGGCTGTTTCATAATTTTCTTTTGCCGAATAAAATACACCGCACCCGCGGAACCGAAGATCAACAAAACTGAAGCGAGTAGTGGTAAGTATGTATTCCCGCGGGAAGAGGACGCTACTAAGTCTTCACCCAAAACTGATTCTTCTTTATTATTCTCACGGTTTTCTTTGTCTGTCTCATCCCGAGTGTAAGATGCCGAAGATATTTCGGAAGTTTGTGCTGGTAGATCGGATTCTTGGGAAGGAATGGCTGGCTCGAGTAGAGGCAAAGACGAATTATTGTAATCAAAAACCAGCTGACCCGAAATAGTATTCAATTTCAAACTTTTTACATCTGTAAACAAAAAATTTGTAACGACAGGAGGTAAGATTATTTTCTTCTTAGACAATAAGATGCTGTTTTTTGGAAAAACAAAAATTTTATCTAAAGATAACAATCTCCACCCGGAAATATTTATCTCATAATTTGTATTATTAGAAAGTTCTATAAAAAAGTCATCCGCGCTACCGACTCTGGAAATAGAAACATCTACTGGAACAACTTTGATTGTAGTTTCTGCGACAGCTTTCGGAGTTTGAGAAGAATTTTTGGAATAATATTCCAAAGAAATTACATACTCCCCTTCGTAAAAGTAAGTGTATGGGAAATTTGTACCATCTTTTACCTCCTTTGAATTACCATCGCCAAAATTCCAAAAATATCTTCCTGCATTAAATGTTTCCCCAACAGTATTAAAAACCTCGCTTTTTAAATCAAAAGGTATACCAACAAAAGCTGCTTTCGGAGTAATAATTTTTGTTTTTACCACTTTGGGCTCTGTTGGTTTTTTTATAGTAGACCTATTCCGAGAACTACTGCTACTACTTGAAGAAGAATTACTACTGTTGCTTGAAGAAGAATTGGTACTTCCACTACCTCCTGTGTCTGTACTTTCATTATTAGAATTATTTGATTCGGTATTTTCATTTACGACTATTTCCTCATTGAGTGTCCCTGGAGTGGGTGTAGCGACAATCCAAGAACCACTTCCATTTTTTTGAATACTTTGACCGCTAGGAGGATTTGCCGGACATGGACTTGGACAATCACTTGCCTCTCCCCAACCCACCTTGTCAACTTCAGCACCATTACTGTCGTAAATAATCAAGGTGTTATTTGATGCTACGCCCGTGTTTGATGGTGGCCAACTTGCATTCATACTTGCACTTCCTGTATATCCTGTTTCGTTAGCTATCAAAAAATAACCACCCGCTGAAATTAATTTGTTTTCCAAGCGACCTGCCACCACCAAGGAGGACTCAGTACCAGATTCGGTTTTTTTCTTAATATACCAACCAGTGAGGTCCACCTGTAAATCACCGGTATTATACAGTTCAAAGAATTTCTCTCCGGTGGGTAAGACTTGGACTTCGTTAATGACCACATCCGCGCGCACCAAGTTGAATTTAGAAAAGAAAATAATTAAAAACAAAAATACAATAAGTTTTCGAGACATTATTTTAATTTTTACATCTTTTAAAGTATGCTATAATAATATCATGAGCGAAAAAGATAATAAAATTGATTTCCTGGCGATTGGGGATATCATCACAGATCTCTTTATACACATCAAAGATGCCAGCGTGCACTGCAATATTGATAAAGAAAATTGCCAAATATGTATGCCTTTCGGAGCTAAGATTCCCTTTGAAGCAACATACCTAACAATCGCAGCTGGTAATGTTGGTAATGCTGCTGACTCTGCAGCTAAATTAGGATTAAACTCAGCTATAGTATGCAGTGTAGGCGATGATAAAAATGGAGAAGAGTGTATGGAAACGCTAAGGGAGCGAAAGATCAGCACAGACTTCGTCACCATACAAAAAGGCAAAAAAACAAACTACTCCTATGTACTTTGGTTCCAAAATGACAGAACGATTTTGAGAAAGCATGAAGACTTTTCTTATACGCTACCCCAGATCGGTAATCCAAAATTAGTCTATTTCAGTTCTATCAGTGGTAGTGCCTATCCATTTCACAATGAAGTGGCCGAGCATATGGAAAAGAACCCTGATATCATGTTTGCTTTTCAACCAGGATCTCCAGAGATAAAACTTGGAACAGAGAAACTTAAAAGAGTCTATATGCGAGCGGACATATTCTTTTGTAATGTTGAAGAAGCGAAGGAAATACTTGGGGTAGATCAAATAGAAATCAAAGAAATTCTTAAACGCATCCATGACCTAGGCCCGAAAATTGTAGTAATCACTGACGGAGTAAAAGGTGCTTACGCTTTTGATGGACAAGATACATGGAAACAAATGCCCTATCCCGACCCAAAGCCGCCCTTGGAACGCACCGGAGCTGGTGATGCTTTCTCATCAACCACTGCAATTTCGCTCCTGCTCGGCAACGACCTACCAACTGCACTTTCGTGGGGAGCGGTAAACTCAATGTCTGTAGTTCAATATGTCGGAGGGCAAGAAGGACTCCTTCCCCGAGAAAAACTTGAAGAATACCTAAAAAACGCGCCAGAGGATTTTAAAGCGAAAAAAATAAACTAAATTTTCCTTCCCAAAACTTTCCTCACTGCCTCTTTTATCGATTTAACTCCCATACCGTAATGTTCCACTAACTCATCGGGTGTACCGGACTGACCAAACAAATCTTGCACTCCGATGAATTCCATCGGCACTGGAAAATTTTGCGCCAAGACTTCTGCTACAGCACTACCCATACCGCCGGCAATTTGATGCTCTTCCACAGTCACAATTGCTTTAGTTTCTTTTGCAAGAGACACAACCGCATCCACATCAATAGGTTTTATAGTTGCCAAATTCATCACTTTTATTTTTATTCCTTCATTTTCCAATTCTTTAGCCGCAAGTAATGCCTTATACATAAGCGAACCTGTAACGATTACCCCCACCTGGGCCAGTCCCACATCCGGCATCCAGTAAATTTCTGCTTTACCGATATCGAAAGATGTTTCTTCGGTAGTAATAATTGGAGTTTTTTCACGAGCCAGACGCAAGTACGCGGGCTTCTTTGTTTTTGCTAAAAGCAATGTCGCTTTTTTTGCTTCTATGGCATCACAAGGAGAAACTACATCCATATTCGGCATTACTCGCATCATTGCAATATCTTCAAGCGCCTGGTGCGTACCACCGTCAGGTCCAACAGAAATCCCCGCATGCGAGCCGACTACTACAACTTTCCGATCGTTATAAGCAATCGTCGTTCGTATCTGCTCCCAATTTCTACCTGGGGAAAACATTGCATACGAAGAACAAAAAGGAATTTTCCCCATCGCTGCCATACCAGAAGCGACAGTCACCAAGTTCTGCTCAGCCACGCCTATTTCCACAAAACGCTCCGGAAATTTAAGAGCAAATAAATTCATCATTGTAGACTCGGTTAAATCCGCGCAAAGTGCCACAACATTTTTATCTTCTTCACCTGTCTTTAATAATCCTTCTCCAAAACCCTTTCGAATAGAAACTTGTTCTACATCGGAATTGAAAATTTTAGGATTAAGTTTTAATTTTGGATTAAGCATAAAAATTAGGTTCTAGTTTTTAAGTTCTAGTATGCTAGTCACTAGCACCTAGCCGCTAATTCATTGGTGTTCGCTTCTAATTTTTCCACCCAAAGTTCGTAATTCCTTGAGCGCCATCGCGTAATCTATTTTATCTTTAGGATCTGGATCATACCCATGCCATTTGTAATCCCGCTCAAATTCTTTTACTCCTTTGCCTGGAATCGTGTGTGCAATTATTACCGTCGGTTTTTCATATATAGCCTGCGCCTCTTCCACCGCTTCATTCAAAGCTCTAAAATCATGCCCACCGACTTCTATCACATGCCAATTAAAAGCTCGCCACTTATCCGCAAGTGGTTCGAGTGGCATTATGTTTTCTGTAAAACCGTCTATCTGAATATTATTTCGATCAACAACTACAATTAAATTTCGTAATTTATTTTTGCCGGCAAGCATTATCGCTTCCCACGAATTCCCTTCATCATGCTCACCGTCAGACATGAAGCAATAAATAAATTTATCTATAGCTTTTTCCCCTGTAGCAGACGAAGTCGAACCGTCAATTCTATCAGCGAGAGCCATGCCCACCGCTTGTGAAAGTCCAGCGCCGAGTGGTCCTGAAGAATTTTCGAGCCAAGGCATATATTCACGATGTGGGTGCCCTTGCAAGCGAGTTCCAAATTTACGCAAAGTTTTCAGTTCTTCAAGTGGAAAATATCCAGCATGAGCCATGGTCGCATATAAGACTGGACAAATATGTCCGTTTGAAAGCACCAGTCTGTCGCGTTCTTCCCATGAGGGATTTTTAGGGTCGTGACGCAAAATATGAAAATAAAAAAGCGTAAAAATATCCGCCATGCCGAGTGGCCCGGCAGTGTGCCCACTCCCAGCTTCCAAAAGCATTTCGATAATACTCTTTCGAATATCATTTGCTTTTAGTTCAAGTTCTAAAATTTTTTCATCAGTGAAAAGCATTAATTACATTATACAGCATAAATTAAAATATAGTATAATGGTTGCGTTATGAAACCCCCACAAGGACCCCCACAAATACCACCAGCCACACCAGAACAAGAGCCTGTTCTAAGTTTTGAGGAATTTATCCTTCGTGACAAGTATGGTTTTCCTCGTTACAATAATTTTCATTTATATTTTACGGGATGGCACTATTACATTAATAGAGAACATTTCAAAAGATTCGTCTCTGAACACAAAGCTATGGCTGAATCATTGACCAAAAAGGTGAAAAGTCTGGCAGTAGAAAATTGGATAAACCCAGAACTCCTTAAACCTCTAGATCGTGAGCTTTACGAAGCTTACAAAATTATGCATAGCTATGGAGTAGCCGACCACAATCTTTTTTCTTAGTATCTATTTAACCAATAATTTCAATCCAAGCCCACTTGTTATTTTTTGAATAAATGAAAGGGTTGGGTTTGTTCCACCAGTTTCAAAACGCGCAAGAGCAGATTGGGTTATCCCAATTTTTTGAGCCAAATTTCTTTGAGAGAATCCTTTTTCAGCACGAGCCAAAGCAAGCTTGCGTATGATTTGAAATTCAGGTTGCATTTGCTCGTAAGCTTTTCTTGCACCAGGCCTTTTAAATAATTCTCTTTTTAAATCTGCTAATATTTTCATATTAGTATGATATCATATATGCTATCTTAATGCAAGTAGGTCAACCTGTGGATAGCTTTTTCAAGCTCTTTTGGTGGTATTTTCTGACTTTTTTTGATAAATGCATGCAATACATATATTTCATTTCCAAAGAAGGTACACAAAACTCTTACAGAAATTTTTCCTAAAATTCTTAATTCATATACTTCTCTAGTTATTTTCTTTAATTTAGGTGGCCCAAGATGTAATCCCAATTGATCAAGAATTTCCAACAACCCAAAAACTTTAATTGCCAAATTATCATCCAAAGACTTTATAAATTCATATGTGTCATCTCTGATAAATTTAACTCTATTCATAAATTTCCAATAATTTACAAATTCTTAAAATTCTCTATCACCCCTATTATATCATCCGTATTAAAAATGGCTGAGCCAATAGCCAGGCGAGAGGCGCCCGCATTTATAAGCGCGGGCGCCGTTTCCAAGCCAACTGCCCCGTCAACAGAAATAACTAAATCAGAAAATTTTTCTTTCAACTTTTTTATTTGATCTAAACATTTAGGATCAAATTCTTCGCCTTGCTTGCCCTCATGATCAATACCCATCACTTGCACAAAATCGATATAATTCACTAGGGGGAAAATTTGTTCAATGTTAGTTTGTGGATTTATGGCAACTCCTATTTGAACACTATCTCTAATATAAATATCTATACCTTCTAAAAAATTTTTAAATTCTTCTAAATCACCCACAGACTCTAAATGAAAAATAATTCTCTTGGGTCCCAATTTCATAAAGACATCAAAATTCTCTACAGCATTCACGATCATTAGGTCAAGTTCAAAATCAATGTCTTCCCAAAATGGCAAACCCTCTTCCTCGTTTAGAATTCTCCGAAAATGTTCATCAAGGTCATTTTCTAAAAATTGCGGAAGTTCTACTCCCGCGGGTTTCGAGAAAAACGGCCAAGTCATATTTTTTACAAAAATCCCATCACAAATATCTATCTGCGCCAAAGGAACAACTCCTCGCACAAGTGCAATTCTATTTTTTAAATCTTCGTAATTCTTGGGTAATATAGCTGGAATAATTTCTATCATAATAAATTTATTATCTTAAGGCCGGCTTGCCCGCCGAAGCTTTAGCGAAGGCGGGAATAATTTCAGTCATGATAAATTAGGTTCTAGTTTTTAGCTTCTAGGTTCTAGTTTTTTAATCCGCCTAACATGGCGCTCGTCACCAGAAAATTTTGTTTTCAAAAATAATTCAACGGCAAACTTTGCCTCATCTTCGGTCGTAAATCCAGCGCCGATGGAAATTATATTCGCATCATCATGCTCACGGGCATGCAGAACCATTTCAAAAGTATCATTACTCTCATCTCCTTTCACTTCCAGATTATCAATCGGCAATTTTTCTCCGTAAAATACTGCCGCCCGCACGCCCTTTATTCTGTTTGCGCACATCGCCTCGCCTTGTCCAGAAAATCCCAAAATTATACCCCTTCGCTCTTCGAGCTCAGGACCTCCGCCTTCGGCTACGGCCTCTGCTACCGGTCTAATAAAATCAGGATAATCATCATTTTTATCAAAAGTAAAAGCACCTTTATCCACCACTTCATAACCGAGACCGAGCTCCGGCAAATATTTTTTCAGCACCTCTTTTAATTCAAACCCAGCGTGATCTGAACCAATATAAATTTTCATATTGCTATTATAACATTTTTCTAAGAAAAGCCCTGTCAAGCTCACCTAAATGCAGTATATATCAAGACATTTTTATATAGCAACTAAAGAATAAAATGGAAGGACTGGGGATAACCTTGACTTTTCGTTCATTCGTATGATATACTTATCGTACAAATGGCTTCGGCCCTCCCCGAAAGGGGTACAAATATAGAAAAGCTCAGGCGAGAAATTGCTTGAGCTTTTCTTTTATCTGCGTAAAATCTTCCTCAGTCAAATCACCAATTTTATACTGCAATCTTTTAGAATCAATAAGACGGATTTGAGAAAGAATCGCAGTACTAACTCCGTCGTTTAATTTAAAAGAAAAATAATATTTCCCTTTCTTTTGATTTTTTGTAAGCGGTATACACCACAACACTTCATTATTGAATTTTTTGAGAATGATTGCCGGACGCAGAAATTTATCTCCCCTGCCATCCTGCTCAAAACCTATGTTTACACCAATGGAAGCAAACCAAACCTCGCGCTCATGAAAAAATGCGCGAACTTTATTTTCATGCAAATCATTTTTTTCTATACCCCACTCTTTGAAATTTTTATTCATCGAAGCCTAATTAACTATCGGAACCATTAAAGTATTCCAACTAAACGTATACCAGACATTAGTAAAAATACCACCAGCAACCCCACCTCCAGTATACGAATGCTTAGTCCAATGTGGAAAAATTGGCAAGAAAAATGAGATCAACAAATATAAAACTATTACACTTAAAATTATTTTCCTTTTCATAAAATTTTAATTAAATTACTTAATCGTATTCCCAGTTCTGATAACATGCTCCACTAGCGTATATGTATACCCCATTTCGTTGTCATACCAGCCCATGACTTTTACGAGATTACCTCCAACAACTCTTGTAAGCCCAAGATCGGCTATACAGCCATGAGGATTCCCAATAATATCACTAGAAACAAGTTCTTCTTCGGTCGCAGAAAATATTCCTTTCCATCTTTCCTCCCCTGCAGCTTTTTTAAGAATTTCATTCACCCCTTGGGCTGTCGTATTTTTCTTGGATAAAAAAGTAACATCAACTAGTGACCCAGTTATCATCGGCACACGTACAGCAATACCATCAAACAGTCCTGTAAGTTTTGGAAATGCTTTTGTAACGGCTATCGCCGCGCCGGAAGATGTCGGCACGATATTGTGTCCGCCCGCCCGACCTTCACGCATATTGTGTTTGTTGATACTATCAACAGTCGGCTGGCTGTTGGTCAATGCGTGCACTGTATTTAAAACTGCTTTTTCAATTCCGAGAGCTTCGTCTAAAATCGCAATCAAGGGACTACCCGCATTAGTAGTACAGGAAGCATTGGAAGTTATATCACAAGTACCAAATTTATCTTCGTTAACTCCGAGTAGTATAGTTTGCCCAATTGCTCCGTCACTGTCCTTGGCTGGAGCAGTAATTACAACTTTTTTAGCTCCGGCTTCTAGGTGAACTTTTGCCGATTCATAAGTTACAAATATTCCAGTTGATTCTACAACTACATCTATTCCTAAATCTTTCCACGGCAATTTACTCGGATCTTTTTCAGCTAAAAATTTAACTTTCTTACCATCAATGATTAAAAATCCTTCCTCGTGTCTTATATCATCATGTTTCCATTTCCCATAAGCCGTATCGTATTTCAAAAGATAAGCCATATTTTCAATGCTACCCAGGTCATTGACTGCCACTATCTCAATCTCTGGCCGATCCCAAGCAATTTTTAAAAACGCCCTGCCAATTCTGCCAAAACCATTGATGCCTACTTTAATTTTTGTCATATATGTTATTATAAGAAAAATGAAAGAAGAAGTAAACTTTGTCCATCTACATACCCACTCCCACTACTCGCTTCTCGACGGGCTTTCGAAGCTGGAAGATTTAGTCTCTCTTGCCAAAAAATTCAATATGCCAGCGCTAGCTATTACCGACCACGGCAATATGTACGGCGCTATTGAGTTTTACAAATTGGCGAAAAAAGAAGGAATCAAGCCGATCATCGGAGTGGAAGCTTATATGACTGCGGGCTCGAGACTCGACAAAACGACAGAAGCTGGCGGAACAAAAAGATATTATCACCTCACACTACTGGCCAAAAATCTACAAGGTTATAAAAATTTAATAAAGCTGGTAACTATCGCCAACCTCGAAGGATACTATTACAAACCACGCATGGACAAAGAAATTTTACGAAAATATTCTGAGGGAATTATTTGCCTTTCTGGTTGTCTCGGGGGTGAACTATCACAAAGTGTTTTAAAAGATGACCTTGAAAAAGCGGAAAAAATAATAAAAGAATATCAAGAAATTTTTGGTAAAGAAAATTATTTTATAGAAATCCAATGTCATCCGTCAGTAGAAGTTGATGAAAAAGTTAGAAATAATTTAATAAAATTAGCAAAGCAAAACAATATATTAGTAGTCGCCACCCAAGATTCACATTATCCATGCACGGAAGACCATGAAGCACACCACACTTTACTACAGATCAATACTCAGGGCGACACAAAAGACGGCGCAAAATTTGAATTTTCAAATGATGACTTTTCTTTTATGAGTACAGAGAAAATGCTCGAAGTCTTTAAAGATTTCCCTGAAGCTGTAACTAACACAATGAAAGTCGCTAGCATGTGCGAAGTTGAGCTAGAACTTGGAAAATGGGTCTTCCCTGATTTTAAACTCGAAAAAGGAATAACATATAATGAAAAATTACGCGAGCTATGTTATGCCGGTTTTGAAATTCTCGAAGTAGAAAAAACAAAAGAAACTTTAGAACGTGTTGAATACGAGCTTAAAGTAATTTTCGACAAGGGATACTCGCCATACTTTTTAGTAGTTGGTGATTTGCTAGACTATGCAAAGAAAAATGGAATTCTGACGGCTATCCGTGGCTCAGTCGCTGGGTCCATGGTGACTTATCTACTACGCATCACCAACATCAATCCACTAGAGTACAAAATCCCCTTCGAAAGATTCTTGAATCCTTTTCGTCCTTCTGCGCCAGACATTGACATGGACTTTGCCGATAATAGACGAGATGAGATGATCGAGTATGCGAAAAGTAAATATGGAGAAGATTCTGTGGCGCAAATAGGAACATTTGGAACGATGGCAGCCAGAGGTTCTGTCCGAGATGTAGCCAGATCTTTAGGATACGAATACTCCATAGGTGACAGACTTTCGAAAATGATCCCAATGGGTTCACAAGGTATGCCGATGACTATAGATTATGCGATTGAGATTACTCCAGAATTAAAAGCTGCATACAAAAACGAAAAAGATACAAAAAAAATAATAGACTTAGCAAAAAAGCTTGAAGGTTGTGTAAGGCATATCTCGGTGCACGCAGCTGGAGTGGTCATCGCCCCGGGGCCGATCAGTGACTACATGCCGACCCAGCTCGACCCCAAAGGTGGAAAAATAATTACTCAATACGATATGTACAGTGCCGAGGAAGCCGGGCTTTTAAAATTTGACTTCCTCGGCATCAGAAATTTATCTATTCTTGCTGATAGTATAAACTTAGTCAGAAGATTTTATGGAGTAGACATTGACATAGGGAAAATTCCACTCGATGACAAAAAAACCTTTGAGCTACTGACTAAGGGTGAAACCGAAGGCCTATTCCAATTGAACGGTGCCGGCATGACCAGATATTTGAAAGAATTAAAACCTACAAGTATCCATGATATAAATGCTATGGTGGCCCTGTATCGCCCCGGACCGATGGAATCCATCCCAGAATACATCAAACGCAAACACAACCCACACTTGGTAAAATATATGGACCCAAGGATGAAAAAATACTTGGGTGATTCATATGGACTAATAGTTTACCAAGACGACTTGCTCCTCTCTGCGATTGAACTCGCTGGATACAATTGGGAGGAAGCAGATAAATTCCGCAAGGCCGTCGGTAAAAAAATTCCAGCCGAGATGGCGGCTCAGAGAGAAAAACTTACCACAGGTATAATTAAAAACGGACAAACCCCGGAATTTGCGGAAAAACTTTGGAAACTTTTCGAACCTTTCCAAGCTTATGGTTTTGGTAAAGCGCACGCAGCGAGTTATGGTAAGGTCGCTTATCAAACAGCCTACATGAAAGCCAACTATCCAGTCGAATACATGGCTTCCATTCTCACTGCTGAAAGTGGCGATGTAGAGCAAATAGGAGTCATTATCAACGAGTGTAAAAAAATGAATATTCCAGTCCTCCCACCACACATAAATGAAAGCTACGGGGGGTTTACTTGCTTGCCCGAAGAAAAAGACACTGAGATAAATGCCACAAATAAAAGTGTGAAAATAAGATTCGGTTTTTATACGATAAAAAACTTGGGCACAGATATTTCTAATGCCATTATTGCCGAGCGAAAAGTTAAAGGTAAATTTAAATCCATCAGCGACTTCCTGACCAGAATTAAACACAAAAATTTAAACAAAAAATCCATGGAAGCTCTCATCAAATCTGGTTCGATGGACGACTGGGGTGACCGCGGAGTATTTATCGCAAATTTGGAAGACATGCTCGCCTATCATAAAGAATCTGGAAATAAAAACCAGAATCAAGTTTCCCTCTTTGGAGCATTACCCGACAAAAGCGTCAGCGAATTTAAATTAAAAACCGCAGACCCTGCAACCCAAAGTGAAAAATTGCTTTGGGAAAAAGAATTGTTGGGACTTTACATCTCTGGGCATCCGCTCGACCGGATTCGCGATAAACTCGAAGGCCGAAATATAAATATCAAAAAAATAAAAGAGGGCACCGAGCCCGGCACAGGCAACGGAATGCAGGTCACCCTAGCTGGGATAATAGAAAGTTGCAGACAAGTAATTACAAAAAACAATGACCGCATGGCTTTCTTAAAGATAGCTGACCTCACAGACTCGATAGAAGCTGTAGCTTTCCCCAGCATTTTCAAAGAATCAGGAGATATTCTAATTCCCGAAAAATGCATAGCCCTCTCCGGCAAAATCTCCCTCAAAAACGGAGAAAAGTCCATTATCATCGAGGCCATAAAAGAAATCTAAGACCAGATAATTCTTCTTAAACTTTCTATAAAAAAATTAATTATAGATACTCATTGCTTTTTCTCGACCCTCTTTAAAAATCATTTCAATAATTTCCGCGACTTTTTTTGAAAGTTTTTTGATAATTTCTAATTCTGGTTTTTTGAATTCGCCAAGCAAGAAATTCAAAACTGCCTTTTCGCCACTTGGTTTTTTCACTATGCCTTTGGGAGTAGAAGGTGAAATACCAATTCTAATTCGCAGAAACCCCTCGCTCTTGAGCGATTTGATAATAGAACCCAGACCGTTGTGTCCACCATCTGAACGATTAAAAGAAATTTTTATTTTTCCTAGCGGTAAATCGATGTCATCATAAATTACAATTAAATCTTTCAAATCCTTCTTATTTTTTACCAATGCTACTACAGCCTTCCCAGAATTATTCATAAAAGTATCTGGTGTTAAAAACTTCCAGCCTGAGGCTGGTCCGCCTTTGGCGGATATTTTTTTATCTTGCAATTTTTTTTCTATCAAACCTACCAAAATCCGCCCGGTATTATGCCTGGTGTTTTCATATTCCTTCCCTGGGTTTCCTAAACCAACGACAATTTTCATATTTTTTAATTATATGTTATATTAAGGTTAATGCAAGAAACAGGAATGGAACCTGCCCGCAATGCTGAGAGCCTTGCTAGTGCAGGCGGGGAGAAAAATACTCAAGAAAAAACCACATCCCAGTCATTCTGGGAATTGGTACGATTTGCCTTTTTGGCTTTAATTATCGTCATCCCCATCCGTGTTTTTGTCGGAGAACCATTTGTCGTATCAGGAAGTTCTATGATTCCCACTTTTGAAGATAAAAATTATCTAATAGTAGATAAAATATCCTACAAACTAGCCCAACCCGAAAGACAAGATGTGATAATTTTTCGATATCCAAATGACCAGACTAAATTTTTCATCAAAAGAATCATCGGCCTTCCCAATGAAACTGTCGACATTAAGAATGGCGTTATTTCCATAAAAAATACAGAACGAAAAGATGGATTTGAACTTCTAGAACCTTATATAAAAACTACTTGGAATGATACAATACATATTGAATTAAAGAGTGACGAATATTTTGTAATGGGCGACAATAGAAATGCCAGTTCAGACTCAAGATACTGGGGACCACTCAAGAGAGAACTTATCACAGGGAGAGCATTTCTACGCCTCCTGCCAACAAACAAAATCGATACATGGCCGGGAAAATATAAACAATAAAATTAAAAAGAGATGAAAAAAATAAAAAAAGAAAATAAAAACAAAATGTCAAATGTCTCTTCCTTAAAGGGTATGAGGGATTTGATGAATGAAGAATATTATTCTTTCCAAGGATTTTTTGAAAAAGCGCAGGAAGTAGCGGTGTATTACGGTTTTAAACCGATAGAAACTCCGATGCTTGAGCACGAAGAAATTTTTACTACCGGCATAGGCGAAGGCACAGACATTGTAGACAAGGAAATGTATACCCTAAAAACCAAGGGCGGAGACCGCTTGGCACTTCGACCAGAACACACTGCACCTTTAATGCGTGCTTACATTGAACACGGCATGCAAACAATGCCCCAACCAGTGCTCTTATATCAATACGGACCGTCTTTTAGACATGACAAACCTCAACGCGGACGATACAGACAATTTTGGCAATTTGACGCAGACGCGCTTGGGAGCGACAAAAGCATCATGGATGCCCTGGTGATTAAAACCTGTGTCAGTATCCTGGAGGAAGCTGGCGCAGAGAATCTCTCCATTGATATCAATTCAATCGGAGACAAAGAGTGTAGAAATGGATACATACGAGAACTGACAAATTATTACAAAAAGAATTTAAAAGATTTGCCAGCCGTCGACCGAGAACGCTTGAAAGTAAATCCACTCCGAATTCTAGACTCCAAAGAAGAAAAGACAATTGCCATAAATGAAAAAGCCCCAGACTCTGTTTCCTTCCTCTGTCCTTCTTGTAAAAAGCACTTTAAAGAAGTTCTGGAATATTTAGGTGAAATGAATATAGAATTTAATTTAAATAAAAATTTAGTGCGTGGTCTTTCGTATTACACTCGCACTGTTTTTGAAATTTTGGGACAAAAAAATGAAGAAGAAGGAAATGCTCCTATGGCGCTTGCTGGTGGAGGCCGTTATGATTATCTAGGCCGTCAAATTGGCTCAAAAAAGGATATCCCTGGGGTGGGATTTTCCATTGGCGTAGATCGAATAGTTGCTTCACCTTGGTATAAAAAACTCGCTCCTCGTATACTTAAAAAACCAAAAATTTATTTCATTCAACTTGGTTCCGAAGCAAAATTAAAAAGCTTAAATGTAATTGAAGTTCTTCGCAAGGCGCACATTCCCATCGCCCAATCGCTTTCCAAAGACAGCCTCGGTAGCCAGCTAGGAATTGCTGAAAAACTTGGTGTCCCCTACGCGCTCATTTTTGGTGTAAAAGAAGCACTCGATAACTCCGTCATCGTGCGTGACATGTCAAACAGATCTCAAGAAACAGTAAAGCTGGCAAAACTTCTAGAATATTTGAAAGAATTAAAGTAAAATTAGGTTTTAGTAGATAGTAAAATAAAATGCAAAAGAAAATTTTACAAAAAGATGATAAAGTTTTACACAAAATTGCAGAAGAAGTAAAAATTTCTGACATAAAAACACCAAAGATAAAAAAGATTTTAGGGGAAATGTCGGTAGCACTGTCCGGAGAGGATGATGGTGTAGCCATTGCGGCGCCACAAATCGGCTACTCACTGCGGATTTTTGTCGTCTCCGGGAAGGTCTTCGTGGCGGGATTTGGCGCCACGCCAGAATCTCGCCGTGCGGGGTCGCTGTCTGGCACTGCTGTGCCAGCACTGCCTCTCGACCCGACGGTCTACGAGACACCCCACATGGCGAATTCTGTTGTGGCTGACCAAGTCTTTATCAATCCAAAAATTTCAAAACTCTCCCGAGAAAAGGTGTGGGTGCCGGAAGGATGCCTTTCAGTGCGCCCACTGTACGGCAAGACTTTTAGATCTAAAAAGGCCACCGTGGAAGCTTATGATGAAAATGGTAAAAAGTTTAAACGCGGCGCCTCGGACTTGCTCGCACAAATTTTTCAACATGAGACAGACCATCTAAACGGCATACTTTTCATCGACCACGCTAAAGAAGTGAAAGCGGAAGAATTGCCTAAGAAAAAATAAATATGACAAATAGCCCAGATAAAAAATTAAATTTCGTATTTTGGGGTACGCCAGATGTGGCTAGAGAATCTTTAGAAATACTCAAACAATCAGGATTTTTACCATCACTTATCATAACTTCTCCAGACAGAGAGAGCGGGCGAGGTCTACGCTTGCAGGCCTCGCCCGTCGCCATATTCGCTGAAAAAAACAATATCCCATGCCTAAAACCAGACAAATTAGAAACAGAAAAATTCACAAATGATGTTGACTTATTTATTGTTGTCGCTTATGGGAAAATAATTCCAGAAAATATTTTAAACATCCCAAAAATTTGCTCTCTCAATATTCACTATTCCCTACTCCCAAAATATCGTGGAGCGTCCCCTGTCGAATCTGCCATATTAAATGGTGATAATATCACAGGCGTAACTATTCAAAAAATGGAATATAAAATGGATGCGGGTGCTATTGTCGCTCAAGAAAAAATAGAAATATTGCCGAATGAAAAAACACCAGATTTACGCAAAAGACTGATAAAAATCGGCGGGGAACTTTTAGTAAAAATTTTAAAGACCCCCTCAGCCCCCACAAACTCACCCTTTACAGGGGGAGAAAAACAAGATGAATCCCAAGCAACTTTTTGTAAAAAAATTAAAAAAGAAGATGGGCTAATTGATTTAGCAGATGACGCTATAAAAAATTATAACAAATTTCGCGCGTACACCACTTGGCCAAGAACTTTTTTTTTAAAAGAAAACAAACGTATTATTATCACTGACGCTATTCTAGAGAACAAACAATTTATAATAAAAAAGGTTGTGCCTGAAAGTAAAAAAGAAATCAAATATGAAGATTTCTTAAAATAAAATACAAGGCAAGACCTTGTACTAACCTTGTACTATAAAGATAGCCACTCAAAAATTTCCCTTTCAAATTCTTCCTTGTCTTGAAAATAATTAAGAGAATCTTCCCTATTTAAAATAGAATTTTCAATGCGTTCAATACCTAAATATTCTAGATAACTTGAATATTGATACTTTTTCAAAAATTCCAACGTTTTCTGTTTATTTTTAATTCCATCAACTTTCCAATTTTTATCAATCATTTTTACTGGATTTAAATGAATATAAGAAAATAAATACTTTGTATATGTATCACTACTTCCATGTTCAGATTTAAATTTTCCCTCAAAAAGTCCACCAGTTCGAGCATATTTTTTATTATAATACATTGAATAAGCGGTGGTTAATTTCTGCATAAATTTACTTATACTACCACCCTCAACTTCTATTAAAAATAAATGGAAATGATTTGGCATCAAACAATACATACTGATTGAAACAAGACGATCTCCTCTATCAAATTTATACATATTGTTAGCGACTAAACGAAAAATAATATTTTGTTTTGAATTTACAGCATACAGTAAAGCTAAAAATCTATGATAATCTTGCTTGTCATGAAAAATGACCTGTTTACTATTTCCTCTATTATAAATATGATAAAATTCTCCCGATGCAAAAGAAACTTTTCTAATTGACATGCTTATATAATACACTACTCAATATACAAGGCAAGACCTTGTATA
This sequence comes from Candidatus Nomurabacteria bacterium, assembly GCA_943359485.1. GTDB lineage: Bacteria > Patescibacteriota > Minisyncoccia > Phycocordibacterales > UBA9973 > UBA9973. The sequence continues at coordinate 6,249 of CALRHR010000009.1, read as the reverse complement.
TTGAAAAAAGACAAAATCTGTACTAATTTGGTAAAAATATCCTTTCCCATATTTCTATGGGATATCCAGTACTTTTTCTTTTTATATATTTATACTGTTTCAAAATAGGTAACATTAATTCGTCCCATTTTTCCGAATCCAAACCGTGACTAGGAGTCTTTTCAATTATATGTAATATGGGAATATTCCACCCAATTGAAACCCTTGGCAAAAGTTTAAATAATTTCTCATATAAAACTCTACCAAGCCCACTTACTAATCGATTATTATTATGAACATAAGTAGCCGCCTCAAAATTTCCATCTTCATTAGCTTCACGATTTTCGCCCACAGACAATGAAGCTAAAGCAAACTCTTCTCCTTGTGTATCTAAAGCTTCAATTGTAATTGAACACAACCAATAATCTTCTAATGAACTTTCAGTTGTAATTTTCAAATCGAAAGAAACTTTATTGAAAATAATTTTATGATTTTCAATTTTTTTAATTTTCGTTTTTTTAAGAGTTGCAAGTTCAGGAATCTGTATTTCTAAATCTTCTAAACTAGGTAAGGTATTTATTTTGCTTCCTTCTATTGGCATATATTCTATACAAGGCAAGACCTTGTATTAATATTTCGAGGTAAACGGATTTCGTTTAGAAAGACCCTTCAACATTTTCTTCACACTAGCCGCCCCACGCTTGAAGAGCGTCTGACGACGGTCTTTATTTTTCTGAATATCGTTAAAAAGAATCTCTTTGACTTCATCGATAGCCTCATACAAATCTTCTTTGTCAGCGCTTGAATAGAATTCCCTACCATCTATCTTAATCAGGCAATCAGCATGAAAAATTTCTCCCGATTTGTGGTGATTGCTTGACTTACTAACTTCAAAATTTACTTTAACTTCCCCACCCCGTCCTTCGATGCCGGACAGCAATTTGTTTAGATTGGTGACGCGTCTCAAAGCATAATCTTTAATAGCCTCAGTCAACTCTATATTTTTACCTTGTAAATTTATCTGCATAATATTATTATATCACAAATTTACACTTTCCACATTAGTAAATTTCTTCTTTATCCATAATTGAGCCATAACTATAAGTAAAACTATAAGTAAAATGAAGCCCAGCCCCACATAAAGATTATTAAAAATATCTGCAAAATAGATAAATCCAAGCCCGGAAAGAAAACCAATTGGAAGGAGAACAAGTAATGATAAAATAATAGCTGGTGTTTCGTAAACCAGAAAATACCAGAATCTAAGACTGGTTTTATTTATATACATGGTTAGTAAAAAAGGGGTACCAACAAGGAACTTAATAAAAATAAGTCCGATAAAATGACTGCCCCCGCTCATCCGAACCACCGCCTCGGTAATCATCGAAACAGTGTTGCTAGCATAGCGATGTGAAGTAATTTTCCCTATAGTATTTGTTCTGCCAAGTAAGAACCAGAGAATATTCGGAACAAAAGAAGCAAAGAAACTTAAAATGACCACAGAAAAAATTGGCAAAATCCCTTGTGCTGAAAAAAAGCCAAGAACAAATAAAGCAAATTCTCCTCCAATTACAGCTCCACCGAAAATAATAATATATTCAAGTGAACGATGATTTAATATAAATATCCGCAACCACTCCATGGATTCGGTCATAAATACATTCTACTACAAATAGCTACCAAAAATATAGTGTATAAGTACTCCCACCTCCATTCCCTGTCTATATTTTCGATGGAAAGAGGTTATAAAGGGCTAAGTTATTTCAACAAAAACCTCAAACTTGAAACCACACGGATTTTTTTGAATTCAGGAGAACCAGGGTCCTTGTCTGTAACATCAAACACCCCTTGATTACCTCTAGACACAGCACCAAGGCCAGAGCCGGACTCTTGCGCAAATTGCTTGGCTGTGGCGCGAGCATTCTTGATGGCTTCGGTAAGCATTTCTGGCTTGACGCTATTGATATCTGAAAATTGAAAATCAATATAATTTTGATTGAGAGTCACCCCTTGCTTGACCAAAAGTAGAGTTTCCTTTGAAGCAGACTTAACTATGTCCACTTTCTTGGTATAAACCGAAAGCTGGGTATTTGAATTGTACCTGAATAAAGCATCCCTGTAAGTGTCCTGATAAATATTTACCGGTGCCACATTTATTTCTGTTTCTTCAAAACCCTTTGATTTTAGGAAAGCGGTAATTGTGCTAGTATTTTTAGCGATATCGGCATAAAGCATGTCGACATTATTCGACTTCACTTCAAAACTCATTGACCAAATAGCCACATCAGCTTTAACTATTTTTTCCGAAAGCCCTTTTACTTCGACAAATTTTCCTTGATCCGAAAATCCACGCGCCGAAAAGAAAAATATAGCCGAAAAAACAAGTGCCACTACACCCAAAACCCAAAGATTATTTTTTATGTTTTCCATCTTTTTAATATACCACCAACCAACAAAAAATACAAATACCTCATTAAAGCTTTTAAAAAAATATAAAGTTTCATCGTCACCACCCATCCCCCGACCACAAACCTCTTCATTCATGTTATAATAACACTCAATTTATGAAAAGTGTCTTAAACAATTCTGTCGTTTACCTTTGGCGCAAGATGTATGCTTACGCCGGAGAAAGAAGAAAAAACATAGTAGTTGCAACCTCTATGTTTGTCTTTGCTAATATAGCTGATGCCAGCCAACCTTTAGTCTTTGGCTATTTTCTGGACTTTATTCAAACAAACGGAGTCACAAAAGACAATTTATCCACCCTATTTTTAATATTATTGCTTTTTCTGGCTTCTGAAATTATTTTTTGGGTATTTTGGGGACCAGCCAGAATCATTGAACAACAAACCGCTTTCATAACCAAAAAAAATTACAAAGCATACCTACTCCGCGGAACGATGGCCTTACCCCTGCCCTGGCATGCAGACCACCACTCGGGGGATACTATAGACAAAATAGAAAAAGGGACTAATGCAATATTTTCCTTTTCAACGGAAACCTTTATGTTTATCCAGGCTTTCGTACGGCTTGTAATTTCACTTGGAGCTCTTTTCTATTTCAGTTTTTATGCTTCTCTCGTGGTAATCTTAACCTCAATTTTTATTTTTTACATTATGTTTATTTATGACAAAAGACTGATCCCTGGATACAAAATCGTTAACCGATTAGAAAATACAACATCTGCTAAGATTTATGATGTCATTAGCAATATTACCACGGTCATCATTCTGCGCATAGAAAATTTAGTTTTTAAATCTGTCAACAAAGCAATCGAAAAGCCTTTTTCTCAATTCAAAAAAAATATTATCGATAATGAGTGGAAATGGTTCTGGGGAGCAGGAGTAGGCCAGCTCTCTGTAGTTCTCGCGGTAGCTGTTTATTTATTCTCTAGTGTAAGTGCTGGAAAAATTCTTTTAATCGGATCTATTTTTATATTATATAGTTATGCCTCCAAAGTCAGAGAAACATTTTTTTCTTTTGCTCAGCTTTATGGTAATGCTGTAAAATGGAAGGCAAATATAGCAAACGCCGAAGAGATCTCAAAAGATTTTACAGAAGTCGCACTCTTAGAGAACAGACACCTGCCGAAAAATTGGTCTCAGATTTTCATTAAGAATTTATCATTCTCGTATCATGACGAAGAAGATGCAGATTTGCATCTGGATAATGTAAATGTTGATTTCACTAAAGGAGAAAAGATTGCAGTAATCGGAGAATCCGGCGGAGGAAAAACGACTTTTCTAAAGATATTTCGTGGGCTTTATTCACCAAAAGAGATCCTACTGTGCATTGACCAAAAAGAATGCGGAAATGACTTAAATATAATAAGCGATTCTATTTCTTTAATCCCGCAAGATCCAGAAATTTTCTCCACAACTATCCTGGAAAATATTACCCTCGGAGTAGACTATGACGAAGAAGAAATAAAATTGTTTACCGACATGGCTTCATTTACTGATGTGGTTGCCCGACTGCCGAACGGCTTAGAGTCTAATATCGTGGAAAAAGGAGTAAATCTAAGTGGTGGCGAAAAACAGCGCTTGGCGCTCTCTCGCGGGCTTCTGGCATCTAAAGATAAAGACATAATCCTGCTCGATGAGCCAACCAGTAGTGTGGACTTTCATAATGAACTAAAAATTTATGAAAATATTTTTTCTTCCTTGCCAGAAAAAACCATCATCTCTTCTATCCACCGCCTACATCTTCTGCCTCTTTTTGACAATATTTTCTTTTTTAAAGAAGGTAAAATTGTCGCCCGAGGTACTATCCACGAGTTGAAGGAAAATTCAAAAGACTTCCAGCAACTCTGGGAGAAATACTTAAAAACACAGAACCAGTAGGAAACTTAATTTCCTTTTCGGCGCAGAGCTTTTTGGGCAAGCATGTCTCGCTTGACGGCGAGACGCTTCTTGGTCTTGTGCGAATGACGAGACTTATTTTTAGGACTCAATGTGGTGCTTCTTTTTGCCATATGAAAGACTATAACCTTATTTCAAATAAATATCAATATTTTTCTTGTGTTGTTCGTAAGTTTTAGCACAGTGGATATTTCTATTATTGTCATGTAGATAAAACAAGCAATCAGTCTTTATGGGATTAGAGGCGGCAGAAATCGCAGCAAGCCCAGGATTAGCAATAGCTCCAGGAGGCAATCCTGGGTGTAAATATGTGTTATAGGAAGACTTTATTTTCTTGTCTTCCGGATTTACTTCCCCCCACCAACCATCTTCCGCGCTACCTTTCGCGTACTGTAGAGTGGCATCGATTTGCAATTTCATCCCGTTAAAAATTCGGTTCCAAATTATTCCAGAAATCAAATTCATATCTTGCTTACCTGCCGCTTCCCTCTGGATGATGGAAGCGATTTTAAGAATGGTTTCTTCGTTGATTATTGTTTTTGATTTTGGTTTTTTAACTTTACTAACTTGCTTGTCGAATTCAGTGTTCATAGTTTCCACCACCTTTGCAGGAACTTCGTCTTTATAAATCAAATAAGTTTTTGGGAAGTACCGCCCCTCAACATTCGCTTTATCTAGAAAATCTGCTTTTTCTGTATCATCCCAGTCCAGCCTATTTGCCACCACCTCTGCCACTTCCTCCCTGCGTAGACCTTCGTTTACTTTCACGATACGCATATACGGATTCGCGAGGTTAATGTAGAAAGATAGGTCAGTGAGTAAAGACGGATCAAACTTATAATAAAAAACCGTAGACAAAAATGCGAGAATCAAAATACTAATTATGCCTGTGATGTATTTCTTCATAATCACTCCTTCTCTAACCAAGCAATCATCTTTTCAAATAAAGTTTTATCAGCTTCACCATCGGCTGTAAGTCCTTGATCTTTCTGGAAATTTATCACCGCTTTTTCAGTACTTGCACCATAATCATTATCAATTCTATTTTTGGTTTTATTGTAGAGATTAAAAAATTCCTGAATAGTCCCTACCCTAGTACCTCGAGATCCTTTTTTCATAACCACACTGTCATCAATTAATTTTTGCAGTTCATTTATGAGACTCTGGTTCTTGTTAATAGTCGTTGGCACAGGCCTTCCCTGTTCAGTCTTTTGTGTGGCTAGAGGTTCTTCTACCACCCGCTGCGCAACTGTGGGTACTGCCGGTTTTAAAACAGCTATTTCAGCTACAAGTTCTCCCACTTGTTTTTTTAAATCCTCATTATCTTTTTCAAGTTTTGTAATTTTCTCCGCACTGACATACTCGCTACCAGACTGTATGGTGCCAAAAGCCCAATAACCCAAGAGGCCCATCAGGGCGAGAACTATTACCCAAAATATAAAAACCTTTAATTTCTCCATGCATATAATTATATCAAATAATCTTTAATTTCAAAAGCCAATGAAACTAAATCCTGTGCGGGTTAAGTTATTAATTATTGATAAATTATGAAATGAGAATAATTACCATTTATAAAATTTGGTCGACCGTACAGGACTCTTTCCTTACAGGAACAGTATACCTTTTCGTATTTGTTCAAAATAAATTTTTAACAAATACTGAAAAGCTTTTCTCATCCTGACGCAAAGTACGCAGGTACTTTGCTTACGGTCCGCGCAATAAAAAAGACCCCGACTTTTTCGGGGCTACTTTTTTAAACGGGTGCGTTTATACTACCAAATCAGAACCTATTTTGAAAGCTTGTAATTAAGCATCCCCGCGCGCTACGCGCCTCTGTGCAAAGCACAGAGCTTTTCAAAAATGAAAAGTGCGGGAATGCAATACAAATGCGGACTCGGAAAAGCGGAAC
>CALRHR010000008.1 GCA_943359485.1 Candidatus Nomurabacteria bacterium | reverse complement strand
GAAAATAATATTTCGAGTAGAGGTGAGAGCAAGGGTCGTCTGAAACAAGAAACATTAAAAGAATTAGAGAGTCTCACGAAAACTGAAGAAGTCTCTTTGTTTTTTAAATTTTACGAAGAAGTCAAAAAAGAAAGAAATTTGTTCGACTACGACGATGTGCTCGAGTCTCTAGTAAAAATTATCGAAATTTCAAAAGAAGCCCTGTCCATGATCCGCGAGAGGTATTTGTATGTTTTAATAGATGAGCATCAGGATTCTTCCTTGGTGCAAAATGAATTTTTAAAAAAAGTCTGGGGACCGCTTGAGAAACCGGATATATTCGTGGTAGGGGACGATCGGCAGCTCATCTATGGATTTTCCGGCGCGTCGATTGACCACTTCAAGGCTTTTAAGAAAACTTTTCCGGAAGCGAAACTCATCACCCTTGTCGACAATTATCGTTCCACGCAGATCATTCTTGATGCTTCGCATATGCTTTTAAAAAGTGTCATGTCAGAAGAGAAGTTGATAAGCCAGAGCAAGGAACACCACCCGATACGACTGATTGAGGCGGGTGATAGCGAGGGCGAAATATTTGCTGCCGCGGAGGATATCAGAGAAAAAATCAAAACCGGACTTCCTCCGAATGAGGTTGCCATCTTAGTGCCTAAAAATAGGCAAGTGCGCCATGCCATTCAAGTTTTACACCAGGTGGGGTTGCCGATTGCGTCGCTTGAGTCTCTAAATTTTTTTGATCAAGAAGAAGCCCAGTCTCTTGTGCGAGTGCTAAAAATATTTACTGGTGATAATGTGGCTCTGGCTGCATCCTTTTTTGATAAGACCTCGGAAGTGGACCCCATCCTTGCGCATCAATTTTTTGCCAAAAGAAATATGAAAGAATTTTCTCTAGAAATATTAATGAAGGAAACGCCATCGTTATTTGTGGACAAAAATAGCGTGAACCTCTGGCTCCAGAAACTCATAGCATGGTATAAGGATGTCAAAGAAAGAGATTTAAAAACCTTGATTAGCATCATAAGCGGGGAATTATTAAAGGACAATCGAAAAAATTTAGTTACCAGTAAAGAAATTACCGATACTATTCTTGATTTATTAGAGCCAGAACTTGAAAGAAATTCGGAGCTTACATTGTCTCAATTTATTTCTTACTTGGAAAAAATCGAAGCCGCAGCAGTGGAAGTGCCACTTGTTTCTCCCCTCAAAGCAGGCATTCAAGTTCTCACTATGCATTCGAGCAAGGGTCGGGAATTCGAATATGTTTGGATTGCGCACACAGATGAGCATTCCCTTTCAGGTGGTAAAAAGCTTGGCTTTAGCTTGCCACGGAGCATCCGTGAAGTTGTTGAAGAAGGAGATATCGATGCCGTGAAGCGCAAGCTCTTCGTAGCTCTTACTCGAGCTAAAAAGTTTTGCACTCTTTCTTATTCTTTGGAGGAAGACGGTGAAAGGCAAAGAGAATTAGCAAAAATTATCGACGAATTGCCGTCCGAGATTTTTGAAAAACAAAAAGCATCCACCCAAGGCGGACCCGCCTCTCTCGGGAAAGAAAAGACCAGCAAAGAGGGATCAATTTTCGGAGAACTGGTGAAATTAGTCAAAGACATTTATAGTGACAGATATATTTCTGCCTCACTTTTAAATAATTTTTTTGAATGTCCGTGGAAATGGTATTTTATGAATTTACTAAAAATGCCACAGGATAAGAGCGCGAGCCTAGAGTTTGGGAATAAAGTCCATGAAGCTATTGACCAGATTTTAAAATTAAACAAAATAATTTTACCATCAGATAAAGAAGTCTCCGTGGTGATAGAAAGATGGATAAAAAATAGCTTTCACGAGATAGCACCAAATCGCGAAAGTGAAAAAAGCATTTCTACTAGAGACGAAGAATTTCCACACCTTAATATTTACGGTAAGATAGATTTAATAGAAAGACTCGACGAAGATAGTATTCGTGTGACTGATTTTAAGACAGGTGGTGTTCGCAAAAAAAGTGATATTGAAAAAATGAACGAAGAGGGAAGAATGAGCAATCACTTGCGACAGCTCGCTATGTATTCATACCTACTCTCTAACAATTCTAAAACAAATGTGATTGAGAGTAGGCTGGAATTTTTGGAAGCTAAAAACGAAAAAGAAAGGATGTATAGCAGAGTTATCACCTTGGAAGAAATAGGACTTTTAGTGAAAGATATTCTGGATTATGACCAACTAGTGAAAACAGGCAAGTGGGTGAACAGGCCTTGTAATTATAATTCTTATGGTAAAAATACAGGATGTGAATATTGTAAAATGGCGGAGATATATTCTGGTAAATAAAATTTAACAAATAAATGTTAGACTTTCTGCGATAGCAGAGTTCCTAACAATTTGGTATACTTTCTGTATGAGTATTATATTTGATATTTTAAAAGAATTGAGTGAAACATCCATCAATTATAAAGGTATGAGAGTAAATCTTTTAGGTTTACCGAAATTTAAAAAATATTCACCCAATTCGTTGCGGGCAACCATGTCTTCTTTAGTAAAAGAAGGATTTATAGAAGATTATGGCTCATTATGTGTTACTTTAAAAGGAAAAAAATATATCAGTAAGAAAATTGATTCATTAAAACAATTTAATTTTAAGTTCAATAAAAATGCGCCAAAAAATTTAATAGTAATGTTTGATGTGTCAGAGTCCAGAAAAGCTGAAAGGGAATGGTTGCGATGGCATCTAAAGAAGTTTAATTATCTTATGATACAAAAGAGTGTTTGGGTTGGGCCATCACCTTTACCGAAAGAATTTTTGGATTATATTAAAAGCATCGAACTCAGAGATAGCCTAAAGACTTTTAAACTTGCGCGAGGATATGATTTTAAAAATAACAAATAAAAGAAGTTATGAATTTGTTAGATTTTCTGCTATCGCAGAGTTTGTAACATAATTACGTAATTATAGTTATTTGTAAATAATATGGTATAATTTTTTTATGAAAGATACCCACAAAATAATTAATTGGGCATTAATACTTACTCCAGCTATTTTACTGGCAATCACTATTATTGGTTCTAGTTTGTCAGGAAACGATAAAGCTCCTTATGTTATATTTATACTGTCAGGAATGTATGCTATAATTTTTGTTTTATCTGGAATCATTTATTTATTTAAGAGGCAAAGTACGGCTGGATTTCTATGCTTAGGTGCTTTTATATCTTTACTTTATGTTGCAATCGCAATATTTCTCGGTCGTGCTGGCATAGTAGATACTATAAGCTTTCTTGGTTTTCGATAATATATAATTCTTTAAAAAATTTAGCCCATAACTCAATAATAGCAAAATCTTGTAATTTCTTTTTTTATTGTTAAGATGAATATATGGAATATCAAATAATTCTTTTCTATAAATATGTTTTCATTGATGACCCAGAAACCGTCAAAACCAAGCAAATGCAAATTTGCGAGGATCTTGGCTTGACGGGCAGGTGCATCATTGCTTTTGAGGGCATTAATGCGACTTTTGAAGGGACTCAAGAGAATATAAAAGAATATGTGCAGGAATTAGAAAAAGATAAAAGATTTCAGAATATTCATTTTAAATATAGTGCAGGTACTGGATATGCTTTTCCTAAACTTTCTATAAAAGTGCGGAAAGAAATCGTGTCTCTTAATTTAGGCACTTGTGATATAGATCCAAATCAAATTACTGGCATTCACTTACAACCAGAAAAATTGCACGAGTGGATAAAAAGTGGTCGTGAGTTTTACATTGTGGATATGCGCAATGTTTACGAACACAAGGTTGGACATTTCGAAAATTCTATAATGCCCCCGATTGAAAATTTTCGGGATTTGCCAAAAGTAGTCGAACAAATTAAACATCTAAAAAATAAAACGGTGCTAACTGTTTGTACTGGAGGAGTGCGTTGCGAGAAAGCCTCGGGCTTTTTAATTACACAAGGTTTTACGGATGTGTATCAATTAGACGGAGGAATTGTGAGTTATATGGAGAAATACCCAAATGAGAATTTTCAGGGGAAGCTGTATGTTTTTGATAAAAGAATTACTATGGGATTTTATACAGATGACAAAAACCATAAAATTGTTGGAAAGTGCGATGCTTGCGCAGAAGAATCCGAAAATTATGTAAACTGTGCGAATCCAGTTTGTCACAGGCACTTCATCGCCTGCGAGAAGTGTGTTAAAGACGCGGGAGGGAACACCTTTTGTCCGGGTGGGTGCGTTTTGAGTAGGCACGGACGCAGAATTAGTTCTATCGAAGCGGATTTGGTATAATTATATTATTAGTTTAAATTAATTTATGGCAGAAGAAACTGTAAAAGGCAAAGAGCATCCGCTTTCCATGTTGGCAAATCAAGCCTTGCAGATCTTTTCGGAGATGGGTTTTGAGATTGTTACTGGGCCAGAACTCGAAAGTGAGTGGTATAATTTTGATGTTTTAAATGTGCCGAGAGATCATCCAGCGCGGGATATGCAGGACACATTTGTAATCAAAAATGAAAAGCAAAAAGTTTTGAGAACTCATACGACTAGCGTAACCGCTCGTTCCATAGAAAAAGCTGCCAAAGAATCGAGGATGCCTTGCGCTTTTATTTCTCTGGGAAAAGTTTTTCGCAATGAGGCCACAGATGCTACCCATGAAATGCAGTTTCATCAAATAGATGGAGCAATGGTTGGAGAAAATATTTCCGTGGCAGACATGAAAGGTATACTTAATGAATTTTATAAAAAAATGTTGGGAGAAGATATTTATCTAGAATTCAGACCGAGTTTTTTCCCTTTTACCGAACCCTCTTTCGAATTATTTGTTAAATTTAGAGGCAAATGGTTGGAAATGGGTGGTTCGGGAATGCTCCATCCAAATGTTTTACGAAATGTCGGCTTGGATCCCGCCAAATTTCAAGGTTTTGCCTTTGGGCATGGTTTTGACAGAATTGCTATGGTCAAATGGGGGATTCCAGATGTACGGCTTTTTTATCAAGGAGATTTACGGCTCAATCAATTTTAAAATATGAAAGTCTCTTACAATTGGCTCAAATGGTATATTCCGGATGCACCTTCTGCAGAAAAGCTGGCGGATATTATTACTTACCACATAGCGGAGGTAGAAACTGTCGAGAAAAAAGATGGTGATAGTATTTTTGATATAAAAATTTTACCAAATCGAGCCCATGATTTACTTTCACATCAGGGCGTGGCGCGTGAACTTGCTTCACTTTTAGATATAAATTTTGTCGACCCAACACCCAAGTACAAAATTCCGGAATCGAAGCCGACCAGGCTCGTCAAAACAATCGAAAGTTCAAAATGTCGCAGATATATGGGCAGGATCATACGAAATGTAAAAATTGGTCCGTCGCCAGAATGGGTGGTAAAACATTTAGAGTCAATCGGACAGCGATCTATAAATAATATTGTAGATGCGACAAATATTGTGATGTACGATTGCGGACAACCAGCGCATGTTTTTGATTTAGCCAAAGTAAAAGATTTAAAATTAAAAGTTCGCAATGCTAACAATGGCGAACAGATTGCTTTACTTGGTGGGGAAAAAAAGATTTTAAATGACACCATGATGGTGATTGCTGATGATTTTGGCAACTCACTTGATATTGCTGGTATAAAAGGCGGCAATTATGCTGAATTGACAAAAGATACAACAGATATCATTCTGGAATGTGCGAATTTTGACCCAACTTCAGTTAGAAAAACTGCGCAAACCTTAAATATTTTTACTGACGCACGAAAAAGATTTGAGAATGATTTGTCGCCAGAGATGGCAGAATATGGGATGCTTGAGCTCTCAGCTCTCATTGCAGAGATGTGCCCTGAAGCAATTTTTGAGGATATTGTAGATGTTTATCCCAAGAAACAAGAAGAGTGTAAGCTCTTTTTTTCTGCTGAAAGAATTTCTAAAATTTTAGGCTTGAAAATTTCAGACAGAGAGATAGAAGATATTTTGAAAAGGTACAATATTAGTTACGAAAAGACCCCCTTGCCCGATGGGCACTCCCCCTTGGCAGGGGGAGCAAAATACGAAATCAGGATCCCACCGATGCGCCTTGATCTAGAGATAGAAGAGGACATGGCGGAAGAAATTGGGCGAATTTTGGGCTATGACAAGGTCGAACCTTGTCTGCCAAGAATAAATTTCACACCGAAAGTAAATGAAACTTATGCAAAAATTCAGGTTGCAAGAAATAAATTATTGACAGATGGGTATAGTGAAGTCATGACATATGTTTTTTGCGATAGGGGAGAAGTGGAGGTCATGCAAAGCGCTTCAGATAAAAAGTTCTTGCGAACAAATTTGAGTGACGGATTAAAGGAAAGCTTGAAATTAAATAAAATAAATTCTTCATTACTTGGTTTAAATGAAATAAAAATTTTCGAAATAGGAACAGTTTTTTTGAAAGACAAAGAGGAGACACATGTTGTTTATAATGAAAAAGATAAAATAATAGAAAAAAAATTAGATGAATTTACTTCGCAGATACAGGAAAATTTCGCCGCTTTACCCGCAAGCGGGCTCCGACACGGACTCAATTTTTCTGTATCTGCTTCGCATACAGGTGTTACTTTACAAAAATTTCATATGTGGTCTTTGTTTCCATTTATCGCGCGAGATATAGCGGTGTGGGTGCCAGTCAATGTTACAAGCGTTGAAGTTTCTAAAATTATCAAAGACAATGCCGGAGAATTAGTAATTCGCGGTCCAGAACTCTTTGATGAATTTAAAAAAGATGATAAAATTTCTTATGCGTTTAGATTAGTTTTTCAATCATATGAGCGTACTCTCACAGACACGGAAGTTAATGAAATAATGGAAAAAATAACTAATAAAATCAAGGAAAATACGGGTTGGCAGGTGAGGTAAGTACTGATACAATGGAGGTATATTAAATGGAAACACTAGAACCAAAAAAACCTACAAATGGGAAAATAGTTGTTGAGATTGGCGTAGGGGGTAGTCCTGGCGTAATGGATTTTTCGCCTCGTGGAATACTTCCCAAAACAGGGGATAAATATTTTGCTATTGAAAAAGATATGTTTAAAGTTAGAGATGCTAATTTTACACTTAGAACAATGTCTGAGGGCGCTGATTATAAATCTGTCGCTGTACGGGCTAATGCCGAAGAACTTCCATTTCAAGATAAATCGGTTGATGAAGTTGTTTTAACAAATATTTTAAATGAAGATAATGTTGCAACAGAAAAAATCATGGGGGAAGCGTTACGGGTTATGAAAAAGGAAGGCAAAGTTATTATTATTGAAAGTCTTGGCGATGTTAACCCTGAATACGAACCTATGCTGGCTAGTTTGAGGAAAGATCCATTTTTAAAAGTTACAGAAGTTCGTTTACCAAGATATGCAACTTCTTATGAAATAGAATATAATCGAGAGTATATTACCATGCAAGCAAAACTTGCTATTGAACAAACTTTTGTTCGTCATGGTGATAATTCGAACAGGGTTCAGGAATTATTTTTTAATATAAGGGAAGAACAAAAAAGAAAAGAGTCTAAGGGATCAAATCCAGAAAGATTTCAAGAGCTTGAGGGTGGTGATCTTGGCGGGGAATTAAATCTTGCAGAATTAAAGCGTCTCCGTATGTCAATATTTTCAGATCTCCAAGTGCTCAACCCTCTTGTCCTAGATGAATTTTTCAAAATAATAAATTTAAAATATCCAGATAAATCTACTCAAGAATTATTTTCTACTATATCTTGGAAGGGAGAAACACTTGACTGGGCGGAACTAAAAAAACCACCTGATCAAAAGTTAGAAAGATGTCAAGATGTGTATAGTTTTTGTAGTATAGTTGCTCCCATAGTTGGAGCGATTAGTGCAGAAAGGCAGGTTCAACAAAAAAAAGACCTTTTTGAAAAATATCTAGGGGTATTTAAAACAGATCCACTTGGTAGGGCTAATGAAATTTTTTCAATAATGTTTGGACATGGAAATTATTTTGGCCACATACAATCTATGCTAAGTAGGTATTCTGATCCACTTTACCCTGACGTAATGAAAGATTATATTACTCAAGGTTTTTATGATATCATGGAGGCAAAGTTCAAGAAATTAGACATAGACTTGAGTGTTGTCAAAGAACAACCAAAAACTCCTGAAGATGCTGAAAAATGCTTAAAAGGATTGATTATTTTATGTCACGAGCTAATCCGAGAAGGATATGATTTGACTCTTCTAGCGTAAATAGTTTTTCCATATTTTTACTAGCAAATTTCATAATTTTCTGCTAGAATACTCTTATAAATGGCTAAGGAAATTGAAGAGAAAAAAGGTAAATATGGAGCAGATGAGATCTCGGTTCTAGAGGGTTTGGAGCCTGTTAGGCGTCGTCCTGGAATGTATATAGGCACCACAGGTCCAGAAGGATTGCATCATTTAGTCTGGGAGATTTTTGACAATTCACGGGATGAAGCGATGGGTGGTTTTTGTAATGATATTGAAATTGTGATGCTTCCGGAAAATAGGATTCGTGTGACAGATAACGGTCGAGGTATACCAGTTGATACACACAAGAAAACAAAAGTCTCCGCGCTCGAGACTGTTATGACCACTCTTCATGCCGGAGGGAAGTTCGGTGGGGAAGACAGTGGGTACAAAGTCTCCGGAGGTTTACATGGAGTGGGAGCTTCAGTAGTGAATGCGCTCTCTATTTATTGTAAGGCGGAAGTTCATCGAGATGGTGGAAAGTATTCTCAGGAATATTCTCAGGGGAAAAAGAAACACGCGGTTAAAAAGATTAGTGCATCAAAACTACATGGAACGGTGATCACTTTCGAGCCCGACCAAGAGATATTCGGTAAAATTGTATTTGATTGGAATACAATTGTGAACCATGTCCGCCAACAGGCATATCTAGTGAAAGGACTTAAAATTTTAATAATTGACGCTCGAGATTGGGATAATAAAAATGGGAAAGATGAAGAAGATGTTTTTTATTTCCGCGAGCTTGGCCTCGAACTTCCTTCCACTTCTTTTTATTTTGAAGGTGGGCTGGTGTCCCTGGTTAAATATTACAACAAATTTCAAAAAGCAATTCAAGACAATATTTTTTATGTTGAAAAAGAGCAGGATGGAGTCGGGGTGGAGATAGCTTTGCAGTATGTGGATGACATATCCGAAAGAATTATTCCTTTTGCCAACAATATTCACACTCCAGAAGGCGGTACACATGTTACTGGTTTTAAAACTGCGTTGACAAGGACACTCAATACTTACTGCAAAAAACAAGAGATGATGAAAGAGTCCGAGGGGGGATTTACTGGGGAAGATGTCTTGGAAGGTTTAACCTGCGCTATTTCAGTGAAGCTTCGCGAGATTCAGTTTGAAGGTCAAACCAAGGCCAAGCTCGGCAGTCAGGAAGCGCAGGGGGCGGTAGCGACTATCTTTGGTGAAGCCTTTAATAATTTCTTGGAGGAAAATCCAGATGAGGCAAAAGTCATTATAAATAAGTCTATTTTGGCTTTAAAAGCTCGTAAAGCTGCTAAAGCTGCTAAGGATTCCATCTTGCGTAAAGGTGCATTGGAGGGTATGACACTTCCTGGGAAACTTGCAGATTGCCAAAGTAAGGATGCTTCCGAGTCCGAATTGTTTCTTGTAGAGGGAGATTCTGCGGGAGGTAGCGCCAAGCAAGGACGAGACCGTAGAATTCAGGCCATTCTTCCATTGCGTGGGAAAATTCTTAATGTTGAACGCGCGCGCATAGACAAAATGCTTGCTTCTAAAGAAGTGAAAGCTTTGGTCATCGCTTTAGGAACTTCGATCGGAGACACTTTTGATTTGAGCAAGATGCGTTATCATAAAATAATTATTGCCACAGATGCTGATGTGGATGGTTCCCATATTCGTACACTTCTTTTGACTCTTTTTTATCGATACTTCCGAGCGATCATTGATGCTGGATATATTTACATCGCTCAGCCACCACTTTATAAAATAAAAAAAGGCAAAGAGATTAATTATGCTTATTCTGATGAAGAGAGAATAAAGATAGTTGGGCGTTCCGCTGCCGACATTGACTTGATTGAAAGCATTGACAATGCCGAAGTTGGGGATGAGAATGAAAATAAAATTTCAACAGGAGAAGATTCTAAACAGGACAACATCGGCACTGGGACGGCAAAGTTCCATATTCAACGTTATAAAGGTCTCGGAGAAATGAACCCAGAAGAACTTTGGGAAACGACTATGGATCCAAACAATCGTGTGTTGAAAAAAGTTAATATTGGCGATGCCGAAGAAGCTAATAAAATTTTCGATATATTAATGGGTTCGGAAGTTCCACCACGCAAATCTTTCATCCAGTCGAATGCAAAACTGGCAGAAATTGACATCTAATGGTTGGTGTTTTTCTTTATAGAAAGGAAAGAGATTAATTAATAGTATTTACTATACTAACGGCCGTCAGTGTAGTATAATCATGTCATGAAAGGAAAAATTCTATTAAAGGCATTAGAAATACTTTACGAGGGTACTATAAGTCAAGCCGACTTTTTCTCCGCAGTTCTAGTAGCAGGCTATGGTGCCGGCATGAGTAAGATTGACTATGAATATAATAAACGGCAAAGAGAAAGAAAAGTTTGTAGGGATAGGGAAGAGCGATTGAGAACCTATATATCAAAAATGAGGCAAGATGGTTTGATAATAGAAAATAAAAATGTTGTTACCATTTCAAGTAAAGGTAAAAACAAATTAGATTCTTTGAGAAATACTTTACCAGATAGACACTACGAAGAAATTCCAGGTCAAAAAAGTCAAATCATAATAAGTTTTGATATTCCTGAGAAGCTCCGTAGGAAACGTAACTGGCTCAGAGAAGTGATTAAGAATCTTAAATTTAAAATGATCCATCAGAGTGTGTGGATGGGGAAGTTAAAAATCCCAAAAGATTTTATTAATGATCTGGAAAACTTAAAGATTCTTGAATATGTCGAAATTTTTGAAATTAGTAAAATAGGTACTTTAAAGAAATTAACATAGTTTATATACTATACTAACGGCCGTCAACATAGTATACGTTTTAAAATTAACTAATTGTATATTTACCTAGTCTGCTGTAAAATGATTCAAATGAGACCAAAGCTTTATATTGTTACTGGAAGTAAGTTTAAATTTGGAGATTTGTCTTTAAAACTCGGCGAATTTTTTGATTGTGAAAAAAAACCTTGGAATGATCCTGAAATTCAGGGCAATCCAGATGAAATAATTAAGTATAAGCTTCAAAGAGCATATGAAATTTATAAACATCCAGTTTTGGTAGATGATGTTTCAGTAAACATGGAAGCATTAAATGGCTTTCCAGGACCTTATCAAAAAGATTTTTGGAAATGTTTTACTCCTTATGAAATGGGTCACAAGTTTGCCGGCTCACGCATCAGCGCGACGTGTCGCTTGGGTCTATGTCGTGGCCCGGAAGATATTGTTATAGTTGAAGGCACATTTGAGGGGGTAATAGTTCCTCCTAAGGACAATGATCATAAAGGCAGAGAATTTGAATTATTTGTAAAGCTGGATGGTATGGATAAAGTGATGTTGGAATATCACCCATCGGAATATTACGATTCTTCTCATCGTGGCCGGGCAATGAAAAATCTCCTGGAGATTCTTAAAAAAGAAAATAGATAATTATTCCCATAAGTTAAACATATAAATTACTAAAAATTATACATCACCCCTTTTTATTTTTGAAGCGAGGTAGACGCCATAGAGCATTAAGGCCCCCAGGACAACATAGATGTAGTTAAAGGCAGGGACAAGGGAAAGAACTAGGAGAGCAACAGCAGGGCCGATAATGAAAGCGACCGGTGTTGCGGTGCGGTAAACTCCCAGAAACTCTTCATTCTCTGGACGGATGTGTTTTAAAAAATAAATATCACTCATGGATTCGATGGTGGCGGCACCGATACGGGTAGCGAATAAGAGCAGTGCCCAGATCCAGATTTCGTGCCTTTCTATTAGAAAAAGAGAAATTGTAGTGAATGAAGTAATTAAAAAACCTAACATTAAAATTTTCCGCTCGCCAATTTTGTCGGCGTACTTACCAAGCGGGGAGGGAATAATGACGAAAGGAAGAAGCATGATAGCGAAAATCATACTGATTTCCTTCCAAGAGAAACCGAGATGGGCAGAAAGATATATGGGTGTATAGATGATCATCCAGCAAAAAAAAGTCTGGAGCAATAATGAGAAACCATATGCTCGAGTGAGGTTTTTGTTATGGAAAAATTCCTTGATAGATTTTAGTGCGTTACTGTCATCATATTGTGGGTCTGGAATATTTTTTAGTTTTAAAAATGATATTAGTAGACACAAGATCATTATTAAAAAAGCTAAAAAGTAAATTGCTTGGAAAGAGAATTCTCCTAAAATTGTACTAGAGGCCAACTGGGCTACGATCCAGGCGCAGCTGGTGAAAGCTAAGTATGTTCCTCGAACTTTCCCTGTGTTCGAATCTTTTGAAAATATTTTTGAAAGCTCATCCAAGGAGAAAAATATCAACGAGTTTAATGAGAAAAATAAAATGAACAATATACCTGCGCTCCATATGCTTGTGGTCAAGGTGATGGCAAGGATAGATAAAATGTCTAGAAATACAACCCAAAGTAAAAATTTATACCCGCCTATTTTCTTTAATATCTTTGGAGCGAAAAGTAAGACCATAACAGAACTCGTTGACCCGAGCACATAAACAATGGCTACCAATTTTTCACCTACAAAAGACGAAAGAAAGCTGGAGTTTATATAAGCAGTCAGGGCGACTGGCAGAGAAAAAAGAAATCCAACGAGATATATTATTTTTCTATTATGTTGCATATTACACACTTAATATTACTGGTATCACTAGTGGTCTTTTTTCGGTTTTTTGATACAAGAATTTCGAGACTGTTTCTCCGAGGTGCGCTTTGATTTGGTCGAAGTCTATTTGATCGCGCCCTCCGATACCGTCTTCCACAGATTTTTTTATAATGATTCGTACTTGGCGTAAGAGCTCTTGGTTTTCTTTTAAGTATACGAACCCGCGGGAGATTAAGTCTGGAGATTTTTTTAATTTTCCTGTTTTCTGATCGAGGAGAGCGATAATGACAAACATGCCGTCTTGCGATAGCATCTGACGGTCACGGATGACAACATCCTGCATGTCGCTGATAGAAACACCATCTACCATCATAACACCAGAAGGAGCTTTTTCTTTCCTTAATATCATCTTCTCTCCATCAGCGGATATTTCAATAATCGAACCGTTGTCCGGAACGATTATATTCTCTTCGCTCATACCGAGGTCTATGGCGAGCTCTTTGTGTTTTTCAAGAAAGGAATGATGTCCATGAATTGGAATAAAGAATTTCGGGTGAGTTTTTCTGTGAAGCCATTTGATGTCTTCTTGGTTGCCGTGGCCGGTCGCATGAACGAAATCTTCACCAGCTGTTCGGTAACTGATAATTCTGACGCCTTGTCTAGTTAAGCCATCCTTCATTTTTTGCACCTTGAGCTCGTTGCCCGGAATTATAGAGGCTGAAAGGATAATTGTGTCTCCTTTATGAAGTGTAAACTTTGTGTGTGTTTTATTGGCGGCGCGATTGAGTGAAGCAAACTCTTCACCTTGGGCGCCTGTCATCAGAATGACAACTTTATTTAACGGATAATTATTTATTTCTTCTATTGGTATTATAGTACCTTTTTTAGGTTGGAAAAGTCCGGCTTCTATGGCTACTTCGATATTTGTTTTCATCGAGCGTCCATCGAGCACTATCTTTTTACCCATAGATTCCGCAAATTTAACTACAAAAGCGAGTCGTGTAATGTGTGAAGCGAATGCGGCAATAATCATTCGGCCACTTACTTTTCTTATTAAATTTTCAAGTCCTTGATGTACTTTTGCCTCAGGTAGAGAGAAACCCTCATTTTCAATATTAGTAGAATCAGTCATTAAAAGAAGTACTTTAGCATTATCAAAAATAGAATACTCCTTTTCTTCTTCTTTAGATACAACTCCGTCTACTTGGTCAAGTTTATAATCTCCGGGGGTTACGACCCAGCCGTTTGGCGTTTCTATAATTATGCCCATGGAGTCGGGAATGGTGTGTGTTACTCCAAAGAACCTAATTTTTATTTTTCCGCAAGTTATGGTCGAATCTTTTTCCACAATGTTTTCTTTCATTGGTGGCAGGTGTGGGAATTCTATTTGTCGTTTTCTCATCATCAAGATAGAAAGATTACGGGAATATACAGGGGGATTGCCTATGCGGGAGAGCACTAAAGGTACGCCTCCAATATGGTCTAAGTGGCCATGGGTGATAATGAGCGCGCGAATTTTTTCTTTACGCTCTTCGAGGTAAGTTGTATTTGGGATAACATAATCAACCCCCGGTGTGGCTTCATTGGCAAAGTGCATACCCGCATCGATAACAATAATGTCTTCACCTATTTCTATGGCCGTCATGTTCTTGCCGATTTCTTCTACCCCACCGAGCGGGATAATACGAATTACACCTTTTTCTGGTTGTGGAGTTTTAATGCTGTTTAAATTTTTATATTGGGTGTTTGCTCCGAAAGGGCGGGACCTGGAGCTAGTCCCAAATCTTTTCTTAGAGTATTGATAAGTAGAGCTTTTCATTGACCTTTTTCTATCAAGCCCTTTTTGTTCTACTGCCGGGTGGAGAGCTGTTTTGTTGGGAACTTTTTGTTCGGCCTTCTTGTTATCAACAGAAAATGCACTAAAGGATAATCTATTTTTTCTCATATATTTTATTTAATATTTTTTATTAATTTATTTTGCAAAAAATCTCCACACATTTTCGGTATTTTTGTACCACAGGTACGCATTTTGATATAGGTCTGCAGGTGAGTTAATGCGGTTTATGAAAAAGTTGTTTAAATTTTCGGGTATTACGGATATGAATTTGGGACTGTAAAGGAAAACTGCTGGCATGTCTTTACTAATTTCATTTTCAAACTGGATATATTTTTTAGTTCTTTCGTCGTCGTTGATTGTCACAAATGCTTCTTCTAAAATTTTGTCTACCTTGGCATTAGTATACATGGCGACATTGAGCCCTGGGTCTTTTCTTTGGCTTGAGTGCCAAAAAGCGAACAGGTCAGACTCTCTGTTTATAATTTCTCCGAAGAGTAAGGCATCGTACTTACGCGGACGAATCACGCTCTGGTTAAGATTTCCAGTTTCGAAAGTTTTCACCTCAACTTTTATACCGACTTCAGCCAGGTCTTGTTTTATTAGTTCGGCTGTTTTGGCGAGCTCGGTGGCATTACTGGTAGATATAGAAAACTCAAGCTTGGTAGTCGTTGTACCTTTTTTTTCCTTTTTGGTTTTTTCCAAAAATCCGTCCGCGCCGACTTTCCATCCGTCTTTTGCTAAATCATTCTGTACCTTTTTTAATATGTCTGGTCGTGGCATATTCTCAATGCTGTTTATTTTTTGGTAAGTGATTATATTTTGCGGTATCGGATTATTGATTACGATTCCATGCCCCAAGAGGACCTCTCTAACAATTTTTTCTTTGTCTATTGCTTGGTCGATGGCTCTGACGATTGTTTTGTTAACAAAAAGATTATTGGTATTTTGGTTGAAAAAAAGTCCAAAGATTCTCGGTAGGACCGAAGAATGGATTTTATAACCTTTTATTTCCAAGGACTCTGCGTTCTCGGGAGTAAGCGAGCTTGTTTGGTTTATTGTTTTGTTTTTAAGCGCGACAATCATCTCATCTTCGTTGGGGAAAAAGTGCAAATTCATATTTTGAATATATGGTTTACCTAAAATGAATTTTTGAAAAGGCACTAATTCAAAGGAATCTATAACTCCAGAAGGTTTTTTCTTAGCAGAGTCTATCTCGTATGGTCCCGACCCAATAGGATTTGTGTTTGCAGTATTGAGTTCAATAGGCGAATCTTCCCATAAACTTCTCGGCATGATACCGATGGTTGCATTTTCTAAAAACGAAGCATATGGCTGTTGCAGAGTAAACTTAATATTTTTCTCATCAATCTTGACGACACTCACACCCTCCCAATTTACCTTTTGTGGGCTTTTGATAATCAAATCTTTTATTTTGTTGACGGTGAAAACCACATCATCGGCAGTGATAGGTTTTCCGTTTTGGAAATATATATTATTCTTCAAGGAGAATGTATATGATAGTCCATCTTTTGACTTTTCATACTTTTCGGCTAAATCTGGGATTAAAGTTCCATTCGTGCTTTTTCTCATTAATCCGGAATAAATGAGCGAGACCAAGCTCTGATCAGCGAGAGAATTTGCCAAGACGGGATTTATAAAACGGGGGGTGCCTACTATACCTAGGGACACCGACCCGCCGGAGAGTGGTACGCCCACCATGAAAGATTTGTTTATTGATTCCAGTATTGAGATGGTGCTCATAAAGAGGATTATTGTAAGTACAGCAAAAATAATTCTTTCTTTTTTTGAGAAGGAAGAGATTACTAAATTTACTTCAGTTTTTTTTGGTAGTTTAAAATTTAACATAGAGATTGCGAAGGTAAAATTTAGAGAATTTTAAATGGTTTGACTGAGGGGGAAAGACTCAGAAGTTCTGAGGATGTGAAATTTTTTCCTTGTGTACCCTAATCATTAGCCTTGAGCTTTTATTATTATACTGAGCAAGGCGAATAAAGCAAAAAGAATTCCACAAACAATGGATAAATAAAAAAGAAACTTCTCAAAGCCTCGGCGTGTATTATGAAAGCTCCCGCCATCACTGCCACCCAAAGCACCCCCCACTCCGGCGCTAGTTTGCTGGAGCAAGATTGATAGAACTAAAACCACCGAAAGTATTATTTGTACATAAGGCAAAACTGATATGACTAAACTCATAGGGGCATTATTGCATAAATAAAGCAGAAATGCAATTCAGAGTTGAGTCTGGATTAAATCTAGGTTGTTTTACTTTTTTGGTTACTTTTTTGATATAATATAAAGGTGAAAAAAGTTTTTCGAATTTTTATATTCATTCTTGTGTTTGGGTTTGTGGCTTTTCAGTTTCGTTCTTTGCCACCTGCTTGGTTTTTGGATATTAGGGATGGGATCCTTGTTTTCTTTGCGCCAGCTCCGTGTGCTCGGCCGATACCTTACAACCTTGGTTCGTTCGATAAAAAATTTAATATTTCGCAAAAGTATTTTCTCTCTGCGCTTAGAGATGCCGAGGCTGTTTGGGAGAAACCCAAAGGAGAATATTTAGGGAAAGAACTTTTTACTTATGCGCCTGCAGATACTGCCTCTGATGTATTGAAAATTAATTTAATTTATGATTACCGCCAAGAGGCGACGAGTAAGCTCGCGGGTTTGGGAATTTTGGTTCAAAATAATAGAGCTTCTTATGAAACGCTTAAGGCAAAGTTTTTGGCATTGAAAATAGAATATGAAAAAGAAAAGGTTATTTTTGATAGGCGTATAAAAACTTTTAATCATACAGAACAGGATGCGAGAGAATTGCAAAACATGCAAGCAGGTCTCAATGAAAAGATAGAAGAAATAAATGCATTTGTCGTGGTGCTGAACCGTCTGGTAGCGACGCTCAACCTCTCTGTCGACAAATACAACACAGTTAATGTTTCTCGCGGGGAATCCTTCGAAGAAGGGGTTTACTCGAGCGATGGATTTACTAGAGAAATAGATATTTATGAATTTAGCAGTAGAGAAAAGTTAGTGCGGGTACTCGCGCATGAGCTCGGTCATGCGCTTGGGCTTCCACATGTCACCGACCCTAAGGCTATAATGTATGAACTAAATCAAGGTAACAGTCAGACTCTTTCTGGGGCTGACATTGAAGTACTCAAACTAAAATGTGCAGAAAAGTAAAAGTATGATATAATAATTCTATTAATAAGTAACTTTCCGTTTAAGGCGGATCAGCCTCGAGCTGAAATAAAATATATGGAAGAACAAAACTTTTTTCAAAGAAATATGAAGTTGATTGTGGGGGTAGGTATCATCGTGCTTTTGGCGCTATGGGTAATATCGAAATATAATTTCTTTATCAGAGTCGGCGAGCAAGTGACAGCGCAATGGGCTCAAGTAGAGAATCAGTATCAGAGGCGTTTTGATTTGATTCCGAACATTGTAAACACTGTCAAGGGTGTAGCCAAGCAAGAGCAAGAAGTCTTTGGTGTTATTGCGCAAGCGCGTACGCGGTACTCCGGAGCCACAACTCCAAATGAAAAAGCTCAAGCCGCCACTCAAATCGAGTCAGCACTCGGACGCTTGCTAGTCATCGCCGAAGCTTACCCAGTGCTACAATCTTCGCAAGCATATCGGGACTTGATCGTTTCGCTCGAAGGTACTGAGAATCGCATCTCAGTCGAGAGACAGAAATACAATGAACTAGTGCGTGTCTTTGATACGAATGTAAAAACTTTCCCATCTTCGATTTTGGCGAAAATTTTCGGGGTAACCGAGAAATCGTACTTTGATGTGCCGGAAGCAAATCAAGCGGCACCAAAGGTAAACTTTGAAAACTAAGTTTTTCAAAATATTTACCCACGAATTCATGCGTAGTTTCTGTCTCAAATTTTTACTCCTTTTTATGTTTGCAGTGCCATTCTGTGCTCTGTCTTTTGATGTCCCTGCGAGACCGACTGGTTTTGTGCAAGATTATGCAGGGATACTGTCGAGTGAGCAAGTAGTCACGCTCGAGGGCAAACTTTCTAGTTTTGAAAAAAGCACAACCAATGAAATTGCCGTGGTGACTATTTCTTCGCTCAATGGGGATGTGATAGAAAATGTAGCGCAAGAAATATTTACCAGCTGGGGTATAGGCAAGGCCGAAAAAAATAATGGAGTTCTATTTTTGGTTTCGCTTGAGGATCGCAAAACTAGAATTCATACTGGTTACGGGGTGGAAGGCGACCTGACTGATTTGGGGACGGCGTATCTCCAAGACGAAATTGTTCGACCAGCATTTCGGGCGGGGGATTACTTTGCCGGTATCGACGGCGCGGTAGATAAAATGATAGAGGCACTGGGGGGAAACAATATTGTGCCTGAAGATTACTCTGGGGCAGAATCATCGTCCAATCTACCTTGGGATTTTATTTTATTTTTTGTGTTCATTGTTTTTCAAATTCTAGCTGCTATTTTAGGACGGTCTAAAGCTTGGTGGCATGGAGGAGTTTTGGGTGGAGGGGTAGCCCTTGTTGTTTGGTATTTTTTTATTGCTTCACTTCTGACTGCTATTCCGCTTGTTTTCTTGGCTATTGGTCTTGGGCTCTTTTTTGATTTTATGGTTTCGCGGGCTCATACCCAAAAACAAACTTCAGGGCATTATCCGTGGTGGTTTGGTGGTGGGCGTGGTGGAGGTTTTGGTGGCGGGGGATTCGGTGGGTTTGGTGGCGGGAGTTCCGGCGGGGGAGGCTCGAGCGGGAGCTGGTAAAAAGTAGGCTATTTTTGTATTTATTTGAAGAGTTTTTAAAACAAGCGGGGTGCCCTATTTCTTAGGACTTTTAAACTCTACCTTTTCTTCCTTGCCTTTTATTACTGTGTCTGGTTGAAAGGCTTTGTTTAATTTTACTGTGTCTTTGCGGACATCCATACTGCCGTCCTTCCAGAGTTTTATATTGAGCAACATGCCTTGCATTGTGTCCGTGCTGAAAACTTGGTCAAAAATAAAGTTCCCAAGTGAGTAGGCGATAAAACTCGCGCACGAACTTTGAGTGCAATCTTTTCTGCTATAAACTTCGGTGTCTTCTACTACATGCGGATGATGACCGATGACGAGCTTTGCGCCAGCATCTACGGCTTTGTGTGCTAATTCTTCTTGTCTCCCGTTATGTATTTTTTTATATTCATCGCCGAAATGAAAAGAAACTATCAGATAGTCGACTTGCATACTTGCGTTTTTTATTATTTCTTCAAAACGAGGGTTGTTGGCAAGCAGTAACCCCGCTTTTTCAATATCTGCCTTCATCCAGTTTGGTCCAACATCCGAAAAACCAAGAAAGCCAATTTTCATTCCGTATTTTTCAATGATTGTTGGTGTTTCAGCCTCCATGCTATTCATTCCTCCTCCAGTATAAAGGATCTCATTTTCTTTTAGGCGAGAGAGCGTGTCAATATATGATTCACGGCCCCAGTCCCCGACATGATTATTTGCAACTGACAGCACATCTATTCCTGCACCGGCAAGTGCAGGTACAACACTAGGGTCCATTTGAAATGAATATAGATTTCCTTTATCCTCGCCTTTATCCGAAGCTGTGCCTTCCAGGTTCGCAAAGACTATGTCGGTATCTTTTAACATTTCCAATTTTTCAAAAAGCTCGGAATAGTCATTGTTGAAATTTTTTATTACTGAGTTTTTTACTCCACGGTCAAGCATCAGATCTCCAAGAAATGCGAGTGTCACAAAATCCGGCTCTTGGATGTTCGGCGCTCCGACTTTTTCTTTTACCCAGTCTGTGCTCGCATCAGCTGTTCCCCCATAATAAATATTTTTTTCCAAAAATTTTAAAATATTTTCTACATCATGGTAACGGTCTTTACTTTGAAGAAGTGAGATAGCGATGAGCCGTTTTCCAGTCTCCTTATTCCTATCTCCGAGCGAGAGAGAAAAGAGAGATACAAGAGTCTGTCTGGCAGGATTGGTATATCCGCTTTTCCCCCCGAAAAAGTCTGCCTTTTTCAGGAATTGGCTAATATTTGACCAAGTATGTTTCGAAGCGGTAAATGATCTCTTTGTTGTTATTTGGAATATCTCCGGATGCTTTTGATTTATGTATCCGGCGAGCTTAAACATGTCTCCCACAGTGGATTGGTTGTTGGGGGAGAGTCCACTTGGGTCTTCGTAAAAGGTTTCTGACATTTTTAAATTCTCTGCAAGCGTATTCATCTTTTTTAAAAAAGATTCCCGGCCAAAATATTCAGCGATTGTTTCTGCCGCGTCGTTGCTTGATTCGAGAAGCAGTGGGTATGTTAGATCGTCTACTTTTATTTTTTCGCCTACTCGCAAACCTCCGTTGGTGCCAGAGGTGTCTACAGCTTTTTTGCTTATTTGCGTATTTTCGTCACCCTTTAATAATTCTTTAGCCACGAAGGCAGTCATGAGCTTGGAAACAGAAGCGAGGGGGAATCTTTGTTCTTGATTTTTTGCCAAGATTACTTCACCTGTATTTAAGTCCCCAACCAAATATGTTTGCGCAGTAACTTTTGGTGACTCATCTTTACCTTTATTTAAATAAAAGTATTTTGGTTTTTCTTCTTTTATTGTAACCTGTGCAGTAAGTGTTGAGCTGTTCTCGGATGTAAATATTTTATCAAGGCTGGTTATTTTGAAAATAAATGATACAAAAAGTAAGCCTGCAAAAACAGAAAGTAATGTAAAAATTCCCATTTTTATTTTCATTTTCAACATAGATTTAAATTAAAACATAATTTATTGTTTTTCGTTCTAGATCGACATTACCAACTTTTATCTTTATTTGATCACCCAGTCTGTATTTCTTTTTATTTTTTTGTCCGACTAGCTCCAGTCTCTTTTCATTGTAAACATAAAAATCGTTATCTATATCTCGCACTCGTACCATACCCTCACATTTTGTTTCAATTTCTTCTATATACATTCCCCATTCAGTAATGCCACTGATCACTCCTCCGAATTTTTCTCCTTTGTGCTTGGACATGTACTCGACCTGTTTGTATTTTATTGAAATGCGTTCTGCGTCAGAAGCGCGTTTCTCCTGTTCGGACGCTATTTGGGCGATCTTTTCATACTCATGTAATTTTTCTTTACCTGTTTTTCTTCCAGCCAAAAAATTTGTAAGCAATCTGTGCACCATAATGTCTGGGTAGCGTCTGATGGGTGAGGTGAAGTGAGTGTAGTATTGAAATGCAAGTCCATAATGCCCGATATTTTTAGTGGAATAAATTGCCTTGGCCATGGAACGGATTATTGCTCGGTGCACGGTGGCAGCTTCACCTTTTCCTGCCAATTTTTCCAGTAATTTATTTATCTCAAAGGTTGGGATTATTCCGTTCTGCAAAGACACTTTGTGCCCCAGACTTCGCAGGAAGAATGCTAAATCCGCCATCTTTTCTTTACTTGGCAGATCGTGCACACGATAGATGGACACTCTTTCTTCGTTACTATTTTTATTCTTGGGTGACAAAACTCTGGCTATTTCCTTATTTGCCATAAGCATAAATTCTTCAATTAACCTATTTGAATCACCACGTTCTTTTTTGATTACTTTTATCGGTACTCCGTTTTTATCCAAAACAAACTTTACTTCTTCTTGGTCGAGCGAGATTGCTCCCAATGCAAATCTTTCTTTGGTTAATTTTTTTGCTAGGTCATTTAAAATAGAAAGCTCTTTATGGAGCACTAATCCAGATTTTTTAATAGATTCTTCCGCTTCTTGGTAGGTAAATCTTTTTTTAGAATGTATGACTGTGCGTCCAAACCAGGCGTTTTGGATTTTGGCGTTTTTATCAACCACAAAAACTGCGCTCATGGTTAGTCGGTCTTTATGGGGGACGAGCGAGCACAGATCATTTGAGAGAATTTCTGGAAGCATTGGTATAGTCCGGTCTACTAAATACACCGAAGTTCCACGCTCTCTAGCTTCCAAGTCGAGATGACTACCAATTTTTACATAGTGCGAGACATCCGCGATATGAATACCGATTTCATAAGCCTCACCTTCGAGAATTTGAAAAGATATCGCATCGTCAAAATCTTTCGCATCCGATGGATCAATAGTGAAGGTAAGAATTTTTCTGAAGTCTTTCCTGCCGGCAAGATCACTCTCTTTTATGTCGTGTTTCCCGCCCGAGGCGGGTCCGCCTTGGGCGGATATTTTTTGTGCTTCTTCTTCAACTTTTTTAGGAAGTTCCGAATCAAAACCCTTTTCTATGGCAATTGCGTGCATTTCTGTTTCATTGTCTCCTGGGTGGCCCAAGATTTTTATCACGCGCCCCTCTGGTGCCTTGCGGGGATCATTCCAAGAAACCATCTTCACAAAAACTTTTTGTCCAGGTTTGGCCCCAAAAAGCATTTTTTCCGGGATCAGAATGTCGGTATACATTTTTGTGTCGTCAGGTTTAAGAAAATACATATGGTTTTCCATTTCCAATACGCCCACAAAATTATTTTTGGCGCGAGAGATTATTCTTGATACTTCTGCGGTTTGTCGTTCTTTGCCCTTTGGATGCAGAATTATTTCTACCATGTCTCCATGCAAGGCAGTGTTGAGATGTTTGAAATCAATTTCTGGATCCTGCCCCTTGTTTTTTTCTGCTCCGATTGCGACATAGCCCGTACCTTTGGAGGAAATAGAGATGATGCCTTCTTTTTTGTTTGTATGATTTTTCATTATTCTTAATATAACATCTCATCCGGTTTTCAGCCAATACCCTTCTTTGAATTTCAGATAGAATGGGGAGGTCAGGACTTCAGTTTGCCTTTTTGATAATTTATGCTAAACTCATCTTATGTTAAAAATAAGATTGCAAAGGATAGGCAGAAAAAATGATCCGAGTTTTCGGGTGGTTTTGACTGACTCAAAGCACAGCACTAAAAGTGGGAAATTTTTAGAAATACTCGGCACTTACAATCCAAAGGCGGGGGAAAAGAAGCTTGACGGTGACAAGATAAAATATTGGATGAGCAAAGGTGCAAAATGTTCGGACACAATGCACAACTTTTTAGTACATGACAAGATTATAGAGGGCAAGAAGGTGAATGTGTTGCCGAAGAAAAAGCCCACAGTAAAGAGGAAAGAACTAAAGGTAAAGAAATAGGCCTTGCTTGGTATAAATAAGTTCGATATAATTATAAAAGCGTGGTATTAAAAAGTCGGAACGACTGCGCTTATTACAAAATAATATTAACAAACGATATGGAAGAAGCAGACAAGATATTTCTGGATTATGTAGTCAAAGCTCTAGTGGATAATCCGAACGATGTAAAGATTGATCGTACTGTAGACGAAATGGGTGTACTTATAACGCTCTCAGTAAACCCTGCGGACATGGGTAAGATTATCGGCAGAATGGGTAATACTGCGAAAGCTATTCGCACCCTTTTGCGAATCATTGGTATGAAAAATAATGCTCGAGTAAATTTGAAGATCAACGAACCAGAAGGTAGTATGCGTCCTGCGCCATCTAGTTTTATGAGCCACAATACAGGTAGCGGTATAGGTAAAGCTCCAAGCTCACTGAAGACAGTAGATGAAGCAATGGAAGACCTGAAAGGAATCTAAAAGGAATCTGTGCGTTTTCATATAATCACAATTTTTCCCGAGATGTTCGACTCTTATATGAAGGAGTCTATTTTGGGGCGAGCGATAAAGGACAAAAAAATTTCTATAAAATTTTATAATCCCCGAGATTTTATAAAAGCTCCTGAAAATAATTATCGTCCAGTAGACGACAAACCCTACGGCGGTGGACCGGGAATGGTCATGCGGGCCGAGCCACTACTTCAAGCAGTGGCGAAGGTCCTCCGTCTAACGAAGGGCAAAAAGGTTCAAATTATTAATTTTATTCCAAGTGCAGAAAAGTTTACGACAAGTTATGCAAAACAAATCTCAAAAAAATACACTGATATTATTTTGATTTGTGGTAGATATGAGGGTATAGATGCACGAGTGGATAAAATATTAAGGACAAAAAAGTTCTCAATAGGGGACTATGTACTTACTGGTGGCGAACTTCCAGCCTTGGTTTTGATCGATTCTATTTCGCGTCAGATTCCTGGCGTATTGGGAAAATACGACTCGCTCGAAGAAGAGAGGATTTCCACGAGCGAAGTTTATACAAGACCAGAGATTTTGAAATATCGCGGCAAAAATTATAAAGTGCCGAAAGTTTTATTGTCGGGCAACCACAAGCTTATTAACGAGTGGAAGAAAGGTAAATAAGTATGATACAAGAAATAATAAGAATTTTTCGTAATCAAGCATTAAGACAAGACTTTCTTTGTGTTTTACTGATGGCTATTATTTGTATTCCGACTGTTTTATTTTTTCATGTTAGGTATTTTACTTCTACTTTGTTGTTTTTTGGAGTGCCAGCCGTTTATTTATTTATTAGAAAACCAATTCAACCTAAAAAATTAATAGCTGCTTTGTGTGGTGCGATGATGTTGCTTTTTATTGTGGATTTTTTAGCAGAAATTAATGGAGCATGGTCTTGGGCGCCGACTGGACAGCTCATATTTATTAATAAAATTTTTGGGCTTATTCCTATTGATGTTCTTATTTGGTATTTTTTTTGGGTGCTCTTTTCTATTATCTTTTACGAGCATTTTTTTGAAGTTGAAAGGCCTGATAAAGTCTCTCCTTTATTCAAATACTTTATTGTATTTTTTTCAGGAGTTATAGTTTTACTTATTAGTATTTTTTATATTAATCCACACCTTCTTTTATTTCCCTATGCGTATTTCTTTATAGGTCTTTTTGGATCTCTGCCGTTCTTTTATCTTATTTTTATTAAACCTTCTTTAGTAAAACATTTACTACAAGCCAGTGTTTTTAATTTATTTTTATATTTGAGCTTTGAACTCACAGCATTATATTTAGATCAATGGAGATTCCCTGGTCAGTACATAGGGCATGTAAAACTTTTTAATCAAGTTTTTCCCGTTGAAGAGTTGGTTTTTTGGATATTACTTGGGACACCTATTATGCTTGCGTATTATAAGATATTTATTGATTTGGAAATAAAAAGTGGGGAACCAATACATAAAAGCGAGTTGCGTAAATATTTTTATACGGAATAAAAATTACAAAGTACCGAAAGTTTTACTTTCCGGAAATCATAAAAAAATAGAGGAATGGAAAAACAAAACAAAAAAAGATATATGAAAATAACCTTTGCCACATACAACATTTTGCACGGATACCATTTTAAAGAAGTTTTGGAAAATATCAAAAATCTTTTTGGTCGGGGTTGCGACATTGTTTGTGTACAGGAAGCAGAAATAGATTTTGAGGAAATTTTGCCACCTAATTTTAAAGTTGAATATTTTCATCACACCAGTGCTTGTAATTTGGCTATTATTTACAATTCTTCCAAATTTGTTTTAAAAGATATCCAGAGAATTTTACTTCCTCGGTTGTCGAAGGTGTACTGGACGCAATATTTTACGAAATATAGACAAATATCAGAACGTGGAATAATGATCGTGGATTTTTTGTTTGAAAATAAATTACTCCGGGTCACTAACGCTCATCTTGCTTGGGAGGGAGGGACTAAGCATCGGCTTCATCAGCTTGAATATCTTTTACAAAATTCAAAGAGAGATGCTTCGGCGCTAGAAATAATATCCGGAGATTTTAATACCCTTGCGCCTTCTTTATTAAGGAGATTCCAAGAAAAGAAAGTAGAGAGGATTTTAAAAGATTATATGAATGTTTTCCCTGGTTTAGAGTGGAGTTGCGATGGTTCTAATGACGCTCCACAAGATGGTTTATATAAAATGATGAAGATATTGCATTTTTTTGGTATTAACTTATATTCTCGGCTGGACTATATTTTTTCTAAGAACTTAAAAAAAATTTCTTCTGAAATGTTGGACTTAAAAGGCTCCGACCATCGTCCGTTAATTGTGACATTTGAAATTTGAAATCTAATTAATTTGGAACCTCTTGTGAGTAAATTTTGCATATGCTAGAATTACTCATTATATGGACAAAAAATATTCTGAACGGTTGCGAGAGTTCTTGGATTCTGATACATCAAAGGCAAAAGCAGTAAAAGTGGCTCTGTGTGTGCTTGCTATTGCATCCACTCCAGCTCTTATGTTGATAGCAGCTTCCATGGGAAATGCTGTGCAGGTCTTTCGACAATTCAAAACCGCGAAGCGTTTTAGTAAAAAACAAGTAGTTGATTCGATCGCTTACCTTCGTAATCAAAACCTCATCGAATATGTAACCGAAAAAGAAGGAAAGACAATAGTAAAAATCACCCAAAAAGGAGAGACAAGGCTGAGGGCTTTTGATATCGAACTCATGAAAATCAAAAAGCCTAAGAAATGGGACGGGAAATGGAGGTTGGTAATGTTCGATATTCCTATGAGATTTACTAAAGGCAGGGAAGCTCTAAGGTACCATCTAAAAGAACTAAATTTCTTTCAGTTTCAAAAATCTGCTTGGATTTATCCCTATCCATGTGAAGATGAAATAATATTCATTACTAATTTCTTCGGAGTAGGAAAGTTTGTGGAAGTACTAACAGTAGAGAATATTTTACGAGATGTGAAGATAAGGAGGTATTTTGGAGTAGAATTAAGTTAGCTCATATTAAAAGTGAGTAATTTACGCATATGCAAAATTTACAAATAGGGTGTTCTCTGAGTACAATCCACAGTTTTGGTTGACAAAAAAAGGGAAATAAAGTAGGGTACTTGGGATTCATTGATTGAGTACTGGATGCAATCCTGTGTAATTATAGTGTTTTATTACTAGGGTTTTAACTTAATCATACTAAATAAATTTAAAGAAGTTAAAGAAAAGCATTTTTTTGTCTGTTTTTCTTTTATTTTTTTTGTTTATTTGGACTAAATAAATATGCAAACAGCAAGCGTGCGTCCGAAGAAGTATTTTGGTCGATACAAGAAACCCCTCGCTCCCTTTCCAAATTTAATCGAAGCCCAACTCAAGAGCTTCAAATGGTTAGTGGAGACAGGCATCGGGGAAGTCTTCAAGGAGTTCTCGCCTATCTTGGATTATTCTACAAAAAAGTTTCAACTCGAATTTACTTCTTTTTCACTCTCCGAATCCAAGACCGACGAAAATGATTCTAAAATAAATAGACTTTCTTACCAGGGTCAACTAAAAGCCCGAGTAAAATTGACGAATAAAATTTTAGGTACCGTCAAAGAGCAGGAGATTTTTATGTCCGAACTTCCTCTGATGACAACGCACGGAACTTTTATTATCAATGGCGTGGAGCGAGTCATCGTGCCACAGCTTGCCCGAAGTTTCGGAGTTTTTTTTACTGAGAGTGAAAGCAAGGGTAATAGATATTTTGGAGCGAAAATTATTCCGGCGCGTGGCGTGTGGATCGAGATAGAGTCTGAAAGTGACGGTGGCATTTATATAAGAATAGACAAAAAGAGAAAATTCCCTGCCACGGCGCTTCTGCGTGCTATGGGTTATGAAACAAATGAAGCAATCCTAAAGGAGTTCTCCTCTAAAGGTGGGTTAACCTCTAGCGTAGAAGAGATAATAAAAAATTGCTTAACCAAAGATGGGTTGAAAAGTTTGAACGATTCTTATATTGAAATTTATAAACGACTTCGAGATGGTGATATGGCTACGGCTGAAAATGCGAAAGAATTTATTGATTCTTTGTTTACTCCAGAGAGGTACGATCTTTCTCCGGTCGGCCGTTTTAGGTTTAACCAGCGTTTCGATAAATCCATGGACGAAGAGGCTCTTGCCCGCCGTACTATTTCTAAAGAAGATTTAGTAACAGTACTGACACATATCATAACGCTCAATAATACTCCTGGAGCAAAGAGTGACGACATTGACCACTTGGGACAGAGACGCGTGCGATTTGTCGGTGAAATACTCCAGCAAAAAATTCGTACCGGCATGATGCAAATCAAGAGAAACATCCAAGACCGAATGTCGATTATTGATGTAGATACAGCCATGCCTATTGCTATCATTAATCAACGCCCGCTTCAAGCTCGCATTAAAGAATTTTTTACCACCAACCAGCTCTCGCAGTTTATGAGTCAGGAAAATGTGTTGGCAGAAATAGAACATATTCGTTTGCTTTCAGCTTTAGGCCCTGGCGGGCTTACTCGTGAACGAGCAGGGCTCGAAGTGCGCGATGTGCATCCTTCTCACTATGGCAGAATTTGTCCGATTCAAACTCCGGAAGGGCCTAATATTGGACTAATTGTACACCTTTCAGTTTACGCTAAAGTAAATGATTTTGGGATTATTGAAACTCCGTATGTGAAAGTAAAGAATGGCAAAATTACTGACGAGGTGGTTTATTTAAATGCGCTTGAAGAAGAAAAATATAACATTGCGCATGCCGGAATTCCTTACGATGAAAACGGTAAAATCATCCAAGAAAAAGTAGAAGCCAGAGTTCGTACAGAACCGGGAACTGTGTCTCGTGATGAAATTGATTTTATTGATGTGGCAACAAACGAAGCTTTCTCAATTGCGACTTCAATGGTTCCTTTCCTTGAACACAACAACGCTAACCGTGCACTGATGGGCTCTAACATGCAGAAACAGGCTGTGCCCTGCGTATTGCCGGAAGCTCCGCTTGTGGCGACCGGCATCGAAGAAAAGGCGTCCCGGGATTCAGGGCGTCTTGTTGTCGCCGAAGAAGATGGCGTTGTCTCCTATCTAGATGCGAAAAAAATTGTTGTGGATCAAAAGTCTGAAAAGTCCTCTCTAAAAACTTATCCCTTGGTAAACTTTATGAGGAATAATAACTTTTCTGTTTTTCACCAACGACCAGCAGTAAATGTGGGAGATAAGGTAAAAAAAGGTCAAGTTCTTTCCGATACCAGTAGCACGGTCGGCGGGCAGATTTCAATCGGACAAAATATTTTTGTGGCGTTTTTGTCTTGGTCTGGGTCAACTTATGAAGATGCGATTATTGTTTCCGAACGGTTAGTGAAAAAGAGTAAATTTACGAGCGTATATGTGGAAGAATTTATCTGCGTAGTTCGGGATACAAAACTTGGACCTGAAATCACCACTCGAGATATTCCAAATGTCGGAGAGTTGAAATTAAAAGATTTGGATGAAGATGGTGTTGTGCGTATCGGAGCCGAGGTTCGCGAAAATGATATTTTGGTTGGGAAAATTACTCCGAAGGGTGAAACGGAACTTACTCCAGAAGAAAGACTACTCCGTTCCATCTTTGCGGAAAAAGCGCGGGATGTGAAAGATACATCTCTTCGAATGGAACATGGCAAGCGTGGACGCATAATCGGGGTGAAAATTTTTTCACGCGATTTAGGACATACACTAGAAGCGGGAATTATTAAAAAGATTGTTATAGAAATTGCCCAAATCAGAAATATTTCGGTTGGAGATAAGCTCTCTGGGCGTCACGGCAACAAGGGTGTTATTTCAACAATATTACCAGAAGAAGACATGCCTTATACTGCGGATGGTACACCTATTGACATTATACTTTCACCACTCGGTGTTCCGTCAAGAATGAACTTGGGACAGATTTTAGAAATGCATCTTGGTATGGCGGCAAACACTCTGGGCTATCAGGCGATAGTCCCACCATTTTTGAGCGCAAAACATGAAGAAATTAAAGAAGAGTTAATAAAAGCTGGTCTGCCAGAGAATGGTAAAGTAAAACTTTTTGACGGACGCACAGGTGAGGCTTTTGAGCAGGATGTGGCGGTGGGGTATATGTACATGCTCAAGCTTCACCACATGGTGGAAGACAAGATTCACATGCGTTCCATTGGTCCGTACTCGCTTATTACCCAGCAGCCACTTGGCGGAAAAGCTCAGGGTGGGGGACAGAGATTCGGGGAAATGGAAGTCTGGGCGCTCGAAGGTTATGGCGCAGCCTATACACTCCGGGAAATGCTTACGATTAAATCTGACGACATCCTCGGACGATCGGCAACTTTTGATTCCATTATTAAAAATGAAACAATTAGACCACCAAATTCTCCCGCATCTTTTAATGTGCTCTTGAATTATCTTCGAGGTCTCGCGCTCGATGTAGATTTAAAAAAAGGATTAAATAAATAATATGAAAACATTAAACACCACTGAATTTGATTCGATTGCACTCAAGCTCGCTTCTCCTGAGCAAATTAAAGAATGGTCTTTTGGGGAAGTCACTAAACCTGAGACGATAAATTATCGTACAGGTAGGAGCGAGCGAGGAGGATTGTTTGATGAAAAGATATTTGGACCGGAAAAGGATTACGAATGTTATTGCGGGAAATATCGTCGTATTCGTTATAAGGACATCATCTGCGAAAAGTGTGGAGTGGAAGTTACTCGCTCGATAGTCAGGCGCGAGAGGATGGGGCACATCGAGCTATCTACACCAGTATCGCATATTTGGTTTTTGCGGGGAGTGCCTTCTCGAATGAGTATACTGCTTAATATTTCTGTTTCGGATCTTGAAAAGGTCATCTATTTTGCTGGCTATATTATAACTAAAGTTCATGAAGATGAAAAAGAAGCACTTGTCTCTGGGCTTGATCGGGAATACAAATCTAAATTAAAAAATGCTGCAGATGATGACACTCGAGAAAAGTTGAAAAATTTGCTTTCTGTAACCAAGAAAGAAATTGGTGAAATTTATGAAGGAAAAGTCTTGAATGAAATTTCTTTTCATCATTTTTCTTTAAAATACGGGATTTGCTTTGAGGCAAATATTGGTGCGGAAGCGATTTATTCCATTTTCAAGAATCTTGATTTAAATAAATTAAAAATTCATACGGAAAAGATGTTGGAAAAGACCAGCACAGTCGAAAAAGAAAAACTACAGAAAAGACTTTCTTTGATTCGGGCTATGTCTTATGCCGGTATTCGTCCAGAATGGATGTTTTTGACGGTTATTCCAGTTATTCCGCCGGTCTTGCGTCCAATGGTAGCGCTAGATGGTGGCAGGCACGCGACTTCTGACCTCAACGACTTATACCGCCGAGTGATCAACAGAAACAATCGTCTAAAAAAGTTGAAAGAAATAAATGCGCCGGATGTTATATTGCGAAATGAAAAAAGAATTATTCAGGAGGCGGTAGATGCGTTGATTGACAACTCTATTGCCAAGCAAAATGATTCCGCAGCTATGAGCCAGTCTCAGAAGCGACCACTCAAATCTTTATCTGATAATCTAAAATCCAAACAGGGTCTTTTCCGTCAGAATCTGCTCGGTAAACGAGTAGACTATTCTGGTCGCAGTGTTATCGTTGTCGGGCCAGAACTTAAATTAAACCAATGTGGGTTGCCAAAACACATGGCCCTTGAGCTTTTCAGGCCATTTGTGATTTCTAAAATTCTACAAGCAGAACTTGCTTTTAATATTCGAGGAGCGAACAAGCTTATTGAAGAGCGAGAGGGAGTTGTTTGGGCCATGCTTGAGGAAGTGATTGCCGGGAAATTTGTTCTCTTGAACCGCGCGCCGACATTGCATCGTCTTGGTATTCAAGCCTTTAATCCTATCCTTATTGAAGGAAATGCTATTCAAGTTCACCCCCTCGTTTGTCCGGCTTTCAATGCGGACTTCGATGGAGACCAAATGGCGGTGTATGTTCCTCTTCTTGAAGAAGCGCAAGCCGAAGCGAAAGAATTAATGGCATCTAGTAAAAATTTACTCAAGCCACAAAATGGAGAACCGATCGTTAATCCCCGCATGGATATGGTGCTCGGGAGTTACTGGGTTACAAAAAATGTTGAAGGGGAGAAAGGTGAAGGGGGATATTTTTCCAATCCGAATACCGCTATCCTTGCTTATGAATATGGGGTTATTTCTCTTCGAGCAAAAATAAAAGTTCTGGCAACTGACTCGCATAAATATAAAAAATTCAATGAAGGAATTTTTGATACCTCGGTTGGTAAGCTTCTTTTCAACAGCATCTTGCCTTCTGATTTTTCTTATGTAAGTGATGAGATGACTCAAGACAGACTATCAATGCTTTTAGACGAACTTATTACGCAATACGGGATAGACGCCACGCCTCTTATTTTAGACAAGATAAAAGCGTTCGGTTTTAAATTTTCGACTGTTTCCGGTACAACCTGGGGGCTTGATAATGTGAAAGTTCCAGAAGAAAAGAAAAAAATTATAGCGGAAGGAAAAAAATTAGAGGAAGATGTCGTATCGCAATGGAGGGAAGGATTGCTTTCATTGGAAGAAAAATATCAGAAAATTATTGAAATCTGGACACATACTAAGAAAAATTTGGAAAAAGTTTTGCCGAACACATTGGATAAAAACAGCTCCACTTATGATTTGTTTACCTCTAAGGCGAGAGGAACTATGAGTTCTCTTATGCAAATGACTGGAATGATTGGGCTAATTCAAAACAATCAAGGTAAAACCCTTGAGTTTCCTATTATTCCTTGTTACCAAGAAGGTCTATCGCCGCTTGAATATTTCGTTATTACTCACGGTGCGCGTAAGGGTGCGTCGGATACGGCGCTCAACACTGCTAAGGCTGGGTACTTGACTCGAAGACTTGTGGATGTGGCGCAAGATGTAGTTATTACCGAAATTGATTGTGGTACCAAAGAGGGGATAATAGTTACTAGAGAAAATATTTCCGGAATAGAAATTCCTCTTTCGAAAAATATTCGTGGAAGAATACTTGCCGGAGACTTGAAAGATAAAAATGGCAAGGTGGTTTATAAGAAAGGATTCTTGGTTACCAAAGAAGAATCTTACAATATCGAGGGCGTTGGATTTGAAGAAGTTTTTGTTCGTTCGCCACTTACTTGCAAAACTGTCCATGGTCTTTGTGTGAATTGTTACGGACTTGATTTAGGACGCAACCGTTTGGTGGAATTAGGCGAAGCTGTGGGCATTATTGCGGCGCAAGCTATCGGAGAACCGGGTACTCAGCTTACTCTTCGTACATTCCACGCTGGAGGAGTGGCTGGTACCGACATCACTACGGGTTTGCCGCGTATTGAAGAAATATTTGAAAGGAGAATCCCCAAAAATCCAGCCGTGATTTCAGAAACTGATGGAGAAGTCATTTCCATCACAGCCAAAGACGGAAAAGAAAAAGTAATTAAGGTTTTGTCTGATACCAAGCAGGATGGCAAAAGCAACGAAATAGAATATACGGTGGCATTTCGTAGAACACCAACAATCAAAACAGGTGACCGCGTCAAAGCAGGTGATATTTTGACCGATGGCTCAGCTGACATTGCTGAAATTTTCAAATGGGGAGGAAAGGAACTAGTGGAAGAATACATAATTCGAGAAATAAACAAAGTTTATGAACTACAGAGCGCCTCAATCGGGAGAAAGCATACGGAAATAATTATTCGTCAAATGTTCTCTCGCCGAAAAATAAAAGATGCTGGTGAAACTAATTTTTCTGCTGGTGATATCGTAGAAAATACAGCATTTATCGAAGAAAATATGCGAGTTACCGAACTTGGCCTTAAAGAGGCCGAAGCGGAAACAGTAGTGCTTGGTATTACCGAAGTCTCATTGCGCACCAAGAGCTGGCTCTCAGCAGCGTCATTCCAAAATACTAACCGTGTGCTGATTGAAAACGCCATAAAGGGCGGAGTGGATTCTCTACGAGGACTTAAAGAAAATGTGATCATTGGACGACTCATTCCAGCTGGAACAGGGTTCAAGAGATAACAAATAGTAAATAGAGTCTAGATGAGAGTCTAAGGCTCCATCTAGAAAAAATAATATGAAAAATAATGAGAAAGGGTTCGCAACTATCGTTTCAGTAGGTATTATTATCCTAGTGTTTTTAGCGGGGTATTTAGTGGTGGAGAAAAAGCAAAGGGGGGATACGAAAAGTTTAGAACCATCGCTGGATTTAAATACACAAGTTGTCAGTAATTTAATAGTTTTTAATACCAGAGAGGAATGTGAAGGAGATACTAAGAAACAATGTGTCATTGCTGAATGTGATTATGCTCCAGAAGGAATAAAGTCTAAAAATGTGTGTGTGAATGATTATAAATATTGGAAACCAAGTGGACAAAATGTTATTAATGATAAAGATTGGAAGACGTATACAAATACTGAATATGGATTTGAGTTTCAATATCCTAAAGATCTTTATGTTACAGAAAAATATAGTGGTTCTCAAATAGCCATAGAGGGTGCAATGGGAGGTAGGGATGTTAAACCAATGTATATTGAAATAAGTAAAAATAATGTTGAGAGTGATGCGCAGTGGGGTGATATTATATCACATGGAACTATTACATTAGGTTCTTTCGAATGGGATGTTTGGACATTAGATTCAGCAAGTGACGAATCTTTTCAGTACATATTAAGTATTAGTCATTTAGATTTTAAGTATTATATAATCGTTAATGATCAAAAAGAATTAGATCAAAATCAAAAAGAAATTCTCTCCACTTTTAAATTTACAAAATAAAAATAATTGTTTATGAGTATTATAAAAAGATTTCTTGAATGGATAAAACTTAAAGAGAAGTTGCATAGCAACAAACACACGCCACCTTTGTTTAAGGAAGGTGAAATTTGGTGGGCATCTCTGGGTGAAAATGTTGGAAGTGAAATAAATGGAAAGAGCAAATTATTTTCTAGACCAGTACTGGTTTTTAAGAAACTTTCAAAATCTACTTTTATGGGTATTCCTACTTCTTCTCAGGATCGCAAGGGTAGTTGGTATGTTCAAATAACCTTAGGAAATGTAAAAAGTGTAGTGATATTAAGCCAAGCCAGATTATTGGATTATAAGAGATTGTCTTCTAAGATAGCAGAACTTGATACTAGCGAGATGAGTAACGTAAGGGATAAATTCAAGAATTTATATTGTCCTTAAACAAAAATTCCCCTCTTGCGAGGGGCCGTGGGAAATTCCCAAAAGTAACTAAAGTATATACCAAGTAAAAATTTATGTCAAGTTCAAAATTATCCATAATTTATAAGCTAAATAAGCAAAAAATAATATGAAAAATAATCAAAGAGGGTTTATGAATATGGTTTTTATGGGAGTTGGAGCAGTAGTTCTAATTATTGGCTTACTTGGATATTTTGGTTTTCGTTTTACAAAAAAATCAGAACCAATTACAGAACAGCCAGCACAGATACCAGTAGTTGCTCCAGCAAATACTTCTGCTCAAGCTCCAAAAGATGAAACTGTAAATTGGAAAACTTATAGGAATGAGGAGTATGGGTTTGAGGTAGAATATAGTAGTAGCTGGGCAGTTAAAAAAATTGATGATAATGATATACGTTTTGTGGGTGGTATTGGGGGTAAGGGAGTATTATTGTCTATGAAAATTAATCCGGATCAAATTTCTTTGACAGAATGGACCCAAGAAGATTTAGGGCAAAATTTTACCCCTTCTATTAAAAAGGTAACTTCTTTTGGTATAAATTATTTATGGTACAATGGAATTCTTTCTTTAGAAGATTCTGATAATTCAATAATTTATTTCGGCAATCCTTACCCGAGCACAGTCTTTATTTTACAAGCATATCCATCAACAAAATATAAAAATGAAATTGAACATTTTTTATCCACTTTTAAATTTACAAGTCCTCAATAGGCGTTGACATTGTCAATCGAAAGTACATACTTTAGATATTACAATATAATAAGAAATATTATGCAAACAATGTTAAGTATAAAAATAGATAAGAAGTTAAAAGAAAAAGCTCACGAAGTGGCTCGTGCACTCGGGGTGTCTTTAAATGCAGTTATAAATCAGAATATTAAGGAATTTATAGATGTACGACAAGTGACTTTTGCTGACCATCCCGTGTTGAATAAAAAGACCCAAAGACTTCTCGACCGTCTTCTCTCTGATTCTAAAGCAAACAAGAATATTGTCGGACCATTTTACAGTGCGGAAGAGATGATTAAAAGTTTAAATTCTTAGTATTATTACATGCACATTGATTTCCATAGCCATTTCAGAAAGCAGTATAAAAAATTTTTGATCAAATTAAAATATAAGTGCAATGAACGATTAATTATTTTCCAAAATAATCCATTTGCACCCGAGCTCAATAATCACACATTACACGACAAGTATTCTGGGTGTAGAAGTATCAATATAACAGGCGACTTGCGTGCAATATATGAAATAAGGGAAGATGGAGTCAGGTTTATTAATGTTGATACACATAGTAATTTATATAAATAAAAATGAA
Source organism: Candidatus Nomurabacteria bacterium (assembly GCA_943359485.1). Lineage (GTDB taxonomy): Bacteria > Patescibacteriota > Minisyncoccia > Phycocordibacterales > UBA9973 > UBA9973. The sequence goes on along the minus strand of CALRHR010000008.1, from coordinate 3,088 downwards.
TTCTTCCGTTCAACAAATCAAAGAGAGACTTTCGATCGAAGATGTAGTCTCTGCTTATATAAAACTTGAGCGCGCGGGAGCGAATTTGAAAGCGCGGTGTCCATTTCATAATGAAAAAACACCCAGTTTTTTTATATCACCTGACCGGGGGAGTTATTATTGTTTTGGTTGCGCAGCTTCTGGAGACATCTTTTCTTTTGTGGAAGAGTTCGAGGGCTTGGATTTCAAAGGCGCGTTAAAACTTTTGGCAGATAAGGCTGGGGTACAACTTACAGCTTTTACCCAAGAGATGAAAGAAGCCGAAAGTGAAAAAGAAAAATTATTCAGAATAATGGAGGAAGCGACAAAGTACTTTGAAAAAAATTTAGAAGGAAGTACTGAAGTCCTGAATTATCTAAAGTCCCGCGGATTAAATGAAAAGAGTATAAAAGATTTTAGAATTGGATTTGCTATTCTGGACTGGCGCAAGCTTTACGACCATTTAAAATCAAAAGGTTTTTCTGATACGGAAATAGAAAAAGCGGGGTTGGCTAAAAAACCCACCCCCTCCGCCGTTGGCACCTCCCCCTTATCAAGGGGGAGGATGGGTGGGGGTCTGTACGACAGATTTCGCGGAAGAATAATGTTCCCGATATCGGATTCAAGTGGGCGCATTATCGCATTTTCTGGAAGAATATTTATAGATGATGGAAAATCTGCTAAATATTTAAACAGTCCTGAAACACCAATTTTCAGCAAGAACGCTGTACTCTATGGGCTAGATAAAGCGAAAGAATCCATTCGTAAGAATAATTTTTCTATTTTAGTTGAAGGGCAAATGGATTTGGTATTATCGCACCAAGCCGGGTATCGAAATACCATTGCTACTTCAGGTACGGCATTGTCTACCTCTGAAGTTTCCAAAGAAAATGTTGTAAGTAATTTGGGTCTCATACGGCGTCTTTCAGAGAATGTTGTGCTTGCTTTTGATGCCGATAAGGCGGGTTTTAGTGCAACACTGCGGGCGAGCCGTATTGCCTTATCTCTCTCTATGGATGTGAAAGTGGCATCGATGCCCGAGGGGGTGGATCCAGCAGATTTAATTTCTAAACAAGGCCCTGATGCATGGAAAGAGGCGATTAAGAACTCGAAACACATCATAGAATTTCTTCTAGTAAAAATTTTAAAAGACGCGGGAGAGGATGCACGCAAAGTAGGCAGAGATGTGAAAGACAAAGTTCTGCCATTTATTGCGGCACTCGAGAGTTCTATAGAAAAAATACATTTTATAAAAAAGATAAGCGACCTCTCGGGCATACCAGAATTAGCACTAAAGGATGATTTTGAGAAAGTTGAGCAAGAGTTGAAAAGTGAAAAAGAGGAGATAGAAGAGGCGCAAGGGTCCCTTGCCAAGATGAATCGAAAAGACTATATTGAAAGAAGATTGGCAGGAATTGCCTTTTGGAAACAAGATAGTGAATTAGAGAATAAGTTCCAACAATTTTTGGAAAAGTATCGGGATAAAAAAAATGATTTGATTTTTGAAGCGGAGCTATTTTATCAAAATAGTGAAGATATTTACCTCGAAATCGATCACTTGTTTGCCAATTGGGAAACAGAAAAAATAAATGAAAAATTATCACAAAAAATGCAAGAACTTCGCAGGGTCAAAGACAAAGCAGAAGAGATTAAATTATTAGCCGAGATACAAGAGTTAAACAAAAAAAAGCATGACCCTTCTATAAAAAATCAGGGTCATAGTGAATAAAATAGAACTATGAAAAAAAAGAAAAATAAAAAATTGAATAAATCTCCACGCCTCAATGTATCTCGATCTAAACCCGCTTCTCCAAAGCGCCAGCGAGGCAATCTGAAAGTGTCGGGTAAAATTATGAAGTCCAAAAAACTTTCCTCCGCTGAGAAGAAGGCTGAGAATCTGGATCGCCTTTCCCATGATCTTATTGAGAAAGGACGGAAAAGAGGATTTATCACTTACGATGAAATTCTGAAAACTTTTCCTGACATCGAAAATAATATTTTATTTTTAGACGAGCTTTATGAAAAATTCGGAGTTGCCGGTATAGATGTGCTCGAAGGCGGGAATTTGCTTAATCTTGACAACGATCTGGTGGACAAGGATTTAAACAAATCTACCATTAATGATTCAATTCAAATGTATCTAAAGGAAATAGGCCAGTATCCGCTCATTCGTGCGAGTGACGAAAAAGATCTAGCCAAGAGAATTGAGCATGGAGATCTGGAGGCGAAAAATTTGCTAGCTCGGGCCAATTTGCGCTTGGTTGTTTCTATCGCCAAGAAATATGCCGGGAGGTCTGCTAATCTGACATTGCTTGACCTGATTCAGGAAGGTAATCTGGGGCTGTTTAAAGCAGTTGAGAAATTTGATTGGACTAAGGGGTATAAGTTTTCTACTTACGCGACTTGGTGGATTCGCCAGTCAATTACCCGCGCACTGGCCGACCAGTCAAGGACTATTCGCATACCGGTGCACATGGTGGAAACAATTTCTAAGTACAAGCAGACCCACAGGAGGCTCAGCCAGGATTTAGGTCGGGAACCGCTAGCAGAAGAGATTGCCACTGAGATGGGCGTTCCAGTAGAAAAAATTCATGTTATTGAAAATATTTCCCAGGAAACAGTTTCGCTCGAACAGCCAGTAGGGGATGATGATGACAAATCAACCTTGGAGAATTTTATTCCAGATGATAAAATTTTGCGTCCAGATCAAGAATCTTCTCGCAGGATTCTTTCTGACCAAATCAAAGAAGTTCTCGAAGAACTAAATCCCAAAGAACGCAAGATTCTCGAAATGCGTTACGGGCTTCTAGATGGAATTCAGCATACACTCGAGCGTGTGGGAGAAGAGTTTGGCGTCACTCGTGAACGCATTCGCCAGATAGAGGCTAAGGTACATGAGAAACTTCGAAGTCACGACAAAATCGCAAGGTTAAAGAATTATTTTGATTAGAGAGGAGCATATGAAAATTTATTTTCATAATGTCCGAACGACATCAAAACATTGTACCCAGTTATATTTTGATTAGAGAGGAGCATATGAAAATTTATTTTCATAATGTCCGAACGACAT
>CALRHR010000007.1 GCA_943359485.1 Candidatus Nomurabacteria bacterium | reverse complement strand
TTCGATGACCTGTTCGAGGTTGTTTTTGTTGGTGTCGACGATTAGATCAAAGTTATTTCTATCCTTGTTGTTTATTTTATATAAATCCCAATATCTCTTTTGTTCACTTTCAAAACGAGTATTCATTTTTTGGAAAACTTCCTCAACCGAAGATACGCTCTCACTCTGTGCGCGTAACTTGTTTTCTTTGATATTACTCAGTATCCTTTCCTTGGCTATTTCTGCGGGCAGATCAAGGTAAACTTTAAATGATTCCGGTATGAAGTGGTATGCGGTGCGTGAGTCGATTACAATTTTTTCAGCATTATTTAAATCTTTTAGTTTTTGATCAGTTTTTTGGTCTATGGTAGGGTCGGTTTCTGCGCGGATGTTGGTTTCAGTCACAGACAATCCTAGCTCCAGCCCAACTTGGCGAAAAAAATCTCCAGAAGAAAAATGTTTAAAGTTTAAAGCTTGGGCCACTCTCTTTGCTGTACTTGACTTTCCGCTTCCGAGTGTTCCGCAGATAGTTATAATTGTTTTTTTCATGACTTACCTCTAATTAAAACACATTTGATTTTATATCACAAATTCGCTATCCTTAAGCTATGGAACCTAATACATTCGTATTTTTTGGTATAGTTGGCTCAGGCAAGGGCACTCAGGTCAAACTCCTGCAAGAATTTCTTCAAAAAGCTGGCAAAGTTTCTGTATATATAGGGACTGGGGAGATTTTTCGCAAAATAGTAGAGTCTTCAGGGAGCAATCCAGATACGCTTATGGTAAAAGATTTACTAAATTCTGGGAGACTCATTTCTGACGAAATGACCAACAAGCTTGTGACAAATGCCGTAGAATCTGAGCTTCTTCCAGAAAAAGATATCGTTTTTGATGGCTATCCTAGGACTATTCCCCAGGCAGAATATTTTAGAGATATGATAAAAAGCCATAATCGCAAGGAAATAAAAATAGTATACATCGAATTAAGTGAGAACGAAGCCATGAGACGAAATTTGTTGCGTGGGAGGCAAGACGATACGCCCGAAGGTCTCAAGAAAAGATTTGATGAATATATAAACAAAGTAGTACCGGCGATGAATTATTTTAAGGACAAAGATGGCTACACGATTTATACGATTAACGGCGAACAACCAATTGAAAATGTGCATCAGGATATTATCAAAGCCTTAAATTTTTAAAATGACAGAAGAAACAATAATAATTTCACTTGGGGGGTCACTGATAGTACCAGAGGAAATAGATAGAGATTTTTTAAAGGAATTTAAAGCTCTGGTTCTTTCCTATGTTGCTAAAGGAAAAAAATTCGTGATTATTTGCGGCGGGGGAAAGGTGAATCGAAGATATAACGAAGTGGCCAGAGAGCTTGCAGAGCCCGAGACAGAAGATCTAGATTGGATAGGTATACGAGCTATACAATTAAACGCAGAACTATTGCGGGTTGTTTTTGCTGAGAATGCGCACAAGGTAGTAATTGCAGACTTATCGGTCCCATTTGCTAGCGAAAAATCAGTTATTATCGGTTCTGCCTTCAAGCCTGGTTGGAGCTCCGACTGGGATGCGGTGGCAGCAGCTAAAACAATAGGAGCAAAAAAACTAGTCAATCTTTCGAACATTGACTATGTCTATGATTCTGATCCAAGGAAAAATCCAGAGGCTAAAAAAATTGAAAGAATTTCCTGGACAGAATACAGAAAAATTATTCCCAAAGAATGGACATCAAAGCTTGATTCTCCCTTTGATCCAATAGCCTCAAAAATGGCAGATGAGGCGGGGATGGAAGTGGTCGTCATGAATGGCAAACCACTTCACAATCTTGCAAATTATCTAAACGGTGAGAAATTTTTAGGTACTGTAATTTCTTAATTATGATCATCATCAAAACCAAAGAAGAAATAGAAAAACTGCGAGAAGGCGGGAGGCGACTCGCTTCTGTTTTGTATAAAGTTAAAGAAAAAGTTGTGCCTGGAATTTCGACTAAAGAATTAGATACTTATGCGGAGAAATTAATTCGTGAGATGGGTGATGAGCCAGCATTTTTAAATTATCGTCCATCTGGGGCAAAAATTCCTTTTCCGGCTTCACTTTGTGTTTCGGTGAATGATGAAGTGGTGCACGGGATACCAAGCTATGAGAAAATCCTAAAAGAAGGCGATATCATTTCTCTGGATTTAGGTCTAAAGCATGGCGGACTTTTTACCGATATGGCCATAACCGTGCCAGTTGGAAAGGTGAGCGAAGGCAGTCTAAAACTAATGGAGATTACCGAACAAGCTTTGCAAGTGGGTGTTAACGCGGCACGCTCGGGGAATACAGTGGGTGATATTGGTCATGCCATAGAGAGCTTCGTTCGTTCAGGGAAGGACAAAAATGGAGGTCAGCAATATGGGATTGTGGAGGTTTTATCTGGACATGGCGTTGGTCGCGCGATACATGAAGACCCTTATATTCCAAATTTTGGCAAAATGGGCAAGGGGGAAAAATTAACTCCCGGCATGGTGGTGGCGCTCGAACCTATGATAAACAATGGCACAAAGCATGTGACCTTAGATAAAGACGGGTACACTTTTCGTACAGCTGATAGTAAAAGAAGCGCGCATTTTGAGCATACAATTTTGATTACGGGAGGTGAGGCAGAGATACTGACTAAAATTTGAATTTTTTGATATACTTAATTGATGCAAGTGCCTTCGTTTAAGGAAATACGGAAATTCAAAACTCCAGAAGAGGAGCTTGACTATTTGCGGGCGCATGTGGCGCGCCGTGAAGAAGAACTTGTGCAAATGGGACAGATCGAAAATTCTAAAGAAAATTCGGCCCATGATGTCATCAATGCTTATAAAGATGTGCCGGCGAAAGAGGTGTTACACGAGAGCAATATTTTAAATAAAAATGATGCCGAGGGTATAGTGCTCTCGCTCAAGCCCGAGCCGCACGATGCTGTGATGGAAGAACTTTTAGGTGTTGTCATAACCAAGGGCGTTCGAAATGCACTATCTGTCGTAGAGGCCATGGGTAGTCCGCATATCGAAGATGATTTTCATCGAATTTTAATTCAATATTTAAAGACGGGTCAAGCAGTGCTCGATTTTAAAGAAGGCACACCAATGTACAAGTCTCTTAACATAACACTATTTGAAATAACATTACCACCATCAACAGACGAAGCTGATAAATCTAAGGGTTTTAAGGAATTTATCGGCGCTATGGAGCAGTTTTATGCCGGCATGCAGTCGATTTCTTCGGATAGGACAAATGAAAAAGAAAATTATTTCACACTAGAGGTCGCTTTGAGTAACGGAAGCGACGAAGTGGTGGTTTATGCCGGAGTGCCGAACAAATACATACCACTTTTTGAAAAACAGGTTTTAGCCTTTTATCATGATGCCAAAGTCCGCGAGGTTGCTGATGACTATAATATCTTTAATGAACAAGGTGGTTCGGTTGGAGCTTATGCGAGTTTTACACAGAGAAGCGTTATGCCGATTAAAACTTATGACAATATCGAGCATGATCCTATGAATACCATACTCAATGTTTTCTCTAAACTAGAGACCAAAGGTGAAGGCGCAGCTATTCAGTTGGTCATCGCCCCAGCAGGGGATAAATTTATAAACGAATTTCATCACATTCTGGATGATGTCAAAGATGGCATATCTGTCAAACACGCGGCCGACAATTTCTATAAATTTACAAGCGCTTTTAAAAAAGTTGGGAAAGATTTATTTTTTGGTCATAAGGAAAAATCGGAGGAAAATAAGAAAGAAAAATATATGAAAGGCAGGCGTGCGGTGGACGAAGGTGCAGCGGAGAAAATAGGGAATAAAATGAAAAGCACGATCATGAAAGCCAATATTCGTGTGATTGCTTCGGCGGGTACGAGCGATCGTGCGGAAGCAATACTAGCCGAAATAGAGTCTTCCTTTAATCAATTTTCCGAAGCAGCCAGTAACTCTTTTATTTTTGAAAAATTAAAAGGCAAGGATCTAAGCAAACTCTTCCACGACTTCTCCTTTCGCTCTTTTTCCAATGACAAGATTTTACCACTAAATTTAAAAGAACTAGCTTCAGTGTTTCATTTTCCAATTGGTATTGGCTCTCAGCCACAGCTCAAAGAAGCGAAAGCGGGTATTGCGCCGGCGCCACTTGAAATGGGTCAAGATGGAATAATTTTAGGAGTAAATAGCTATCGAGGTAAAGATACAGAGATTCACCTCGCTCGCGAAGATCGAATGCGCCACTTTTATGTCATTGGTCAAACGGGTACAGGAAAAACTAACATAATGCTAAACATGGTTACACAAGACATTCGAAATGGTGATGGATGTTGCTATATTGATCCGCACGGTACAGATATTCAGACTATCCTCTCTCGTATTCCAAAAGAACGGATTGATGATGTGATCTATTTTGATCCAGCTTATACGGCGCGACCGATGGGGCTCAATATGCTCGAATATGATCCGAAGTATCCGGAGCAGAAAACTTTCGTGGTGAATGAAATGATGGGAATTTTCAATAAACTTTTCGACATGAAAGTGGGTGGTGGGGCGATGTTTGAGCAGTATTTCAGAAACAGTGCGTTCTTGGTGATGGAGGATCCAGAGTCTGGCTCGACTTTGCTTGAGATTACGCGTGTCTTGGGTGACAAAGAATTTCGTGATATGAAGCTCGCTAAATGTAAGAATCCTATCATTAAGCAATTTTGGGTTTCTGCCGAACAGACGACAGGGGATCAAAGCTTGGCTAACTTTGTGCCGTATATTTCTTCAAAGTTCGATAACTTTATCAGTAACGACATCATGCGTCCGGTGGTACTTCAGCAAAATTCTGTTTTTAATTTTAGAAAAATAATGGATGAAAAGAAAATTCTTTTGGTAAATTTATCAAAAGGCCGACTTGGCGATATAAATGCGAATTTAATTGGTTTGGTGCTTGTTGGCAAGATCCAGATGGCGGCGCTCTCACGGGTAGATATGTTTGGAAAGCCAATGAATGATTTTTATCTTTATATTGATGAATTTCAAAATGTGACCACAGACTCCATTGCTTCTATTTTATCGGAAGCTCGCAAATATCGGCTTTCGCTCAATATTGCGCATCAATACATCACCCAGCTCGAAGAGAATATTAAAAATGCTGTCTTTGGCAATGTCGGCTCTATGGCAGTCTTTCGTGTTGGCACAGAAGATGCGACATTTTTGGAGTCGAAATTCAAACCTCAATTTACCGCTTCGGATATTACGAAGCTCGACAATTACAATGCTTATATGAGTATGCTGGTCAAAGGACAACCAACTAAGCCTTTTAATCTAATAACTCTCCCACCCGAGCGTGGCAATCCAGAGATTGTCGACAGTTTGAAAGAACTTTCTTATGTTAAATACGGTCGCGACCGCGCCGAAGTCGAGTCTGAAATTATGGGGAGGTATCAATCAATGGAATAGAATTAAACCCATGGAAGAATTTGAAATAAAATTTTTAGAAGTGGATGTGCCGAGCTTGGAGAAGAAACTTTTAGCAATCGGCGCGGAGAAAGCCGGGGAGTATACATATAGCCGGACTCTTTGGGACTATCCCGATAAAAGTTTGGATGAAAAAGATGCTTGGGTAAGATTACGCACTGACGGCAAAGAGACGACTCTCACATACAAGGAAAGAATCGGTGGTTCTGATGACGGGGATGAAGGCATGAAAGAGATAGAAATTGTCGTGGAGAATTATGAAAAAACTTTTGAACTTCTGAAGGCGATAGGCTTGGTGATAAAACGCGAAGAGGGAAATAAAAGAATTCGTTATATAAAAGGGGAAGTAGTTTTTGATATTGATTCTTGGCCCTTCATTCCCACTTATATTGAAATCGAATCCAGTTCTTACGAAAAAGCCAGAAGTGCCGCAGGCGAGCTTGGATTTGATGGCAGTCAAGGAATTATAGGTACAGCGGGAACTATATATAAAAAATATGGCTTCGATAAAGATGAGTATTCTTCAATAACTTTTGAAGGAATGGTCAAAAAATAAACCCGGTACACTAAATTTAGTGTGCGGGTAAATTTTGCAAAACAGAAAGTTTCTGCTAAGATGAGAACATTACAATATTAAATATATTTAGATATGAAAGATCCAAAAAAAGAGAGAACATATGTGATGATAAAGCCTGATGGTGTTAGGAAGGGGCTAATAGGTGAAATTATAAAGCGTTTTGAACAGCGAGATTTAAAAATTGTCGCGCTTGAGATGTTTCAGCCGAGTCATGATGATTTACATAATCATTATCCAAAAGATGAAGAATGGATCACTCGTCTTGGCAAGAAGACTCTTTCGACTTATGAAAAATATGGCTATGATGCGATGCTTGACTTTGGCACTCTTGAGCCTGAAAAGATTGGTCCAGAAATTCGCAAGTGGCTCCTAGACTTTATGAAGTCCGCTCCACTTGTAAAGATGGTAGTACAAGGCACACATGCTGTGGATGTAGTTCGCAAAATCGCTGGCCCGACTATGCCATATTTGGCTGAAATGGGTACTATTCGTGGTGATTTCTCCATAGATTCTCCAGCGCTCGCAAATAAAGAAAAACGAGCGGTTGCTAATATAATTCATTGTTCAGAAACCCCCGAGGAAGCAGAACATGAGATTAAGCACTGGTTTGGCGATGGAGAGACTTATGACTACAAACGCTACGGGGTAGATGAATAAATAGAAAAAAGGAGGCCACACCTCCTTTTTTTGATGAAATTTTATGTACGAAGTTGAGGTAAAAGCTAAATTACGAAACCGCGAAGAAGTAATAAAAAAGCTTGAAGCTTTGGGTTGTAAATTTTCTGAAGAGCTTCATCAAGTTGACCATGTTTTCATTCCAGAAGGAGCATCTTATCCAGATTTTCCTTTGGGTACTCCGGCCTTAAGATTGCGGGAGCAAAATGATATTTTTTTTCTAACATTAAAAATACCGCAATCAAGTTACCAAGATTGTATCGAAAAGGAAGTAAGTATTCAAGACGGAGAAAAAATGCTCGAGATTTTGAAACTTATAGGTTGGAAAAGCATTCCGACTGTTGAAAAAAGGAGAATTAAGACAAATTTTAAGGACATGGAAATTGTTTTAGACAAAGTGGAACTCTTGGGGGAATTTATGGAGGTGGAAAAGATTGTGACTAGTGAAAATCATGAAGACAGAAAAAAAATTCAGGAAGAACTTTTTGATTTTCTCGGCATGCTTGGCGTAACCAAAAATGACTATGTAATTAATGGCAAGTACGATATTATGCTTTGGGAGAAGTTGAATGGGAAATAAATTTTATGTCTATAAAAATCACTTATTTTGTACATGGCACGACTACGGATAATGAGAAAGAAATTTCTTCTGGTTGGAAAGACGTTGAGCTTTCTCAACTTGGAATAGAGCAATCTATTGCCTTGAAGGACAAAACAAAAGATAAGCGTTTTGATATTGTTTTCTGTTCTGATTTACAAAGAACTCACAAATCAGCACAGCTAGCTTGGAGTGGAATTTATGACATTGTTCCTGATAAAAGGCTTCGTGAGTGCAATTATGGAACTCTAAATGGTTCATCCTCATCCATCGTTGAACCAATGCAAGAAGAAGAATGTATTTATAATAAATTTCCAGAAGGGGAAAGCTATGAAGATGTAAAAGCTCGTATGGCTGACTTCCTGAAATTCTTGAAAGAAAATTATGATGGGAAAAGTGTGGCGATAGTTGCTCATAAAGCTCCGCAACTCGCTCTAGATGTCCTATTGAAAGGTAAAACTTGGGAGCAAGCGCTGGCAGAAGATTGGCGCAAAACTAAGTCCTGGCAACCCGGGTGGGAATATGAACTTTAAAATCCCAGCGCCTTAGGTGCTGTTAATTACCGATCTAGTATGTTATACTCTCTGTATGAGGAAACAACCAATTATTACAGATGAATGTTACCATATATATAATCGTGGAGTAGATAAGAGAGATATTTTCAAAGATAGAAAAGATCTGGATAGATTTATTGAAAGTATCCGCGAATTTAATCAGACGGAAACTATCGGTAGCCTTAGAGATATTAAAAATGCTGAAACAGTGCCTAAGGCGCTGTTTAGAGTACATAAGAAGCCATTAGTTGCTATTGTTGTTTATTGCATCAATCCAAATCATTTTCATTTTGTTTTGAAACAATTAGTAGATGGTGGTATAGCTAAGTTTATGCAAAAATTGCAAGCTGGCTACACTTCGTATTTTAATGCAAAAAATGAGCGAACAGGTGTACTTTTTCAAGGAACTTTTAAATCGCACCATATTGATGAAGAAAATTACTTTAATAAAATTATCGGATATACTAATAAAAATTATCAAGTTCATAATATTTCAAAAAATAAAATGAGCTTTGTATTCGCTAGTGATTATGAATATGAGAATAGTAACTTCAAGATTGTTTCTAAAAAAGAGGGGAATAGAATTTTAAATATGTTTGGTGGTGTTCAGGGTTTTAAAAAACATTGTGGCGAAATTGTTTCTATTCTTAAAGAAGAGAGAGGGAAGAAATCTCTTTTAGAAGAAGATAATTTACCTGACAGCGCCTAAGGCGCTGGGAAGGGCTAAAAGATAATTGTATAAATAATATTTTGAGCTTATAATGCAGACATGAAACACCTTACGAATCTTTTTAAAATCCTAGAACTTACTCGTTCGATGCCACAATACGGATATGTTCTTGGTGGTATTCAACAGGATGAATTAAGTAACATTGCCGAGCACCAATATTTAGTTACACTTTTTGCATGGCAAATGGCTCGAAATTTACATAGTAAAGGAGCTAAAATTGATATATTAAAAGTTATCGAAATCTCATTAGTGCATGATATTGGTGAATTGTTTGGTGGAGATATCGCTATGTTGTATGGAAAAGTAAATCCAAAAGCTAAAGAACATGCGAAAGCATTTGAATATGAGAATCAAAAATTTTTAGCAAAGTTTTTTGGTAGTGAAAAGGCAAACTTCGAGGCCCTGATTCCTGAGATAACAGATGCTCAATCAGACTAAGGGCTGATTGCAAAAATCGGCGACTATCTTGAACACCCCCATTTTATGAATCACATAAAGACTTTTCCCACAAAACCTGTTTTTAAATCTACAGAACAAAAGCTACAATCTTTGGCTTCTAAGATTAAAGATCCTATAGCCAGAAAAGAATTAAAGAAATTTATAAAAAGTTGGGCACAAAATCTTCCTGGAAAAGAAGCTCTAGAAATTATTTGTGAACAAGTAAAATAATCCTATGCACGAAATTGAAACCAAAGTTCTAGAAGTGGACAAAGAAAAAATAAAAGACAAGTTCAAAGAACTCGGGGCGGAGCTAATTCAGAATACTCGGCTAGTGGTGGACTGGTATGGACCTAAGGGTGTGTCTGTAGATAGCCAGTCATGGTATTTGCGAATTCGTACAACAACGGATGGGAAAAATGAAGTAAGCTGGAAATCTTTACCAAAAATCACTGGCAATACGCGTCATTCTGACGAAGTAAATATAAATGTCAGTGACGCGGTGCTGGCAGGGAAGCTTTTTGAGAACATTGGCCTTGAACATTATGCGCACCAGGAGAAAGACAGAATATCTTTTACACTTAAAGATTGGAATTTTGATTTAGATCAATATCCAGGCATGCCCGCGTACTTGGAAATAGAAGGAACGAGCCATGAACATGTGCAAGAAGCGATAAAACTTTTAAATTTAGAAAATCACACTAGTGTAGGTGAAGGTGAAAGAATTTTAATTGAAAAAAAGTATGGATTAAACTGGTGCGACATGCGTTTTTAGTTATAAGTAATTTGGATACAAAAAATTAAGCCTGTCTAGTTGCTTACTTTCGGGAAGAGCGTATACTAAAGGTAGGGTTATTTCCGATTATTACCTAGACACTAATTCATGGGAGAGTCGATTGAGTTAGACCTTGGTCTAAAGCATCTCTCACCCACCTAGCATTATAGCTATGGTAATATATCTGAAATAGTCCTAAGAAGGCACCCCCACTAAGAGGGGTTTTTTCTTAAAAATATGATAGTATTAATTAGATGGACAGGAAAAATCTTTTTAAACTGCTCGCGACTCTGATTTTCTTTATTTTTGTCATTAATTTTTTAGCTAATAAGTTTTATTGGTATTACTCTATCTGGTATTTTGACATAATTATGCATTTCTTGGGCGGGTTTTGGCTCGCTCTGGTAGCTGTTTATCTTTTTAAACCAACAAATAACTTCCTGCAGTCTATCCCAAGGTTATTATTATTTGTGCTTGTTTTGGGTCTTGGTTGGGAAGTGTTTGAATTTTTATTTAATAATTATCTCGCGCAAAATTATTTTGATTTTTGGGATTCGCTTTCAGATGTTTTATTTGATGTAATTGGAGGATTGTGTGCTATTCTTTACTTACATGTCCCTTTAGAAAAAGAGCGGACTGGCAATAAAGAGTAAATTTTATTATTTAAATTTTTTAATGGGATGCAAAAAACAGCTAAGATAACATTTTGCGGTGGAACGGGCTCGGTAACGGGTGCAAATTTCCTTTTGGAAGTTGATGGCAAAAAAATTCTAATTGACTGTGGATTGACGCAAGGGGTGAAGTTGGCGGATGACATCAATTGGGATCCATTTTTGTACGATCCAAAAGATGTAGACATTCTTTTTATTACTCATGCGCATGTCGACCATCTTGGGCGTGTGCCGAAACTAATCCATGAGGGGTTTCGTGGAAAGATCTATTCTACCAAACCAACCATGGCTTTGGCATTTCCCATGCTTGAAGACACAACGAACATACTTTCCTCGAAAACAGATTTAGGTTTAGATAAAATTTACACACCTGAGAATATAAAAATTGCGCTCTCGTTTTGGGAAGGATTTGATTATAACCAAAAAATACAAATAACTTCGGATTTATATATATCGTTCTTGAATGCCGGACACATTCTTGGCTCGGCGATGATTTTATTTACTTACAATGGCAAGAAAATTCTTTTTACAGGTGATTTAGGCAACAGCCCTTCACCATTACTTCCTGATACTGAAAAAGTTACTGGCGTAGACTATCTGATTATGGAATCTGTCTATGGCGACCGAAACCATGAGTCACGCGATGAGCGCAGGAAAAATCTAGAAGAGGCGATTGAAGATAATTACAAGAGAAAAGGAACACTTATTATTCCAACTTTTTCGCTTGAACGCTCACAAGAACTTCTCTTTGAATTGAATGCTCTAGTAGAAAATAATAGGATTCCTATGATGCCGATTTTCCTCGATTCTCCGCTTGCTATCCGTCTGACGGAAGTTTTTAAACAATTTAAAAGTTATCTCAATGAAAATGCGCAAAAAGCGATGCACCATGATAAATATTTATTTGATTTTCCGGGACTGCATAATACCCTTAAATCTGAAGAATCAAAAATGATTAATAGCGTACCAAATCCCAAAATAGTTATTGCTGGGTCTGGAATGTCTACGGGTGGACGAATTGTTCACCATGAGAGACATTATCTACCAGACCCAAATAATACTTTACTTTTAACTGGCTATCAGGCTGTGGGTACTCCAGGTCGTTTAATCCAAGAAGGAATAAGAACGGTTCGTATAACAGGGGAGGATGTTGTGGTGCGAGCGCGGGTGGTGACTATTACCGGGTATTCTGGGCATAAAGATTCCGATGGATTGTTGAATTTTGTCGAGGAGATGGCCGAAACACTGAAAAAAGTTTTTGTAGTTATGGGTGAGCCAAAGTCGGCAATGTTTTTGACACAGAAGCTTCGAGACAACCTAGGAATCAATGCCTATGCCCCGGAGCAAGGCAGTAGTGTAACTCTAGAGTGTTAAATAATTTATAAAAAAATTTTAGTTTATGCTATAATCAAATTATGGATTCAAAAATAAATTTTCCAGAAAAACACGGTCATAATCAAATAAAAATCTGCGTTTCGGGCGCGGCAGAAACGGGACACTGTGGAATAGACGCGTTAGAGAAAGCTAAAGAACTTGGACGAGAAATTGCTCGTCAGGGGGCAGTATTAGTCACTGGGGCGACTACGGGCTTTCCTTTTTGGGCAGCAATGGGAGCAAAAGAAGAAAATGGAATTTCTATTGGTATATCTCCAGCAGCTTCTGAGCGTGAGCATGTGGAGTCTTATAAACTTCCGCTAGATTATATGGACTTGATAATTTATACTGGTTTTGGTTATCCTGGGCGCGATCTTTTACTTACTCGTTCCTCAGATGCTGTCATTTGCGGTTGTGGACGGGTTGGGACTATTCATGAGTTTACTATTGCTTTTGAAGATTCTAAGCCGATTGGGATTTTTGAAGGTCCCTGGGAAATGGGGAATCAATTAAAAGAAATTATAGAAAAAGGACATCGTCCTAATGCTAAGGTTCTTGTCGGCGCAGATCCTAAAAAACTTTTAGAAGATATTATTGTTCTGGTTAAAAAAGATAAGGCAGGGAGGATATAAAATTACTTAACGCTCTCCAAAACTCTAGCGAAAGTCGCTGGATGATGCTCCGCTAGGTCGGCGAGGATTTTACGGTCAAGTAAAACTTTTTTCTTTTTGAGGGCGTCAATAAACTTAGAATAAGACATGCCGAGTTCTCGGCCGCCAGCGTTTATTTTTATATTCCAGAGCTTGCGGTTGTGAGATTTTTTGTCACGACGGTGCGCGAAAGCATAAGCTCCGGCATGCAAGAGCGCGTCTTTGGCCTGGCGTTCCTTAGTGCTGCGACCATGGCGAAAACCTTTGGTCTGCTTTAGAACACTTCTCCTTCTTTTTAATGCGTGTACTCCTTTTTTTACTCTGGTCATGGGTAGGCTTTAGGCATTAGGCTTTAGGCATTAGCTAGTTTCCTAGCGCCTAGAGCCTAGTGGCCTGTGTTTAGCTAAATGGTAATAGATGGCTTTTTGGTTTATTTTTTATAACAAAATTTTGTCCTTTGCGTCCAGCGAGCTGGGTGGTGCGGGATTGCTTGGCGTTAAAATGATTAAAACCTGGCTTACGGGAAATTATTTTTCCAGTCTTGGTAATTTTTAACCTCTTCGCGTATGATTTATTTGTTTTCATTCCTTTCCCCATAAAATTATTTTTTTTCTATTGTAACGGTTAAACCTTTTGGACCTTTTTTATAGCTATCAGAAACTTTGTATTCTTCTGTAATCAAATGTAGCACCCTGTCTATTCTTTCTCTTAAAAATTTTTCATCCATATACTTGGCGCGTCCAGCAAGGAAAAGTTCAACTTTGATTCTATGCCCTTCCTTTAGCCACTTGGAAGCAGTTTTGGCTTTTAGCCCCAGATCATGGTCTCCGGTACCTATTTTAATCTGGATTGATTTGGTTTCTGTGTGCTTTGCTCCACCTTTCTGTTTTTTTAACTTCTTATTTACTTCGTATTTATATTTACCAAAGTCCATTATCTTCGCGAGTGGCGGAGTCGCATTCGGACCTATTTCAATCAGGTCTAAACCAGCCCTTTCTGCCATTTCTAGCGCGTCCTTAATGCCCAAAACGCCAAGATTTTTATTTTCACTGTCTAAAACCCGAAGTTCTGAAGCGCGTATTTGGTTGTTTATTCTTTCTCGCAATGGATATTTGATGAAACTAAGACTTAGGAAATATAGCTTATTTTAAGTTTAAAGTCAACTCAGTAGCGCGCGCGGATTTAGGTTTTGAGTCGGCACATTCTATTATCTTTCTATTCTAATATTCCACAGAACACTGTAACGATTTAATAAACTTCTTGTTGATAGCACTTTACACAGTAGACTATCTCTGGGCGGTCTTTCGCCCAAGAGGTTTTTATATCTTTAGTACACTTAGCACATTTGCGATCATGAATTTCAATTGGATTCAAAAGTTTCGTGCGCGCGCGGTCACGACATAGTGGACAAAAGTTTGGCACAGGAAGATTAAATCTTCGATAAAAATCAATTTCCATTTTAATCAATTTATAATTTTTACCACAACTTTCACATTTTAAAATTTCTTTTAAAATACTATCCTCTACATCTCTAATATGTTTAGGAATTTCAATAGTGGCATCTTGATAATCTTTCATTTCGAGATCTCGCCACGCAAAACCTTTTTTGGTTGACTCTTCTTTCTTAAGTGGGAAAAACACCATTGCGTTAGTTTCATTGTATGCCCAGGGAGAAAGCTCGCTTGGCATCATTTCTCCATAACGATAAATTCTGCCAATTTTATCCACATACGGAATCTCCGTCATTTGTTTTTTTAATTTTTCTGTAATTTCTAAATACTCCTCTTTGGAATATTTTTTATTTAAAATGGAGTATTCTCCTTTTCGAATACTTACACAACCAAACATATTATTAGAAGAATGACACCCGAAACAAAATTCTAAATTACTTGCGTTATAATTCCAGACGCTGAATTTTATATTGCTAATATTTTTACCGACCCAAGCAGATTCATAAACCAACTCAGCTTGTTCGCCAAAATTAGTATAATCATAACAGTTAGCGATTGGCCCAGCTTTCAAAAATTGACAATATTTACAATTTTCCGCCTTGCGTACCATATAAGAATTGTGAACATTTTTAGAATTGTAAACATACTCACCAGTCGTGTCTACGCTAGCTCGGTCATTGAATTGTTTACGAGGGTTTGTTAAAAGAAAATCCATAGCAATCTTGCGAAATTCTTCCAAACCTTTCACTGAACCAAAATCATAGGTTTTAAAAATATTTTCATATTCTTCTTTAGAATATTGTTTATTAAAAATGCAATATTTCTTTTTGTTTAAATTTGCACAACCAACACAATCCGAACATCCGACACAAGACCGACAGAAATACATATTCATAGAACTCACGACATCTTCACAAAAAAATGCTTGATATGTAGTCCAAGTAATAATATTCCCATATCCAAATTCATCGTGACGATTATAAGAACAATCCACACAATCCTTCATATCACTGACTGCATGTAAATAAGCACAATTTTCTGCATTAGTCGTTCCAAAACATAAATAACAATCTTTACAATACAAAGAAGCATTACAATAATCGCTTCTGACCATCGTAGAATAACCAGTGTTAAGAGCTGGCAATGGTACATCTCGCATTAATTCTTTAAATTGTTCCAAAAAAGGTCGAGACCAGTCGATTTCTCTTCCGTATTTTGTCGGATCCCATTTGTCACCCCACCAGATGTCTTGACGATAAACTTTATATGGAGAATCTTTATGATGCGTAGAAATGACCTCCTCGCCAGTAAAATCGCATTTTCTTTTGTATAAAATTTGATATCCTATCCAGGAAAGCCTACGCACCATTCGACACTCCGGACACCATGTGGGTGGCGGGACTTGCATTTTTTCATAAAAACCAAAATCATCTGGCTCGATGATAAAATCCTTTTTGCAGTTTTGGCAGTTTTTATTTTCGGATTGCATTATTTAATTATAACACCCTAGAAGAATTGATGGAAATTGAGTCACAGATAATTTACTCTCCGGCGTTTCAGGGGGAAATGAGCTACAAATATTTTTCTACTGAAAAATTTCGCAGCCCACCTCAGTCGTCTTTGCTCCCTGCGGTTATTCGATTTCCCTACTTATATACCAGCAATACAAAAGAAACCTCCGTTCAGGAGGTTTCTTTTGTGTTGTGGAGATGGGGGAAATCGAATCCCCGTGCAGAAGGTTTTTGTAAAGAAGTCTACATACATAGCGCACTTTTTTGTTTAAATTAAAAAATTCTTAAGTGAGCCAAATATTTTTTAATCGAGCTCTAAGTTTTTGTGAAGTGCTTAAGCGGGCACTTCCTTATCCCGATAATATTACACCTCTATTCATATATCGGAAGTCTATGAGAGAGACGCCAGTTACGCTAAAGCGTATGCTGGAGCGAAAGAGAAATCCTTCATACTGAAGTATGGAGAAAGACTTTTTGCCTTGGTAGTCAATTTTGCAATTAACATTTGGACAAATTTTAACGAGGTTATGTCCATACTCGGTATGCATCAATAACAAATGGCCAACTGTCTATGCCTTGCATCCCCGCGAAAAATGCGGCTTTGCCGCATCTCGCGGCGAGCCCATTTTTGCGAGTCCCGAGATGGCGAAGCCATTTTTCGGGACCAGCTATTGTATTTTCAAAGTTCTACCTCTCCTTCATTTCTCTTCGTATCTCACGATCCGTGTCGCGTTTTTTTAGTGTTTCTCTTTTATCAAATTTCTTTTTACCCCTTACTAGGGCTATTTCCACTTTGATTTTCCTACCTTTATTATACACTGAAATTGGCACTATTGTCAAACTTTTGTTTTTTTCGTTACCGGCAAGTTCACCAATTTCCTTCTTTGTTAGTAAAAGTTTTCTATTGCGTAGTGGGTCGTAATCCTTCGGCGCATTTTTGGCTTGATAGGGCGGGATATTGGCATTGATTAGATATATTTCCCCTCCGCGTACTATAACGAAAGCACCTTCTAGCGACATAGTCCCTCCGCGTACGGATTTCACTTCTGTGCCCAAAAGCTCAATACCGGATTCGTATTTTTCTAAAATTTCAAAATCAAACCGCACTTTTCGATTTTCGGCATAATGGGACATGGATTAATCTTACCATAATTTATTCTTCTTTGATTTTTTAATTTCCTGTGTTACTATTCCTAGATGGATTTTAATTTTCTAAACAAAAAGCTAGAGCAGGGTAAGGGCAAAAAACCAAAAGTCAGTAGTAATTTTTCAGGCAGTATTGCTGGGGCTGTCCTTGTGTTTATGCTTATTACGGCAGCTTATTTGGCTATTACTGGAGACGAGAAAGTAACACCCGAGGTCTCAATTTCTGATTTAGCAAAGAGTGTGTCAGTAGGGGAAGTAAAAAAAATCTTAGTTTCAGGCGAGAAACTTACTATTACTTATGGAAATGACGAAATAAAAACAGCCAAAAAGGAAGTAGGCTCGACGCTCTCGCAGACGCTTTATAATTATGGCGTAACTTCCGAAGCCATTGCTAAAACTGGAATACAGATAAAAGATGAAAGCGGTTTTGTCTTTGTGCTTTTGAACGTCCTGCCATTCTTGTTGCCAATTGTTTTTATTTTACTTTTCTTTTGGTATGTTTCGAGGCAGGTGAGGGGTGCTGGAATGCAGGCATTGACCTTTGGTCAGTCTAAGGCGCGGATTACCGATCCGAATGATAAAAACAATAAAGTTACTTTTAAAGATGTAGCTGGATGCAAGGAGGCAAAAGAAGAATTAAAAGAAATTGTAGATTTTTTGAAAAGCCCAAAAAAGTTTTTAGAAATTGGAGCCAGGATTCCAAAAGGTGTTATTTTGACAGGGTCGCCGGGAACAGGAAAAACTCTTTTGGCAAGGGCGGTTGCAGGTGAGGCTTCTGTACCATTTTTCCATTTGTCGGGAAGTGAGTTCGTGGAGATGTTTGTGGGTGTCGGAGCTTCTCGAGTACGCGATTTATTTAAAATGGCTAAAAAGGCGGCACCGGCGATAATATTTGTAGATGAAATAGATGCGATAGGGCGGACGCGTGGAGGTGGTTTTGGTGGTGGAAATGATGAACGGGAACAAACACTAAATCAAATACTTGTTGAAATGGATGGTTTTGAGCCGAATGATAAAGTGATAGTGATGGCGGCTACCAATAGACCAGATGTGCTTGACCCAGCGCTTGTTCGCCCGGGGCGTTTTGATCGGAAAGTTCTTTTAGATTTACCAGACCGAGCTGATCGAGAAGCGATCCTAGAAATTCATGCACTAAAAAAACCACTGGCTGAAGATATTAATCTTAAATTAATTGCCGAGCGTACCCCTGGTTTTTCTGGTGCTGATTTATATTCGTTAATGAATGAAGGTGCTATTTTAGCAGCACGAGAGAATCGTAAAAAGGTTTTTCAGTTTGATTTAATTCGGGCGATTGAAAAAGTAATGCTCGGTCCTGAAAGGAAGAGTCATTTGCTTTCAAAAAAAGAAAAAGAAATTACTGCATATCACGAAGCGGGGCATGCTCTCGTGGCTTCTGTTTTGCCTTATGCAGATCCAGTACATAAAGTGTCTATTATCGCCCGTGGGAATGCTGGTGGGTATACTTTAAAATTACCTCTAGAAGAAAGGCGTCTGCAATCTAAAAAAGAATTTATAGACGACATTGCAATGTCTCTCGGTGGATATGTAGCAGAGAAGATGATTTTTGGTGATATTACGACTGGTCCATCTTCTGATTTACAAATGTCTACAAATCTTGCCAAAGCGATGGTTACACGCTTCGGAATGTCAGACTTAATAGGACCGATTGCCTTAGTGAGCGGAGGTGGACGCTTGCAGTATGGGGAAGTCCCAGAAAAAGAATATTCTGAAGCTGTTTCGGCTAAAGTAGATGCTGAAGTTTCTAGGATAATAAGTGATGGATTAAAATCTGCCGAAAAGGTTCTAAGTGAACATCGCAAAGCATTCGATGCTATAGCCAAGAAACTTATAGAAGTGGAGACTCTAGAACAAGAAGAATATGAAAAGATTCTGACTATTCACGGCATTGTTTTAAAGAAAAAAGAGATCATAGCTCCCCCGACCACAGTAGCTTAATATTGTAGTTGTAAAACAAAATGCAAAATAAATTTTGGAGATGGTATGAGAAGTGGTATAGAGTTATAACACCTCTCACCGCCATTCTCTTTGTTTCACAGTTTGTTCATCTATATTGGATGACGACGAATGTTGCTTTCTTTAGAATATTCGGATATTCATTTTGGGATGTTAGTACTTTTTGGAATACTGTTATTGCATTGGTGGATTATACGGAGATACCAGCTATTATCTCGAGCTCCATTCTTTATATCTATCAATATCGTATGGATAAAAATATGCGTTGGCACAGTATCTTTTTTCTTTTCTTCATCAACTCACAATGGCTTCATTTGTTTTGGATTACGGATGAGATTATTTATACACAATTTGCCGGTACGGCCCTTGTTGCGATACCCGTTTGGCTTTCATGGGTTGCTATATCGATAGACTACCTAGAGCTTCCAGTCATGTATGATACGATAAAAAAAGCTTTTTCATCTTTGCACCAGCCCAAGGCTGGTCCGCCTCTGGCGGAAAAAGTTTAAATTTTGTAGTATTAAAGATAGTAAAATTATATATCCGCCCTTAGCTCAGTTGGTTAGAGCACAGAGCTTATACCTCTGGGGTCCTTGGTTCGAATCCAAGAGGGCGGACAATGTAATAAATAATAAAATGCCAAATCCATTTAATCAAATACCAAACCGAGCAGAGTCAGACCCAAAACCGATAGAAATATCACCAGTAGAGGTGATGGATGCTTTTAATGCGACCATGGGTTCTAATTATCGCTATCAAGTATCTGTACAAAAGGAGTATTTAAGGCCAGCGCAACTAGTTGAATCTATAAATGAAAATTGCTCAGAGTTAAGCGAAGAACAAAGGCAAAGATTAATTGCGTTTTGTGAGAAATGGGGAGGGCGTCTACCTATACATATCTACAGAATGTCGGGCAACGGTAGATCTCTTGCAGAAAAAACCTTTGCGGCCAATTTCATTGAAAATTATGATCCACTTTTGAATGAAATGATAGAAGCTGACAGAGAAACAATAGATAAAGCTTCAGAAGATGAACTATTAGATTTATTTGAAAATCGATTATCGAGGACGTTTAGTAGTGAAAGCGTTGATTCAGGTATGTTTTGGACTTTTGCACCCTATATTTATAAGAATTTACCAGATGGATCTCCAAAAGATCGTCTAAGAAAAATATTTAATTGGGCTCTCTTGAAAAATACTTCTCCATAAGAAATAAGAGGCCGAGATCTCGATGAATATTTGAAGCTTCATTTAAAAGGGCTTCGAGAATTATATAATGATCTGGGCGGGACGTATTATTTAACACGGGATCCCAATAATCTAACACACAAATTCACCGACCAAGAAGCCAAAAAACTTGTGGAAGAGGGTGTCTTCGACTAGAATAGTAGGATATGATAAAAACGGCTGAATTTGTTGCCCCCAAAACATCCAGATAAGATTTGCAATATTAAATTTATAATTTGAATTATAATGAATATATTGTTTAGTTTAGAAAATCCAGGGAAAAGAGAACATCCTAGATTTAACTCGATAAAAAATCGTGCTGAACAGGATGCTCCTTCTTACATTGCTTTAATGAGAAAAGAATCTCCTGAAAGTTTAGAATTTCAGGAAGGTAGAAAATTAATAATGGATTTAACGTCAGCAGGTGATATATTTAAAAACGCAAAAAAATCTTTTTCTCCAGAACTAAATCCAAAAGAAATGGTTTTATATGTTGATTACTTAGAACAAGAAGTTAAAAAACTTATCGTAAATTAAAGAAATTCTACTCCTTAAATCCAAACCTGCCACCAAGCATCATATAGAGCACAAGCGGTGCACCCCAGTTGGCCCATCTTTCAACGAAATCCCAAACAGGATCAGGACCTATAGGCCAGCGAATAAGTGCAGTAAAAAGTCCCCAAACAGCCATCCACAAAACCGCAAGTCGGATTGGTTTAATAAGTACTAATAAGGCTAGTAATAAATCTGCTATACCTACAAGCATCAAGAGAGTGGTGATTGTACCCGGATCTGTGACCCCAAATGGTTCAAAGTATTTAAACCACCCCTCTTTACCCTGTATTGCAAAGACTCCATGACCTATAAACTCTCCAGCCACCGCAATACGCAAAATCCATTCCATTTTTTTATTGTTCATTTTTTTTATTCTGTGTTGTAATGTTAATAATTATAGTTATCCACTTTACATGAGGTGACCACTCTCGTGTATAATAGTTACATAGTTGCGAAACTCTGCAACTATATATATTATACACTATTTTGTGTTTTAAACAAAAATAATTATTAACAGTTTAAATTTCATGGAAAAATATCAAAAAAATTGGCTTAAGTTTATAGTAGGTTTTATTTTATGTATGATAGTAAGGTTAATACCTTTTCGCCCACCTAATGTAGAGCCAATTTTAGCCACACAGATGCCATTTTCAAAATCTTACGGTGCTTTCCCTGGTTTTCTTTTTGCATTTTTTAGTATTATTTTATTTGATTTAATTACAGGACATTATGGTATGTGGTCTTTTTTGACTGCGGGTACTTACGGGCTGCTAGGTTTCTGGGCTTTTTATTTTTTAAAAGAACAAGAGCCGAGTAGATGGAGTTATGTACGTTTTGCAATTTTAGGAACTTTATTTTTTGATGGTGTTACTGGTTTATCTATTGGCCCACTCTTTTTTCATCAATCTTTTATGGAAGCACTAGTTGGGCAAATACCTTTTACTATGTGGCATCTGGCCGGTAATATCTCGTTCGCTTTCATCCTAAGTCCTGCGTTATACAGTTATGTGATTAAAAATGAAAAATTAGAAAATTCGTACCTAACAAAAGTTCTTTTAAAGAAAAGCATATGAAAAAAAATATAAAATATAAAATTTTACAGAAAATACAAAAACGCGACACCAGAGTAGTACCTTTTGACGAGAAACACATACTACACGCTATTTCTCGAGCTATGGAAGTAAGTCACGAAGGTGGAGAAATAGATGCGGAGCATGTAACAGTAAAAGTATTAGATGCATTACTGGTGTTAAGACAAGAAAAAAAAGAAAAAGTTTTTATTCCAAACGTTGAAACAATTCAGGATATTGTAGAGAATGAGTTAATTGCAACAAATTTTATTCAAACTGCTAAAAATTATATTTTATACAGAAAAAATCGTGCAGATGTTAGACAGCGTGTTGGTTTTGTTCCAGAAAAAGTAAAAGAACTTGTAGCAGAAAGCAAAAAGTATTTTAGAAACCCTTTGGCTGAATTTGTATATTATCGTACTTATGCCAAGTGGATTCCCGAACAGGGGAGGCGAGAGACTTGGATCGAAACTATTGATAGATATATGATTTTTATGAGAGAGAATTTGGGCTCCAAATTAACACCTATAGAGTATAAAGAAATTAGGGAGGCCATTTTAAATCAAGAAGTTATGCCTTCAATGAGGTTGCTTCAATTTGCTGGCAGGGCGGCTCGCAAGACCAACATTTGTGCTTATAATTGTTCATTTATTGCTCCAAAAACTTTTCAAGATTTTGCTGAAATTATGTATGTTTCAATGTGTGGCACTGGAGTGGGGTGGTCTGTGGAGAGTGAGAATATCCAGGCCTTACCCCAAATTAAAAAGCAGAACGGAAAAGTTTTACCCACTTATGTTATTCCTGACAGCAAGGAAGGCTGGGCGGATGCATTTTCTTTGGCTTTAAAAACCTATTTTGAAGGAAATGATGTAGCTTTTGATTTTTCATTAATTCGTCCCGCTGGCTCAATGTTAAAAACTATGGGTGGCAAGAGTTCTGGCCCAGCACCGATTCGCTCTCTTTTAGAGTTTAGTCGTGAAAGAATTTTGCGTAGACAAGGGAGACATCTTACGAATTTAGATGCCCATGATATTATTTGTAAAATAGGTGAATGTGTTGTGGCTGGTGGAGTAAGAAGAAGTGCGATGATATCTTTGTCAGATTTAGATGATGACGCGATTCGTGATTCAAAAAAAGGACAATTTTATAACACAGAAGCACAGAGAATGCTCGCTAATAATTCTGCTGTTTATAATTCTAAACCACCTACTTCTGAATTTTTAGATGAATGGACTGCTTTAGTTAAGAGTGGTAGTGGAGAGCGTGGAATATTTAATCGTGGGGGCTTGGCTAAAACTTTACCCAAAAGAAGATTAAAGCAATTCGAGGGTGCTTTTCCTGCTTGGGGGACAAACCCTTGCGGAGAGATTATATTACAATCAAAACAATTTTGTAATCTAAGTGAAGTCGTGGCTCGAGCCCTAGATACAGAAGAAAGTTTACTTAGAAAAATAAAGCTAGCTACTATTCTAGGGACTTATCAATCTTCTTTAACATATTTTCCATATTTATCTTCTGAATGGAAGAAAAATTGTGAAAAAGAAAGACTTCTGGGTGTTTCTGTAACTGGTCAGTGGGATTCTAAAATAGTACGTGATCCTGAGGTTTTAGGAAAATTAAAAGATTTTTCTATTGAAGTAAATAAAAAATATGCAAAACGTTTTGGAATTGGATCTTCTACTTGTATAACCTGCGTAAAACCTTCAGGTACAGTTTCTCAGACAGTAGATTGCGCTTCTGGAATGCACCCTAGGCATGCCCCGTATTATATTCGTCGAGTACGAATATCAGCTACGGATGCATTGTTTAAAATGCTGAAAGACCAAGGGGTGCCATACTTTCCAGAAGTTGGGCAGAGTATGGAGAATGCAACCACCTATGTACTTGAATTCCCAGTAAAAGCCCCAGATGGTGCAATCTGTAAAGATGATATTTCAGCTATTGAACAACTTGAACATTGGAAGATAGTAAAAGTACATTACACAGAACATAACCCATCGGTGACTATTTCTGTAGGCGAAGATGAATGGATAAAAGTTTTAAATTGGGTTTATGAAAATTGGGATTTAGTAGGTGGTTTGTCTTTTTTACCTCGCAGTAATCATGTCTATCAACTGGCTCCATATGAAACTATAACTAAGGAGCGTTACGAAGAAATGATGAAAAAGATTGAAAACTTAGATTTTTCTAAAATTGTAACATATGAAAAAATTGATGAAACTGAGGTTAAGCGTGAGCTCGCTTGTGTAGCTGGGCTTTGTGAAGTCTAATTTATGTTATTAGCATTTACAGGAAATGGTAAAGGTAAAACTACAGCTGCGCTTGGGAATGCGCTGCGGCTCTTGGGTGCTGGGAAACAAGCAATCATGATTCAGTTTATAAAAGGTACTTGGGATTCTGGTGAACACAACTCTGCCCTGCGTCTTGCACCAGATTTTAAAATTATTAAAACCGGAAAAGGTTTTGTGGGTATTTTGGGTGACAATCTAACAATAGACGAACATAGAGACGCAGCTGAGATGGGGATACTCACTGCTCGCAAAGAGATAGCTCATGGTAAATATCATTTACTTATTCTTGATGAGATACATAATGCTATTGCTTTGGGGCTTATACCACTTTCTTATGTTATGGCTTTTTTAGATTATGCTAAAGATAAAGTTGAATATACGATAACTACAGGGCGAGACGCCCCAAAAGAAATCATAGATAGAGCAGATTTAGTTACAGAGATGTTGGAAATAAAACATCCATATCAAAAAGGCATAAAGGCTACCAAGGACTTAGATTTTTAGTTAGTTGCATTTTTCTGCAACTTAGACCATACTTCAAGAATGAAAAAAAGTGTTAAAATTAAAAGACCTTTACCGCGTTCTGCCTATGAAAGAAATGCTGTTACCTATAAAATTTTAGCTAATTCCAAAAGATTAGAAATTTTAAATTTACTTCGCGAACAAGAAATGCCAGTTGAAAGTTTAGTAAAAGAGTTAGGTATTACTAAGGCAAATGTTTCTCAACATTTAGCAATGTTGCGTCATGCAAAGTTAGTTACAGTACACCGTGTTGGTTTGAATGCTTTTTATAATATTATTGATCCACGAATAGTTGAACCTTGTAGAATATTACATAAACTTGCTATTAATACGCGATAGTTTACTCCTCAGCAGTAGAGCAAGCTCAGGCAAAATGAAATTCTTGTTTTTTTACTCAAAGTGGAATTCTCCAGCTTTTTCTTTTACCTTGGATTTGAGCAGGGGATAGTTTTTTAACTCAGGGTCTTGTTCGATCATTCGTATCGCTTCGGTGCGAGCGGCTTCAACCA
The DNA here is from genome assembly GCA_943359485.1 of Candidatus Nomurabacteria bacterium. Classification (GTDB taxonomy): domain Bacteria; phylum Patescibacteriota; class Minisyncoccia; order Phycocordibacterales; family UBA9973; genus UBA9973. The sequence continues at coordinate 16,591 of CALRHR010000007.1, read as the reverse complement.
TCTTAATATTTTTTATAGCTTCCATACCGAGGTCGGTGATGCCCCATTGCTTTGTACCAGAGAGTTCGCCAGCACCGCGCAATGTTAAGTCGAGTTCTGCCAACTCGAATCCATTTTTTGCAGTTTTGAGGGCTTTTAATCGGGCTATTGTTTTTAGGCTTTTAGCTTCTGCGAAAATATAACAATATGCTTGATGTGTGCTACGGATTACTCGCCCACGAAGCTGGTGAAGCTGGGCTAATCCAAAACGCTCCGCACCTTCTATTATTATTATAGTTGCATTTGGCACATTGACTCCGACCTCGACCACAGAGGTCGCGCATAGAATATTTATTTTTCCTTCTGTAAATTCTTGCATGACTTTTTCTTTCTTCTCCTTGCTCATTTTGCTGTGCAGTACGCCTATTTCATATTCTCTAAAAATTTCCTTTTTTAGTCTTTTTGCTTCTGTGGTTACAGCTTTCATTTCAAGCTTCACCCGCCCCAATTTTTCCTCACTACGTACCGCCAAATGGAATTCCTCGTTCGTAAAAATTGGGGCGGGTTCTGCTTCATCTTCTTCCATTTCGAAAATTCGGGGGCATATTACATACATCTGTCGGCCGGCCTTAAGTTCGCGCCTTATTTTTTCATAAGTTTCTTCGCGTTTGTTTGGCGTAATTATTTCCGTAATTATTTCTTTTCGACCGGCGGGCATTTCATCGAGCAACGACAAATCCAAGTCGCCATAAATGGTGAGAGCGAGCGTGCGAGGGATGGGGGTGGCAGTCATGGAAAGTAAGTGTGGAGCAATGTTGTCTTTGCGTACGAGTTTTCTTCTTTGGGTTGTGCCGAATCTGTGCTGTTCGTCTATTACAACCAATGCCAAATTTTTAAATTTTACTGTTTTTTGGATGAGTGCGTGGGTACCTATGAGAATAGGTATTTCACCATTTGCTACCCATTTCAAAAGTTGCGCACGACTTATTGTAGTCCAATTTACCCCGCCACCGGCGGGGGAGTATACTTGAGTTTTTGAAGGAAATTTACGGCACCCGGAACCGGTAATGAGACCGATATTGATTGGTAAATGACTAAAATATTGTATAAAAGATTCAAAATGTTGGGTAGCTAAAATTTCTGTCGGAGCCATATAGGCTGTTTGCAAGCCTGCTGACAAACCTGACCCCACCCCAACCCTCCCCTTGGCAAGGGGAGGGCGAAGGGAGGGGTCTGTATTTTGTGAAATTACAGCATAACTCGCCGTAGCTGCTACCGCAGTTTTACCAGAACCAACATCACCCTCCAAGAGGCGGGACATGGGGGAATTTTTAGCCATGTCTTCCAAAACAATTTCGATAGATTTTTTCTGAGAGTTTGTCGGCGTGAAAGGGAATCTTTGTAAAAATTCTTCGATAGTTTTTTTATTTGCGTAGATCTGAAAAGATTTATTCTTTCGGTATTCGTGTTTGTCGTGAGTACGTTCGAGTTGAATACAGAAAACTTCTTCAAAAGCGAATCTCTTGCGTGCAGACTCGGCATCGTCTTTGTTTTTTGGTTTATGTATCCAGACAAGTGCGGTTTTGATGGTTGGTAGGTGGTATTTTTTTAAAATATCTTCTGGTATATAATCTGTAATGTTGTCTAAAGTTTTATCTTTAAATATTTTATCTATGGCATGGTAGAACCATTTACTAGTAATGCCTCGTGTTTCTGTGTAAATTGGATACGAAAATCCAATATTATTTATATTACTTTTATTAAATAAAGTATCATGAGCATCAATAGGCATATCTGGCATTTTTTCAAATTCTGGGTTTGCTAAATATTTACCAGTCTTACTCTTAGTTATTTTTCCAGTCAATTTCACCGTGTCGCCATTTTTTATCATTTTAGCGAGGTAGGCTTGGTTGAACCAGATGATTTTTATTTTTCCAGATAAATCTTCTATTTCTCCTTCCCCCATAGGTATATGAGAACGGAAAGCTTTTTTGGTTTTGAGTTTACTTACTTTTCCATATACAGTTGCCGTATCTCCCGCCACCAATTTTGAGATTTTTTTCACTTCACTAATGTCGCTATATCTGACAGGGAAGTGGAACAGCAAATCTGCAACAGAAAAAATCTTGAGCTTGTGTAGAGCCTTTTTTTGATTTACATCTAGGCGAAATTTGTTTTCTAATTTGTCAGATAGCTCCATTTAGGAATTATATAACATTTGTGGTATAATAGAACTATGGATGTAATTTTACAGTCGCAAGTGTTCTTTTTCATTTCTTCAATCGGTTTTGTTGTTCTGTTTATATTATTAGCCATATTTTTGTTTTATCTTATTCATGCCACTAAAACTCTCGCCAAGATTGTGGATAAGTTGGAGAAAGATATTGATGAAATTGGGGATACAACAAAAGATTTAATTGAAGACATGAAGGGTAGCGTGATATTTAATTTTCTTTTTGGCAAAAAGAAAAAGCGGACCAAAAATTAAAATTAAAAATAGTCGTAATTGTTTTATTAAAATAATAAAAAATATGAAGAAAAATCAAAAGAAAGTAATTACAAACAAAAAAAGTGGGATATCTGCTGGAAAGAAAGTGGCAATAGGGGCAGGAGTAGCCGCGCTCGGAGTGGCTACTGCGGGGGCATATTATTTGCTCGGGCCTAATGCAAAGGCTCATCAAAAGAAAGCTTCCATATTAATGGCTAAGATGCAAAAAGAAGCCATGCAAAAAGCCAAAAAAGTAAAAAATCTAACCGAACCGCTTTATCATAAAGCAGTCGATGCGTTGGCACAGCAGTACAGCACACAATACAAAGTTCATGAGAAAGATATTAAAGCTTTTGCTAAGACATTAAAAAGCGAGTGGAAAAAACTTAAGTAGGTTCACTTCTTGCCCAATCGCAGTCGCTTTTTCCGTGCAGAAAAATCGCGAGGAGCGCGATGAAAATTCCAAAATCTCGGACACTAATTTCATTGTAGCCGAGGGAGTAGACAATTCCTGCCATATGAAGAGCCAATAAAAATGACACAATCCTAGTGTAAAATCCCACCATCAAAAGAGATCCAAAAATCAGTTCGAAATATCCGTTTAAATAAACAAAATTAATTTCACTAATTGGTAGATTTTTTATAAATGAAGGTAAATACCCTACCCAGCTCTCGGGGTCATTTATTTGTTGTAACCCGAACCAAACAACCACTAAACCAATCCCAATTTGAAGAACTACTGGAGATAGTGCCAACATCTTGATTTTTATTTTTGTAGTTTGCATTTAGTAAAATTATAACACGAAATTTGAACTGGCAGTGTCTGCTTCATTATTACATTTTTCTCTCAAGCATCGGTACCAAATCGATAGTGAAGAAAATGGGGAGCGCAATTGCGAATAGTTTTATAAACATATTATTTATTTTATAATGCGGAACTCTATGCTCTATGCTTGATAAGCGGAATAGACAAAATGACATTCCAAGCGGTGATTCCTATTACCATCAGTATCTCCCATCGTGCTCCGAGCAAAGCATCCTGAAGGAAAAAACTGGCGATAACTGACACTAGTGATGCGTAGACAAAATATTGTAACAAGGATGATTTTTTAAATAAGCTCCGCGATATCATCATGATCCCAGTCGCGACAAATAACGCGCATAGGGTTCCAAACCAATTATGCAAAGAAGTATAGATGCCATACTGAAAATACCCAGCCAACACAAGGAATAGACCCCCGACAACAAAAAACACTTTGGGCACTACGCCCGATTTTGCTTTGTGACACAGAATCAGGGCGAAGAATACCTGAAGTATTGCAAACATGATCAATCCACCGTTAAAATATATACCTCCTTTTATATCTGCACCTAGCGCACTGATTGGATGAGAGCGAAAGTCTACACCATTAGAAACAAGCAAGCTTAGTGCTGTAGCAAGCAGTATAAAAATTATATTGAATATCCCAATGTAATTATAGTAATGAAATTTCCTCATTTTCCCCATTCTAACATATTACCTATTTAAGTAGGTTATGGTTAATTGTAAACAAGTGGCGAATGTGCCCCAGAGGAGATATGGAATGTTGGCATAGACAACCCAGCGAAGTTCAGGTGAAGCATGCCAAATGGCATAGAGCGCCCAGACCAGTGTGCCGACCACGAGTAAGATATCAACAGAAGCGAGAAGATTGTTTTTGAGTCCAAATTGTATCGGTGTGAATATGAAATTAAAAAATAAATTGAGCGCAAAAGGCAGAGCCACTACCCATGGAATTTGCTTGGTGAATGCTTTGTAAAATACTGTACCGAAAGATATGGCAATAATTGCATATAAAACTGTCCATACTGGTCCAAAAAGCCAAGAGGGTGGTGCCCATGAAGGCTTTAACCATTCTGTATACTGGGTTGATTCGTTCATAAAGTGTATTGTAGCATTTTGATGCCCTATATGACTACATATAAACTCCTCGGCTCGGAAATCAAAACTTAAAGTAGTTTTAATTTCTCTCGCTCTACATCGCTTATAAAACGGCAGGAGTTGCTCCTCTTTCCCCTAATTATGGGATTAATTCGAATCTCACACGAAACTGCTAACAGCAGTTTCTCTTCTCCACAAAGCTTTCGCTCCGCTTCAAGCTTTGCGGATGAGGTGGGATTCGAACCCACGGTCCTTTTAAGGGGACGGCGGTTTAGTAAACCGCTACCTTAAGCCACTCGGTCACTCATCCTTAATTTTTTGAGTATACCAGAAAAAATCAGAAAACACATGGAAAAACACATTGAGTATGCTAGAGTAATTACATAATTAAATAGGTATTATAATTATAGATGGAGCCGTGGGAGAGCGGTCTAATCTACATCTTTGCTAAAGATGCAGGGGTTAAAACCCCTCGCGAGTTCGAATCTCGCCGGCTCCGCCAGAAAGAATGTGCTTACGCACATTCTTTAGGATTCGAACGACGGAGTATAATTTTGCAAGCTTGCAAAATTACGAGTCGGTGACCAGACAAATTTTTTGTGTCGACAAAAAATTTAGTCGAGGGGGAAATTCCGCCCGGCTCCGCCAAATTTGATTTGCATCAGAATTGTTAAAACAGGTCTATGGTTTTGTATCTTATGTCACCTGGCTTGCGGAGAGGGATGGAGTAGTAGTAGAATAGAAATGGTGATAGAAAAATGCTAATGTTTTTAATCGCTGGCGCTCTCGTAGAAAAAACATTTTAAGAATAATTGCCATAAATTTATGATAATTAAAATCCATAAAAAATTTATTTCGCATGGTTTTACCCTTATCGAATTACTGGTCGTAATTGCCATAATCAGTATACTTTCTTCTGTGGTGCTTGCTTCTTTGAATTCGGCACGCACCAAGGGTCAAGACGCCGCTCGTATCTCTAATGTGAAATCACTTAGAACGGCGTTAGAACTTTACTACGATACTTACGGCACCTATCCTCAATCACCAGTTGGGAACGGAGATGTCATACTCAGTGACGCGACGCTCAATGCTGCTCTTGTCCCGACATATATTGGTAGTATGCCGGCAATTCTTGTCACCGACGGCGACCATTATTATGGTGTGGGGAATAGCGGAGGTACGAGTCAGTACGGTCTTTATGTTTATACTGCCGCTAGTGGTTGGTGTAAGACCGGTATCTCAATTGGCAGCATGGCTACGAATGGTTGGTGGGGTTCTCCGCCTGTTTGTAAGTTTTAGGGAGCAATTTCTTCGTTTTACAGGGGATCTAGTGTGCCACAGTAAAAGCTATTATAATTCTCGCGCCGGATTGTTTTAGGATTTTTTTAGCTTCGGTTAGGGTGGCTCCGGTGGTAGTGATGTCATCTATTAGAATTATGTTTCTGTTTTTTATTTTATCTTTATTTTCTTTTTTTACAGAGAAAGAATTGATGATGTTTTGTAGTCGTTCTCTTTTGTTTTCTATATGCGCTTGTCGTTTTGTGTCTAGTATTTTTATTAAAACATCTTTTTCTAATCCTAAATTTTTTTCTTCATCCAATTTTATTAATTCTTCACATATTAATTCTGCTTGGTTATATCCACGCTCACGGTATCTTTGTTTTGAAAGGGGGATAGGAATCAAGGTAACATTATTAAAATTTTCCATTACACTCAAATCAGCCAGTTCTTCTAAAATTCTGCCATATAAAACTTCGGCGAAAATTTTTGCCAATCTTTTCTTGCCTTTGTACTTCAGGAGCCATAGAGCCTTTTTGATCGGCGGGTGGCGGTAGTCATACAGAGGGAAAATCCATTTTGCACTTTCACGCTCTGCAGATGGAGAGTCTGATAAGCACATCAGGCATAGGTCTGTTCCGGGAACTCCACACAGCAAGCAGTTTATAGGAAAGACGATGTTCAGTATAGTATTAAAAAAACCCATATGGTATAATACTAACATAGATGGATAATCCGTTTAAAACTTTATTTTCTAAAATAAGCATTTTTAGTGGCGGGACAGACAGTGCCGTCGGTATTGATATCGGCTCTTCGTCGATTAAAGTAGTTGAGATTAAGAAAAAGAACGGTAAAGCGATGCTTGAAACTTACGGCGCTATCGCGCTTGGTCCTTATGGCGCTCTTGATGCTGGACGAACCACCAACCTGCCGATTGAAAAAATAGTAGAAGCCATTAAGGAAGTTTTTAAACAATCCGGAGTGGAGAATACTGTAGGAGCCTTTTCCATACCAGTGCGGTCAAGCCTTATTTTCACTGTTTCACTTCCAATTCAAATAAAAGAAACGGAAATGGCAAATATTATTTCCACAGAAGCTCGAAAATATATTCCAGTTCCGATTACTGAAGTTTCTCTCGATTATTTTATTTTACCTAAAAAAGAAGATTCCTTTGAAGACATGAATCGAGAAACAGATGATTCTAATACTATACAAAAATCAGTAGAAAAAATAAATGCGCTTGTTGTAGCAACACAGAATGATGCGATTTCCAAATATCATTCAATTGCGCGGCAGAGTTTGCTCGATGTCGCCTTTTTTGAAATTGAAGTATTTTCTTCAATTAGGGCAAACTTTGAACACGAACTCTCTCCTGTATTATTAATAGATTTCGGCGCGTCATATACCAAACTTTCCATTGTGGAATTTGGTATGCTTAAAACTTACCATACGATAGACAGGGGAGGAGAGGACATAACTTCGTCTATTTCCTCATCTCTTTCTATTCCTTTTTCTGAAGCGGAAAAAATGAAAAAAGAATTCGGTCTTTTCGGGAATCCAGTTGAAAAAAGTCTCACTGATATTATCAGGATTCATATCGATTATATTTTCTCTGAGACCAACAGTGTGTTGATCGGGTATGAAAAGAAATATAACAGAACAATAAACAAAGTTATATTTACAGGTGGCGGTGCGCTCCTAAAGGGACTGCGCGAAGTGGCTGCCAGCAATTTTCAGGCCGAAATTGAAATGGGGCATCCTTTTTCCAAGGTCAACGCTCCAGCATTTTTATCTAAAGTTTTAGAAACCATGGGTCCCGAGTTTGCTGTGGCGCTCGGGCTCGCTTTGCGAAGATTGGAATAGGTATAAACAGAAAGTTATACACAATTTACTTCGTAAAAAGTTGCTTTTGTAATATAATAGTAGAGTACAATGGAACAGAATTTCCAAACATCATTCATACCCAAGAAGCCGATAATCGAACAACGCTCTACTCCTGTGCGGGCGGTTAGCTTTTTTAGTGTTATTTCTATTTTTATTTTATTTGCTACACTTTTGTTTTCAGTGGGCCTTTTCTTTTACAAAGGAATCGAAAAAAGGAGTATCGCCAAGATGGAGAGTGATCTTGAATTAGCCAAGAATCGTTTTGAGCCCGCTAAAATAGCTGAGCTTCAGGTGTTGGATAAACGATTGCGCGCAGGGAGTGAGATTTTGGGACGACATGTTGCCGTAACTCCCATTTTTAAGGCACTCGAAGCCATCACTATGAAGAGTGTGCGCTATACTAAGTTTGATTACATTTTCGCTGAAGGCCAAAAGGATGCCAAAATAGCCGTAAAAATAAGTGGCATGGCTATAGGATATCGTTCTGTAGCCCTACAATCTGATCTTTTCGCAAAAAATAAAAATTTGATTGATCCAGTTTTTTTAAATCTAACACTTGATGAAGGGGGTAATGTGCTTTTTGATTTAGAATTTTCAGTTGATCCAACTTTTGTTGATTATAAAAAAACAGTTCAAACCACCGAGATATAATTTTTTATGAGATTTATTACCCCAATTATTTTAATAGCAATCAGCATAACAGTCTTTTTTGTTTTTATTAGTCCATTATATCAAGATATATCGAAGCTTCATTTGCAAGTGAGATCTTATAATGAAGCTCTGGATAATTCAAAGGCTCTTGAAAATGAGCGAGACAAATTGACTGCTAAATACAATTCCATCAATCCGGATAATTTAATAAAACTTGAGAAACTTTTACCGGAAAATATTGACAACATTCGTTTGATTCTGGAAATAGAACAGATTGCTATGCCTTATGGTATGGTCTTGCGAGAGGTGAAGTATAATACAGATAACACAAAAGATAACAAAACCACCGCTTCTCCCGCTTCTCCTTCTCCTTCTCCTTCTTCTCCTCCTATCAACTCGGGCGCAGTGGTTGGTGGTGGGGTAGTAGCTCAAAAATCAAACAAGGATTACGGATCGTGGGATTTAGAATTTTCTACAGTCGGTTCCTATAATAATTTTATTAATTTTACCAAAGACTTGGAAAGAAATTTGCGAATCGTGGACATTTCCTCTATTACTTTTTCTTCCGGAGGTGGTGGGGTAGGTTCTGCCTCCAGCTCGACGACTTCAGACTCTTACAAATATAATTTTAAGGTCAAAACTTATTGGTTAAAAGATTAAAATTATGCCTACAACAAGAAACATCATAATATTCATAGCAGTGGCCTTAGTCTTTGTTTTGGGCTATGTCTTTTTTATAAGATCATCTCCTGGTGATGAGGCTACTTTGGTTTCTTCTCCGGGCATCCCTACTCCAAATGCGTCTTTGCAGGTTACAACAGTTTCTGGTAATGGTTCCTTTGTGGCTGATGAATTTCTGACCCTACTTCTTTCTGTAAAAAGTATAAAATTAAATGACGCCATTTTTTCTGACAGTGCCTTCAGCTCTCTCTCTGATTCTACCATCACGCTTGTTCCAGATGATAATGAAGGCAGGAGCAATCCATTTGCGCCTTTTGGAGTCGAAGATATTTCTACTACTCCACCAACACAAAGTCTTTCTGCGCCTGATATTACAGCTCCAAATACGGCTCCTAATACAACTCCAAGTACTCCACCCGCTACAGTTCCCACCAAACCCCCTGCCAACAACCCACCCGCTACAGTTCCCACCAAACCCCCTGCCAACAACCCACCTCCCAATATGATTCCAGGCGGACCAGGAATGACGCCGTAGTTTAATAAATAAGAAATACAATAAAAATTTTGTCTGTAAAAATAAAGAATAGATTTTTTATTTGGCTTGTTTGCACTAAAACTGTTATAATATCATTATGAGTTTTTTAGAAGAGCTAGCTAAAGAAGGTCTCATCAACAAAAGCCAGATAGGTGAAATAAAAACTCGCGCTCGAGATAAATACGGGGGAGATGTCGATGAGGTGTTGCTCGATTCTGGAGTACCAGAGGACAAGCTTTTGGAAATGAAGGGGCGGTATTTAAATATGCCGATCAAGAAAATTAATAAAGAAGAAGCATCTTTTGACGCTTTGAAATATATTTCCGAAGATTCAGCGACGCATTACCATTTTGCTCCCATCAAACTCCATGATGGAGTGCTGGAAGTAGGTGTCACTGATGGAGAAGATGTGCAAGCCCTCGACGCCTTGCAATTTATCTCGACTAAGGTAGGTATTCCTTTTAAAGTTTTTCTAATTTCCAAACATGACTACGAAAATATATTGGATAGTTACAAAGGCTTGGGTAGCCAAGTAGAGGAAGCTCTCTCTGAGCTGGATCAAGAAAAAATGGGAGACATCAAAAGTTTAAATGAAGAAAATTTAAGCAAAGAAATAAAAAATGTCCAACCTGGAGAGGAGCAGAAGATAGTAGAAGATGCGCCGGTGATAAAAATTGTGGCTGTGATATTGCGTAATGCTTTAGAGGGTAATGCTTCAGATATCCATATTGAGTATACAGGTGAAAAGGTTAAGGTTCGTTTTCGGGTAGATGGTACACTGCATACTACCATCACTCTTCCGCCATCTATCTATGGTGGAGTGGTGGCTCGTATCAAAATTTTAGCCAAACTTCGGTTAGATGAGAAAAGAAAACCACAAGATGGATCGTTTAGTGCTAATATTGATGGACGCAAGATTGATTTTCGTGTCTCGACTATGCCTGCGTACTACGGTGAGAAGGTTGTGATGCGAATATTGGATTCAGAAAAAGGAGTCAAACCGCTTGATCAATTGGGACTTTCTGAAACAAACTTGAGCTTAATACGAGAAGCAATAGCCAAACCTTATGGACTTATTTTAGTTACTGGACCGACCGGTTCCGGAAAGTCAACCACTATATACTCAATCTTAAACGAACTTGATAAAGAAAAAAGCAACATTGTTTCTTTGGAAGATCCGGTGGAATATCACATACCTGAAATAAACCAGTCTCAAATGATGCCGGAGATCGGTTATACCTTTGCTTCTGGGTTGCGTTCCATCTTGCGTCAGGATCCAGACATCATCATGGTGGGGGAGATACGCGATAAAGAAACGGCTCAACTTGCTATTCAAGCTGCTCTAACCGGACACCTGGTCCTCTCAACTTTACACACTAACAACGCCATCGGTGCGGTACCTAGGCTGGTGGATATGGGTGTGGATCCATACTTGATTGCGCCTACACTTATTTTATCTGTGGCTCAGAGGTTGGCGAGACTGACTTGCAAAGATTCACGAAAGTTAGTTCCAATGGATGAGAGTATTAAAATGCAGATAGAAGAACAAATGAAAGATTTACCGCCTGAACTCAAGACAGATATTGGGAGTAAAAAAGAAATGTATGAGACGGTTCCTTCGGAGGGATGTCCTTCTGGCACGCGGGGCCGTATTGCTGTCTTTGAAATGTTTAAGGTGGATAAAGAAATGCAAAATGTTATTCTTAAAAGCCCGACTAATTCTGAGATTTACAGGGTTGCTCGCAAGCATGGAATGTTAACCATGCGAGAAGATGCCATGCTCAAATCCATCGAAGGTGTTGTTCCTTTTACCGAAGTTTATAATTTTAGCAATGAGAATGAATAGTATGTTATAATTATGTAATATTATGGAAGGACAAAAAAAGAAAATTTTAATAATCGATGATGACAGTTTTCTTCTGGATATGTATGCGTTGAAATTTAGCCAGAATAATTTTGAAGTTCATACAGCGGAAAGTCCCGTACAGGCCATCGAAAAATTAAAGGGTGGGCTACTCCCTGATGTTTTTTTAGTGGATGTTATTATGCCAGAGATGGATGGTTTTGAAATGTTAGAGAAAGTAAATATGGAAAAATTATCTCCCAATTCCATAAAAATAATTTTATCAAACAAAAGCGAGCAGGCTGACATCGATCGGGGTAAAAGCTTGGGAGTAGCGGGTTATATTATCAAAGCGAATTCTACCCCACTCGAAGTTGTTAGTGAGGTTATTCGTATTGTTGTATCTAAGCAGGCTACAGTGCCAATTTTAAAATGACAACCATAGATTATAAAAAAGAACTTGAAGAACTTATTCTGACGGTCATTCGTGAAAACGGGTCAGATTTACATTTGGGCGCCGGCAGATCACCAGTTGTTCGTGTGTCGGGAGAGCTCATCTCTCTTCTTAAACATTCAGTTTACAGCCAAGAAGACATGCTCGGAATTTTGAGTGAGGTGTTGCCCAAGACAAAAATTGACGATTTTATGAAAAATCAGGAATTGGATTTTTCTTATGATTTTCGTGGGGAAGCTCGGCTTCGTGGCAATGCTTTTTTTCAAAAAGGTTTGATAAATATGGCTTTCCGCTTGATACCAAAAGTGAAAACTCTAAAAGAATTACATTTACCAGAAATTTTAGCTGATATATCTCGCAAAAAACAAGGATTTTTCCTAGTGGTGGGGCCTGTTGGGCAGGGTAAATCCACCACCCTTTCAGCGATGATTAATTTAATCAATAACGAACGAGCCTGTAATATTATCACGATTGAAGATCCGATTGAATATATTTATACTTCAAATAAATCAATAATCAATCAACGCGAAGTTGGTATTGATACGAAGGATTTTCATGTTGCACTCAAATCAGTTTTTCGTGAAGATGTAAATGTGATAATGATCGGAGAGATGCGCACACCCGAAACGATGGCGACTGCCGTAACTGCTGCGGAAACTGGGCATCTTGTATTTTCAACTTTGCATACCAACAACGCTTCCCAAACCATAAACAGAATAATCGACTCTTTCCCAGCCGGGCAACAGGATCAGATTCGTGCTCAACTGTCGGCGTCACTGCTTGGGATTTTCTCTCAGAGACTCATTCCGAGAATTACTGGCGGTCAAATTCCTGCTTACGAACTTCTTTTAAATAATAATGCTGTGTCGAATTTGATTCGTGAAAAACTCACCCATGAAATAGATGTCGTTATTGAAACAGGTATGGAGTCTGGAATGGTAGATTTGAACCGATCGCTTGTCGAACTAGTACGCGTCGGAGAGATTTCTATAGAAAGTGCTCGAGCTTACTCTCTTAACCCAAAAGGTCTTGAAAGAATGATTTAATATTAACACAGGCTCTAGGCATTAGCTAAAGCCTAAAGCCTAAAGCCTACAATGTTATTCACATACAAAGTCATAGATTCCGAGGGGGTAGACAAACAAGGAGAAATTGATGCGCCCAATCGCGACATGGCGATAAGTGCCCTACAAAGAAGGGGATTTGTGGTTATTTCTATCAAAGATGAGGCAGAAGTTAAATCCTTGTTCTCAATTTCTTTTTTTGAAAGAGTTTCCGTAAGGGATGTTGTTATTCTTTCCCGTCAGATTTCCACTTTGTTCGAAGCGCAAGTGTCTGCTCTCAAGGCTTTCACGATGCTGGCGAGCAATACAGAAAATAAGCTTTTGGGTCGCAAGCTGAATCAGATCTGCGATGATCTTCAAGCAGGGGTTTCCATTTCCGGTGCACTCGGTAAGCATCAGGATGTGTTTTCTAATTTTTATATAAACATGGTGAAAGTTGGCGAAGAAACCGGCAAGTTAAATCAGACATTTCTGCATTTAGCAGAGTATTTGGACCGTCAGTACTCTCTCACTTCTAAAGCCAGAAACGCGCTTATTTATCCAGTCTTTGTTGTTCTTACTTTTTTTGTAGTGATGTCTCTTATGTTTGTTGTCGTGATTCCAAAACTTTCCGCGATCATTTTAGATTCCGGCCAGGAGGTGCCTTTTTATACTAAAATAATTATTGCGCTTTCGAATTTCTTTGTTAACTACGGTTTTTTTGTTCTTATTTTTCTGGTGCTTTTAGGTATATGGGTTTGGCGATTATCTTCTACAGACAAAGGTAAAGCATATTTAGACAAAATGCGTCTTTCCATGCCGGCCATTGGTAATTTATACAAAAAGCTCTATCTTTCAAGGATGACAGACAATATGGAAACAATGCTTTCTTCTGGTGTTCCCATAGTTCGAGCCATAGATATTACCGCCGATGTTGTCGGCAGTCGCGTGTATCGCGAGCTTTTAACCGAGGCATCCGATGGAGTCAGGTCCGGTCTTACCCTTTCGGTTGCACTTGAAAAACATACAGAAGAAATACCGAGAATTATGGTACAGATGTTGATGGTCGGCGAAGAGACTGGTTCTCTTAGTTCTATTTTAAAAACAATGACTGTTTTTTACCGGAGGGAGGTTGATGATGCGGTTGATACGCTGGTCGGTTTAATAGAGCCGGTTATGATTGTGGTTTTGGGCTTGGGTGTTGGGGTTCTTCTGGTTTCTGTTTTGATGCCAATTTACAATTTGGCTGGAGGAATTAGTTAAAAAAAGGGGGGTGTGGATAACTTTTTTTACACATGTTGTATAATTAGTTTATTAGAATATTAATATAAGTCGAAATTTATTATTAAATAATTATAATTATGAAAATGAATTTAAAGAAAGGTTTTACATTAATTGAACTCTTGGTTGTTGTTGCTATCATTGGTATTTTAGCGAGTGTTGTGTTGGCTAGTCTAAACACAGCAAGGTCAAAAGGTTCTGACGCAGCAGTCAAAGCGAATTTGGCAAACATGCGTCCTCAGGCCGAAATATTTTATGATGCAGGAAACACATACACAGGAGTCTGCGCTGATCCGAGTATGGTCAATGCTCAAAATGCTGCTGTTACCGCAGGAGGCAATAATGGAAATTGTTATTCTTCTAGTTCTAGTACATGGAGCGCATGGGCTGGACTCAAGGGAGATTTGACAAAAGCTTGGTGTGTAGACAGTACAGGTGTTTCGAGGCAAGTTCTTAAATCAGCCACAAGCACAACTCTCGTAGCGTGTCCGGTAGCTGGATAATCTTATTGTAATAATTGTTTTCAAAAACCACCTTCTTCGTTGAGATTCTCAGGCCACTTGGCTCTGAGAGCCTCAGGCTCGAAGAGGTGGTTTTTGTTTTTCGTGAGTGTGGTATACCCCCACCACCTTTCATTAGCAAAATAAAAGGTGTGGGGGTATAATTAGTTATATAAAATAAACATGAACTTTTTTCCACTTTTTATTTTTTTTCCACTTGGACTCATTATTGGGAGTTTTTTGAATGTTGTTATTTACCGAATGAATACAGCGAAGTCTTTGGGTGGAAGAAGTGCATGTGTGTCTTGTCAGAACAAACTTCGTTGGTATGAACTCATACCAATATTTAGTTTTTTCGTCTTAAAAGGGAGGTGTAGAACTTGTAAAACTAAAATATCTATCCAATATCCATTAGTAGAATTAGCTACTGGTCTTGTTTTTGCTATTTTATTTTTAAAAATCCAAGCTGTTACTTTTTTAGTATCTCCAGGATCTTCTGATCCACTAGCGTTTATCTTTACTTATATTTATTTTGCTGTTTTGTTTTCAATTCTCGTTGTTATAGCAGTTTATGATATAAGACATAAAATAATTCCAGATAAGCCTGTTTTTATTTTCGGAGTTTTGTCTTTTATTAGTATGTTTTTATTTATGAATGGTTTTGCAGGTTTTCCTGTTTTTTATCCTCATATTCCATCGATTGTGCAGTTATTGTCCGGAATAGTTATCGCTTTGCCTTTTGCCTTGCTTTGGCTAGTGTCTCGTGGTGCTTGGATAGGTCTCGGAGATGCCAAACTCGCATTTGGCTTGGGCTGGCTCCTCGGACTTGGCAAAGCGGTCTCCGGCATCGCACTCTCTTTTTGGATTGGAGCTATTATAGGGGTAAGCCTTGTTGTTGGGAGTAGAGGTTATGGTATGAAAAGCGAGATTCCTTTTGCTGTATATTTAGCTCTCGGTGCGTTTCTGGCATTTATTTTTGATTTACATCTTTTTGCTTTTTAACTTTAACCCAAGTGGGAGTTATCCCCACACTTTTGTATATTTTTGGCTCTATTTGCTGGTATATGGATTACCATATATCAATTTCGCTCGGACATTAAGCAAGCAAATCCCCACATTTACTTGCTTGTGCTCCTCGCTTATTGATATAATATAGTTGTATTTTCTACACAATTTCGGAAAATACAAGTGTTTTCAAAAGAAAAATATGGCAAAAAAATTGTTCAGACAGAAATTTTTTCTTTCCAGCCTTTTTGTTGTTGGTTTTTTCTTTTACCCAGTTCATAATAGTTCCGCATTTAGCCCAGTTTCGTATGTTGAAAATTTTGTTTCTTCTGCTGGTGATACATACAAAAATTACATCTTGAAACCAGGAGCAGTAGCGATTGAAAAATCAAATGAAGTTTTTGACAAAATGGTTGGAAAAATTCCTCCACTTGGAGCAAGTGGTATTTCTTCTTTAGAAGTACCAAAGAAGGTCTCACTTACGGCAAATACAATCGCGTCAGACATCTCTAGTAATGTTTCTTCTACATTCGCAAAACTCAGTATCTCTGATTGGTGGAATAGTTACGCTGGTTTCATTTCGGGGTCTGGAGAAAGTGTTTCGAAAAATATTTCAAATTCTCTCCTTGATCATTATGACAATTACACTTCAGAAATCGCTTACATTTTGTATGACACCAAACCAGCTACAGTAATTACAAAAACTGTTGCCACAACACCCGCTATCAAACCCCCGCTGATATCTGCCCCGATCAAAATTCCAACCCCACTACCAGGGGGACAGATAGCGCCTAAGCCTCTATCTGGGAAACAACCAGTGCCGCAGGCGCCCGCAATCTCGGCACCGGGACGCCCCGGCCCTCAAGGTCCCGTGGGTCTCCGCGGACCAGAGGGTCCTCGAGGCCCAGCCGGAAGTAGTAATGATGTTGACACTTCTTCATTCGTCTCTCAAACTTCCTACAACAACCAAGTTGACAGAATTCTGGATTCTATCGAAAATGCTGTAGGAGGTTTATCCGACGCATTAGCCGAATTGGTTAGCACCGAT
>CALRHR010000006.1 GCA_943359485.1 Candidatus Nomurabacteria bacterium | reverse complement strand
TAATTTTTCTATACTTTGATTTATTTCACTTTCTGAAACTTTCAAAATTTCTCCAAGTTTTTTCTTAGACATCGGCTCTCCTTTCCAGAACAATATAGCTTCTATCTTAGTTTCTAGGTTCATAGTTTCTAGGTTCTAGAACCTGCTTACTAATAATAATATCTTCTCGGTGATTATTTTGCACTGCATCTAATATTCCATTTCTCACTAATTCCAGCATTGCTAAAAACCCCACTATAACTGTCACTTTTTCTTCACGCGTATGTGTCCCACCCTTTTTACCAGAAAAATCTGAGAAGCTCATTCTCATTGTACTTGTTATTCTCTCCGTCAATTTATCTATCATCTCTTCAATAGATATAACTTTCTTCACATCCGTTTCTGGTAAAAAAACTTTTTTCGGTATTCCACCTAAAACTTCGCGCGCAAAATACATCATGCTTTCTTTGGTGATTTGGCTATCTGGCAAAAACACTAGAATTTCTGACTTTCGCTCGAGTGGCGCAAAAATCATTTCCTTGCCAAACATACTTTTAACATTACCACCCAATTTTATAAAAAGCTCATACAACCGCAGACGCTCTTCGAGATTTTTAATATCGCCTTTTTCCTCGTCCGTCAAATTCAAATTAGGAAGTAAAGATTTTGATTTAATTAAAAGCAAAGTAGACGCCACCAACACAAAACTAGAAATTTCCCCAGGATATAGACCCTCTAACTTGCTCATATAGTTCAAAAAGTCCTCGGTCACCGCCGAAAGAGAAACATCGTTAATGAAAAGCTTTCTTTTTTCCACGAGATCAAGAAGCAATCCAAATGGACCCTCAAAACCGTTAACTTTTATTTGGTAACTCTGATAATTTTGGGTTTCCACCTTTATATGATAACATCAATTTATGAAAAACAGAAGCGTCCGATTGTCAAAAAATGTAATACCGACAGCCTATAATATCCAACTAAAACCTGATTTAAAAAATTTTACTTTTGAAGGTATTGAGACCATTACTCTTCTCCTTAAAAAACCAACCAAAACTTTAACCCTGCATTCAAAAGAAATAGAAATTACAACTGCCAAAGTCGGACTTTGGCAAAAAAAAGAAGATGATATATTTGGTAAAATATCTTACAATCAAAAATCTGAAACAGTCATTTTTGCTTTTCCAAAATTAATTCCATCTGGTAAAACAAAGCTCACCATCGTCTTCAAAGGAATCCTAAATGACAAAATGCGCGGTTTCTACCGTAGCCGTTACAGTGTAAGCGGGCAAGGCAAAGAAGAATACAGACACATGGCTACTACGCAATTCGAGGCCACGGATGCCCGCCGTGCCTTCCCTTGCTTTGACGAGCCAGCACACAAAGCAGTCTTTCATGTTTCTCTTATCGTTCCCAAAGGTAAAATGGCAATCTCAAACACTCTACCAGTCTCCGTGGCCGAACACGAAGCTGGTTTTGAAATAATAAAATTTGCACCCACACCTAAAATGTCCACATACCTCCTCGCTTTCATTGTCGGAGATTTTGAATATTTAGAAAAGAAATCTAGTCGCGGTGTAATAGTACGAGTTCACACCACTCCCGGAAAAAAGCATCAGGCAAAATTCGCTCTTGATGTCGCAGTAAAAGTATTAGAATTTTATGAAAAATATTTTGATATTCCGTATCCACTTAACACACTGGATATGATAGCTATTCCAGATTTTGATTCAGGGGCGATGGAAAATTGGGGAGCAATCACATACCGAGAAAATGCGCTTTTAATAGATGAAAATCACTCTTCTGTTTCGAGCAAACAATGGGTGGCGCTTGTCATCGCGCACGAGATAGCTCATCAATGGTTTGGCAATTTAGTAACTATGGAATGGTGGACACATTTGTGGCTGAACGAAGGATTTGCTTCATATATAGAATATCTAGCAGTAGATAAACTTTTTCCAAAATGGGATATTTGGACACAATTTTCAACTAATGATCTAGGGATAGCCTTACGGTTGGATGCTCTTGCTTCCACTCACCCTATTGAGATAGAAGTGCATCACCCAAATGAAATTGGTGAAATTTTTGATGCTGTTTCGTATTCCAAAGGGGCTTCTATCATCCGGATGTTGGCAGATTATTTAGGAGAGAGAGACTTTCGAGATGGTCTGGGTTATTATTTAAAAAAACATAGTTACAAAAATACCGAGACTATTCACCTCTGGCAAGCATTTGAAAAAGTTTCTCATAAACCTGTCGCCAAAATGATGCACAATTGGACTTCGAAACCAGGATATCCTGTCGTAAGCATTTCCATGGTAAACGGTAAAATTAATTCCTCGCAAAAGAGATTCTTCTCAAGCCCGATCTCAGCAAAAAGAATTAAAAACACTACGAAGTGGGAAATCCCAATAACTTTTAAAAAAAATAAGGTAAATTTTGGCGAGACTGGATTTTATAGAACAGCTTACTCCAAAGAATTATTAGAAAAACTTCGCGAACCCATACAAAGTAAAAAATTAAGTGCTCGAGATAGGCTGGGAATCATTAGAGATCTGTTCGCTCTAGCAGAATCAGGCACCATACCTACAACAGACGCATTGGAATTTATCCCTTCTTATAAAAAAGAAGATAATTATACTGTTTGGCTTGAAATAGCTATGGGACTCTCGCAACTTGAACAACTTTTTACTGAAAACAAAGTTAAGAAAAATTTAAATATATTAATTAATAATTTATTTTCCCCTACCATAAAGCGTCTTGGCTGGCACAAAAAGAAAAGAGAATCTCACACCGACACACTCCTCCGGTCTCTTGCCATTTCTCGCGTCGGACGAGCTGGTGATAAAGAAATAATTTTAGAAGCTAGAAAAAAATTCTCATTTATGCAAAAAGGAAAACACATATCCCCAGATATTCGTGGCGCAATATATTCTATAATTGCTACACATGGCAACAGTAAAGAATACAACCTACTAGTAAAAAAATATAAAAAAGAAACACTACATGAAGAAAAAAATAGAATTGGTAGTGCCTTGGGTGAGTTTAAAAATCAAAAAATTTTAAACTCTGCTTGTAAATTTGCAATTTCTAAAAATGTCCGTATCCAAGACACTGTCGGCATCCTCTCTAGTGTTGCAAATAATCCGATGGGTCGTGATGTCTGGTTTAATTTTATAGATAAAAATTGGAAATTATTAATGACTCGATATGGTGGTGGCGGTTTTACCCTTTCACGATTAGTCAAAGGTATAAGTGCTAGTGCCGAAGAGAAACACCTTAAATCTTTCAAAAAATTCTTTGCTACCCACGAAGCCCCCGGCGCCAAACGCGCCGTCCTCCAAGTCCTCGAACGACTGGAGGGAAATGTAGCTTGGATCAAAAGAGACGGAGAAGAAATAGAAGAATTTTTATATAAACGCTACTAACCGCACAGGTGCTTCTGTCCCGTCTTTTATTTTCATTGGCAATACTAAAATTCTTGATCCGCTTGACGGTAACTCTCTTGCATTCGCAACATTTTCCACAAGATATTTATCCGCGCCTAAAATCTCTCGATGCACGGGGAAACCGTTTATTCCCGTATCCGCTGAGAGAGTATCGATACCCAAACCTGCGATATTTCTTTCCATAAGAAGTTTCGCAGTCGAAATATCGACGCTAGGGAATTTATGATTATTGTTATATTTTTCTGTATCGTTCCAGTGTTTGTCCCATCCTGTATAAAAAATTACAAAACTATTAGATTTTATTTCTCCATATTTTTTTTCAAATTTTTCGACAACCTCCGGCATGATCATATAATTCTCATGAGCTTCGGAGCTGACATCAATGACAATGCAACCAGTTACTAATTCTTCCATAATAAGTTTATCAACTGTTCTCCCATCTAGAACAACATGCGCCGGGGCATCTATGTGCGTGCCGATACCACATTCCATTTTCAAACTATGTTTTCGAAAAAGATCCGGATGAGTACAATCTGCATAATCAAGTGTTGTCGCCATTTCAAATCCACAACTTCCATCCCAAGTTAGAATTTCCGGCGAAAGTGTATGAGTAAGATCAACAACTTTAAATTCTTTATTCATCCATACAGCATAGCACAGACAAATCCTGAGTATAAAGTTTTCCCCACCCCATTATCTACTACACTTGACTATAGTAATATAGTTTGCTATAGTAGCGGGATGAGTAAAGGAATGAATAAAAATACATCAGTTGGGGTGGTAAAGCTGGTCCAAGGGATTGGCCTTAAAATCGACTGGAATACAAAGAAAAATGGACAGCTAGTGAAAGCTGTTTTGGTACTGAAAAATGCGGATGAAGCGCAGCGTTTTCTGCGTGACCTGATGACCGAAAAAGAAATTAAAGAATTTGCAAACAGACTCGAAGCTGCCACCCTGCTTTCCAAAGATGTACAGTACGAAGCTATTAGAGAAGACACGGGCCTCTCCCCCACGACTATCGCCCGCATTGCAAAATGGCTCAAAGGTCCTCTCGGTGGATATCGTTTGATTTTGAATCGCCTCTCTACACTCCCCCCTAAAAGCTCGGGACGAAACTCAAAAACAGTTTCGCATACCACTCTTTCCAAACTTGGGAAAGGGTTGCGTTTGAGTTCGTAATTTAAAAAATTATTTTTCAAAACTAACCCCTTCCTAAGTTTGCTTAGGAAGGGGTTTTGCGTTCTCCTACGAAACGCTATGGACCATCCGCCATACGGGATGATTAGTTCTTCGAGAGTAAAAAATGAACAAGTTTAAAGTATTTCTTGCGGGTAAAAAGATAACCCTCGTTGTGATCGACCCAGCGGACACGAAAGCGGTCGAGAAGGTCATGTCGTTCCGCAACGACCCGAAGCTGGGTTGTTTCATCGGCAGGAACTTTCCTTTCACAGCTCAGAGAACCGTCGAGGACATCACTGGAAAAGACAAAGTGTTTCTCGGCATCGCTCTGGGTGACGAGATTATCGGATTCATCACTCTCCGGCGCATCAATCTGATCAACGGCACCGGAAAGCTGACAGTGTTCCTTGGTGAAGGTAACCACCGCAAAGGTATTGGAAGCGAAGCTGTCACGCTAATACTATGGTACGCCTTCAACACGCTGAACCTTCGAAAAGTGAACGCTGATGTGTTTGCTTTCAACGAGCGGAGCCTGCGGTGTTTCGAGAAGCTCGGCTTTCGTAGGCAGGGCGTCCTCGAGAAGGAATACTTCGTAGACGGGCAGTATCACGATGATATCCTGCTACGGATTTTCAAGGAGGAGTGGCTCGATTACAACGCCACCCTCGATTAGTTTTGCGAGTAAGAATTTGCGCTGGTCGGCATCGACTTACACGCCGACCGACCAGCATCCTTTCTTCCTTACAAGGAAGGTAAAAATTATGAAAAACATAAATAAAAAGAAAAAGTTTTTGGTAATTGTTGCCACACACGGCGATGAGGCTTTTAGCCTACCAATTATTAAAGGCATCAAGAAAAAGTTTCCGAACGATTTTGATTTTATTGTCGGTAATCCTAAAGCATTAAAAGAAAACAAAAGATTTATTGATGTTGATTTAAACCGTATCGCACCCGGAAAAGAAAAATCAGCATTGTATGAAGAAAAAAGAGCCAGAGAAATCATGGAAGAGTCAAAAAATTATTCTTTCGTCCTAGACATTCACGGAACTATCTCTGATTCAGATATTTTTACTATCGTAACTAACCCAACTCCGCAAAATATGTTTCTAGTATATTCTCTGCCAATTAAAAAAATAGTGATTTGGGGCAGCACTAATAACGGCAGAAGTACGGGTCCCCTTTCACGTTTTGTAGACTGTGGAGTTGGGATTGAGTGTGGCCCGAAAGATAGTACCAGTGTTCATAAAGAATTAGAAAACATCTTTAATACTTTTGTATCTAAAAAAAATATGATACCAGGTGGCAACAAAGAACTTTACCAAGTATTTGGATCTGTCAAAAAAGATGAGTTAGGCAATATAAATCTGAAAGATTTTAAGGAGGTGAAGTTAAACGGTCAAGAATTTTTCCCATTATTAGTTAACCAATATAAAGACGAAGGTATAGTTTGTTACAAATTAAGAAAAGTCGATTTTTATCAGAAATTTAGTTTCCCATATTAATTATGAAAAAACTACAAATAGGGGTGTTGGGTTGGGCAGGAAAAGAAGAATATCCAGTGGGTAATGGGCCAACAAATAAAGAATTAGAAATGGCTAAAGAAGTCGGATTTTTACTTGCAAAAGCGGGAGTAATTGTTATAACCGGTGGAAAAGGTGGAGTTATGGAATATGCGGCTCGAGGTGCAAAAGAAAGTAACGGCACAACTATTGGAGTTATCACTGGACCAAGAGGCACATCCAATAAATGGACAGATATAGAAATTATAACTGGATCAAAAATCGCAGGTCTTGATGAAGTATTTATTCCCTTAATGTGCGATGCAGTAATTGTTATTGGTGGTGGAGTAGGAACTCTGCAAGAAATCTCCGTATGTTATAGAAACAAAATACCGATTATTGTTATGAAAAATACTTTCGGTTGGGCTTCTAAAATATTAAAAGAAAAATATCTTGATTCAAGAAAAACGGTGAAAATTATTTCAGCTAAAAATCCTAAAGATGCAGTTAGTGGAGCAATTAAACAAGCAAAAACAAAATGAAAAAATTAATTTTTAATAATTCAAAATTACACCACAGAACCTCTTTTTCGTAGAGAGAGGTTAGATTTTTTTTGCATAAAAAAATCTGTCCCCTCTCTGCAAGAGGGTTTCTTCACAAGGAGGGAGAAATGGTAATCATCATAAACGATTTAGGGCGATCGCTTTCTAGCCTCATCTCCTTGTTTGAAGAAGCAAGGATTCAACGGGTTCAGTTCTGGGATGAATCGGTCATGATTACCGAACTCCAAGAGGCTGTCTTCGGACAGCTGGACCTAAAACAAGAGTCAACTCTCTTCTTGTACCCCGGGGAGAGTGCCCAGAGAGTCAAATCTTTGGGTTTTAATGGCCATCTTCCTTCGCAAGAAGTTTTTGCGAAAAGAATTTGGTATCCAGAGAGTGAGCCAGTAGTTCTGGTTCATTCTCTCGGGTGGGGTATACATCCTGGAATCAAAAACGTCGTGGTGATTGACGACGTGATAAGTTCCGGGACAACTATTGCGCTCGTGCGAGAGCGTAACAGTTGGAAATTCCCGCGTGCCACCTGGTACGCGGCGGCTCCCGTCACAAGAAAAGAAAAAATACCAAACTTTAAAAAAATATTTTCTTGTAAGGTGGTCAGAGATATAAACGGGAAGAAAGTTCCCATTAATTCCCTCTCCACTCTGATCGACAACCCAGCGGTCAGGCAGAGTTACTTCGCACGTAACTTTGAAAAAGGTTTCGAAGAGAAATTTATCGAAGCCTTAGGGTGAGATCATCTTTGGGGGCGGACATCGTTGAAACATACGACCCGCCCCTTTTTATTTTGTATACTTTATTTTAGTAAAGTAATTTACTTTGATAAAGTAGACAGAATTTATTTCTATTCAATAATTATTACTTCTCCGTCTCGAATAGCTTTATAGGGAATATTATTTTGTTGACAAAATTCTATTTCCTTATTTATAGCTTCGGATTCAGGGTGATCAGAATCAAAATGTGGCATGAAAGCAAAATCCACGAACCCCAAACCTTCCCAAATAGTCTCTTTAATTCCTTCATAGGGGGCTTCGTTCGGATTATCTACTATTGCATACGCTTTAAGACTCGGCGCAAGCACACAACCAGCTGCACTGTAGCCAGCATAGAGAAAATTTTTATTACTATCTTTAAATTCCGTGAGAATTTCATCAAGACCACTAAGTCTCATTGCCTGCCGTAGCACGAAAACATTTCCACCAGAAATAAATATCGCACCGAGTTCTTCGAGTTTATTTTTTAATTTATCTTTTTTGTTAAAATAATTAGTTAGATCAATTATTTCAGTCTCTATCTCAAGTTCAGCCAATAAAGTAGAATCTCTTTCAGTACGATTCATTTTTATTTCTGGATCTACTGTGGAATAGTCGCGCGCGTTGGGAATATACCCAATTTTTTTACTTGGAATCATTTCTTTTAATTTTTCTGTTTCTCTCCCTAGTCGGTAGGATGATAAATAAAATTTCATAAATATTTTTAAAATTTATTATGCGCGTCGATTTTGGCAGCGAGGATAAAATCATTTTCAGAGAGTCCGCCGATAGCGTGAGTGGAGAGTTCGAGTAATACTTTGTTGTAGTTGATATGAATGTCTGGATGATGACCTTCCATTTCGGCGACATCCGCAACACGCTCAACAAAATTTATCGCACCTATAAAATCAGCAAATTTAAATTCTTTAGAAATTTTTAACCCTTTCTCATCTAGCGTCCAGCCGTGAGATTCGTCCACATAATCCTCTGCATCGGCTCGCGATAAAGGTTTCATCCCCTTCTTCTCGCACGGTATGCATTTTTTCTTTAGTAAATCCATAAATTAGTGACTAGTAGCTAGGTTCTAGGTTCTAGTGAATTCTCACGAAGTCGTGCTATTTGATAAATACTAAAAACGAGAACGAGGGCAGAAATCCATTGCAATGGGGAAAGTACGGTATTGTTTACAATATAATCTAAAAATATTGCAACAAAAGGAAAAGTGAGTTCAAGAATTGTAGAAATGTGTACCGGAGTTTTTGCGAGTCCTTTATAATAAATGAGTAGAGCCACCATGCCAGTAGAGACAGCAATCAAGATGAGAAAACCAAATTGAGAAATATTTGGCAAGGCAAGGCTTCCGGTAGTACTTTTACCAAATAAGAGTAAAACAGGCAGTGCAATAATTGTAGTAAATAAAAATCTATAAAAAGTACTGACCTCCGCACGAACACGGCCCAAGAGCATTTTGGAAAATGTGGTGGAAGACCCCCAGGCAAAAGCGGCTCCAAGCGCGTAAAGCGCAGCAATTATCGTACCTTCGCCGGTCTGTAGATTTACCACGCCATTTGGAAAAGTGACGAAATAAGCGGACAAAAGCGCCAGAACCGCCCATTTAATATATCTAGCATCTAATTTTTCTTTCAAAAAAATCCGAGCAGTAGTGATAGCAAATATTGGCTGAAGTTTTTGCAAGAGAAATACAACTGAGATAGAAATAAAATGTACTTTCCCGAGCGCGGTAGTGAACCAGAGCGTACCAAAAAGTCCGCTTAAAATTGCTACCAGAACGAGGAGCCACCATTCTCTTTTTTCAAGCCGCGTCTCCCGAACATATTTGAAAACAAACGGAGATAAAATAATTAAACCAATTAAGTGTTCAAAAAATATTATCGTAATCGGGGGTAGAGAGTATAAATGCTGACGGATCAAACCATCAAACGCCCAGAGTAATGCGGCGATAATAATAAAAACAGGACCAGTGGAATTTTTTAGCATTGTTCTATATCCTTTTTTATTTGAATAATTAATTCTTCTTCGGTGTCGAATTTTTTAAATTCTCGTAAAAACTTTTTTATTTCTAAAGTCACTTCTTTTCCGTAAGCATCACCATTGAAACCTATGAGATGTGCTTCAATTTTACCATGCGGGCCTACTACAATACCAGCGCGATATTCTTTACCTTCCAAAAACCCAACACCCGCATATACACCATCGGGAGGAAATTCTTTTTCTTTTGTTTCCAAATTCACCGTCGGAAAACCCAATTTTTTCCCATACCCGTCACCTTTTATTATAATGCCAGAAATTGTATTAAGCATTAAAAATTATTTACCAATCTTTATACCTAACTCTTTTAGTTGTTTTTCTTCTAATGGTTTAGGCGCATTCATTACTGCTGTTTTTCCACCACGAGTCATAGGAAAAGACACCACCTCACGAAGATACGTCTCCCCTGTTAAATTCATTAGGTTGCGTTCTACCCCTAGGGCTATCCCTCCGTGTGATGGTACTCCATATTTAAAAGCCTCAAGCATGTGGCCGATTCTGTCCTCTATCTCTTCTTTAGTATATCCCATGACTTTATATGTTGCTTCCAGAATTTCTGGTTTATGAGCACGAATAGAACCTCCACCTGACTCATAACCGTTACAAACCAAATCATACTGAGTTGTTAAAATATTTTCTATGTTCTCCCCTTTCATTAAAAATTCTATATGTTCTGGGATTGGCATAGAAAAAGGATTGTGAGTAAAAGTCCATTTACCTTCATCTGTCTTTTCAAAAAATGGAAAGTTCACTACCCAAGCATATGCCAGAATTTTTTTGTCTTTCTTTTCTTCTTCAGTTCGCATATCAAATTTATCTGCACCATATTTTTCCATTGACTCTTTGTAAGTAATCCTGGGAAAAGGCTTTTGTTTTATTACGAAACCCATAGACTCTACTACTGTCGTCATCATTTCTTCTATTAAATTCATAACATCTTCCATCTCCACAAAAGACATTTCCACGTCTACTTGTGTGTGCTCAAAACCTCTATCAGCTCGTAAATCTTCATCACGCAATGCTCGGGCAATTTGAAAATATTTTTCCATACCACCCACCATGAGAAGTTGTTTGTATTGTTGTGGAGATTGAGGAAGTGCATAAAACTTACCAGGATTTAAGCGTGAAGGCACGACAAAGTCACGAGATCCTTCAGGGGTAGACTCTGTTAAAAGTGGAGTCTCTATTTCTGTAAACATTTTTGAAAATAAAAATTCACGAACTCTTTTCACAAACTCGCTTCGCATTCTGATATTTTTCTGCATCCTATCTGAACGCAGATCAAGGTATCTGTAAGATAAACGTGTTTCTTCGTTTATTTCACTTGTGTCTGTCGTAATATCAAAAGGCAAAGTTTCTGCTTTATTTAAAACTTCTATATTTAATACTTCTATTTCCACTCCACCACCTTGCACCGCATTTTTATCATTACGTTCTTTGACTAAGCCCTTTATTTCTAGCACCCATTCAGGACGAATTTCTTTAGCCATAATAATAGCCTCAGGATGGACCGGCAAAGTCACGCACTGCACCTTGCCCGTCATATCCCGCATATCAAAAAACACCATTTTGCCTTGATCCCGTCTAACATCTACCCATCCAGCAATGACCACCTCTTTACCTACACTTTCTTTTAAATCTTTTATATAAATTCTGTTTTTCATATTAAAAATAGTTTAGCACGAATTTATTTCTCTTTCAATTCCAATTTTATTTCTTCAACTCACCCCCACAAGCCACGACAAAATTTTCATGCATTTTTTTAATTTCATCTTCTGAAAGCTTCCCAAAAACTCGCACCGCTTCCGCAGAATTATTTTTAAAATCAATATCTCTTTCTAGAACCTCTGGACTGACCTTGAAAGCATGTTCATTGATGCCGAGCAGATAAAGCCCAGAAAGTCTGCGCACTCGAGAGAGCGCCACATAACCCTGTCCATATTCAAAAACTTGTGAAAGATCCATAATGGCGGCATCCATACTCATACCCTGGCTCTTGTGCACAGTGATAGCCCAAGCGAGGCGAAGTGGCACTTGCGTTATCTGCGCACGAATTTTTCCATTTTCTTCTACCACCCAATCCATTGGGATAATAGTTATTAACCTTCCATTTTTATTTTTAATAATCGGATATCCGCTAAATCCATCAAAACCATCCACTATCCCAAGTGTACCGTTCACAAATCTTTCTTTCTGATTATTTTTAGTACACATCACAACAGCACCGATTTTTAATTCCAATTTCTCTGGAGACAAGCAACCTTTCTTTAATGTTTCCACTATTTTTTCATTCCCAGTTGTGGTCATTAAAAATATTTTATTCTCTTCTTGTATTTTACTAAGTTCAGTATTATTTACTAAATCCACATTAATATTGTGTGAAAAAAGTTTAGTGGTATTCTCTGGCATGTCATCATAATCAATACGCCTAGAATTTATATATGTCCTATGTTCCTCCGTGAGATCATTATTACGAATAGCATTTAAAACTGAAAGGAAATCTTTATCGTCTTGGCGGTGTTGTTCAGTAAGATAACAAATAACAGGCCTTATCCTCTCCCATGCACCCGAGCCATAAGCAAAATTACTCTCCCCAGCCACAAGTCCAACCTGTGGCTTTAAAAATGAATTTTGTTTTTGATCAGTAAAATCTTTTTTGACAATCGGAGGCAACTGGAAAAAATCCCCCACTAAAATAATCTGAATCCCGCCAAAAGATTCTCCATTTTGCTTTATTTCTCTACAAACCATATCCACCATATCGAGCATGTTGCTCGAGAGCATCGAAATTTCATCGATGATCAAGACTCGAGTACGACGAATACGCTTGGCAATGTATTCACTGCTAGCAATTTTATCCAAATCATATTTATCTAATTTTGTTTTAATACCTATACCACTCCATGAATGAATAGTCATCCCGCCGATATGTGTAGCCGCAATACCCGTGGAAGCTGTAATTGCTGGCTCCACATCGCGATCGCGCAAATAATTTATATAAGCATTCACTGTATGTGTCTTCCCCGCTCCAGGCTCACCCGAGAGAAAAACATTCGCCCCAGTTTTTAAAATATTTAGCGCTTCGGCTTGGGTCATGAAAATAAGTATAGCAAAATTAGATTATTCTTGATATAATTTGTATATGGATGTTTTCGCACACGGACTGTGGACCAACGCAGCTTTTTTTAAGAAATATAAGAATGAAAAGCGAGATCGATTTTTGGCAATATTTTTTGGTCTTTTGCCTGATATAATTTCTTTTGCTCCAAGCACGATAGTTCTCCTTTTCACTAGGCAAAATTTTTACGGCATGATGGCCGAACTCGGACGAGCACCCGCCGTCTTCCGCTATGCCGTAGAAAGCTACAACTACACCCATTCAATTGTAATTTTTCTAGCTGTTTTCTTGATAGTTACCGCAATAAGAAAAGGCCAAGTTTTCTGGCCAATGCTCGGTTGGGCGTTACATATTTTTATTGATCTCTTTACTCACAAGAACTTTTTTGAAACACCAATACTTTTCCCTATCTCCGGCTATCGTTTCAGTGATGGAATCTCCTGGGCCAACCCAAAATTCATGCTAATAAATTATTCCGCCTTGGCTATCGTCTACCTCGTTTGGTTTTTGGTTTTGAGAAAAAAGAAAGTTTAGAAATTGTCAAGAAATTCAAACTCATGAACCGAGCTATTATAAATTACTTCGTAGACTTCTCTATTTAATTTTAATACACTTTAACCCCTATTTTCTCTCGCACTTCGTCCATTTTATCAGAAGCAACTTTTTTAGCTTTTTCGCCTCCAGCTTTTAAAATATTAAGCGCTTCGGCTTGGGTCATGATTGGGATATTCTAACATAAATAAAAAAGAGTTAGTAAATTAATTCACTTTTTGAAGTCCGGACATGAATTTACCAACTGCCGATAGGACCTTCGGGTTTTTATTTTTTCTTATAATATGTATTATTGCACTTCCGACTACTACAATTTCTGAATGTTTTTTTATTAATTCAACATCTTTCGGTGAAGAAATTCCGAAACCAACAGCTAGAGGAATTATCGAATTTTTTTTAATTCGTGTAAGGTAAGACAAAACATCTTGGGAAAATTTTTTTCCTGTTCCCGTAGTACCCTGCCTAGATGTACAGTATAAAAAACCAGTGGCTAATTTTTTAATTTCTTTTAACCCACTCTCTTCTATCGCCGGAGAAATAACATAAATGAGGTGAATGTTTGCTCGTGTTGAGTATCTTCGTAATTTTTTACATTCTTCTGAGTCATAAGGCAGATCGGGTACGATAATTCCAGAAACACCACTTTCTTTACAAGCAACACAAAACTTTTTAATACCCATATGAATTACAATATTTGCATATGTCATAAGAACTACTGGAACTCGAAGATTATCATTAGTAAACTTTGCTAATTTAAAACTATCTTTTACCCGTGTGCCATTTTCTAAAGATTCCTGACAAGCTCCAACAATAACCGACCCGTCTGCCATCGGGTCAGAAAAAGGTATCTGAATTTCAATAACATCCGCCCTGCTTTCAGCTAACACTTTTACAATCTTTTCTGAAAATTTTAGTGTTGGATATCCTGTTACCAGATGAGTCATAATTCCAATTCGCTTTTCTTTTTTTATTTTTTCAATAACAATATCAATATTATTTTTCATATCTTTTTATTTCTTCAGCTAAAAACTTTTTAAATTCTTTATCATTAAGTGAGCGCGCCACATTGAAGAGATCTTTATCCCCTCTGCCGGAAATATTTACAACCACAATTTTATTGTGCGCTAATTTTGGTAAAACTTTATAGGCATGAGCAAGCGCGTGAGCAGACTCCAGTGCTGGAATAATTCCTTCATGTTTTGTGGTTAATTTGAAAGCTTCTATCGCTTCCCTGTCTAATGCAGAACTTAATTCCATTTTTTTATTTTTATAAAGCTCTGCGAGTTCTGGCCCCATCCCGGGATAATCAAGTCCCGCCGCCACACTATGCGTCGGAGCTATGTGCCCTTCTTCTGTTTGAAGAAATAGTGATTTATATCCTTGAAAAATTCCAAGGCTTCCATTTTCTTTTCTGGAAGCATTCTGGCCAAGTTTTTTCCCAGTGCCACCTGCCTCCACACCTATTAGTCTAACTTTTTTATTTTTTATAAACTCATGAAAAGCACCTATCGCATTGCTACCACCACCAACACAAGCAATCACAAAATCAGGAAGCTTGTGCTCTTTTTGTTTTATTTGTTTTTTGATTTCTTGGCCAATCACGGATTGAAAAGTCCTGTTCATAAGTGGATACGGATGTGGACCAAGAACAGAACCGATGACATAGTAACTTTCGTCTGAATTTGCCATCCAATATTTCAACGCTTCATTCACAGCATCTTTTAAAGTTTTACTGCCGGAAGAAACACTGATTACTTTCGCCCCTAGCTGCTCCATCCAGAAAACATTTGGGCGTTGGCGGGCGATATCCACCTCACCCATAAA
Organism: Candidatus Nomurabacteria bacterium; assembly: GCA_943359485.1. Classification (GTDB taxonomy): domain Bacteria; phylum Patescibacteriota; class Minisyncoccia; order Phycocordibacterales; family UBA9973; genus UBA9973. The sequence continues at coordinate 30,488 of CALRHR010000006.1, read as the reverse complement.
AATTTTACACTTTAAACCAAATTTTGCCGCTACGGTTGCCGTAGCCACACCATGCTGTCCCGCACCTGTTTCAGCAATTAATTCTTTCTTGCCGAGCCTTTTTGCAATAAGGGCCTGACCAATACAGTGGGTAATTTTATGCGCGCCAGTATGATTTGCGCCTTCATTTTTTAGGTAAAGTTTCGCTCCACCAAAATGTTTTGTAAGATTTTTGGCATAAATTAAAGGTGTAGGTCTGCCACTAAAAGATCTGAGTAATTCTTGAAATTCTGTCTGGAACTTTTTATCTTTTTTTGCCTTTTCAAATTCGCTCTCTATTTCTCTAAGCGCATGAACAAGCATCTCGGGCACATACGCCCCACCGTATTTATCAAAATATCCATTTTTTATTTTTGATTTCATAAAATACTTTAGTAATTAATCGTTAATAATTTTTGAGCCAGCAGCGTTCCTTCCGGACGCTACTGGCTCATCGAGGGTATAGCACCCTCGGGCTATAATCCCAACATTCCAGGGTTCCCTTCTTCCTTCTTAGAATGGATGGGGAAATTGTATTTCTCATCCAAGAATTTCTGGAGAAATTGGCGAAGATCATTCTCTTCGCCCGAGAGACAAATCACCACGATCTGACCCTCTTCACCATTGGAAGCGAACAGCCCTCCTCTACTTTCCTTAGCTCGTTTACGAGCCGGAGTTTCTACAGGCAAATTCATCTTATTAGCCCAACCCATATGCAGGGGCCCCCTTAGCCCCGAAAGAACGAAAATCAGCGCTTTTTATTGCGCTGTTTAATGGATTCCTTAATGAGTTAGTGACTAGTAGTTAGGTTCTAGTGGCTAGAAGAAATCAACAGAATAGCGCAAAAGCATTGAGCTCTGCGCCCCACCATGACTTCCCTGTTCTTTTATTATTTAATTTAAATTTATCTAATACCATCATACTAGTATGCTAGTATATATAAAAAATAAAAGCAAGGGGGTGTGCTGTGTTTCTGTGGATAACCCTGAACCAGAGCAAGCTCGGTACGGGGCAGGTTTTTACTTTAGTAATTTTAGAGTTCTTTGGAAGCCACCTTTCTTCTTCCTCATCTCTCGAGAACCCCGAGTGACAGTCGAGACTCCTAGGTGCAAGTCGGCAGCGATGGATTGATGATGCTCCCCTTTCGCTAGACGCTTGACTATCTGCCACCTGAATGCAATATTCTCAAATTCATGCGGAGTTAAAATATCTCTCACAAAATCGTGCAGCAGGGCTCTGTCTTTAGCAATTTTATAAATCACTTCCAAAACTTCTTTTTTATATTGTTCTGAATTTTTTTTCATAGATTTTATTTCCACACATCACCATACTAGTACGCTGGTGTTTGTATGATTTAAATTTTTAACTAAAATAATCAATCTTCAGCGCTTTGCGTACTTCAATCATTGTTTTTCTTGCTTCTTTTCTTGCATTTTCGATTCCTGATTCTAGAATTTTCATTATTGATTTTGGGTCTTTTGCAAGCTCTTCCCTCCTCGCGCGTATTGGAGAAATAAGATCAATAAGAACTTTGGTCAATCTCTTTTTTAAAACAATATCACCGAGACCACCTTTTTGATATTGAGCCTTGAGCTCCTCCACACCTTTTTTATCTTCATCAAAATCATCTAAGTAAGTAAACACAACATTACCATCAACCCTGCCTTTATCCTCTACATGAATATGCCCAGGATCAGTATAAGCTTGCATTACTTTCTTTTCTATTTCTACATCTGAATCTGAAAGATAAATACAATTTCCCAAAGATTTTGACATTTTTGCACCGCCATCTATACCAACAAGACGAGGAATATCACTAACCACTCCGGTAATTTTAGAAAATAAGTTAACATTGTAAGTTGCATTAAATTTTTTGAGAATCTCATTCGCTTGTTCCAGAACAGGCAACTGATCTATGCCAACTGGAACAGTATTGGCTTTACAAAAAAGAATGTCTGCCGCCTGCGATACAGGGTAAGCCAAAAATCCAAATGGCGTGCTCTCGCCAAATCCTCGTTCTTTTAACTCTGTTTTGATAGTTGGATTGTGAGATAATTGTTGTAAAGTTACCAAATTCATAAATAAAATAGTCAACTCAGCGATTTCTGGCACCTGTGACTGAATAAAAAAAGTTGTCTTCTTTGGATCAACTCCGCAAGCAAGATTGTCTAGTACCACCTCGATAACATTGTTGCGAACTTTTTCTGGATTGTCGGCATTATCAGTAAGGGCTTGAATATCCGCGACCATATAAAAACACTTGCTAGCCTCATCCTGTAATTTTACACGATTTTTTATGGAACCCACGAAATGCCCCAAGTGCAGCTTGCCCGTTGGGCGATCGCCCGTAAGTACTATTTTTTCTCTTTTTTCCATATTAAATATATTAACATATTAGTAACATATTTACACACTTATTTACTTTGACTATTTCTCTACTATGCTAGAATGACATACATGGTAAAGATCGTAAAAAATAATTCTAAAAATCCAAGACAAAACCTTCGCATCCCCCCGCAAAGCATTGAGTCCGAACAAGCAGTCCTCGGCTCTATTATGTTGCGCAAGGACGCTATGCATGAAGTAGAAGACATGGTTAGCCCGGAATCTTTTTATGCTGAAAAACACAAAATGATATTTAGTGCTATGTTAGATCTCTCTATGAAAAATGAACCCATAGATATGCTTTCACTTTCTACAAAACTGCAGGAACAAAAATTACTGGAAAATATCGGTGGCAATCAGTATCTGGCAGAAATAGTGAATGTTGTTCCTTCGAGTACAAATGTCAAACACTACGCTGATATTGTACAAAAAAAATATGTTTTAAGGAGTTTAATCGAAGCGGCAGACTATGTGTCGGAACTTGCCTTTGAAGAGTCCGATGATCACATGGATGACATCTTAGATATGGCCGAAAAGAAAATTTTCAGCGTAGTCTCTAGTCCAAAAAATCAAAAATTTGTAAATTTAAAAGATGCCCTACCTGAAGCATATGAACGCTTAGAAAAATTGCACGAAAATAAAGGAATGCTCCGCGGACTTCCGACTGGATTTAAGGACTTAGATTCAATGCTCTCGGGTTTGCAAAAATCAGATCTTGTTATTCTAGCTGCGCGACCTTCAATGGGTAAAACTACTCTGGCTCTCGACATCGCTCGTATGACATCTGTCATCCATGAAAAATCAGTAGTAATATTTTCTCTAGAAATGTCTTCGCAACAATTAGTCGACAGAATGCTTTCTGCTGAAAGTCGGGTCAATGCTTGGAATTTACGCACCGGTCGTTTATCGAATGACAAAGAATTCTCTCAACTTCGGGATTCACTGGATAAGCTCGCTAAAGCAAAAATTTATATTGATGATCAACCCGGCAATACTATCGTCCGAATGAAGGCCCTTTCTCGTAGACTAAAAGCAGAAAAAGGACTAGACCTCATCATAGTGGATTATTTGCAACTCATGACAACAACTAAAAATTATGACTCAATGGTAAACCAAGTGACGGAAATTAGTAGGTCTCTAAAAAGTTTAGCCAAGGAATTGGATGTGCCGGTCTTGGCACTTTCCCAGCTCTCTCGCGCAGTGGAGTCTCGTGGCGGAAAGCCTCGTCTTTCGGATTTACGTGATTCTGGATCCATCGAACAGGACGCAGATGTCGTAATGTTTATCCATAGAGACGATAAGGGTAAGACGGATTCTGAAAAAACAAACATCGCTGAAATTTTGATCGAAAAACACAGAAATGGCCCAACCGGGAAAATAGACCTCTACTTTGATGAAAAAACCACCACTTTCCTTAGTCTAGAAAAGAGCAACATTAGTGAGTTTGCTCCGTCGAAAGTTAGAGGTGACTTAGACGAGTTCTAAGCCACCCCCACCCAGCCTCCCCCTTGCCAAGGGGAAGGTGCCCTGAAGTTTTTGAAGGGCGGAGGGGGTATGATAATATACAACCATGGACATTGTAGATAAGTTAGCAGAAATCTTTAAAGAATTTCCGGGAATTGGGGAACGCCAAGCACGGCGTTTTGTATATTTTCTAATGTCTAAAAATGAAGCTTACACAGGAAATTTGGTTAGCCTAATCGCTGACCTAAAGAAAGAGGTGTCTAGATGTAAAGAATGCTTCCGATTTTTTATAAACAAAAAAGGTGTGGGTAATCTGTGTGAAATTTGCGCTGACACAAATATAGACTCCTCGATGCTAATGGTGGTAGAGAAAGATTCTGATTTAGAAAGTGTTAAAAAAAGTAGAGTTTATACTGGTAAATATTTTATTTTAGGCGGACTGGTGCCGATTGTTGAGAAAAATACAAAAAGCCGAGTACGCATCGAGGAGTTGAAGAAAAAAATCACAAGCAATAATAAAGAACCAGATAAATTACAGGAAATTATTCTTGCTTTTTCTTTAAACCCACAAGGCAACCACACGGACCAATATATCCGAGAACAGCTCGCTGACCTGCTATCTAAACAAAATATCAGCATTTCGTCGCTGGGTCGCGGACTCTCCACCGGCACCGAACTCGAATATTCTGACAACGACACTCTCAAAAATGCATTAAAGACTAGGCAATGAAATTGCTCAGAATTTATTTATAAATTTTTATTTTATTGAGAGAATCTTGACCTTAAAGAAAGGCTGGCGGTGGCCGTTTCTGCGCAAATAACGAGACTTTTGTTTATATTTTACAACGAGGATTTTTCGAGCGCGGCCAATTTCTACAATTTCGGCATCTACTTTCGCGCCGGTGATAAAAGGCGTACCAATTGTAGTATTTTTACCATCATCTACGAGAAGCACTTTATCAAAGCTGATTTTGTCCCCTTTGGAATACTCCCCTTTTATCTTTTCAATAGAAAGAAGACCACCCTCGGAAACCTTGTATTGCTTCCCACCTGTTTGTATAACCGCAAATTCACCTATATTCATATAGGGTTCATATTACACAATATTTCACAAAAAGGCAAATCTTTGTTATAGTATAAAGATGCAGACTAAAATTATTGAGAGACACTTTTTCTTTGGGCTTCTGTTTGCGACCATGGTTTTTGCCTTCTTTATTTTTCGTCCTTTTTGGGCAGTGTTGGTGCTCGGAATTTCATTTGCCATAGTTCTCTACCCTGTTTACAAATGGCTACACAAGAAGAGTATGCCGAGTTCCCTTTCCGCGCTGATAACCGTAATTCTTTTTTCATTAGTTCTCTGTGGACCACTCCTCGGCATCGGCGCGATAGTTTTCAACCAAAGCCAAGATGTTTACCGTGTGGTTACAAATGATGAAAAAGTCGGACCGATTTTGGATTCTGTAAATAACGCCGTAAATAAAATTTTGCCCGACAGCGTCACCTTTGATGTAAAAAACAAACTGACAGACATTGTTTCTTTTGTTTCGGATAATATCGCGAATATTTTCCGTACGACTGTCTCCGCTTTTTTCTCGTTCATCCTGATGCTCTTGATAATCTTTTATTTTTTGAAAGACGGCGAAAGCTGGAAAAAATCTTTGATCACACTCAGCCCACTGCCAGACCAAGATGATGAAAAAATCATGCACAGATTGGCATTTTCTGTAAACGCCATAATCAAGGGATATCTCTTTATCGCTCTTGTCCAAGGAATCTTAATGGGTTTTGGACTTTGGATTTTTAATGTTCCCAACCCGGCGCTTTGGGGTGTCGTAGCTGCTGTGACTTCCCTTTTGCCGACTATCGGCACCGCACTCGTATCTGTGCCAGCAATTATTTTTCTTTTTGTCACCGGAAATGACGCATCTGCAATCGGACTTTTGATTTGGGCAGCCGTAGTGGTGGGTATGATCGACAACTTCTTGAGTCCGCTCATTGTCGGCAGAAGAACAAACATTTCTCCACTTTTAATTTTATTCTCTGTCTTGGGTGGCATCTCGCTTTTGGGTCCGGTGGGTGTCCTGATAGGCCCGCTCGCAATCAGCTTTTTCTATACTCTAATTTCAATTTATCGAAATGAATTCAAGCAAAATACAACTTTATAATACGCTCTCGCGAACAAAAGAAGAGTTTGTGCCTATTCATAAAGATGAAGTACGGATGTATTCCTGTGGCCCGACGGTGTATGACTACGCCCACATTGGCAATCTAAGAGCCTATGTATTTGCTGATATTCTGCAAAAAACCCTAGAATATTATAAATACAAAATTAAAAGAGTAATAAATATCACCGATATCGGCCATTTGACTAGTGATGCAGATGACGGCGAGGATAAAATGGCAAAAGGACTCAAACGAGAAGGCAAACCTTTTACCTTAGAAGCGATGAAAGAACTAGCCGTTTTTTATAAAGAAAAATTCATGGAAGATTTATCAGCTATGAACATCAAGCATCCAGACATCATACCTTTTGCAAGCGATCATATTAAAGAGGATGTAGAAATAGTTGGAAAACTTTTAGAAAAAGGATTTGCATACAAGACAAGCGACGGAATCTATTTTGAAATTGCTAAATTCCCTGATTATTGGCAACTCTCCGGAAGAAAAGATTCACCGGAAGAAAAAACAGAATCGAGAGTGGGAGAAAATGTAGAAAAAAAGAATCAAGCAGATTTTGCATTGTGGAAATTCTCAGCCAAAGACGGCTTGGGCTATGAAACAAAAATCGGTAAAGGATTCCCGGGCTGGCATATTGAATGTTCAGCAATGAGTATAAAATATTTGGGCGAACAATTTGATATCCACACCGGTGGAATTGACCATATCCCCGTCCATCACACAAATGAAATTGCTCAATCTGAAACTTACACGGGTAAAAAACCTTTTGTCCGTGTGTGGATGCATAATAATTTTTTAGATATAAACAATGGTGAAAAAATGGCAAAATCTGGAGACGGATTTATTACCTTGCAAACAGTAAAAGAAAAAGGAATCAGTCCGATAGCTTATCGTTTCTGGATTTTAATGGGTCATTATAGAACAAAAATGAACTTTAACTGGGAAGCCCTAGGGGGCGCCGAAACGGCCCTGGGACGGCTTTATGGGCTTTATTTAGAGCTTGGAAATGATATCGGCGCCGTGCATGAGGAGTATCGAAATAAATTTAAAGAATACCTTGGGGACGACCTGGACACTCCGCGAGCATTGACAATACTTTGGGACATGCTCAAAGACCCAAATATGTCGCCCGCCGACAAAAAAGCAACAACCTTGGATTTTGATAAAGTATTGGGATTGGGTTTTGAGAGTCTAAAAGAAGTAGACCAAGAGGAAATTCCAGCTGAAATAGCGCAGCTTGCCGCTTTAAGACAAGCTGCGCGAGGATCCAAAGACTTTCAAAAATCCGACGAACTACGCAAAAAAATAAATTCCCTAGGTTACGAAATAAAAGACACCGACGGAGGACAAAAGATTTCAAAAATTTAATTGCGAGTAATTTCTGCATATACAGAAATTACTCTCTAGATTCCTTCTTTTTTTAGTTCTTCAATAGTTTCGCGTGCTTTACGAGACAATCTACCGGGAAGTTTGATATTTAATTTTATTAAAAGGTCACCACGTTTATTTTTCTCGACAGGTACACCCTTGCCACGCACACGCAAAATTTCATTGATACTAACACCTTCTGGAATCGTAACTTCAATTTCTCCATCCAGAGTTTCTATCGGATATTTAGTGCCTAGAAGAGCATCAGAGAGTTTTAAATTTAAATTCATCACTAAGTCATGTCCATCACGCTTAAATACAGGATGTGACGCCACATTTATTTTTATATAAAGGTCTCCTGTCACCCCCTTTGAAACTGCTTCACCCATACCCGTCATTCGTATCATTTCTCCATCACGAATACCAGAAGGAATAGCGATAGAGACTTCTTCTTCTCGGCGCAACACCCCTTTGCCTTTACATGTATCACAAATTTCTTTTGGTACTGTGCCACTACCCATACATTCTTCACAGACTTTTGTGCTAGAAATATTTCCAAGAAAAGATCTTTTAACTTCGCGAACCTTACCCTGACCATTGCAATGTTTGCAGGTTTCCATCTTTGTTCCCTCTTTTGCGCCAGAGCCCTTGCAAGTCAAACACTGTGAAGTTTTTGTAATTAAGATTTTTCTATTAATACCGAAAATGGAATCAACAAAAGAGATCTGAACTTCGGTAGATATATCTCTACCCCGTCTTACTTCTCGTTTCCCTCCTCCCATACCACCTCCAAAGAAATCGCTAAAAATGTCATTCAAATTGCCAAAGTCAAATTCTGCTCCACCATTTTGAAAACCTCCGGCAAAATCCGAAGCATCAAAACCTCCAAATCCACCGGCATTTCCTCCATAGCCACCAGCGCCCATATTTTCAAATTGAGAGCCAAATTGATCATATTTTGAACGCTTACCATCATCAGAAAGAACTTGATAAGCTTCATTTACTTGCTTAAATTTGGTTTCATTACCACCCTTTTTATCAGGATGATATTTGTGCGCCAATTTATAAAAGGCCTTTTTGATCTCGTCTTTGGATGCGCCTTTATTTACTCCCAATGTTTCATAGTAATCTTTACTCATTTTAAATTCAGGCATTAGGCTTTAGGCACTAGGCTCTAGCTTTAATTCAGCTAACGCCTAAAACCTAGTTTCCTAGGGCCTATTAAATTATATCATAGGCTCTGATTCTTGGCGACCCCGTGCCGAAGTTGTCTTGGCGCCCGTGGCACGAACTTCTTCCTCTCCTTTTATTTCACTAGAATTTTCCTCTTCATCTTTCTTTTTGCCTTTACCTTCAATAATAGCCTTTTCTTCAGCACTTCGGATGATCGTCGCTTCTTCTTCTAAAATAAGTTTCTGCGCATCGCCTTTTGGTATTGAATATTTAGCACGAGAAGTATCTATTATTTCTTGTCGATATGAAGGATGAATTGGTGGAAGAACCCGCAATGTCTCAGCGGAAAATGGATCGTAAGACTCACCATCAATCGTCATTTTTATATAAAATTCTGTAACCGCAAGATTGATCATATCTTTCACATCAAAAAGTGGCGCGAATTCCGGTTTTAATTTTACCGCATCTTCACCGCCAACTCGAAAAGTAATAATACTACCACAATTTCCAAGCACGGCTTGATGAACCTTGGTAATAATTTGCCCGACATACTGATGAGCCATAGTGAGGTTAAGTCCGTATTTGCGAGCTTCCGACAAAATATTTTCAAAAGTTTGCGTAACGACATTTTGAAACTCATCCACATAAATATAAAAATCTTTGCGTTCTTTCTCTGGAATTGCGGCGCGTTCCATGCCAGCTTGTTTGATTTTTGTTAAAAAAATAGAACCAAGAAAAGACGAATTTTCTTCTCCCAAACGACCCTTAGAAAGATTAATCAAAATGATTTTCTGCTGATTCATTAGTTTGCTAATATCAATTTTATTTTGTTTTTGTCCAAAGATATTGCGTAAAAGTGGATCAGAAAGAAATTGCCCGAGTTTATTTACAAGCGGAATAATAGCATCTGTATCAAATTTCTCAGACCAATCGGCAAATTCAATAGCGAAGAATCTTTTTACCATATCATCTGTAATATATTCCACCACCTTTTGCCGATAATTTCTATCAGTAAGCATTGAAATCATCCCGCGCATTGTAGCGTGTGGATAGTCAAGCAAGGCCAAACAAGTAAAACGAAAAACGTGCTCGAGTCTCGGCGTCCAGTTTGCCCCGAATTGTTTTTGAAAAACTTCGATCAAGCCCTGTGTCAATTGAAATTTAAATAAAGGATCGACATTTGCAAGTGGATTAAAAGACGCTGGAAAATCAAGATCTGTCGGATCAATAATACACACATCTTCCATTCTTTCACGAGGAATATAGTCTAGCATCGCATCGATCACATCTCCGTGCGGATCGATCAAACACAAACCGTGATTGTATGAAATGTCTTGCCGAAGCATCAACTCCAACAATTTTGTCTTCCCAACACCGGACTTCCCAATGATATATAAATGTCTTCTTCTATCCACTCGTTTAATACCAAAAACAAATTTTTTCTCTTCAAGTGAAGCCACATAATTCGTCCGTCCAATAAAAGACACCTCTTCGGGCTTAACTTTACCAAAAACCGGAAGTTCTGGCGGTGGCGGACCGTATTTGATTATTTGCACTCGATTTGGTTTTGGCATGTGATTTTGCAAATCATGCCACGCAAGTCCTTTTGGCGTGGCGCTCTGGCTATTTTAGCATAAAATTTACCCCCACCCAACCTCCCCCTTCGCAGGGGGAGGATCTTAATAAACTTCTTGCTGGTAACATTTTTCGCAATACACTATTTCGGGTCGATCGGGGGCATATGAAGTTTCAAATTCGTTTTGACAAACTTCATCCCCGTGTATATGCTTTACTGTATTTTTATATTTCTTATTTTCAGAATGTGATCCAGCGCATTGACACTTCCTATCCCACAATTTAAAAGGATTTCTTTTGGCTAATCTTTGATAATGACGACAGTTGGGGCAATACCTCGGCAATGCTACATTATTATTTTTTAAAAATTCTAATTCAGATTTTATAATACGATATGCTTTTGTACATTGAGTAAGAACACTGCCATTGTTGGGACAAGAAATTATTTCATCAATAATTGAATCTGATACATTTTTAATATGATCCGGCAAATCTTCACTTTTAATAGTAACTTGATAATCTTTTTGATTTGGAGCTCTGTATGTATAACCATTTTCAACAATTTCTTCTTTTGTTTTCGGAAAATATTCTTGCGCTATTGTTTCATTGTAGGCAAATGGAGAGATATCGCTTGGAAAAAATTCTCCATATTTATATATCCTGTTCATTTTATCAACATAAGGCATATCACTCATATGTTTTACAATTTTAGGAAGTAACTCAAAATATTCTTCTTTAGAATACTGCTTATTTAAAATGCAATATTGTTTTCCTCGTAGTCCGATACAAGCAAAAAGATTTTTGGAACTAAAACACATATAAGTATAGAAAGTTTCTAAACAACTATGGGTGAGCACAGAAAATAATTGCTTAGAAGATTGAATCCCAGCATCAACGCCCTCATAGGATAGCTCTATCACCGCACCGCCACCATAAATGTCATAGCAATCTTTTGCATTCAAAAAATGAATTAAATACTTTGAATCTTGGACTTCTCCGTAAATATCAAATGAATTTTTGACATTTTTTGTATTTCTCATTTCATCACCCGATGAATCAATACAATTTTTTGTCTTTACATATTCATTTGGAAAATTCATTATAAATTTTCTATACTTATCTGCAATAGTACAAATATTTTTATAACTTCCAAAATCAAATTCATTTTTTATTTTTTCTTCATACTCCTCTTTACTGTATTCAGTATTAAAAATTACATGACTTTTATTTCTTAAATTTATACAACCTATGCAATTTTGTAAATTTCTACAAGATTTTAAAAAATATGAATTTATGCAACCACTAGAGTCATAAGAAAAATGTGTTTTATATAACTCCCCACACAAAATATCATCGTAAGACAGTTCAGAATTTAAACTAATGTACATATCCATACAATCTTTACCTGCAACTGAACCCGAAGAATAATTCACACGCTCATTTTTAAAAGAAGCATAGGTTAAATAGCAATCCTTGCAATCTGCATTGTGATTACCATAAGGACTGCCGATACAATTTTCATTTCCTAGGTTCGCAAGAGGTACTTTTGAAAGTAATTCCTTATATTGTTCAAAAAACGGCCTTGTAAAATCATATTCTTTCCCATAATCCGTAGGCTCCCACTTGTCACTCCACCAAACATCACGATCATAAACAACCACATTTGCATCCGGGTGAAACATGGTGATGATTTGTTCACCAGTCTTTGCACAAGGTCTTTTAAAAAGTGAACGCTCATTGCGCCAAACCATACGCCGAACAAGTCTGCACTCCGAGCAAAAAGTCGGCGGTGGCACTTTTATTTTTTTATAAAAATTAAAATCCTCCGGCTCGATAGTAAAATCTTTTTTACAATTCTGGCATGTTTTATTTTCACTTTTATGTTCCATTTTTATATTTTATCTACTTTAGTTTGATAAAGTAATTTAGTTAAGTAAAGTAAATATATTAATAAACTTCTTGCTGATAGCACTTTTCACAATACACTATTTCGGGTCGATCGGGGTTGTAATTCGTGCTGATAACCTTATCACATTTCGCACAATTTCGATCCCAAAATTTATACGGACCACGGCGGAGAATGCGGTCTTGGTGGCGACAATAGAAACACTTTCTAGGTATCGATATATTCATTTTTTTGTAAAACGAAAATTCCTGCTCGGTGATTTTATAATTTCTTTTACAATTTGTGCAAGCTAGCACCTCTTTTGTTATAGTATCTGGCACATCTTTTATATGATCTGAAATATCTTCTGGCTTTAGAGTCTCCTTCCCTTCTGTTTTTTGAATATCGTCTTCCCATCGAAAACCTTGTGCCAACGCTTCTTCTTTAGTCAAAGGAAAATTGTCTTGGGCGACAGATTCGTTGTATGCAAACGGAGCAAGCTCTCCTGGCATCATAAGTCCATGGATATTCAACGCTGTCAGCTCTTTTTCTATATGATCTTTGAGATTCTCATATTCTTCTTTTGAATATTCGTAATTAAAAATACTATATTTGCCATTTTTAAGAGCGTTGCATCCGATGCAATCCTGACAATTTCTAATATCAAAAGAATAAAATATATTACTACAATTCTCAGCCCAATAAGTTCCTATAACATTACTCGAAAGTCCAGTCGCTACGACTTCTAATAGTTTTTCAGACCTTACTCCATAACCAATAGTCCCTGAAGAATCTTTAATGTTTTTTGAAGCAAAAGCATATTTACAATTTTCACCATTAGTTATCTCAAAAGACTCTTTTACATTTTTAGTTTCAAATAAATAATCTCCTGTCGAAGCCACAGTTTTAAGATTATTATTTTCACGTCTCGGGAATTTCAAACTAAATTCATTAAATTTAATTCGGGCTTCTTCCATTTTTTTATAACTTCCTAAAATTTCTCTCAAATTTTTTTTATATTGATCAGCAGTTAATTGTTCGTTAAACCAACAATAACTTTTATTCCTTAAATTCACACAACCAAAACAATTTATTAAATTACTTCCATTTAGAATAAAGTGGCAGTCGACACAACTAACAATATTTTTCCCCAAAACCACTCCTGAAGATTTTTGAACATTGACGCATTCATAACATCTCTCAAAATCACCTCCGAAATATATATCTGCGGAATCTCGGGCTTCTTTTACACCTTTTGAATACATGAGATTTTCAGCTAAAGTCGTATTAAAAACTAGATAGCAATTCTTACAAGCGGCAGCCATATTGACATATTCGCTATTTATATTTGGCCCCACGCCAAGAGAAAGTCCTAAATTCACCCTCGGTACTTTAGTGAAAAATTCTTCAAGCTGTTCCATAAATGGCTCTAGAGTATTCAACTTTACAGCATAATCTCTAGAATTCCATTTTTCAGAATAAAAACAATCATAACAATATATCTTATAAGGAAGCTTGGGATTATACATCGATAAAATATTTTTATCGCACATATCGCATTTACGTCCAGCATACAAAGTGGTCTCATTGCGCCAGAGTAATCTCATAATAAACCGACAATCCGGACAAATTTTTGGCGCCGGCACTTTCATCTTTTCGTAAAAACCTAGATCATCCTGGTCTAGATTAAAATCTGTATGACATTTTATGCAATTTCGAGTCTCCATACTATTCCTCCAAAATTTTTCTCAATACATCTTCAGGAACCTCTTTTACATTCCCTTTTGTGAGTGGCGGCTCTGCGACTGGTTTTTTTTCTTCAACTTTTTCTTCCCCGCCCGAACGACCGGCGTCGTCCGGTCGGGCGGGTTTTTTAATTTCTACCTTGTCATTAATGAGTTCTTTTAATTTATTCATGTCCTCCGTGCTGGCAGCTTTGTCTTTTTGTAGAGGCACAACTGTTTTCAGTTTCTCTTTGAGAGTATCGAGCGGGATCGCTGGAGCTGGGGCTTTTGGCTGTGGGGCAATTTTCACTTCCGGCGCAGAAGCGGGTTGCATGTTTATTTTACTCAAAACTTCTTTCAAAGCTGTGTTTTCAGGTCTTTTATTTTTATCATCACCCTGACTGAAAACTTGTTTTATGGTGTTTAAAATTCCCTGTTTCTCCGCCACAGGAGCTGGCTTGTCGGCTTGCGAAACAGACAGTTTCGAAACTGAGACAGGCCCGCCCACATGCAGGTCAACTCTCTCTGGATGTCTATTTTCCTTCTCAACATGCCCTCCGTCCTTGCTCTCGAACTCAATGCCGAGATCAGCCAGTGGTCTATAATATTTTGTCTCGTCATACTTGATTTGAGTCTCTGACTTTTTTTCTACTTTTACTTCCCCGGATTTTATTTTAGCAATGCAATCCTTGCAGTACGCCGGACGGCCAGGCTCCGGTTTGAATGGCACTGTTTTTGAGAGTCCACACAGTGCGCAGATAATCGGAAACTTTTCCATACTGCTTGAAGTAGCCGGTGCATTGTCATCTCCGAGAGACATTCCACTCCAGTTATTTATCTCCCGCTCCACTACCTCTCTCGGACGACAATATAAATCACGAGAAGATTTTATAACTTCTTCTTCCACTATTTTATTCCCGGACTTCACCATCTGGGGTAAAGTCTGGGCAGAAAATGGCCGCGAAGTCACCCCATCAATCATTAATTTCAAATAAACTTTATAGTTCGGCAAGTTCACAATATCCTGTGGAGTAAATTCTGGTTCGAATTCTTTTTCCAAAAATTCTGCATCATCTGAGCCAACCCGAAAAACTATCATTGTACCCACATTGCCAAAAACCGCATCGCGCACAGCCGAGCTCTTGTCGGAAATAAGTTGAGCAGTGTATTGGTGAGCCACAGTCAAATTTAAGCGATACTTTCGTGCCTCAGAAAGAATCCCCGCGAAAGCGTCCGTCACGAAATTTTGAAATTCATCCACATATAGATAAAAGTCTCGTCTGGTTTCCTCTGGAATTCGCACGCGTTCCATAGCTGCAAGTTGAATCTTGGTGATAATCATACCACCGAGAAGCCCAGAGTTATCTTCTCCGATGCGCCCCTTAGAAACATTCACCAAAAATATTTTTCCCTCATTCATCATGTCAAAAATATTTATTGTACTCTTGCTCTGACCAACAACATTCCTGATGATGGAGGTAGAGAGAAACTGCCCGACTTTATTCTGAATCGGCGCGATGGCTTCATTTCTAAATTTGTCCTGCCAAGCTTCATACTCATGTACCCAGAAAGCCTTGATGACTGGGTCTTTCAAATTGGAAATTATTTTTTGACGATAATCTTTGTCGACAAGCAGACGCGGAATTCCAAGGAGTGTCGTCCCCGGAGTGTCGAGTAATGCTAAAATACAATTATTTAAAATATATTCCATGCGGGCGCTCCAAGCATTCGCCCAGATTTTCGTAAAAATTCCCATCAGCCCCGAAGCCACTAAATGCTTGTACTGCGGGTCTATTAATTCCAAAACATTAAAACCGATGTGATGGTCGGCATCAGCAGGATTGAAATAAATTACATCCTTCATACGATGGGGAGGGATGGCAGACAAGATTGCTTCGACATTTTCCCCGTGTGGGTCCACCATACAGACTCCCTCGCCATTTTGAATGTTCTGAATAATCATGTTGAACATCAGTATGGATTTACCGGTACCGGATTTTCCGAGAAGGTAAACATGCTGGCGTCTGTCCTTTCTCTTTATACCAAAAAGAGTATTTTTATCTCGGTAAGTGGTTATTCCAAGATATGTGATTTCTTTATTAAAGGGTATTTCTGGGGGTTCCATTAATAAATGATACCATAATTCATCTAAACCAAAAAGCCCCTTTCGGGACCTTTTAGATAAGATTTTATTTCTTCTCTTCCCCTTCCTCCCCTTCTTTTTTCTCCTTAAACTCCGCGTCCCGAGTAGGTCCTGAACCTTCGGGTGAAGGATTGACTTCCACCGGCTGTTCTTCTGGCGTCGTAGATCCTGATCCTGCCGAAGGACCATTTTGATTCATAGCTTGGCCTATTTTAGACATCTCGGCAGAAAGTTCTTCGGTAGCTTTTTTGATAACTTCAATATCTGTATTTTCTTTTGCAGTTTTAAGTGCAGAGATTTTTCCTTCCACTTCTGTCTTTAATTCCGCTGGAATTTTATCGCCAGCGTCTTTGATCGCTTTTTCCGCTGTGTAAGTGACCATCTCCGCAGTATTTTTTACATCCACAACTTCTTTTTTCTTTTTATCTTCCTCCGCATGAAGCTCCGCGTCCGCTTGCATTTTTTTAATGTCTTCATCCTTGAGCCCCGAACTTGCTTCTATTTTGATCGATTGCGTCTTGCCGGAAGCTTTATCTTTCGCCGTAACATTCAAGATCCCATTCACATCCACATCAAATGAAACTTCAACCTGAGGCATGCCTCGTGGCGCTGGTGGAACACCGTCTAAAATAAATCTACCAAGGGACTTATTGTCACTCGCCATCGGTCGTTCACCTTGAACTATATGGATTTCCACACTGGTTTGATTGTCTGCCGCAGTGGAAAAGACTTGTGACTTATTCGAAGGAATGGTCGTATTCCTTTCAATCAATTTTGTAGCCACTCCACCAAGAGTTTCTATCCCAAGTGAAAGCGGAATAACATCTAAGAGCAAAACATCCCGGACATCACCCTGCAACACGCCTGCCTGCACCGCCGCGCCAAGCGCTACAACTTCATCGGGATTGATTGTTAGATTTGGAGTTTTGCCGAAAACTTTTTTAACTTCTTCTATCATTTTCGGCATCCTAGTCTGCCCACCCACCATGACTATTTCATTTATATCTTCCATCTTGAATCCAGAAGCACTCATGGCACGCTTGGTGATCTCAATAGAGCGAGACACATATTCATCGGCAATTTTCTCAAGCTCTGCGCGAGTCATCTTGAGAAGTAAGTGTTGAGGACCTTGCGCAGTCGAAGTGATAAAAGGAATATTGATTTCTGTTTCAACTGCAGTTGAGAGTTCTATTTTTGCTTTTTCTGCGGCTTCGTCCAGGCGTTGGAGCGCAAGTTTATCTCCGCGTACATCTATGCCGGAAGTCTTTT
Source organism: Candidatus Nomurabacteria bacterium (assembly GCA_943359485.1). GTDB lineage: Bacteria > Patescibacteriota > Minisyncoccia > Phycocordibacterales > UBA9973 > UBA9973. The sequence goes on along the minus strand of CALRHR010000006.1, from coordinate 13,306 downwards.
TAAATTCTTCCGCTATCCAGTTTATGATTTTATGGTCAATGTCGCGTCCACCTAAGTGGCTGTCCCCATCGGTAGACTTTACTTCAACGACATCATCACCAATTTCTAATACCGAAACATCAAAAGTTCCGCCACCGAAATCAAACACTACGATTTTTTCATTTTTCTTTTTATTAAATCCATAAGCGAGGGCGGCAGCCGTCGGTTCATTGATAATTCTTTTTACATCGAGACCTGCGACAATCCCTGCGTCCTTGGTTGCCTTTCTTTGTGCATCATTGAAATATGCCGGCACGGTGATGACTGCTTCGGTAATTTTCTCTCCGAGTTTTGCCTCCACATCAGACTTTATTTTAGACAAAATCATCGCGGAAATTTCTTCCGGACGCATCCACTTATCACCAATCTTTACTTCCACTCCGCCATTCGCAGATTTTTGAATTTTAAAAGAAGCGTTCTTTAAATCTTTTTGTACTTCTGGATCGTTAAAATTATGACCCATAAAACGCTTGATGCCATATACTGTATTCTCCGGATTAGTAACTGCCTGCCTCTTGGCCAAAAGACCGACAAGTCTGTCGCCATTTTTTGCCACAGCCACCACAGAAGGCGTGGTGCGATTACCTTCCACATTCTCAATAATTTTCGGTGCTCCTCCCTCTATAAATGCTACCGCTGAATTTGTTGTACCTAAATCTATTCCTATTATTTTACTCATGATTACATGAAGGTCTTAGGCAGTTAGGCACTAGGCGTTAGCATTTTTTGCTAGAGCCTAAAGCCTAGTTTCCTAGAGCCTTAAATTAAAATTAATAATTTACACAGATTTCGCGACCACTAAAAACTTGTATAATTAGAGTATATATGATAACCTATAGACATGTCAAGTTATTCCAAGAAAATACTTAAAAAACTTGCTGAAAGCCCCGCAGTGCCAGTCTATGAAATCACCACTTCACCCCTCCTTAATCCTCCCCTTCGCAAGGGAGGAGAAAATCAATCTAGATATGCAGTGACAAGAGCGCTTAAAAATCTAATGGGGGCTGGTTATGCAGAATTACATAACTCTGACAACCAAAAATTTGTAAAACTAACTACCAGGGGCAAACAAAAGTTGCATGTGCTAGATCTCGAAGGCGATACTAGCTTGGTTCCCCAAACTTGGGACGGCTTTTGGAGAATAATTTTACTGGACCTGCCGGAAAATAGAAAAAGTGAGCGGGAAAGCTTGCGTTATCTTTTAAAAAAAGCTGGTTTTGTATGTCTAAAAAATTCTGCCTGGATTTCGCCCTATCCTTATGAATATCTTTTTACAAATATAAAGAAAGATTTAGGACTGACAACCGAACTCATGATTATCGTTACTCAATTCATCGACGAAGAAACAAAAAAAGTTTTATTTGAGAGTTTTGGAAAGTAAGAGGTAAGTTTCTTTATCTTAAGAACTTACCCCCACCCATCCTCCCCCTATGTAGTATGTAGGGGGAGGTGTCCTGAGTTTAACGAAGGACGAAGGGGGTACTAATACACCTCCTGCTGGTAACATTTTTCGCAATACACTATCTCTGGTCGGTCTGGGGCATAAGAAGTTTCGAATTCATTTTGGCATTTATCTTTCATGCACTTTCGATGCCAAAGTTTCATTGGATTTCTATAAACCAACCTTTGATAATGACGACAGTTTGGACAGTACCTAGGTAGAGGCAATTTCTTTTCACGATAAAATCGTAATTCATCAGATACAATCTTGAATGCATTTGTACACTGAAACTCTTGTTTTCCATTATTGAGACAGCTTATAACTTGAGACAATATTAAATCCTGTATATCACTAATACTATCAGGTAAGTCCCTTGAACTCACTAACCCAGAATAATTTCTGTCCCCTCTTTCCTTCCAATTATAGCCCATGGTAATGGATTTTTCTTTGTTGATTGGAAAAATATCAATAGCTATCGTTTCATTATAACCAAAAGGAGAAAATTCAAAGGGAAAAAATTCACCATATTTATATATCCTGTTCATTTTATCAATATAAGGCATATCTGTCATATGTTTTATAATTTTAGGAAGTAACTCAAAATATTCTTCTTTAGAATACTGCTTATTTAAAATACAATACTGTGCATTTTTTAATCCAACACACCCGAAACAGTCAGAGCAATTTCTGCAAGAAATAGAATATAATATATCTTTTGAACCGAAACAAAGCATAGAAAACAGTTGATTATATGAATTGCTTCCCACACCAGTGCACTCATATAAAAATTCACCAGAGACACCATAAGTACAATCAAAGATATCTTTACCTTTCACGAATCTCATGCAATACCTCACATCTTCCGAAGAATCTAAGATGTTAAAAGATTTAAAAATATTTTTAGAATTCAGTATCCAGTCCCCTGTGGAATTCGGGCTTGAAATAATTTGCGCGTATTTATGTATGGCATTTTTATACAGATCAATGAACTCATTCTCTGCTTTTTTAAATCCAGAATAAGTCTCCAAATGAAGGCCATCTAGAGCTTCTCTGTAAGTTTCCTTGTTGAGTTTTTTATTTCTAAAAATATATTGCTGATTGCGGAGATTTGAACTCAGGCAACAATTCTGGCAATTTACACAATCATACAGAAAAGATGAATCAATGCACGAATTAGTTCTCAGCATGAATTGTGAATTATAATTTTTTGTGGAAAATATGTTCCATGAACATTGCTCAAGATCAGCAACAGAAAGAGAATCTAAGGTATCCCTGGAACGGTCTATATTTTCTGAATAAATTACATCCTCATTATCAATTGAAGAAAAACACATATAGGAATTCTTGGAATTCCCGACATAATTTCCGTAATCACCGTTTATAATTGTGCCTATTCGAAGTTGATAAACCCTGGGCTGTAATTTAAATAAATTATAAATTTGAGAGAAAAAATCTCGGGAATGGTCAAGCTCCTGCGCATGCGCATATTGATCCCACCCATCTCCATTAAAACACTCAACGCAATAAACTGGGCACACATCCTCTTTGTAACAGCTGATTAAATTTTTCTTGCAGAGCCCACATTCACGCTTGTATAAAGACCTCATATTCCTCCACACCAGACGCCTAGTTAGTCGACACTCCGGACAAAAAGTCGGCGGAGGGACTTTTATTTTTTCGTAAAAAGAAAAATCATCGGGCTCGATGGTGAAATCTTTTTGACAATTTTGACAAGTCGTAGACACTGAGTCCTTCGACTGTAGCTCAGGATCAAGACTTGTCGAATGTGTTTTAGTTTCTAGTTTCATAAATTCACCTCACCCCTTTGCTTTTTTTTTAATAAGGAGAGGGCTAGGGAGAGGTCTTAAACTCCCAAACATTAACTCGCGCTGGACGAAGTACTCGCTCACCCAACTTGTAACCCTTTTGAATTACAAATACAACTTTATGGTCTAGTTCTTTTTTATCTGTTTTTACTGTCTCTATGGATTCATGAATATTCGGATTAAAGGCTTCACCTTCGACACCAATTGGTTTTACTCCATATTCTTCAAAAACACTATTCATCTGCCCATAAATATATTCCACACCCTGACGCCAATTAGGATCTACCTTCTCCCAAGCTTCACGGTTCGTAAAAGCCATATTAAAACTGTCCGCCACTGTTAAAAATCTAGAAAGGATATCTTCGCGTATCATTTCTTTCATATTATTTCTTCGTTCATCTTCACCTTTTTTATAATTGGCAAAATCCGCCCGCTCTTTCTGCCAGCCGAGCAGATACTCTTCTTTTTCTTTTTGGCAAGCTTTCAAGTCAACCCGCAATTTTTTTAGAGTTTTTTTAAGATCTTCTTCACCGTCTTCGTTGAATTCAAATGATTCAACAGAATCATCTCTTCGAGCCTGAGCCTCAGAACCGAAGGCCTGAGAAGCTTCGAAGGGTTCCTCCACTTCTGATTCAGCAGAATCATCCCGAGCAGCCTCGAGGGATTTGTCTATATTTTCAGGTTCTTTTTTGGTTTCTTCGTCAGACATGAGTACATATTAACATAAAAAAATCCCTCTTGAAAGAGGGATTTTTTTATTATCGTTTAACGAAAACAAAAGCCCCACAGGGGGCTTTTGTAATTAACGCTTTGGACCACAACTCTCGTCTCTGCCGTCGCAGAGACTCGGTCACAGCCCCCGCCTCGCTTGTACTCACTACTGTTCGTACTAGAGCTCCGGCCGAGTAAGCGTAAAGAAAAAGCCGGCGAAGGCCGGCTGTTTTCTAACGCTTACTCCACTTCGGTGCCTTTCTTGCTTTTTTGAGACCGAATTTTCGACGTTCTTTAGCTCTTGGATCTCTTTTAAGAAATCCTAAAGTCTTTAACCCTCCACGCAAATTAGCATCCGACAAAGTAAGCACCCTTGAAAGACCATGACGAATGGCTTCCGCTTGACTATGGATTCCCCCGCCTTTAACAAGCACTTCTACGCTCCATTTCTTACTAGAGCCTGAAGGCAACCCTTTTATCATTGGATCTAAGATAAGTTGCCTTTGATCATTTGTCTTAAAATATTCTTTCGCATCTTTACCATTCACAATAAAATTCGCCGTGGCGGATTCCGTGATGCGCACTCTAGCAGTAGAAGTCTTTCTTCGCCCGACTGCTTCATGATATGTTTTTTTTGATTTTTCTGTTGTTGTATCTTTATCCATTTGTTTAATCTTCTATTTTTAAATGTTTCATCATTGTCCTGCGTAATTTATTGTCCGGTAGCATCTGATAAGTAGCAAGCTTGATTAATTCTTTGAGTCCCCTCTTTTCTGCTGTCTCTGTCCCATGTAAAATACGCAAGCCACCAGGAATACCTGAATATCTGGTATGATAAATCTCCGCTAATTTTTTCGTAGTTATGCGCAACTTTGAGGCATTTACAACTGTGACGGGCATACCAGAATAAACATTTCGTTCAAAAGACGCCTTAGTCTTGCCCATGAGCGACATCGCTACTTCTGTTGCTACCCTACCTAGTGTCCTTCCGCTCGCGTCTATTATTTTTATTTCTGTCTTTGTGTTCATAAAATTTTTATACAAATTCAATTATAGCCATAGGCGCCCCATCGGCCTTCCTAGCACCTAATTTTAAAATTCTGGTATACCCGCCATTGACATCTTTGTATTTCGGCGCGATTATTTCAAAAAGTTTTTTAACATCGCGAGCCCTACCTCCAAGCTTAGCAGTAATTAGCCTGCGAGTTGCCATATCTCCACGCTTAGCGCGAGTTATAAACTTCTCAATCATCGGGCGTAGTTCCTTCGCTTTAGGTAAAGTTGTTTTTATTTTTCCACGCACAATCAAGTTCGACACCAAAGAACTCATCAAGGCTGTCCTAACTTTTTTAACTCTGCCGAATTTTCTTTTATTATTACCGTGTCGCATAAAATTACTCTTTAAGGTTTAGCCCAAATTTACTTAATACTTTTTTAATCTCCATTATACCTTTCTCTCCGATACCTTCGACTTGAAGTAAGTCTTCTCTTTTCTTACGAGCCAGTCCTCCTAAAGTGCGAATATTTGCATCAGTCAAGGCATTCAAGGTCCTAGTGGAAAGATCCAAACTATCAGTTCTAGTTTTCAAAACATCCGCAACATCACTTCCTTTTTCTTCTTTATCTTCAACCTTATTTTTGCCCGTAGTCGAAACCCCGACTTCCTCAAGTTTTACAGCTGGTTCTTTGAAATCAACAATGGCTTTCAATTGATTAATCATGATTTCTATCGAGGAAGAAAGAGCTTCGCTTGGGGAGAGCGTGCCATCTGTTTCAATTGAAATCCGCAAGCGGTTGTGGTTTGTCTTGTCGCCAACACGCATGTTTTCAACTTCATATGACACTCGGCGGATCGGAGTAAAGATAGCGTCAACAGCGATAGTGCCGACATCCACTTTTTCTTTTTGATAAGCTTCTTTGACAATAAATCCTAAACCCTTTTCAACCTTCATTTCTATATTTAAATTAACTTTGCCCGTAACTTCCGCGATGTGAAGATCCTCGTTTAAAATTTCTACTTGCCCGCCAGTTTTTATATCTTTTGCAAGAACTTCTTTGGGACCCTTGATGGAAAGAGTAACTGTTTGAGGCTGATCGGAAAGCATCTTGAAACGAACTTTTTTAAGATTCAGAATCATTACAATCACATCTTCTTTGATACCTTCTAAGGTTTGGAATTCATGGCTTACACCCTCGATCTTTATAGCCGTAATACTTGCGCCTGGGAGCGAAGAAAGAATAATCCTTCTCAAGCTATTCCCTAAAGTATGTCCATACCCTGGATACAGACCATCTATTTCAAACACTCCCTTGTTGCCGTCTTCTAGTACGACGCTCGGCTTCGAAGGTAAAATTATTTTATATTCAGGCATAATAATATTTTTTTACGATTAATAATAAAAAATTTTAAAAATTTAACGACTATAAAATTCAAGTACCGCATTTAAATCAAGGAAACTCTCTGTGTTTTTTGGTTTATCTAAAACTTTTCCCTCTAGGATATTTACATCAAAATTTACCCATGCTGGAGAATTGTAATCTTTTAGTATCGTTACAAGGTTATCAAAAATTTTCTTTCCCTTGGAACCTTCACGAATTTTTACCACATCTCCCGGTTTTAATTCATAGGACGGAATAGTGACCTTAGTACTACCAACGACAAAGTGTCCATGAGAAACCATCTGTCTAGCTGCTCTGCGACTAGGGGCTAGACCCATCCTGTAAATTGCATTATCCAAACGAGATTCAAGTTCTTCATAAAGTTTCTCGGCAGTTCCGGCGCCCTTAATATGAGAAGCTTTTTTAACATAATTTGAAAGCTGTCGCTCAGATATTCCGTATGAAAATCTTATTTTCTGTTTCTCGATAAGCTGCATGCCATACTCAGACAGAGCTTTAGGACGACGCGCTCCAGGACCAGCAAACTTTCCTGATGTAGCAGAAAATTTAGCAGTCTGACATTTGTCATACACCCCCGGACCGAGCCTTCTACAGATTTTAAATTTTGGTTTACTTATCATAATTCTAGGCTTTAGGCTCTAGGCTCTAGGCGTTAGCATTTTTTCTTGCTAATGCCTAAGGCCTAGGGCCTAGTTAGCTATTAATTAAACTCTTCGAGGCTTCTTTGCCTTTGGACCATTGTGAGGTACCGGTGTCGCATCGGCGATACTAGTAACCTCAATCCCGTGAGCCATAAATGCCCGAATAGCTGGCTCTCTCCCAGATCCAACTCCGAGCACGACCACATCCGCGTCCTTGACTCCAAGCATCGCTGCCTTACTACCAATAACATCACCTACTTTAGAAGCTGCGAATGGAGTTCCTTTTTTTGCTCCCCTGAAACCCATCGCCCCCGCACTTCCCCAAAACAATGTATTACCAAGCTTATCAGAAAAAAGAACTTTGGTATTGTTAAAAGTGGCATCAATGTGCAAAACCCCGGAAATGACTTTCTTTTTTGAAGCCTTGGACGGAGCCTTCTTCTCCACACCTTCGGCAGAGATTTCTTTCTTGACTTCTCCTGATTCAGTTGTGATTTTTGTTTTTCCCATTTTTATTTAAGTCTTACTTTCCTTTCTCTTTCCGGAAGCCATTGTTTTCCTGACATTACCTCTGACGGTTCGGGAATTCGTCTTCGTTCGCTGTCCGCGAACCGGCAACCTCTTCATGTGGCGAATGCCTCGATAACTTTTTATATCTTTCAGTCTTTTTATATTTCCAGCTATTTCTCTTTTCAAATTTCCCTCTATCGGGATTTTTTCAATAACCATACGAATTTTGTTTTCTTCGTCTGCGGTCAAATCTTTAGCCTGTTTACCACGACCTATCCCAACTTGATCTAAAATCTTGCGAGCTCTAGGAACACCAATACCATAGAGGACAGTCAAGCCGACTTCGAGTCTTTTTTCATTTGGTACTGTGATTCCAAGAATTCTCATAATTATTGTTTTTGTTTATGTTTAGGATTTGAACAAATAATACGCAAATGCCTAGCTCTTCGAACTATTTTACAATTATCACAAATTTTTTTTACAGCTGACTTAATTTTCATACAATAAAACAAAAAACAAGGAAAAAACCCTTATTTTTTTACATATTTACTTTATTAAAAACCAAATTTGACTACAAGAAATATCATACACTATTATTAATAAAATTACAACCTCTTGATTATCCTCCCCTTACCACCATATGGATCAAGTACTATTTCGACGAAATCTCCTATTAAAACCTTAATCCTGTGCATACGCATTTTCCCGGAAAGATACGCTAAAATTTCTTTTTTTTCATCAAAACTTTCTTCAGTTTTTTCTACCCCATCAATCCCACCCTGGCGGGATGGTTCGAGATTCTCTATTTCTACCCTAAACAATGTAGAAGGCAAAGCTTCAGTGACAACCCCCCGCACTGTCAGCAATTTTTCTTTTTTTGAGTCACTCATGTATAGATTGTAACTATAGTAAAATATAGGATTAGAGTCAAGCATTTGTCGACCTGACGGATCAATAAGTTTTACTCTGGATAATTGACGATTACTTTTATCTTTTTTATTTTATCAGGAATGGACCTCTTCCAGAAAGGACTAAGCAATAGATCAGCAGAATCGATGTTCGGGTACTTTAATAATACCTGGTTGAATTCTTTTTTAGACACGCTTAAAATATCTTTGACTAGTTTCACTGTATCCACCTTATGAACAATCTTAGCATCTCCTGATATATTAAAAATAATATTTTCGATATCTGCAAGTGTGGTGCTATCTTTACTAGACAGAGAGAATACTAGATCTCTGATATTGGACATATAGATACCACTTTCATCATGCATGTTAATTTTAATTTTTGCTATTTTTTCAGTTATTTTTTTCTCATTAAAAATAATGCCGTACAGCGTACCCTTTAATTTAAGAGCTGCTGTATTTTCTAAAGAAGCGACAACAGTATTTTCTTCATCAATATTAAGAAATACCGCATCTTTAAATAAAATAAATCCGCTCGGAATCTGGTCTGTTGCCTTTTTAAAAAGTTTTATCTGGAGGTTTGCTTTGAGCTCACCCATGATACTTGCTTTTTGACTTTCGGACACAATGGGAGATTTTCCTATAAATCCTAGCGTAAGTGCTTCTTTGCTTCTGCCATAAAACTTTGCGTATTTGGGTGTTCCTTTAAAACCAAGTATTTTAAAATCAAGCGGGGCGCTATTGTATTCCCCGCCCGCCTCGGCGGCAAAAACTTTTACTTCAACCGAACCTGGTTTACCATCTGCCGTTATGCCTGGAATAGTTACTGCTTTCTCAGTTTTATAGATTTTATTATTCGATCCTTCCAATCTAGTATTTATATCAAGCTTCTGTGCTACAGAACTAAAAGAATTGTAAAGCACCACCATGCCTTCTGCTTTCTTTGAAACATCCTCAACTTCTGTGATTTGTACTATTTTTTGTTCTTCTCCGGAAAGAACCACTAAATCAAAAGACAAAACATCCTCTCCCCCATCAAGACTGGCGGAGAAATTTTCATTCAAAGCAAAACTTTCTGTTTTAGGATTTACTGTAACCGTGGCTTGTGAGAATAAATAAGAAAGAGCAAAAATGAAAAACAGTAGGCACACACCTGCTATAATCCAAAATACAGATGAGGTACGCTGAGAACCGTCATTTTCTTTTATTTTTTGTTTTATTGGGGTCATTTTTTCTTCTTGTGGAATAACCATGGAGCTAGGCGTTTCTTTAGCCTCGATGCGAGTAGCACCCAAAGTGCCCTTGTTCACACTCTTACTTTCTCGCTTGACCTTCACCATATCTTGAAATAAATTTTTAGGCATAAAAATATGTTACCTTTTACTCGAGGTGGACAAAAAACTATTAATGTAAATCGCATCTATAACACAACTAAGGTCATAGTTTACATTTTTCTCCACTATCACTTTGTCGTGAAAAACTTCCGTACCCAATAAAATAACTTTAAACTTTGACTCAGTGAGAGTGTATTGATTAAATTGCTCAATTTCAATCGTGTGACGAAAAAAGTCTGCCAAGTCCCTTTCCACAACCATGAAAATAGTCGACGGAATAGATATATCATTGGAAAGATTGGCTAAAGATTCTTGGAATTTTACCAACCACTCCATCTGCAATTTATTTATAATAGGGTCGATTTTTTTTGCCATCTCTACTGTTGCATGCCCATCTTTTAAAAGAGCAATGAATGATTTAGCCTCATCAAATGAAGAGCCCAGAGCGGTAGCTACTCCGCGAACAATAAAATTAAATCCTAGTGGGAAAGAAACCGACTCACGAAGAGTATTCTTTTTTGCCATAGCTATATCCGTCATCTCTCCGCTAATATCAATTAAAAGAAAATTTTCTTGATTTATGTACGCATCTCGGACTGCAACAAAAGAAGACAACAAAAAAGAGCAAAATTTTATATTTTTGATATTAAAATTTATATTTATCGTATCTTCTATTTTTTTTAAAACTTGTTCTTCGGAAAGTGAAAGAAATACAGCCATTTCAAGTTCTGTGACTTTCTGCCCGAGGGGTTGGGGCGTTTCGTAGCCATTTAGCATAGTCTTGATGATCTGAAGCTCAATCAGACGAACCTTTTCCTCCGTGCTTTTGTATTTTAATAGATAATCTGCTTTAAAAAGATTTATTTCTTTTTGAATTAAATCGTCAGCAAACTTTGATGTAAATACAAAGGGGGTATTTTTTTCGAAGTTTATAACCCTAGTTTGAGAAATATGCCAAGGCGAACCCAAAATACAAAAAATCTTCGATGGTGCGCCAAGCTTTACATCAAAAGCATTTTTGGCTACAGTTTCTAGAGACTTAAGAGCAGAAGACATGAATTTTGAGGCATCTACAGATTCCTTCATGACTATTGGCTCCGAAAAAGTCTTGATCACCTTAGGAACTCCAGACTTCTGCGCCACAAAAAATGCCCCTCCTACGGAAGAAGAACCGATATCAAAAACCAGTACTAATTCATCTTTCTTTCTATTCCCAGAAAAAATTCCCATACACTATTATACCACAAAAAACAAATACAAATTAAAAAAATAATTTATAACAATACAGCTTTAATGCGCCTAATACCAGATGCTACCGCTTCTTCTTTTTGGATCTTAAAGGGACCTATATCCCTCGGATTACCTTCGGGATCTCGAACACTATTGAGCTCAATAGTGTTCTCGACATGCGGCCCACCACAAAATTCGATGCTAACAGCATCGTCCTGAAGCGAAGCTGAAGGACTAATAAAATACACAGACACCACCTCCGGATACTTTGCCCCAAATTCCATTTCTGCGCCAATTTTTTCTGCTTCTTTTAGTGGCATTTCTTTTCGCACAACATCGAGCCCGAGTTTTATTTTATCATTCACCCAATCCTCCACTTTATTTTTTTCCTCATCAGTAAGTTTGTGGTCACAGAGGAAATCCATACGCAGTCTTTCCTCAGTAATATTACTTCCCCTCTGTTTTATATTTTTATCTACAACTGCTTGCAACCCCGCGAGCAATAAATGATGCGCTGTATGAAGCTTAATAGTTTTTTCATTATGATTCGCCAAACCACCTTTAAACATGCCCGCGGAAGAAGTCTGAGAAAGTATAACATGTGCTTTTAGCTTTTTATTAAAATCTTCTATATCAATTTCTCTACCTTTTTCTTTTGCCAGTTCGAGAGTAAGCTCTATCGGAAATCCATATGTAGTAAATAAAATAAATGGATCGATACCTTTTTCAAATTCTTTTAAGCCTCGATCGAGGGTCTCTCTGAATTTGTTTTCTTCTTTTATTATTTCATTTTTTATACTTTCTTTTTTATCACAAGTATCTGGGTAAACATTTTTGTAAGTATCCAAAGCTGAATCAACGAGTTCAGATAAATTCTCCCCTTGAATACCTAATTGATCCCAATTAAATATAGCGCGCCTAAGCAATCTCCTAACGAAATATCCTTTATCTGTATTAGAAGGACTAACCCCATCAGCAATCAAAAAGACAGCTGCTCTTAAATGATCTGCAATTATTCTAAAAGCTTTAGTGTCTGCTTTATCTTTACCGTAAACTTTGCCTGATAACTTTTCGAGATAATCTAATATTGATCTATGATTCGTTTCTATAATATCTGGACAATTATTCACCGCCATAGCTAGGCGCTCCAACCCCCCACCAAAGTCTATGTTTTGCTGTGGAAGTTTGGAAAAGGTTCCGTCCTGATTCTTCAAATACTCCATAAAAACATTGTTGCCAATTTCCAGAAACTTCCCACAATCACAATTCGGGTGACAAAATTCACCAAACTTTGTATCGTGTTCTACATTAGCAAACTCATAAAACATTTCCGAATCCGGACCACCGGGTTCACCAGACGGCATATTGTCTGGAATACCAGCACGACTCCACCAATTTTTCTTTACATCATAATAAAAAATCCGCCCACCCTGCATGCCTACTTTGTATCCGTTTTCTTCACTACCTATTTCCACTTCTTTTGCCTCTATTTCTTTTTTTGAAAAAAGTTTTTTCCAAATTTCTCCTGCTTCAGTATCTTTTGGAATATTATTTTTTTCATCACCTATAAAAGCAGTAATATAAAGTTTTTTTGGATCAATTCCGATTTCTTCTATTAAAAATTCAAACATCCATTCTATTTGTTCTTTTTTAAAATAATCTCCAAGGGACCAGTTACCGAGCATCTCAAAAAAAGTAGTATGACGATTATCCCCCACCTCGTCTATATCTACAGCGCGAAATGACTTTTGAGAATCTGCAATGCGTTTACCAAGCGGATGAGGTTGACCCAATAAATAAGGAATCATCGGCTGCATTCCAGAACCGGTAAATAAAGTAGTCGGGTCATTTAATGGTACTAGCGACGCCGAAGGAATTATCTTGTGTCCCCGTTTTTCAAAAAATTTTAAAAATTTTGACCTAATTTCATCAGATTGCATCATAAACTGTAATTATACAATAAAAATATTTATTTCACCACCCCACCACCCAGACATACATTCTTGTCATATATAACAATAGACTGACCAGAAGCAACAATAACAGGCTTTCCAAAAATCACTTTTGCCAAAGTCGGACTTTGGCAAATTATTTTACAGGGCAAGAGTTCACCGTGATAGCGAATTTGGCAGGTATAGGTTCTAGGTTCTAGATGCGAGGTTCTAGGTAAACCAGAAATCCAGTTTGTATTTTCAATCAATACACCCCCACCCTTCCTCCCCCTTGACAAGGGGGAGGTGTCCGAAGGACGGAGGGGGTCCTGCGA
>CALRHR010000005.1 GCA_943359485.1 Candidatus Nomurabacteria bacterium | reverse complement strand
GAAATCATCATGAGAGAGTATAAAAAATGGATAGAAAATTAATACTCTCGCATCGACACTTGCGCGTCGATTTTTTTCATGAGGTCAAGGACGACAGAGACAACGATGAGGATTGAGGTCCCTCCGAGGGCCAGAGCTGTGATACCCGTTAGATATTGCATGATAAGGGGCAAAACGGCAATAAAGCCAAGGAACACGGCACCGAGTAGAGTGATACGGGTTAGAACTTTAGATATATACTCGGAAGTAGAAGCCCCCGGACGAATACCTGGGATAAAAGCCCCGTTTTTTTGCAGATTGGTGGAAAGCGCCTCAGGATCGAAAGTGACAGCTGTGTAAAAATAAGTAAAAAGAAATACCAGAATGAAATAAAGAACCGCGTAGAGCAAAGATGTTTGTGAGAAAGAAGACAAAACTTGTGATATTTTCACAATGATTGGATGACCAAATCTAGAAAGGAAATTACCAATCATTTGAGGGAAAAGCAATATTGAGAGCGCAAAAATTATTGGGATCACTCCAGCTTGATTGACGCGAAGCGGTAAATAGGTCGAACCCCCGCCATAGACCTTCATGCCCCGCACCCGCTTGGCATAAGTCACAGGGATAGGCCGTTCGGCCTCGGTCACCAGCACAATACCCGCAATAACAATCAATCCAAAGACTAGAAACCCAATCAAGGTCGGCAAGATACTAGAATCAAATACTGGGTAAATATATGTAAAAATAAAATTCCCCACTACTCCTGGGAGACTAGAAACAATACCGGCGAAAATAATTAAAGATACGCCATTCCCTATGCCAAATTCCGATACGAGTTCGCCGATCCACATCAGTAATACTGAACCAGCGATGACAATAATTAGATTTGTGACTCTGTCAAAAGCCGTCAAATTTACCAAAATACTCTGGCTTTCTAAAATAGCTAGAAGTGCAAACCCCTGAATAGTAGCGAGTGGAACAGTCAACAACCTCGAATACTGGGTAAATCTCTTTCTGCCCGCCTCGCCTTCTTCACTATAAATCTTTTTGAGCGCCGGCACCATAATGGTCAGAAGCTGCATAATAATCGAACTGGTGATATAAGGACCAACACCAAGCATGATGACAGACAGATTCGTTAGTCCGCCTCCAGAAAATATATTCAAGATGCCAAAAAATTGGTTATTGGTCAAAAATCTATTGAGCGCCACTGTATCAATGCCTGGAATGGGAATAGCCGAAAGCAATCTAAATACTATAAGCGAAAAAAGCACAAACAAAACTTTTTTGCGTAGACTTTTGTCTGTCCAAATCAATTTAATTTTAGATAAAAATGTATTCATTTTTTAGGCTCTAGGCTTTAGGACTTTAGGCTTTAGCTTTTTTAATTGCTAGCGCCTAATGCCTAGTTGCTATCTAATAATAATCTTTCTACCTTTAATTTGCAGTCGTTTGCGGATTTCAGAAAATTTTTCTACATCTGAAGCCATTTTGTCTTTTGCTAAAACAACTATTTTGCGCACGGATTTGAAACGATATCCACGAAGTTTTGGTAGCTTCTTTATGATATCACGAAGTTCCGGACGGCGCTTGTTACCAGCACGAGCAGTCTGCCCCTTGCCTCCACGACCGCTGGTCTTGGCATGTTTGCCTCCTCGGCCAACAATCCGGTCTTTTTTATTCTTATGAGCTCTTTTTAAATTATGTATTTGCATTGTTTAGGCTCTAGGCTTTAGGACTTTAGGCTTTAGCTTTTGATTTGCTAGTGCCTAGGGCCTAATGCCTAATTAACTATTAAACTTATTTTTCTTTGGCAATTTTTAGTAAATCAGCCGGAATCGGAATTTCTACTGGAGCCCCTGGCGGAACTTCAGCTACTGGCTTAGTGTATTTTGAAGAGATCGTAGAGAGCGCTAGCATAACTGCTTTTGCATTGTTTAATTTATTTTTACTATTAGAAATAATCTTGCCGGTAATGTTTTTTATTCCCGAAAGCTTCACGATATCGCGGATAACTGAACCAGCTACAAGTCCGCGACCTTTATTTGGACGCAAAATTATTTGTGAGCTAGAGAATTTTGCAGAAAGATCATGGGGTATAGACATGGTCGCGGTAAGCTTAAGCTTAATCATGTTTTTCTTGGCATTACGCAACCCTTTATTTATGGCAAGTGCTGTGTCCCCCGCTTTTCCTAGACCAAGTCCGATAGAGCCCTTTTTATCTCCAGCGACCAACGCCACGGAAAAAGAAAATCGACGCCCACCAGCGACCACTCGAGTTACGCGACGAATGTTTAGAATCTTTTGATCAAATTCTGGTTTGGGTCGGCCAAAAGACCCGCCTCCTCTGCGATTATTCTTTTTGTCTCTGATGTTTTCGTTTGCTTTTTCCATTGAATTAGTTTCTAGTTTCTAGTGGCTAGTTTCTAGTGATTTTCCTAGAACCTAGTACCTAGAACCTAATTATTATTAAAACTTCAGACCTCCGGCTCTTGCTTCATCTGCTACTAATTTTATTCTGCCAGTATATTTAAATCCATTTCGGTCAAAAACGACTTCACTGATCTTTGCCTCCTTGCAAGCTTCCGCTACCTTTTGGCCGACTTCTTTGGCTCTTGCGCTTTTTGTACCTTTAGTTATCTTAAGATCACTCGCTTGCACTAATGTTTTGCCTATAGTGTCGTTTATAACTTGCGCGTAGATGAATTTGTTGGAACGAAAAACAGAAAGCCTAGGACACTCCTGTGTGCCTTGAATTTTTGCTCTGATTTTTTTCTTTAATCTTATTCTTTTGTCTTGTTTGTTTTGCATGTTGTTTTGTTTTTTTGATTTCCCCCTCTCCTTTACAAGGAGAGGGCTGGGGTGAGGTGCTATACTGTCTTCTTGCCCTGCTTGCGTCTGATAACTTCACCTTCGTAACGCATACCCTTGCCCTTGTAAGGTTCCGGTTTCTTTAGAGCACGAATAGCTGCGGTGAAACTTCCAACCAATTCCTTGTCAATTCCAGAAATCATAATAACATTTTTTTCTGCAGTTGCAGTAATTCCCTCTGGAATCGGCACAATGACTGGATGAGAAAACCCAAGAGCAAAATGAAAAACATTTCCTTTAACTTCGGACTTAAACCCCACGCCCTCAAGGATTAGTTTCTTTTGGTATGGAACCTGTACGCCAGCAATCATGTTCTTGATATGCGAAGCATAAGTACCCCAGAGAGATTTAGAAAATTTATCGTTTCTTTTTATATTTAAATTGATGGCCTTATCGGAAATAGTAACACTAATATCATCTCGAAAAGATTTTGATAAAGTGCCCTTTGGGCCAACAACTGTAAAAATACCGTCACTGTGCATGACTTTGATTCCTGTTGGTATTAATATTTCTTGTTTGCCTATTCTACTCATTTGATTAGTTGCTAGTTGCTAGTGACTAGGTGCTAGAACCTAGAAACTAGAACCTAATTAATTCACCAGACTCTAAATAAAGCTTCTCCCCCGACCTGCTCCTTGCGTGCCTCACGACCCCCAAAAATTCCCTTTGGAGTGGAGAGCACCAGAAGCCCGGAACCGTTTCTGACTGAATGAATATCTTTCATTCCGAAATACACTCGACGGGATTGTTTGGAAACCCTTTCCACTTCGGCGATTTTTGGTTTTTTGTCTGTATAAATTAATGTTACTTCCAGTACAGGTTCATCTTTTCTGACTTTTTTTGAAACATCATTGATATATCCTTCTTTCTTTAAACATTCCAAAATAGCAAGTTTCATTTTTGAATATGGTAAAAACACAGACTCTTTGCCTGCTTTACCTCCATTCTTCAATATTATTAACATGTTTGAAATTTGATCCATATTTTTAGGCTCTAGGCTTTAGGCAGTTTAGGCTTTAGCTTTTTGAATTCTGCTAGTGCCTAGGGCCTAATGCCTAATTAACTATCCCTACCAAGAAGACTTACGAACACCTGGAAGCATTCCTTCATTAGCCAACTCTCTAAAACAAATCCGACAAATACCGAAATCCCTCATAAAAGCATTCCCTCGTCCACAACGAAAACATCGGTTTTTTTGCCGGGTAGAGAATTTTGGTTTCTTGAGCGACCTTGCTATAACTGATGTTTTTGCCATTTGAAAATTAGTTTCTAGGGTCTAGTTGCTTGTCTAGTTAAAAGTTCTATAACTAGTTCCCTAGAACCTAGTTACTAGAACCTAATGTAGGTGATATCTTGTATTTTTTCCTAAAACCTTGACCCCTCCCTTCCTCCCCTTCGCAGGGGAGGTGAAGATTTTAAGGAGAAACACAGATCAAACCCATCTCTTAGACTTTTTTAGTCTAGCAAATTATGAATTATTAGTCAAATAAAAAAAGGAAAATGTTACCAGCCAGTAAGTCCAGGACCGCCATTTGCAACACACTGTAAAACTGGAGAAGAATTACCACAAGCAGGCTCTCCGCTACAAAGCATGAGTGCCCAAGTTGGCCTACAGCGATCAAAGAATGGTTGGCCAACTGTAGGATATGTACCTTCATAACTTGCGTGAATTAATAATTTGTAATTATTCCCATCAGAAGCATATAAATATCCTGTGCAATCTGCTGTTGCATTTGGGTCAACTGGAAGTGTTGGTATATATGTAGGTACTAACCCAGCAATATAAGTAGTTGAATTTCCAGGACCACAAGGACCTGTGGTGGCTCCACCCCACCAGCCAGGAGATGGTAAAGGATAACTTCCGTTAGTGTGATAGTACAACTCAAGAGCTGTCCTTATTTGAACCAAATCTGCTTTTCGTCTTACATCTCTTGCTTTTGCTCTTGCGCTATTTAAACTCGCCAGAACAACACTAGACAAAATACCAATGATAGCCACAACTACTAAGAGTTCTATAAGTGTAAAACCCTTCGACAACCCGAGGACTAAACCTTTTTTATTTTTCAAATTAATTTTCATTTAAAGCTTGATTGATGTATATCTTCTATTTCTTCTTCATGTATAAAACTATTATACTATTAGTAGAAAAATAAGTAAACATTTTATCTATATAAAATCTTTATAATTTTCTTTAAAAATATTTTTCCAAGTAGCTTGTGGATAGCTTTCCATCCAAGCTTTTTTTGACTTATTATCATTCTTCATCTGTAATGAAAATTCATAAGCATCTATATGCTCACCGTAAACCTCGACAAAATCCACCTCCGCTCCAGATAATTTACGCCAAAAATAAACTGATTTATAGGGATCAGTGTAAGTATTACGCTTTATTCTTTCCAAAACTAAAAAATTCTCCCACAAGCTACCGATATCGCCCCTGGTCTCAATTGGATCAAAGTTTTCAATCAAAGCATTTCGAATACCAAGATCATAAAAATAATATTTCTCTTTTTTACGAATCTCATTCCTTAAATTTTTAACAAACGAATGTAAAGGAAAAATAATAAAATTCTTTTCAAATAGATCCAGATACCGATTGACTGTATTTCTATTAATGGCAAGCTTAACGGTAAGTTCATTGACCGAAACTTCATTTCCTATTTGATATGCTAAAAGTTTCAATAAATCTAAAATCAATTTTGAATTTTTAACTTGCTCAAATGCTAGAATATCTTTCAAAAGATAGCTATTTACAATATTAGTGAGAATTTCTTTTTTCTTTCCAATAATTAATTCTTTAAAAACTGCAGGATAACGACCAAAACGCAATGAAGAATCAAGTCCAGCAATATAATCCGAAAGATTGGCATCATTTATTTCTCTTTCCCAGAGAGGTAAGAGATTTATTACATTCATTCTGCCCACAAGCGGCTCTCCTATTTGTCCAGAAAGTTCAAATGAAGAAGAACCAGTAACAATAATTTTCAAATCTGGCGTGGTATCCACTAAAAGCTTTAAAGAAGTTCCGACATTGGGTATAACTTGCGCCTCATCTATTATAACAAGTTTCGCGTCTCCAACCGCTTCATTTAGTATTTTGAGGCTCATTGATGAAAAAACGGCTTGGACATTCACATCTTCACCATTAAAAAATAGTTGCTTTATAGTCGGATTCTCTACAGTAATTTTTTCTAAATATTTTTTTACCAAAGATGATTTGCCTACTTGCCGAGCCCCATAAATCACTAGAACTTTACCAGCCTCAATTTTATCTTCAATTTTTGGAAATCTATTTATATACATCTTTATAGTCTAGCATATATACAAAATATGGTCAAGTATTGCTCTACGCAGATACAATATTCAAGCATACTCACAGATTTAAAGAAAAGAGTCAAATGAAAATTTTAAGGATTTTGATAACATCCAGGGCTACTCCCCAAATTTCCAGATTCACTTTTCGCCCCACTACTGCCAGAACAATACCCATTACCATTATTCAAAAAAGCTGTCCAGGAATATTTATTAGCACAGTCATATGGTTCATTATAAATTAACATCTTATACCCTCCAGCAGGACTCCACCCAGGATCCGCAGCATTATTATAAATATTTTTGCAAAGATCTCTAGCCTTCTCGCCATATGTTCCAGAGAAAAGTCCACTCGAAAAAGCGCTATCGCAAGTATATCCGCTCGCGGTTACCCACACAGCTGGTTGGATTTGGCAATAAGATCCATACTCGTTATAATTTAACGCCATCACACTCGCAACCTGAGTCATCGCGGCTTTTATGGCCGCATCTTTGGCTTTTGCTCTTGCGCTATTCAAACTCGCCAGAACAACAGAAGACAAAATACCAATGATAGCCACAACCACTAAAAGCTCTATGAGAGTAAAGCCCTTCGACATACTCAGGCCATTCAGGCTCTGAGGAGCCCTCAGGCTCAAAGAGGTCTGCCGACCTTTATTATTTTTTATATTTTTAAAAAACTTCATAGAATATATCCAGTTAATTTGAAGGTGTTTGTGGTATTTGTCCCATCATTTCAAAAGCCCCAGGTGGAGGACCTTGGGTTGTCTTCTGCCCTCCGCCAAAAAATAAAAACAGGGAGGCACCAATCATCACCACCACAAACCCCAAAAGCACATATTCCGCTTGTCTGATTTCTTTTAAACCAAGATACTTCATAACCAACAAAACCATTCTGGGAACATCGGGGGCTTTTGGAGCTTGGGGTATATTTTGTGTTTGCTCTCCAAGCTTTACCTCAAAATCTTTCAAGGCTTGGTTGATGTCGATCTTACCCGCTATTTTTATTTCTTCATCTTCGTTCATAGTATATATTATACACTAAAAACAAAATACAACACAAGGAGTTGTTTATTTCTTTTTAGTATTTTCTTCTGTCTTAAACGGAATACCTAATAGTTCAAAAAAGGCTGTGCCTTCAGGTTTACTTTTTGCAGTACAAACGATAGTGATAGCCATACCAAAAACATCTCGGATATCCTCATCGGCTGTTTCTGGAAAAATAGTGTGTTCTTTGATGCCAATAGTCAGGTTGCCGATATTGTCCACCGCCCCCCTCGAGATTCCACGAAAGTCCTTGGTACGAGGCAATGCCACATTAATAAGCTTTTCTAAAAACGCATACATGCGAGCACCACGAAGGGTCACAATAATTCCAATCGGATCATCTTGACGAATCTTAAAAGATGCGACAGATTGTTTGGCACCCCTAAAAGCCCCTTTCTGACCAGTAATTTTTGCCAAGCGCCCCAAGATAGCGTCATTCTTTTTATTGTCTTTTTTCATGGCAGTACCGGTACCGATACTGATGACAACCTTTTTTAATTTTGGCGCCGACATAGCATTTTTATAATTAAAAATACTTTTCATTTTTTCAAATACCTCTTTTTCTTTTTCTTTTACAGTTTTCATAATTCAGGCTCTAGGCTCCAGGCAGTTAGGCTTTAGCTTTTAATTCGCTAGTGCCTAGGGCCTAATGCCTAATTAGCTATTAATTTAACATTGGAAACATGAACAGGCATCGCTATGCTTACCATCGTGCCTTTCTCACCAGACTTTCTGGGTCTTTGGTGTTTCTTCATCATATTTATCCCCTCAATGATTAATTTGTTCTCTTTGGGAAAAGCACGAGTAATTTTACCAGACTTTCCTTTGTCCTTGCCTGCTATTATAACTACATTGTCTCCTTTTTTTATTTTCATGTTTAAGGCTTTAGGCTTTAGGCACTAGGCTCTAGCTTTTTTTAATTTGCTAACGCCTAACGCCTAGAGCCTGTGTTAAATTTTAAATCACTTCCTGAGCCAAAGAAATTATTTTCTGGAACCCTTTCTCGGCTAGCTCTCGTGGGATAGGTCCAAACACACGCCCCGCCTTTGGATCAAACTTCCCTTTCTCTAGCAAGACCACAGCATTGTCATCAAAACGAATATATGAACCGTCCTTCCTTCTGTAAGCACTTCGAGTACGCACAACCACGGCTTGATGCACATCTTTCTTCTTTACCGCCTTTCGAGGAGTTGCTACTTTTACGGAAATTATCACCAACTCGCCAAGAGTCGCGTATCTTTTTTTGGAAGATCCTAAAATCTTGAAGACTTTCCCTACGGTGCCTCCGGCATTGTCTGTTATTTTTACTAATGTTTCATTTTGTATCATTTTTTTAGGCTCTAGGCTTTAGGCTTTTAGGCTTTTAGCTTTTATTTTGCTAATACCTAAAACCTAATGCCTAATTGCTATTATATTACTTTAAATCTTTTATCTTTGGAAATTGGTCGGGTTTCAACTATTTCTACCTTATCCCCAACTTTGTATTTATTCCCCTCATCATGCGCCTTGTATTTCTTGCTAATTTTATAAAATTTGCCGTAAAGCGGGTGCTTCACAAATCGGGACACACTGACTACTATGGTCTTGTCCATTTTGTCCGAAACCACCACACCCTTTAAAATTTTCTTTATTTCTTTTTTCATATTTTTATTTATGCCTGTCTGCCTTTAACAGAGTTCACTTGTGTCAAAATCCGGGCAATTTCTTTTTTCAAAACCATCAATTCCTTAACATTCTTTGACCTAGACCCTTCCATCTTGAACTTTATCATTCTTACATTTTCCTGCAAAAGAGCAAGCTTTTTCAAAAGCTCATCTTTCCCCATACCTTTTATTTTTTCTTTATCTTTTTTCATATTATCTTTTTTCTAGAACTTAGAAATGGCCATAGAAACTAATCTATACATTATGTACTCTGGAAATAATTCTGACCTTAACTGGCAATTTACTCCCGGCCTTGCGGAGGGCCTCATGGGCAGTTTTTTCATCCACACCATCCACTTCAAAAATAATTCGTCCAGGAAAAACATCAAAACAATACCCCTGCGGATCGCCCTTGCCTTTTCCCATGCCCACCTCGGCCGCTTTGGCGGTAAAAGGACGGTCTGGGAAAATCCGAATCCAGTATTTACCGGCCTTGGTCAGAGTACGAGCGATAACTTTTCGAGCAGCTTCGATTTGAGTGGATTTAACGCGGGCCTGAGTTTCAGACTTTAAACCGAAAGAACCGAAAGACAGCTTGACACCTCGAGTATCTGGAGATACTGCTTTGGGGTTACTGCGTCCAGTTTGCCATTTTCTAAATTTTACTTTTTTGGGTATAAGCATGGTAATAAATTAATTTCCAACTTCTTTCTTCCTCTCTGCGCTAAAGATTTTCCCACGATAAATCCAAACCTTGATACCGATACAATAAGGCACCTGAGCTCGTTCTCTTTTAAAGTCAATGTCTGCACGAAAAGTTTGTAGAGGTATCGATCCTCGCTTGAGCTCTTCTGAGCGTGCGATATCTGCTCCTCCTAGTCTTCCGGCTAACACTATTCTCGCCCCCTCTACCCCACGAGCCTGCATGACCTTTTCTATAATCGTCTTGATAACTCGGCGGTAAGGCATTTTCTTCTCCAATCCCTCGGCAATCATGTAGGCCACGATGGCGGCATCAGCTTCAGGATTTGCTACTTCGACAATTTCGAGCTTAAAATCTTCTGGCCTTGGTAATTTTAGCTTATCCATCTTTTTCAAAATATCTTCCTTGAGCTTTGTCGCGCCTTCACCATTTCGGCCAATAATAAGACCTGGGCGAGAAGTCCTTATAATAAATCTCGTCGCTTTTCTACTTCGCTCAATTTCAATCGTTGAAAGATACATCCCGCGCAATTTCTTTTCTAAATATTGACGGATTAAAACATCCCCCTTTAAATAGGCAACATACTTTTTCGGATCGGCAAACCAGCGAGACTTCCAGTCTCTAAGTATTATCAATCTATGCGCATATGGGTGAACTATTTTTGACATTGGTTTAGGCTTTAGGCTTTAGGCTTTAGGCTTTAGCATTTGTTTTGCTAGAGCCTAGCGCCTAGGGCCTAATTTACTTTTTAATCTTTGTTTTTTTCACAGGTATTACTCTCTCTGCTAATAATAAGTTCAGGTGGCTGGTGCGTTTGTTTATTCTATGTCCACTACCCATAGCCGCGGGCATCATGCGTTTCATGGTTATGCCTTTGTCTACCCGCAACTCTTTGATAAATAAATTTTCTTTTTCGATACCCATAACTTTGGCATTAGCTACAGCCGAAAGTAAAAGTTTCTTGATTGGCAACCCTGCGCGCTTGGCCAAAAAATCCAGCTCGGCGATAGCTTCATTTACATTCTTCCCTCGTACTAGTCCGGCAACTAAGCGAACTTTCCTCGGAGCTTGTCTGTAATTTTTTAAAAATGCTTTCATTTAATATTATTTAACTCAACTTAATAATTTTTTTTCTTTAATGAGCCTATAACTAATTTTTTAAAAATGCTTTCATTGTAATTTTATTTCTTAGCCCCTTTTGTATCAGCGATGGCGGCAGTTGCGCCTTTAGCTGCTGTGATTTCGGCTTCTTTCTTTTTCATTTCAAGCTCCTTCTGCATTTTTCCGCCGTGTTTCCTAAAAGTTTTGGTTTCAGAAAATTCTCCCAATCTATGCCCCACCATGTCTTCGGTGACAAGGACATCGATATGCTTCTTGCCATTATAAACACCGAACGAAAACCCAAGCATCTCTGGAGAAATGACACAAGCCCGATTCCATGTCTTGATAGTTGGAGTCTGAAGGGGATTTTTACCAGCAATCTTTTTTAGAAGCCTTTCATCCACATATATTCCTTTCTTGATTGAGCGTGTCATAAAAAATAGCTCGAAACGAGCTTGGTTTTATACTAGCAAATCTAAATTTAAAGTCAATAAAAAAAATCAGGTGGCGCAGAACGATCCGAGCCACCTAGAGATTTCACAAGTAGAAGGAAGAACCTTCTACTACAAATATACCATATTCATAAAATAAAACAACAGCCTGTCAAAGGCGGGCTTTGACATTAAAACGCCAAACGGATCTGTTCAAGTAATATTGAGTGAAAATAGTTACAGGGGCGCCATGATCGACGCCCCCGCGGAGGTGGACAAGAGTTCAAGGAGAACCCTTGCCGATGGTTCTTACACGAAAGAACCATCCGTAAGTAGTGTAGCATATTTAGAAAATAAAATGTTGAATTAAAAATTGAAAGTGGAAAGACATAGCAATGGGGGTCCGACGACAGCGCGCCAAACCCCCGAATCCTAGCTTCAGCTTTCAGCTAGAGATTTTTCGCCCGCCTACGCGGATGGGACAGTGGTTTCCCTCTGTCAATCATCCTCTGTATGTGGGCCGCCCGCGCCTTGCGGGCTTTCAAGTTGATCCTGTGCATGGTGTGCACCTCCACTTACAATATACCACTATCCAAAAATAACGCAAGCAGAAAAGTGGATAACAAAAGGAGCCTCGACTAATGTCGAGGCTCCTTTTTAGTATTTTTTACCCGCACACTTATTTTATCGTAGATTTTTATTCTGCTAATAAATGTATATTATTACTTTTATTTATTACTTAACATTATAAGTGTGGCTATTTTTGTATTGAAAAATCAGAATAACAAAAAAATAAGTGTGCGGGTTTATTTATTCTTCCCCGTCTTTCGCCTTGAGACGATAAACACATTCGAGTACTTCTTTGGTCCACGAGTTTTGCGGCCGCCGGTAACCTTACCCCACATAGTTTTTGGTCTCTTAGTTCCGCGTCCTTGCCTACCCTCACCTCCACCATACGGATGGTCTACCGGGTTCATAGCCGTACCACGGACTGTCGGCCTGATGCCTTTCCAGCGACTTCGGCCAGCTTTACCATAATTTTCTAGGTGGTGTTCCTCGTTGCCGACTGTGCCGATAGATGCGAAGCAGTTTTCATTTATTTTCCGAATCTCTGTCGAAGGCATTTTTATATTGGTGTATCCGTCAGCGTTCGCCACCACCTGCGCAAAGATCCCCGCCGAGCGCCCAATCTTAGCCCCGCCATTTGGTTTAATTTCAATATTATAAACAAATGTTCCGACTGGAATATTTTTGAGGGGCAGTCTGTTACCAGCTTCGAGTGGAGCTTTTTCTGATACTAAAAATGTAGTGCCAGCTTTGACAGACTTTGGCAAAATCACATACCTCTTTTCGCCGTCTTTATAAACTGCCAGTCCGATAAAGGCACTGCGATTTGGGTCATACTCTACGGATTGTATTTTTGCCGGAATGTCATGTTTGTTATATAGAAAATCTACTGCCCGGAAAAGACGCTTGTGTCCGGAACCCTTGTGGCGCATGGTTATCCGTCCTTGGCTATTCCTGCCCACCGCGCGCTTAAAACCATAAGTCAGGGATTTTGTCGGCGCTGAATTCGTCAAAACGCCACGATACGATACATGGGTCATGGCTCTGCGTGATTTACTTGTAGGTTTGTATGATTTCATTGTTTAGGCTCTAGGCTCTAGGCTTTAGGCTTTAGGCTTTAGCTTTTTGAATTCGCTAGCGCCTAGGGCCTAATGCCTAATTTACTATTAAATAAATTCTATCTTGTCTCCTTCTTTTAAATATACTAAAGCTTTTCTACCTCCGCCTCTTACACTCTTTTTCCCTTTGAACATAATATTTTTCTTCGGCACCGACAAGACATTTACCTTTATTGGTTTAACTTTATAAAGGGAAAAAATTGCCTTTCTTATTTCCGTTTTGTTAGCTCCCGCCGAAACATCAAAGGAATAAACATTCTGCTCTACGGCATTGGATGCTTTTTCGGTAATTCTTGGATTTTTGATTATTGTGGTCATGCGATTTTGCAAAATCGTGTCGCGCAATTGTCCATTGAAGCGCGACTCTATTTGTTTTACCCCCTACTTTCCAAAAACTTTACACTTTCGACCGGATTTTCTATTATCAAATATTTATAATTCAAAACAACTAATGGATTGATGTTTTTCAAAAAAACTGTATCGAGAATCGCAATATTTCTAAAACTCTTTTCTGCGTTTTCATTCCTTCCATGTAAAGCCACTAAAATTTTAGGTTTTCGTGTCTGAACATTTTTTAAATTTCCTGCTTTTGTTAAATTTTTTAATATCCCCACCGCTACTTTTGTATTTATTTTTGGCACTGCAAGTGTTTCTACAAAAAGTATTTCACCATCTTTTAATTTCTTAGACAAAACCGAGAACAATGCCTGAGCACGCATAGACTTTGTAATTTTTCTCTTGTAATTTTTCTCTGCTAATGGACCATGAGTTACACCTCCGCCAACCCAGATCGGACTGCGAGATGAACCATGTCGCGCACGGCCAGTACCCTTTTGTTTCCAAGGCTTTCTACCACCACCACGCACCTCACCACGGCCCTTGGTATCGGCTGTGCCAGCACGCTTGTTACTACGCATGCCTTCTACTACCTGATGTACCAAGTCAGTGCGCCATTTAGCGGCAAAGACCTTCGCTGGAAGATCTATCTTTTCAGTTTCGACTCCTTTTTGATTGTATATCGTTGCATTCATAAATTTGTTTTTCCTAAATTAAAGCATTCTCTATCTGCCTACTACCTCAACCACTGTCCCTCTCTTGCCAGCTATCGCACCCCCAACCAGCATGACATTGTTTTCTGAATCCACAGCCACGACTTTCAAATTCTTCTGGGTAATTCGAAGAGAACCCATTCTTCCAGCCATGCGCATACCTTTTGGTACATGCGTACGAAGCCCTCCACCAATAGACCCCGGCTCTCGCTCGGAATGTTTTTGACCATGAGTTCTCGGTCCACCAGAAAATCCGTGACGCTTGACCACACCCTGAAAACCTTTACCTTTGGAGATGCTCGAGACTTGAATAATATCACCGGGAGCAAAAACGGAAACATCAATACTGTCGCCAACTTTTACCTCCGTAGTATCCGTAGGTTTTAATCTAAATTCTTTTATCTTCTGTCTTTTTTTATTTATACCAAAATTTACCTGCACAGAGTTATAACCGTCTTTTTCTTTTCCAAAGATTCTTGTTACAGTTACTGGCCCCGCAGAGAGGACCGTCACAGGAAAAACCTTTCCGTCTTCGGAAAAATACTCCGTCATGTTTTCTTTTGTGGCCAGAATAAATTTCATTTTTTTATAACATTTTCACATCTATATCTACCCCAGAAGGCAAAGACAAATTAGTCAAAGCCTCAATAGTCTTTGCGTTGGGATTTATAATATCAATCAATCTTTTGTGCACTCGAACTTCAAACTGCTCCCTTGTATTCTTGTAAATAAAAGGGGAACGGTTTACTGTATATTTTTTTATTTCCGTTGGAAGTGGTACAGGCCCGACAATAATGGCATCATGGCGCATAGCTGTATCCATAATCTGTTTGACTGAAGTATCCAAGACTTTACTCTCATAAGCACGAACTCGAATACGAAGCACTACTTTAGCATCTCCATTTTCAGACTTATCTTTTTTAGAAGAAGTCTTGGAAACTTTCGGATCTGCTACAACATCAGCCCCGACTTTCTTTGTGGGGATCCTGACCTTGGTCGGGATTTTTTTGATTTTTACTTCTTTAGTTGCCATGATTGATTTTTGATGAACAATAAAACTGTAGAAATTCTTTTAGCCCAGGATTTTCGTAACCACTCCTGCACCGACGGTCTTGCCTCCTTCACGAACTGCAAACCTCTGTGATTCTTCGAGCGCCACTGGAGTAACTAATTTAACTGTTATTTTAACTGTGTCTCCTGGCATAACCATCTCCGTACCTTCGGCTAAGGTAACATCTCCAGTTACATCCGTAGTCCGAATATAGAATTGAGGCTTGTAACCTTTAAAGAATGGGGTATGTCGTCCACCTTCTTCTTTTTTCAAAACATATATTTCTGCGGTAAAGTTATCATGAGGGGTAGTTGTTCCTGGCTTACAGAGAACTTGTCCGCGAGTAATGTCTTCTTTCTTTAAACCTCGCAAAAGAATCCCAGCATTATCACCAGCCATACCTTCTTGAAGGTTCTTGTTGAACATTTCAATGCCGGTCACTGTAGACTTAGCAGTAGGCTTTATGCCCACAATTTCGACATCTTCACCAACTTTGACTACTCCTCTTTCGATCTTTCCGGTCACAACTGTACCACGGCCTTCGATAGAAAAAATGTCTTCAACTGGCATAAGAAACGGCTTGGCAACATCACGAACTGGGATGGGAATGTAGGTATCTAATGCATTAACAAGTTCGAGCACTTTCTTAGCCCATTCATCATCAACCGATTTTGATTCGAGAGCTTTAAGCGCAGACCCACGAATTACCGGAGCGCCAGCACCATCAAATCCTTGCTTGGTCAAAAGTTCACGGATTTCTTCTTCAACCAAATCAATCATGTCTTTGTCATCAACCATATCGCACTTGTTTAGGAAAACAATCATCTTTGGCACACCAACTTGTTTTGCCAAAAGAACATGTTCACGAGTCTGTGGCATCGCGCCGTCTGTCGCTGCAACCACAAGAACTGCACCGTCCATTTGAGCGGCACCTGTAATCATGTTTTTGATGTAATCCGCGTGTCCCGGAGCATCTATGTGCGCGTAGTGGCGAGAATCGGTAGAATACTCGTTGTGAGAAATATTAATTGTAATACCTCGAGCTTTTTCTTCCGGAGCATTGTCAATCTGGTCAACACCTCGAAGCCTCACTTGCTTTCCAGCCATATTAAGAACATGCAAAATAGCCGCAGTCAAAGTCGTCTTTCCATGGTCAACATGGCCAATGGTGCCGACATTTATGTGCGGTCGATCTCTTTTAAATTCTTCTGCCATATAATTTTATTTTAGTTACCAATCAAAACTCAGTGTACAAGAACCAGTCACTGAGGCCTGATTATTAACAATATTATTAATAAATAAGCAAACAAAAACTGCCAAAAGTGCAGTTATTATTATATTAGCAGACTAGAAAGAATTGTCAAACCAATTCTTTTTGTATGTTAGATAGAGCTAAAATCATATCTTTGGCTTCAGTTATTTCTCTGCCAATAACTAAATAATCAGCACCATTTTTTATAGCTTCACCTGGAGTGCTGATCCTATTTTGATCATTAATATCAACACCAGCAGAACGAACACCCGGTACAATTATTTTCAAACCATCAAATTCTTGAGAATCTTTAAGCATCTTTACTTCTTGTGGTGAACAAACAATACCCAAAACTCCAGCCTCTTGAGCCATTTTCGCCAAAACTAAGACTGCATCATTTAATTCTCTATTATAAATCTGCTTAACTTCGGAAGTAGAAAAAGAAGTAAGCATAGTAACGGCAAAAATTTCCTTACCTGAAGCAACCACCTCTTTCATCATCTTAACCCCACCAGAAGCATGAACAGAAATAATATCAGCAACAATATTTTCTGCACGAAGCTTACCAGTATTCGGAATATCATAAAGCTTAAAATCTACCCACACTTTTTCTGCGCCAGCTTCTTTTAAAACACGAACTATGTCAGGACCAAACTTGTCATATAAATTATGAATCTTTACTGCGTATACCAAAGACCCAACCTTTTTAACAAGTTTAACTATATCATCCAAATTTTGTATCTCATCCAGGGCAAGAATAATTTTTTTCATTTATTTTTTTGTTCTTCTAAATATTTTTTTCCATGCCCAAGCTCCGTATTGATTGGCACGCCAGCTTTGCATAGAGGGCAATCTTTTTCTTCATACACATCCACATCAACAATAGTCAAATAATCAAAAGGCACACCGATGAAACTTGGATTGATGTTTACCGGGTCTTTATTTACTATAGAGCAAGCAGAGACAACCTTGCCACCTTCGTTTTCCACACTCTTGATGACTTTTTTTACCGAGCCACCTGTCGTCACTACATCTTCAACCACTAAGACATTTTTTCCTTTAACAAATTGTCCATAACCTCGTGTAAAAATTTGGTTTTTATCCAATTGCTTTTCCGTATAAACACTTAAAATTTCTTTGCCTTTTAAAAGACCGAGATGATATGCGGTCCACTGAGAAAGAATAATACCACCCATAGATGGACCAGCCACGACATCAACTTCACTATCTTTGTATTTTTGTGCGATTATTTCCGCAATCCTAGAAATATATTTAATGTGAGGAAAAATATAATCTTTGTTCACATAAAGTGGTGCATGCTTGCCAGAGACATAAACAAAATGACTATCACTGACTATTGCACCTGTATCCTTTAATATATCAATAACTTCCTGATTTGATCTGTACATATATTTTTATCTTAACCCGCCTTCGCTTAAAAAGCTACGGACGGGCAAGCCTTTCTTTTATCTGTCTGGCAAGGTGTGTTATATTTACAAAATGAATACCGGAATGAAAAAACTTATCAATGGCATAGATTTCGGACCAGTTTGGGCAATGTCGGGATTTCTTAATTTTTACGGCGATGGATGGCCATATCATAAAATACTCAAAATTTTTGGTATTAATTTAAAGTCAGTTACTCTTGTATCAAAGACGGTCACTCTATTACCACGCGTGGGCAATATGCCACTTAAAAAAAATCTGATGCCAGTTGAGCTCTTGCCTAAAAGTGTCTACCAGAATTTCTGGAATAAACATGCTTTGAATGCAGTTAGTCTAAGCGGTCCAGGGGCGCAAGAGATTCTTTCTGGAGAGAAATTGCACAAAAAAACAAAACCTTTTCAACTTTCTTTTATGTCAGTAGCTGACAGAGAGAATGAGAGACTAAAAGAGCTCGATGGATTTATAAAAATACTTCTGCGCGAATATCCTAATTACCGCGCCAAGATAGGCTTGCAACTCAACATCACTTGCCCGAATACCGAACACGACAATCCTAAAATTAAAGAAATCTTAAAAATGCTTGATATGTGCGACCCTTTGGTTGAAGCGGGAATTCCCATTATCTTGAAAATAAGCGTTGAAATGCCTATTCCTAATGTTCTCATCTTCGGAGAACACCCAAATTGCCATGGTATTTGTACTTCAAATACCGTTAACTTTGGAAGTATGCCAGAGAAAATAAATTGGAGAAAATTATTTCCTAATGGTTCTCCGCTTATAAAAAGAAATTTAAATATACCGAAACCCGGTGGACTCTCTGGCGCACCGCTTCTGCCCCTAGTTGTGGAACAAATAAAAAAATTGCGTCTCGCTGGTTTCAAAAAACACATCAACGGAGGAGGAGGAATTCTCTATAAAAAAGATGTCGATAAGATAATAGAGGCCGGAGCAGACAGCATCGCCATTGGTTCAGTCGCCTTTTTAAATCCATTTGCCATTCCAGGAATAATAAAACGGGCTGAGAAATTATTTACTAAGTGAAGACCCTGAGCGAGGGCTCCCCTCGCTCAATACAGCGATGATAGTTCAGATATGTTGTTATACTAATTTTAACTTGGAATGCGAACCAATATCCATAAGAGAAAGTATGGATTCTCTTTCTAAAATTTCGTACATTAATATTGTGTTTGGATATATATGACATTCACGCATTCCTTCTAGAGAACCTTTTAATTTGTGATCTCTGTACACAGGATCAAGTACAACTTGTCTCTGCAACAGGCCTATTATTTTCTCCAATTTAGCAATAGAAAAACTTTTGTGCCGAAGATAAAGTTTTAAAGATTTTTTGTATTTTCTTGACTCAATTACAGAAAGCATTTATTTGTTGTTTAGAATAGCAGTGTGTAATTCTCGTATAGTTTTGTAAGGTTTAATTGTTTTATTTTTTAAACTACTCTTGATATAGTCCCTTTCTTTTAGAATTTCAGATTCATATTCTTTAGTATATCCATTAACCGTTCGCAGTTCAAAAGGAATCCTCTGCTCCTCCACGCTTTGATATAGAAAAAGCTTAACGGCGCTAGACATATCAAGACCCATGCGCGCAAACATTTTGCTAGCATCTTTTTTTATTCTTTCGTCAATTCGTATGTTTAATGTAGTCATAGTTACAGTATATACATTGTGAGTACAAAGTCAATAAAATTATGCCC
Organism: Candidatus Nomurabacteria bacterium; assembly: GCA_943359485.1. GTDB lineage: Bacteria > Patescibacteriota > Minisyncoccia > Phycocordibacterales > UBA9973 > UBA9973. The sequence continues at coordinate 30,170 of CALRHR010000005.1, read as the reverse complement.
AAAGTTATGCACAGCATCGCCATCCAGTTAAGTAAGTGTGGTATAATAACTCTATGAATGAAAACATAACAAAAAATGAGGACAAAAATAAGTTTTGGCCGTCTTCTAAAGATTTCATTTGGTCAAAGTGGCCGCTTATGACAAGAGAAGAAAAGGCCGTGTATATTTGTTCAATTCTTTTTGGTCTTTCTATCTTTGCACTAATTAAAAGTAAGGTTTTAAATAATCTCACCCACCAAGAAATTTCAATTGTTATGGTTATTATTTGGGTTATTGGGTTATTGCTTACGATATGGGGCTTGAAAGTAATGAGAGTTGACTGGGCAAACACTAAATTCCTTCGCGCTCTTTCGGTTGTTATGATGGTAATTGTATTTTTCTTTATACTTGGATTTTATTTACAGCTGTATTAAATACCAAGTGAAGAAAGTTTTAATACGAGAAGTTATTTCCTCGCAGATATAATAGTCTCTGCCACATTATTCGGCACAATATCATAACGGAAAAATTCCATAGTGAAAGATGCACGACCTTCGGTCATGGACCGTAACCCTGTCATATAGCCAAACATTTCAGACAAAGGCACGATTGCTTTAATAACTTTATTCATTCCTCTGTCTTCCATACCTTCGATAAGTGCGCGTTTTGAAGAAAGGTTACCCGTCACATCTCCCATAAATTTATCCGGAGTGACCACTTCTACTTTCATCATAGGCTCCAGTATCACCGGATTAGCTCTACGACATGCGTCTTGCACTGCCATACTTGAAGCAATCTTGAAAGCCATCTCGTTTGAGTCAACTTCGTGATAACTTCCGTCCCAGAGCTCAACAGAAACATTTACCATTTTAAATCCTGCGAGAATTCCACGATCTAGACCTTCTTTAAATCCTTTTTCACAAGGGGCAATATATTCTTGTGGAATAACTCCACCTTTAATAGTATTTATAAACTCAAAACCAGGTGATCTCTTGGTATTTTTTGGCAAATCTTCGAGTTCTTCTTTGGTTAGCATTTCCATTGGCTTCACTTTTATTTTAACATGTCCGTAGTTTCCGCGTCCGCCGGATTGCTTGATATATTTTCCTTCAGCTTCAGCATTGCCATTGATTGTCTCACGATATGCTACTTGTGGTTTGCCTACATTCGCCTCGACTGTGAACTCCCGCTTCATCCGGTCAACAATAATTTCCAAATGTAATTCTCCCATACCAGCGATGATGGTCTCACCCGTTTCTTGATCGGTAGTCACTTTAAAAGTCGGGTCTTCTTGAGCTAAGCGATTTAAGGCCATACCCATTTTCTCTTGGTCGGCTTTTGTTTTTGGTTCAATGCGAAGCGAGATAACCGGTTCAGGAAAAACAATTCTGTCCAAAATAATTGGTTTATCTTCATCACAAATAGTATCGGAAGTGATCGTATCTTTGAGCCCCACCGCTGCCGCTATCTCTCCAGCAAAAACCTCTTTTACTTCTTCTCTATCATTTGCATGCATACGCAATATTCTACCGATGCGTTCTTTGTTTCGTGTGCGTGGATTATAAACATAACTTCCAGCTGTTAAAGTTCCAGAATAAACGCGGAAGAAAATAATCTGCCCAACAAATGGATCAGTCGCCACCTTGAAAGCTAATGCGGAAAAAGGCTCTGCATCAGACGCATGTCTAACCATCGGCTCTTCAGTAGTTTCATCAATACCTGTGATGGCAGGAATATCAGTTGGGGATGGCAAGTAGTCTACCACTGCGTCAAGAACGAGTTGGACACCTTTGTTTTTCAAAGCAGAACCAGCAAAAACTGGGAAAATTTCATTGGCAATAACAGCTTTACGTAAAGTCTTTTTCAAAACATCTAGATCAGGAATAATACCTTCAAGATATTCTGTCATCATGGCTTCGTCTGTCTCGACTATCTTTTCTACTAGTTCGCTGTGATACTTTTTTGTATCAGCTAATAGATTTTCAGGAATATCTTTTTCGATAACTTTATTTCCCATTTCACCTTCAAAATAGAAAGCTTTCATGCGAAGCAAATCAATAACTCCTATAAAATTCTCTTCGAGGCCAATAGGAATCTGCACTCGCACAGCTTTTTTACTAAGTCGATCAAGAATAGTTGCAAATGAATGTTCAAAAGAAGCCCCAGTTCTATCTAATTTATTAATAAAACAAATACGAGGAACTTTAGCTTCATCCGCATAACGCCAGTTCGTTTCACTCTGGGGCTCTACTCCAGCCACACCGTCAAACACTACCACTGCGCCATCAAGTACGCGAAGTGAACGCTTAACCTCTACTGTGAAGTCAATGTGTCCAGGGGTATCTATTATGTTAAATCTGTGTTTTTTAGTTTTATCAGTCAATGCATATGTCGGAGTCCAGAAACATGTAACCGCAGCAGAAGTAATAGTGATACCTCGTTCTCTTTCTTGTTCCATCCAGTCAGTGGTCGTCTCTCCGTCATGCACTTCACCAATTTTATGCGAGACACCAGTATAAAAAAGCACCCGCTCAGTCGTCGTCGTCTTGCCCGCATCAATGTGCGCGATAATTCCAATATTTCTAACTTTTTCTAAAGGATAATCTCGTGCCATAAATTTTTACCAGGCAAAATGCGCAAAAGCTTTGTTGGCTTCAGCCATTTTGTGCGTGTCTTCTTTCTTTTTGATAGCACTTCCTTCGTTTTTTGAAGCAGTAATTAATTCATCTGCAAGTTTTATGTGCATTGGTTTACCTTTCCCACTACGAGCTGCATCACGAATCCAGCGCATCGCGAGGGCAAGCTTGCGCTCGGCACGAACTTCAATCGGCACTTGATAATTCGCTCCACCGATTCTTTTAGAACGCACTTCGGTCGAAGGTCCAGCATTCCTAAGAGCCAAGTCAAAAACTTCCAGCGGGTTTGGGTTGCCAGTTTTTTCTTTAATTATATCAAAAGCAGAATACATCACTTTTCTGGCAGTTTCTTTTTTACCAGACCACATGATGTAATTAATAAATTTCTCTAATTTTTGAGAATTATATACGAAATCCGGCCCTACTATATTTCTATTTTTTACTTTTCTGCGCATAAAAATTTAACAATTATTTCTTTTTATCTAATTTTGGTTTTTTATTTCCATAAAGTGACCTGCCTTGTCGACGCTTTTCCACTCCCTGAGTATCAAGTACCCCACGAACTATGTGATACCTAACTCCGATCAAGTCTTTCACACGACCACCGCGAAGCATGACCACTGAGTGTTCCTGCAAATTGTGACCCTCGCCGGGAATATAAGCGGTGACTTCCATGCCGTTAGTCAATCTTACGCGAGCAATCTTTCGGAGCGCTGAGTTTGGCTTTTTAGGAGTAGTAGTAGAAACTTTGGTGCAAACACCTCGTTTGAAAGGCGCCGGAAAAAATACAGGTCGATTTTTTAAAACATTAAAACCCTTTGCCAAGGCAACAGTTTTGTGTTTAGAATGAACCTTCACTCTATTTTTCTTTATTAATTGATTGATTGTTGGCATTAAAAATTAGGTGCTAGCTTCTAGGTTTTAGTTTCTAGGGAAAAGCACAAAATAAAAGAGTCCGAAGACTCAAGTAATAATATACTATTAAAATAGTTAAAGTGCAAGCCCTGTAAAAAGATAAAAAAGAAAGACTAAAATCGGAGATAAGTAATTAGCGAAAAAAACAATAAAAACAATAAGTAAAACCAAAGAGTAACGCTCCAAGAATTCACTAAAACCAAAAAAAGAATTGGGTAAAAGAGAAAGAAGTATCTTGGACCCGTCGAGAGGTGGAATTGGAACGAGATTAAATATACCCAAACCAAGATTCACCATCACAATAATAGAAGTTATCATATAAAACGAAGCGGGCAAGTCTAGGTTTTCAGAAAAACGAATAAAAATTCCAAAAATTAAGGCAATAAAAAAATTGACCAGGACCCCGGCTGCCGATACCCATACCGTCCCCCACTTTTTATTACTCAAATTCTCTGGATTATAAGGTACTGGTTTCGCCCAACCAAACAAAAATGGAGAATGAGAAATTACTAAAAGCGCCGGCAGAAGAATCGAGCCAAAAAAGTCCAAGTGTTTGATAGGGTTTAAAGTTAGCCGACCGGCATAACGGGCCGTTTGGTCACCAAAATATTCCGCCACAAATCCATGTGCCACTTCGTGGACAACAACTGACATGATTAATACAGCTACATAAAAAATAGTATCCATTCTGTTGCTTGATAAACTTACTCTTTCATGATAACATAAAATTTATGAAAATATGCGCAATAACAAAAAAGGGTTCAATTGTCGGGGGCGGATATTCAAACAGAACCCGAGCCACCAAGTTCAACCCTACCGGTAAAGTCCGAAAATATTTAAATCTTCAAAAGAAGAAGGTTTTTATCCCAGAACTAAATAAATCCATCACAGTTGAAGCTTCGGTCCAGGGCTTTCGTACTATGAAGAAACGGGGCACTTATGCCACACTCCTAAAGGCTGGGTTAATACAAGCTAAATAAGTTTAGCAAGAAAGTTGTCAGTAGTCATATATTATTTTGTCTAATGGAAAGGCGATTTTTCCACCTTTCCATTGTATATTATGGAACAAAACAATCAAATAGCAACTGTAGCTACGGATAAAAATGTAATTGACCAACCCAATTTTACTTTTTTACTTTAATTGTGAGGTCAAACTTGCTAGTTTTTCCTGTTGCATTTTGATAAGAAGTAATTGTTGTTTTATAGATTTTGCCGACATTGCAGTCATTTACCGAACCACCGAGCGGTTCGAAAATACCAGAGTTGCCCGGGTATAGCGACCCCTCGAGCTTCTTGGGCATTATAAAGTCCGGTTTCAAGAAAATATTTGTTTTCAATTCTGACACGCTTCCAGCCGTCTCTCCATAATAATTGGGGAACATGGCTCCATCATAATATTTTTGGTTAGTGGCGCATCCACCACTTTCTGATGCATCACTAGCCACCACACCCAAACTAGCATCCCTCTCTATCGTCTTTGTAATTTTAATATAGTCCGCATTTTCAATTTTCCAGAGATATCTGAAAACATCAAAGCTTGTTTTTGGGGTCATAGTTATTTCATAAGATCCATCTGTTACCCCACTCAAGCTATTAACCTGCGCCCAATACTCACCCCTAAAGACCCTCTCTTCTGCTTGTGTCAATGTACCCGGCAATTTCTTTTCGACAATTGTTGCTCCGATACTTGGTCCCACAGCATAGGGTGAACGAACTGGTAAATTTAATTCTTCTCGGTCATTCATCGGTCCGTCAAATTGTGCAAGCTTCACATATTCTTTGTTGTTATTACTGACTAACACTATTGTCGTTTCTTCCAAGATATCTCCATTTTCTATAAGTTTAATTCTTTGAATATTTTTTAAATCTCCCAAATCTACGATAAACACTGCTTTTCTCTCTTTCCCTACACAGCCTACACCTGGAACCCTGCAAGATTCATTAGACTCGCCAGCGCTCCAATCTGTCTCGATATTCCCATCAAATGCTTTTGATGCAGAGCTTGGTTGCCCACCAGAAACAAAAAATGTCGGGGCGTAAACCTTGTTTGTAGTTAAATTTAATTTAACACCATTTTTATCATAGACTTCAATTTCTCTCCAAGAAACCCACCCTTTTTCAGTAGTTTCTATTTTAATAAATCTAAAACTCATATTGGCAGGGTCTACTCCCGGTCTGACGGTAGTATTTGTTACAGGCAAACCATTTATTCTATCAAACAAGGCAGGAGTATTACTAGGAGGTGTGGTAGTACCACAAGTAGCTGTCAACCTACAAGCAGGTGGAGTAGGTATTGGATCGTATTGATAACAGGTTGGGGGGCAATTTGTATTATCTACCCCAACATCTAGCCCTCCTAGATATGTCGGGAATGGTTCCGCTCCTCCAGTACGAGAAAGAATTTCTGTCGCTCTGATCTGTGCATCTACTTGTGACCATGTGGCACTCGTTGCACTTGATATGGCATCAGTACTCATTATCACTGCACCACCTAGAGTACACTGGGTAGTGTAATAATAATTCAACCCAGTATTCGAATCGATGTTCGGTCTGTAGGAAGTATACCTGGCCGAGCAGGATGTTGTGTATCCCCTTTGCCTGACTGTGGTCTCCGCAGCTTGAGCAACAGAAGCTGCCGCATATGGATTTACTCTTTTTGGGTCGCACGCTCCAGACATACTACTGGCACCACAAAGACTCCCAGGTCTATCCCATTCCGGATGGCAATCCGGGTTACTTTCATAACCAGTACAACCAGAAGAATCTATTGGACCTACCACCCCACTTCCGTTTATATCAGAAACATATGGGTCTCTATAATACCAAGCATCTCGAGAAGAGACAGACGGCCTAATAATTCCAGTTCCACTAGTGGTTGCGGTACCTCCTGTGCTACTTGTAGCACCACCTGTTGTTCCGCAAGTAGCGGTGTATCTACACGAAGGAATTGGAGGAGTAGTTGTTGTTGTTCGAGGAGGAGTTACCCCAGGTCTAGTAGTAGTTCTAGATCCTGCCCCACAATTCGGCAATCCACTTGTACTACCAGATCGTCCTGCCGCCGAATCTGCTAACGCGCATGCGACACTATTCCAGCCAGGATTTAAAGTATACCCGCTTCCGTATGTGCGAGTCAGTCCAAAGAAAGCATCGGGGACAACATAACCACTCGAATTTGGATCACTATACCCAACCAATGACCTAGCATCAAATACATCAAGACCGTTTATAGTACACCTGGGTTGCCTATCTAAAGTAGGAACACTAAGTGTGGGAGGGGTAGTTGATGAATTTACCGTGATGCCTGTGTAACCAGCTGCTTCAAGAGTAGATTGTGTACTTGCACTATAAGGAACTACTTGTACTTGCTGATATTCTTCTACACGACAATCTACATCATAACCTTGCGCCCTGCCTTGCTCTTCCGCCAAATTAGCACAATCTGCGGCGGCTGTCGAAGTAGTACCTCTTGGAGTAGTTAGGAGTGCTCCACTGCACCTAGCACCAGTAGTAGATGAACTGGTCGATCCCCCAGAAGCAGAAGGCACCCTAGGACATAGATCCAGACTAGTCACGCAATTGCCACTACCTGTGCATTGGAAGAGTTGAGACCCATTGATAGTTGGACAACTATTCACCGCGCTAGCTATATTGGAAGCGCCGAAAGAAAAAGTCAAAAATAAAAACGAAAACAAGATAATTTTTACCATTTTCTTTTGCATGTTTGTGTATTGTACCATATAAATTTGCATTAAAATTAAACTTATGATATTATACACTGAGTATTAGTCCTGTCGCAACAGGGCTTTTTTAATTAAATAATACAGGCCACTAGGCGCTAGGTATTAGCAATTCAAAAATAAAAAGCTAAAGCCTAAATGCCTAAAGCCTATTTATGTTAGACCTCAAAACATTTAAATCAGCATTGGAACAATTAGAAGAAGAAAGGAAAATTCCGAAAGAAAAAATTTTAGACGCCATCGAGCAAGCTATGGCGGCCGCTTACAAAAAAGATTACGGCAAGAAAGGGCAAATCATTCGTGCCAAGTTTGACCTTGAGACTGGTAAGACAGATTTCTACCAAGTAAAAATTGTGGTGGACGAAAGCATCGCTATAATGGACAATGATCAGAGGGAAAGTGGCCATAAAAAAGAGGATTCGTCCGCCGTAGCATTTGCGGAGGCGGATGAACGGGTACATTTTAATCCAGAACATCACATAATACTGGAAGACGCTAGAAAGATAAAAAAGGGAGTAGAGTTAAACGATGAAATTATTTTTCCTCTGGAAGCCAAAGACGACTACGGCCGAATCGCCGCTCAGACCGCCAAGCAGGTCATCATTCAAAAAATTCGCGAAGCTGAGCGTACCTCAATAATTGATGAATACGGCACCAAGGAAGGAGAAATAATTTCCGGCGTCGTCCAAAAAGTGGAACGAGGAAATGTTTACATTGATTTCAACCGCGCCACAGGAATATTGCCGGCCGAAGAACAGATCCCGGGAGAATTTTTCCAAAGAGGACAGCGTATCCGTGCATATTTGTACTCCGTGGAAGACACACCCCGGGGTATCAACCTGCGTCTTTCTCGTACGCATCCCAAATTTATCGAAAAGCTTTTTGCCATAGAAGCACCAGAAATTCAGAACGGCGTCGTGGAAATAAAATCCACGGCCAGAGAAGCAGGCGCTCGTTCTAAGATTGCAGTATTCTCAAACGATGAACACATTGATGCAGTTGGTTCATGTGTAGGGCAAAAAGGCACACGAGTCAACACCATTACCCAAGAATTATCCGGCGAAAAAATTGACATAATCCCCTGGTCTGCCGATGCCAAAGTTTTTGTGTCAAATGCCCTTTCTCCTGCCAAAGTTCTTTCAATCGAAATAGATGAAAACAATCATAAAGCGTTAGTCGAAGTAGCTAACGACCAACTCTCGCTTGCGATTGGCAAAGGCGGACAAAATGTTCGCTTAGCCGCCAAGCTTACAGGATGGAGAATAGATATCAAAGGCGACGGAGCAATCACCCCTGAAGCAGAAGAAGAAAAGGGATCGCTTGAAGAGACCGAAAACGGAGACGCTGGAATTGAAAAAAAAGAAGAATAGTTTTATAATAAGAAACATGGCAAACATAAATCATAAACCTTCGAAGTATATGCTGAATTTACTGCACGTCCTTCCCTCTTTGGTAGACGGAAAAGATGATGTGGTCAATACTATTGTAGAAATAAATTCTGGTAGTATAAATAAATACGAGCTAATAACCGAGAGCGGACAACTCAAGCTCGACCGGGTCGGTTACTCTTCCCTTGCCTACCCCTTCGCTTACGGCGCCATTCCGCGAACCTGGGACTATGATGGCGATCCACTGGATGTAGAGATTGTAAATGTCATAGAACCACTTGTGCCGGGATGTCTCGTCGAAGCGCGAATAATCGGCGTGATGAAATTTGAAGATGGTGGAGAAGTTGATGATAAAATCATCGCCGTACTTTCTGATGACCGAAGAAGTGATCATATCCAATCCATAGAGGATTTAGGCGAACAATTCAAAAAGGAGACGATTTATTTTTGGGAACATATCAAATACTTAAAGAAACCCGGTACTGGCGTAACTAAGGGATTTTTTGATAAAAATGAGGCAAAAGAAGTAATCAAAGAATGCGAAAAAAGATATAAAGACATCTATTTACCGAAGTTTGAATAAGGTGTATAATGTTATAGATCCCGTTAGAAGTTAACTTTCGGGATAGATTATTAGAATTAATTAAAGTTATCTAGTACTATTTTAAAAAGTATTATTAGTATAACTTCTAAACGGGATGAAAAAATATTTAAGTTTATTATTTGTTTTAGTTATGGCGTTTTTAGTTGCAGCACAAACTGGAAATGCAGAGGATTCTGCATCTTTGAATGCTGAAGTAAAAACAGGAACCAGGGTAAGGGCTGGTGCTCTCCTGACTCCAGAGCAGAAACGCATTAATATGGAAGCCAGACTAAAAGCTCAATCAGATCTTAAGATAAAGCGCGAAACGACAGAAGCTGAAATAAAAGCAAAGAGAGAGGAAATGCGAAGCCAAATGAAAGATAAAAGGACAAAGATTAAAACTGAGATACAAGAAAAAAGAACAGAACTAAAAGCAGAGATCAAGGCAAAAAGAGAGGAGATAAAAAAGGAAATTGAAACCAGGCGAGAAGAAATGAAGCAGAACATGAAAGCCCTAAGAGACCAACTTAAAGAAGAAAAAGACTCTGTAAAGGCAAAAATAAAAGAAATGCGACTTACGGTTCGAGAAAATGCACTAAAAAGATTTGATACTGCAGTTGAAAAAATAACCAATCTAAAAGACAGAGTTAACGCACAGCTTGATAAACTAGAATCGAGAGGAGTAGATGTAACAAAAGCAGAAGATAATGTGGCGACAGCTGAAACAAAATTAAGTGATGCCAAGACAAAAATCCTAGAAGCCAACGCCCTGCTATCTATTTCAATAGATGAACTTTCAAGAGATGACAAAACAAAATTAGCAACTCTTGCAAAGGAAATACAAACTCTCTTAAGAGAAGCCCATAAGGCACTAAATGACGCAGTTAAATCTCTAAAAGAAGCAGTGAGAGTAAAAACAGAAACTTCGACAGAAGCCAGTGTTAACACTTCTACAAATACAGAAGTTAATCAATAAATTATTAATTAAAAATTAAAACTATGGAACCAGAAAAAAAATCAAACGGAGCGATGGTGGGGCTGGTAATAATAATCATTATTCTAATTTTGGGTGGATTGTATATGTGGAAACTAGATAAAGACACCGTAGAAAATTTAAGCACAGAACCTGAAACTGTTACCACCCAAGATTCCGCCGAATTAAATACGCTGGATGCAGATCTAGAAGCGACCGATACAAATACCGGAGTTGATGTAAATACAGTCAACTAAAGTAAACTCCTAAAATACTCCGACAATTAGTCGGAGTATTTTTTTGACAAAACATCTCAATAAATATAGACTGGAAACCATGAAAATAAAAGTTAACAAAATGCCAAATAGTATGGTAGAAATTGAAGGTGAGCTTTCGGCGGAGACTCTTGAGGCCTATTTTACTACAGCACTAAAAAAAATAGGTGAGGGTCTGGAGTTAGATGGATTCAGGAAAGGCAAAATCCCAGAAAGTATCCTTGCTTCAAAAATTCCGGAAATTCGTATTTTGGAAGAAATGGCTGAGCTAGCTCTTTCTGAACATTACCCAAAAATAATTGTAGAAGAAAAACTCGACGCTATTGGTCGACCAGAAATTTCCATCACAAAGTTGGCGCGCAAAAATCCACTAGGATTTAAAATAAAGACTGCCGTCCTGCCAGAAATAAAACTTCCAGATTATAAAAAACTCGCGAAAGAAATCATCTCAAAAGTTACAGACAGAGAAAAAGACGCGACGGTGACCGATGAAGACCTAGAAAACACTATCACTGATATTCGTAAATCCCGCGCACCGAAAGTTCACATGGCTAACCGTCCCGGTGCCGATGTGGACGCTGGGCCTGCGGCGCCTGTACCAGATAGTCAGGAGTCAAAAACAGACAATCTTGACACTGAGATGCCTGAACTCAACGACGAATTTGTGAAAGGACTTGGCCCATTCACTAGCGTGGAAGACTTCAAAGCTAAACTAAAAGAAAATATACAATTAGAAAAAGAAAATCAAATTAAAGAAAAAACTAGATTAAAGATTATCGAGAAAATAATTGAAGAAAGTAATATGGAAGTGCCAGAAATTTTGATTGCAATCGAGCTAGATAAGATTTTATACCGCATGGAGTCGGACATCACGGCTATGGGACTCAAGTTTGAAGATTATTTGAAACATCTGAATAAAACACGCGAAGATTTAAGAAAAGAATTTAGAAATGATGCAGAAAAGAAAGCCAAGCTTGCTCTCGCCCTAAGTGAAATCGCTAAAATAGAAAAAATAACTGCAGACTCAGAACTTGTCGCCAAAGAAGTGGTGGCTATATTAGAGCACTATAAAGACGCCGACCCCGAGCGCGCACAAATGCATGCAGAGCAGGTCTTAACTAACGAAAAAATCTTCCAGTTTTTAGAAAACCAGTAAAAATTATTTGTACGCTAGAATTTTTTCTCCATTAGAAGAAGCAATTTTTACTAAATCGTCAAAGTTGTAGTATCTACAAGCTTCTTGTAGCATTCTTAGCTCTACCCACATATCGGCATCACAAAAAGGAACATAAAAATCGCAAACATTATCTACTCCGAGAGCAACTAATACTCCCGCTTCAAGCATTTCGGGAACATTTGCAATCGAATTATGTACTGGTGAGCTAAACTGATCGAGTTGCCGCATTGAAAGAACAGCGGAAGGACACACTACAACAGGGATCTGGAGTTCTGCCAACTCTTTGTAAATCTTTGTACGATACTCTTTTGGTTGGGCTGAGACAGAAATAGCATGAACAGCAACAGTTCTACCTTCGTACCCATGACGCCTAACAGCTGCAATCAATTTCTCCGTGTCGCGTTCGTTGGGGTTATTTTCCTGATCAATGTGCACATGCACAGGCTTATTTAACTTTTTGGCAATTTCAAAAAGGTAATCCAAGTGTTTCTCATCATTTGGTCGATCTTTAGATGGTAACCCCCCGGCAATGTCTGCCTTGGCAGTAATTTCTTCGTACAATTTTCTTGCCTCATCATCCACCAACCCTCCGAGTGGTTGTGTAATGGTTACTACTTTTATTTTTTCTTTATATTCTTCTTTTACGACATTCGCTGCATCAATTGCTTTATGTCCTACCGCATCATATGCATCAATAAAAGTACAAGTTGTTTTGCAACCCTGCACAACCAAAGCATCGAGCGCAGTACGAATTCTATCTTCAATTTGCTTTTGAGTAGACGCTTTTTTGATATCATCACTCATTCGCCACTTCATCTCCATATCAACCATTGTCTGGTTTAACCCCTCTTTGGTAATGTAATAAGCTTTATCAAAGTGCGCATGACAATTTACAAAACCACCATTTTGTTTGATAGCTTCCAACATTTGTGTTTTTAAGTCCCAAAGTTTAGACATTTTATTTTCTAAAAATATAAATTAATTCTAATAATATTTTTCTTTCACTTGCTGGTAAGCTTCACGAAAATTCATTCCACCCTTCACTAATTTTAATGCTTCATCTGTGGCATAAAGTTCTGCCGTACAGGCATCTTCCAAATTCTTCTTTTTAGCTTCGAGATTTTTTACAACTAAACTCATCACTCGCGCTGTATCCAAAGCAAGCTTCATACCTTTCATATAAGGCTCTTTGGTCAATTGAAAATCTCTATTATATCCAGCGGGTAAATTCTTAACGACATTATTTATCTGACTTTGATAGCCATTGAATATCGCGATATTCCCTCGGACAAGTTCTAGTACATCATAATTCTTTTTCTGGGGCATAATGCTTGAACCTGTTTTAAATGAATCTGGCAAAGTAAAAAAGTTAAATTCTTTAGTAGTAAATAACAGTAAATCACTCGCAATCTTACCGAGGTCAAACATCACGCTAGAAATGGCTTGTAAAATAATATTTTCAAATTTACCTCGTGACATAGCACAATACATCGGGTTGTTTTGAACTCTTTTAAAATTTAATTCTTTGGTAGTAAACTTTCTATCTAATCCTAAAGTATTTTCTCCATAACCAGCAGCCGAACCGAGAGGATTTTGATCTATCACCTGTAGTGTCGCATTTAATAAAATTAAATCATCTTGCAAACTATCATGGTAAGACCCGAGCCACATACCAAGAGAAGAAGGCATTGCTCTTTGCATGTGTGTGTAACCAGGCATATTTATTTTCCCAGTTTTTTTTATTTGCTCTTTAAATATTTTAACTAAATTTTCTATTTCTTTTTTAATTTCCAAAAGTTTTTCCTTACTAAAAAGACGGGACATCACCAAAGCTTGATCATTTCTAGACCTACCCGTATGAACTTTTTTACCCACATCCCCGTAGTTTTCTGTTAGATAAGTCTCAATAGCTGTATGACCATCTTCTTGGGATTTTTCAATTTTAAATTTCCCGATTGTCCAAAGTGATGAAATTTTATTCAGTCCTGTGATTAGAGTAGCAAGTTCTTTCGCATTTAGTATTTTTATTTTGTGGAGCATTTTGGCATGAGCCATAGTGCCTTTGATGTCGTAAGGTAGAAGTTCTAAGTCAAGCAAGTAATCCACGCCCACAGTATAGTCTTCTATGATTTGATTTGTATTGGTGCCCCCTGCCCTATCCCACAATTTTTTCATAAATTTTTGTTATTTTAATTAACTAATTAAAAAAATAACCCCGATAGGGGCTTTGGTAATAAAAACTTTTTTAGAAAACATAAAAATAGTTGGTTTCCGCTCGTGTGCAACTTTTTTTTCGCATCAAACATTGTTTAAGATAGTACCATGTTTCAAATTGCAAGCAAGCCCCACCACACCAGGGCAAGTGGATAACTCCCCAATTTTAAGGAGCCCTAAATGGCGACTATAAAATTTGAGGATCCCGAGCCCAAGTGAGGGATAAATATGCCCAGCATGATTTTGTTAAATCACTTGAAAAAGTTTCCAAAAAGATATATTATACAAGTATGTTAATCCCAACCGTTATCGAAAAAAGTCAGTTTGGTGAACGCGCTTACGATATATATTCGCGCTTACTTCGTGAAAGAATCATTTTTCTAGGTGGACCGATTGACGACCATACAGCGAATATCGTTATCGCCCAATTACTGTTTTTAGAATCTGAAGATTCCAAGAAAGATATTTATCTTTACATAAATTCCCCAGGTGGCTCAGTTACTTCCACTATGGCAATAGTCGATACGATGAACCATGTACGCCCGGATATTTCCACTTTTTGCGTTGGACTGGCTGCTTCTGGTGGAGCAATCATTCTCTCCGCTGGGAAAAAGGGCAAGCGATATATTTTACCAAACGCCGAAGTAATGATTCATCAGCCACTCGGTGGTGTAGAAGGTCAAGCCACAGACATTGCTATTACTGCTAAGCACATTCTGAAAACTCGAGACAATTTGAATAAACTTTTGGCAAAAAATAGTGGAAAATCTATCCAGCAAATAGAAAAAGATGTAGAAAGAGATTTCTTTATGGATGCCGAGGAAGCCAAGAAGTATGGAATTATAGATGAAATAGTCACCAAGTCCAAAGCTCCAGTTTCAAATTCCAACAAAAAGGACTAGCTCAAAAAGATTTCTTTAAACTATTTTCAAACTCCCACCGGTATGCCCAGCGATAATATATTCCGCAACTTTGTTTTCAACTATCTCTTCCATCGCCCGCTTGATGGGACGAGCGCCAAACTCTCTATCAAACCCAGCCGAAGCGACCTTGTCTATAAGTGCATCAGTGATTTCTAATGTAATTTTTTTATCTTCAAATAGCCGCTGCGCAAATTCGGTAAGCAATAAAGAAGTTATTTTCCTAGCCTGCCCCTGATCAAGCGGTTTAAATAAAATAATACTATTAAATCTATTTAGAAATTCCGGAGAGAAAATGTTTTTTTGAATTAAAATATTGATCAACATTTTCTTTTCAATATTTGGATTGGCTACAATTTCCGCGCTCCCAGCATTGGATGTGGCAATGATGATGGCATCCTTAAAGCTCATTTCCCTACCCGAGACACGGGTCAAACGCCCTTCGTCGAGCACTTGCAATAAAAGATTACGAATCAATGAGTTAGACTTTTCCAACTCATCAAAGAAGACCAACGAAAGTGGCATTTCTTCTATCGCACTGGTCAGCCTTTCGGTAAAAGGCATGACGGATTCTGGTAGCGAAAATTCACTCATATCAAACCGAATCATTGCATCTTTTCGTCCAAAATAACTTTCCGCCAAAATTTTTGCTGTATGTGTTTTTCCGACTCCAGTTGGGCCCAAAAAAAGAAAACTCCCCGCCGGCTTGCTGTGGTCGGCAATACCAGTACGCAAACGACGCAATGCTTCTGACACATCCCCAACCGCTTCATCTTGTCCAACAACTTTCTTTTTCATGGAAACTTCAAGCTCTGCCAAAACTTTTCTTTCATCTAGGCCGAGGTCTCCCACCGGCATGTTCGTTTTATCAGACACAATCTGTCGCACATCAGCTATGGTAATAGCTCTGCCAAGCGTCTCTAGTTCTTCAAGGATTAAAAGAGATCTAGCCGGTTCTGATTGATTGTTTATAAGTCGGTCTGCTAGTCGCACTATCTCAAGCAAAGCGTCGAGTTCTATCGAAATACCGCGCAAGTGTGCATTGTTTGTTAAGATAGCCACAACTTCATCTGGATTAGGTTCGGTTATATCTATCTTCTCGAATTTTGAAAGAAATTCCGGATGATTTTTCAATACTCGATCATAATTGAAGAAATCAGTCGTGGCAATAATTCCCAAATGAGCAGTCTGTAGATAAAGCATCAATCTTTCATATAAAGCTTCGTGGGCATGAATATTTTTTATAACTAGAATAACATTACCCGCATGCGCGCCCTCCTGTAAACATTTATCAAAATCGGATAAATTTATTCCTTCAATGTTTAATTCCACAACTCGATGATGATTGATACCTTGAAAAAAAAGTCCGGACTGCCCCATCCTCCCTAAATGTGAAATCAATGTAGACTTACCCACCCCCGCATCACCCACCAAAAGTACATTGTGATTAGTTTCTTTGGAAAGCCCACGCTCGATCATCCGTAGCGCTTTTTCTTTACCATAAATTTTCTGTCTAGACATGCCGACAACATCACGCCCATGTTTATTTAAGACATAAGTACTACCATATGATAGTGAAGCTCCGAAGCTTCCAAGGTTTTGTAATGATTCACGACTGATCTTAATCGGTAAAAGAAAAAATATTGGGAAAGTTAAAATAATGAGGATGGTAAACAAAAGACCAATAACGATGAGAACTATCCGCGCCGTAAAACCCATAATTCTAGACAGAACAAAAAACACAGCCTTCTCAAAAAAAGTCAGCTGGCTACCTTTCTCTATCTCATCCATCCCAAAAGGTAAAAATAGGGTTTTTAAAAGTAGTGGTGTGGAGAAAGCACTATAAGCATATATAACAAAATGCTTCCATGATTGTATCCCAGGGTGCATGGTATTATTCTAGCATAATGGACAAAAAATCTCTCATCTGTTATACTAAATTTGTTGAATTTAGAAACTTTTATTTTATCGGCTTAGAAGAATATTCCATATATTATGAAGTGTATAAAGCGAAATTTTCAAATCTTTAGTCTTTGGGAGATAAAACCGCAAATATAATGGCGTATTTTTCATAAGCTCTTACAAAACTTATGAGTATAACATTGATAATAATTTTACTAAGTGCTGGGGCGCTTATTTTGGGTGTTATTGTCGGGTACTATTTACGGGTGATAATCGCACTCGGAAAGAGAAGGTCTATCGAAATAGACATCAAGCAGATGATAGTCGGCGCCAAAGAAGAAGCCCAGAGAATAACCGATGAAGCAAAAAAGACCTCCGAGACAAAGCTAACTGAATTAAAAGAGGAAGAAAAGAAGAAAGAGCAGGAGTTTAGAGAGAAAGATTTAAGACTTATAAAAAAAGACGAATTTCTGGACACTCGACAGGTAGAAATAGATAAAGAAGTTGAAAACATAAAAACAAAAGTAGAGGAAATAAAAAAGATTCAGGAAAAAGTCTTAAAAATAGAGGAAGAAAAAAGAACCGAACTAGAAAGAGTCTCCAAGCTTTCTGAGGGAGAAGCCAAAGAAGAGCTTTTACGAGATATTGAAAAAAAATACGAAGAAGACATCTTGGTTAGAATCCAAAAATTAGAAAACAGCAATGAAGAAAAACTCGACCGTAGAGCCAAAGACATCTTGGCTACAAGTATTCAACGCTTAGCCTCCTCTACAGCTTCAGAGCTCATGACCACAGTAGTGGCAATTCCAAATAACGAAATCAAGGGTAAAATAATTGGAAAAGAAGGCAGAAATATCCGAGCCTTTGAGCGCGCTTCCGGCGTAGAGCTGATTGTGGACGACACTCCCGGCTCTATCGTCATTTCTTCTTTCGATCCGATTCGAAGACAAGTAGCACGCTTGGCACTGGAGAACTTAATTTTAGATGGACGCATTCAACCAGCCAAAATCGAGGAGTTGGTAGAAAAAGCCAAAGAAGAAATAAATAAAATAATTAAAGAAAAAGGCGAACAGGCAGTTTACGAATGTGGAATCTTCAATTTCGATCCACGCATCATTGCCATCATCGGCCGGCTATATTTCCGCACCAGTTACGGACAAAATGTTTTACAACACTCTATCGAGATGACACATATTGCTGGCATGCTAGCCGAAGAGCTCGGGGCAGATGTGGCCATAGCCAAAGCCGGAGCTTTAGTACACGACATCGGTAAGGCGCTCGACCATGAAGTACAGGGTACGCACATTGAAATCGGTATCAGAATTTTGCAAAAGTTCGGTGCGGATGAACGGGTCATCACTGCGATGAAGAGCCACCATGAAGATTATCCTTATGAAACGATTGAAGCTATAATCGTCCAAACTGCTGACGCCATCTCTGGCGGTCGACCTGGGGCTCGCCGTGATTCAGTGGAAAATTATCTAAAAAGATTGCAAGAACTAGAGGCCCTAGTAAATGCCTTCCCAGCAGTCGAAAAATCCTACGCCCTACAAGCTGGCCGTGAAATACGCATCTTCGTTACTCCAGAAAAAATCTCTGATGCCGAAGCCAAGCTCATGGCACGCGACATCGCTCTAAAAATAGAACAAGAACTCAAATACCCAGGAGAAATCAAAGTCACAATGATTCGAGAGACGAGAATTATTGAATACGCAAGATAGAAAATGGTACAATTGAACACATGTGGAAATTTGTCCGGCATCATGAATTCTATTTAGGAACTCTTATTTTCATTTTCTCTATTCTGTGGATGGTTTTCTTTCTTGGTAGCTATAACTGGTTTGTCGTACTACCACTCGGCATCAGCTGGCTTGGCCTTATATGTTTATTTGATTTCTTTGAAAGAAAGTACTTCCGACATAGCATCATCCCCGACACGCATGCGCGAAAGAGAAAATTGTTCCTGATCACCGTAATTTCCCTTTTATTTTGCGTTCTGTTGGACGGCTTTGGAGTGTTTATCACTCGACTATGGTACTACCCTTTTTGGTCACTGAAAGTATATTTATCAATCGCGCCATTTGCTTACGTCGCATATTCAATTTTACTTTACCTTTTATATGAATTTGTGAGAGATCTGATAATGCACAACAAAAAAGTCCAAAAATGGGGAGTGGTGACAAATGGCATGTACGCATCATTGATGAAAAGTGAACTCGTGTTGGGAGTAGCAGGATATATTTTAAATATATTGTTAATTTCTAAAATTTATAGTTCTCCGTCCGTGCGATTCTACATACTTACCCTATTTTTTGTATCTACTTTCTGCATTTTCGAATATATAGGATTCAAACAAAATAAAAAGACTCTCACGCACGACCTTTTATCGGGAAACTGGTGGCCTATAATTTTTATTCTCGTAGCAAATGTGGTAGCTATTATTGTAATAGAGTTTGCTAACGCACCTTTCCAAGTTTGGACTTTTGCCAACTGGCCATTCGACCATCTCCGCTTACTCAACTTGCCGATCATCGCTATTTTGCTGTGGCCGATCCAATTTCCTGTATTTCTTTCCATGCTCCGCACAGTTTTCCCCTCTCGAGAAGTGATTTGGTAGCCCCCTTGCCTTAAAAAACCCTTAATATATAATAGATGGGTAGTAAATATAAGGGTAAAAAGTCCCGCCTTCGTTAAAACTTCGGCGGGCGAGGTCGAAATATTATTAATAGTATGTTAGGCATTAGGCTCTAGGCCCTAGCAAGAACGCTAAAGCCTAAAACCCTAAAGCCTAGCACCTGAATTCAAATGAATAAACAAGCATTAGCTGACTGGGTACATGGAAAACTCGGTGGCACAAAGGTACAAGCGGAAGAGGTCGTTGACGGATTGTTTGATGCTATCATCAGCACTTTAAAAAAGGGAGGTGAAGTTTCAATAGCTGGTTTCGGAATCTTTTCTGTCAAAGCTCGCGCAGCACGCATGGCTCGCAACCCAAAGACTGGAGAGCAAGTCAAAGTAGCCGCTAAAAGAGTTCCAAAGTTCCGACCTGCAAAAGGTTTGAAGGACACAATTGCGTAAATATTTTTTCTCGCGAGAAAAAATAAGCAAAATCAAAAAATCCCCGAATGGGGATTTTTTGATTCTAGTATTTCCTAATCACCGCCTTCAAAACTGCTATTACATTCAGACTGTGCTCAGGGTATATCGGAGAATAGTTTTTGTTGGCTGGTTCGAGCCAAATTTTAACACCATCTTTGCGAAAATATTTCATAGTAAACTCTCCGTCAACTTCAGCTATGACTATGTCCATATCTTTAGCTTGATTTGTTTTTTCAACTAACACCATATCTCCACGCTCGATGTGTGCATCTATCATCGAATCTCC
The DNA here is from genome assembly GCA_943359485.1 of Candidatus Nomurabacteria bacterium. Classification (GTDB taxonomy): domain Bacteria; phylum Patescibacteriota; class Minisyncoccia; order Phycocordibacterales; family UBA9973; genus UBA9973. The sequence continues at coordinate 10,086 of CALRHR010000005.1, read as the reverse complement.
ATCTACTTCGAGCATGTAAGTCAGTGGTTTATTTTTTATAAGTAGATCATCCAAATTCACCATATCTGCCAACTCTTCTTCCACCGTCGCTGGGAATCCAGCAGTTACAAAACCAAGCATAGGCACACTGGTGAGACTTTCTGTAAAAATTCCAGTTGGAATCAATCTGCCGAGGTGGTCTTTCGCCACGAGTCCTGCCTCCATCAATTTCTCCACCACTTTAAAAACAGCATTCTTAGATTTGAAACCAAAGAGCTTCATCATCTCTGAATATGTGGGCATTCTTTTGTTGCTTGAATAAAAAGATTCTATCTTATTTTGATGTTCATTACGCATATGAATTTGTTCTCAAAATATTCTTCCGAAAAAAGAAATTCACAAATCTACTTATCAAACCCCTCCTAGTGTGAAAACGAACTTTCTGTAGAAGCAGTTTATGATCCCTAGATTCTTTACAATAAGATTCTCCCTTTAAAATCTTAAAATCAATCTTTTGATTGATCTTCTGTATTTCCTTCTCTAACATTTTTAAATATTGTGACTGTGACATGCGATTTTGCAAAATCGTGTCGCGTAATTGTCCATTAAAACGCGACGCTCTTTTAAATTAAACTACTAATCAACGACTTAATTAGTATAAGTGAACGCTCGTTCACTGTCAACAGACAAACTGTGGATAACTTAAAAATTGAAATAACTAAATCAAACTTGGATCGGTTTTAAGTGTTTCAATAGCCTTTTCTACACCATTTTTTGAAACATAATCATCTAATTTTAAAAGAAAACCACTAACACCATAAGACTCGTCAACTACATTGTAAAATCTTTGCATTGCTTCGGGCGTATTTTGTATATTACGATCTGTATTATCTACAAAATATGCGTCAAAAAGTAATCTTTTTGGAATAAGTGAACCACCTCCAGAAAGTAATGTTTCTAACAATTCGATTTCTTCTACATAACACCTATTTACTAAATCTTTTGGGAACATGAGCAATGTTAAAGATTGAGTTGTAGCTTCGTTCAACCAAAAAAACCTACCAATTTTATTGTCATTAGTAAAAAAACCCGTCCGATCTGGTAAAACAACTCCCTTGTTTTGTACTAAAATCCCAGAGGAATCAGGTAAATTAGTATTATCTGGTATACTACCAAATAAAACAGATGTACGACCTGAGATAGCATGAAACATTTCGTGGGTATAGACTAATTTTTCTTCTGAAAAACCTACCATTGAAGAAATGTTTATAGAATCACGGAGACTATCAGTTTGTCCAGAAGAAAAAATATAATCACCATCAACTTTTCTTTGTGTAAATTCTATTATTAGAGGATCTTTTAAATTAATACTAAATTTAGATAATCTATTTTTTACTTCTGCTAAATTAACCTGTAAAACCCCTGTTGACACAAGTAAACCCAAATTTCTTAAAAACATTTTCCTCATTTTACCTTCATGTGATAAAAATTCACTCGTTTTTTTTTCATGAATACCAGCACGATTTATTATCATTTCAAAAAAAATAGCATTTGGAATTTTATCTAATATTCTTAACAAACAAGAAACTGTAAATTCATTATTATCATCACGTTCTGCAAAAACATAAGGTCTAATTTTATCACCTAAACCATCAGTCTGTAAGGCTTCAACTAAAAACTCAAAGACAATTTCAACAAGAACAGGGTGTTGCATTTTTATTTTTAAATTTTTACGCAAACTAGACAAAATATCTTCAAATGAACCTAGATTTATTGAGTCCACTCTTGTTAATAAATCTTCAAGGGAAAAAACCTTCCCAGGATTTGGGTCAGAAGATTGATCATAACCACAAGCTCTTAAAATCTCTGGAACGCCAAATGTATTAGAAGACATACGAACTCCTTTTGGTATTCTAAATAGTTCTTTATTTCGTTCATAATCACCTAAAGAAGGATTTATTACATTTTTTATATGTTCCATATTAGTAAATATCTCGATTATTAATCGTAACAAATATTTTTCTACACCTCAATCACTCACCTTTGGCCTATACTGTATCGCCTCTAGGATATGATTTGTTTCGACTTCGGGAGAGTTTTCAAGGTCTGCTATAGTCCGCGCGATTTTGATGACCCGGTGGTAAGCGCGAGCGGAAAGGCCGAGGCGCTCGGCCGAGCCATCGAGCAAATCCCTGACTTCTTTTTTTAATTTCACGATATTACTTAAATCTTTGACATTCATTTCACTGTTGGTGCTGATGTCTCGTCCTAATTTTTTAAATCTATTTTTTTGAACCTCTCGCGCGCGGGAAACTCTTTCTTTTATCTTCTCACTCTTCTCCCCCATACCTTCGCCACCAAGTTTTTTGTAATCCACATTCCCGACGGAAACCCATAAATCAATACGGTCCATGATCGGCCCAGAAAGTTTTCTTTTGTATCGATCGAGATCGGAAGGTTTGCAAATACAAACTTTATTTTTAGTTCCCGAGTTTCCACACGGACAAGGATTCATCGCCGCCACGAGAATAAAATTTGATGGAAAAACGGCCGTTCCTTTGGCGCGAGAGATTGACACAATATTGTCTTCGAGGGGCTGACGCAAAGACTCTATCACCCTCTTTTCAAATTCCGGAAATTCATCTAAAAATAAAACTCCGCGGTGCGCGAGGGTAACCTCCCCGGGTTTCGGATAAGTTCCTCCGCCAATTAGCGACACATAAGAAGAGGTATGGTGTGGAGCACGAAATGGCGGAAAGCAAACCAACTCGCCCCTTGTTGTCCCAGCCACTGAATGAATCCCAGTAATTTCCAAAACTTGATCAGTTTCTAAGTCCGGAAGAAGTCCGGAAAAAACTCGCGCCAGCATTGTCTTGCCGGTTCCCGGCGGGCCATACATAGCGATATTGTGTCCGCCGGCCGCGGCAATTTCAAGCCCACGCTTAGCGCCTTCCTGTCCACGGATATCGGAGAAATCCCCACCCTCCACCATTCTTTTGTAATTTATCTTTGTCTTTGGTTGGATTTGAATTTTACCCTTCGCCCCCTGTAAAGAGGAAGATGTCCGATTTTTATCGGATTGAAGAGATCTTTTAATTTCATTAATATGTTCGATGATTTCTGCCAAACTATCCGCTCCAAAAACCTTTACACCTGTGACCAGGGCCGCTTCTATCGCGTTTTCTTTCGGCAAATAAATTTCTTCATAACCCCGACGCTTTGCTTCTTCCGCTAGTGGCAACGCACCCCGAACACTACGCAAAGTCCCGTCGAGACCGAGCTCACCGAGAAAAATCTTCTTTTCTGAATTAAATTTAATTTCTCCTGTCGCTTTTAGGTAGGCAATAGCTATGGCTAAATCAAAAAATGGTCCTTCCTTCTTTAGATCGGCTGGCGAAAGCGACACAACTATCTTCTGATTTTGTGCTTTAGGGGATTTGTAACCAGAATTTTTTATGGCTCCACTCACTCGGTCTTTGGATTCATCCACCGCCTTATCCGGCAAGCCAACCAAGCTAAAAGCGTAAAGTGCCCCCTTCGAAATATCCACCTCGATGGTCACAATAGCGCCCTGGAGTAAGTTCACCTGCGCAGAATATACTTTGGCGAAAGACATAATTATGGTTCTTCCAGATAGAGACCTTTGCTCTATCTGGCTAGTGGCTAGGTGCTAGTAGCATTAAAATTGTAATTTTTCTTGAACCTAGAAGCTAGTCCCTAGCACCTAATTCTAGATGTTTCTTGCAAGTTGTTGCGGCAGGATTGGCTTCCAAGCGAGTCATTTCTATGTCATTTTTACATACTTCACACTTTCCAAAAGAATCCCTATTCAACCTTTTAAGTGCTGTCAAAATATTATTAAGTCTCGGCTCAAGAGTTTTCATCATAGAACTGCGGGCCTCAAAATCCTCAAACCGATCAGCCATATCATTATGGTCTGACTGCGGGGAATTTTGCTCTTCCGGTGTCGCTTCCCATTCATCCGTTTCCGGATTCAATTTACCCATATCGCGCAACTCTTCCAAGAGAACATCCCGCTCTTTTTCCAATTTTTCTTTAATTTTTTTCTTGTCTAACATAATACTTCAATATTAGCATTTTAAATTAAATATGTGAAGTTGCCCCCACACCTTTCGTTTCGATGAAATAAAAAGTGGGGGGTTGTCCCCAGTATTTTTTGTTGTAAATTTTAAATATTGATAAAATATAAGCATTATTCTTTTTTATATTGAAATATGAAAGTAAAAAAAATGCTCAGAAAATCAGTTTTTAGTTTTCTTGTCGTTTTTTTTCTTTCTTTTTTCTTTGTAAATTTTGCACTAGCAAGCACTAGATTAAATATCCCCATTACGAGCGATGGTGTCATTGGGTTAGGAGATAATGCCCTCCCCCCTATTTCTAGTGGCAATTATACCCATGTTGGCTGTGGTGGTAACGGTTCTGATAACCGCACTGGTGTTGGTTGGTGGACCAATCTTGATACTGGCTATGCTTGCACTTCTTTTTTACAAGCTCAAACATCGGATGGTAATTATTATTTTTATTGGGATACAACCGGGATTTTTTCATTTACTGGTGTTGGCCCCAACTCCAACGCAGAATATTACGCAAAGTTCACTCGTTCTGGGGGTGTGTGGAGTGATTATACTGCTCCACCCTCTTGTGTCGACGACATCCAAAATCAAAATGAAACCAGTGTTGATGCTGGCGGAATTTGTGAAAATAATACTTACTCGAGCTTGAATGATGACACCTCTGAACAAATTAGCAGTTCTTTTAATTATTTAACCCAAACCTTGGGAACTAATTTAACTGGCACTCTGACTAAAATTGATATTCGATCTAGCAACGCAAGCGCAATTTATTATGGATCACGGCCATGGATTCATTTATATGAATGTGACAATGATACTTATGGTAATTTTCTTGAAAGCAATTCGCCCTGCACGCTTTTGTATTCAAACCTATCTACTAACACCAGTCAGTTAGATATAAGTACTCAAAGTTTTTATCCCAATTCAATTATTTTCAATCCATTAAAGTATTATTTTTTCAAAACACAAGGTAATAATATCTTCAATGTTCTTCCGGTTTTTTATGGCAGTACCCAGGATACCGTGGAAGGTAGTTGCTACCAACACGTTTCACCATCAACTAGATACCCCTGCAAAACTATCTCCGACCTATACTTTAAAATATATGGTGTCTCCAAATCATCTCCACCTCCACCAGATACTTGCACTGTTGATTGTTTCTCAAATGTGCTTTTTCTGCCGGGACTAATGGGGTCAAGATTATATGAGCAAGATGGTTCTCTGGATAACGAGTTGTGGGTATCCCGTGATGATTCTTCTCATGCTGATCTTTTATTAGATAGCCAAGGTAAAAGTATTCACAATACCATTCATACCAAAAATGATACCCAAAACAATGGAGAATTGGACGAAGGAGGGGTCGTCGACGATGTATACAGCGTGAATATTTATCAATCTTTCATAAAAGACTTAAAAAAGTGGAAAGAAGATGAAAAAATAATTACCGACTATGCTTTTGTGCCATATGATTGGCGACTTTCCTTGGATGATATCATCACCAATGGCGCCGTCTCATCAGAAAATGATTTGTCATATACTAGAGCGCAAGATTTTTCTGAATCCTTTATTCTCAAAAAATTAGAATCTCTGCAAAGCAATTCCAAATCAGGCAAAGTGACAATCATCGCTCATTCCAATGGCGGACTGGTAGCTAAAGCCCTCATCCAGAAATTAAAAGATACAAATAATTCACTTTACGACAAAATAGACAAAGTTATTTTGATTGCAGTTCCACAGATAGGGACACCGGATGCAGTTCTGAATTTATTGCACGGAACCGAGCTTGGTTTTGGTTTTATTATGGGAAAACCAAGATCACGAAATCTCGCAGAAAATATGCCCGCTATTTACAACCTCTTGCCATCAAATAGCTATTTTACTATGTCTCAAATTCCTTTCGCCCCGGAAAAATTAATTTCTTTTGAAGAGACATCAATTTTTAACCCGCAAAAATCTCAATACGGACCTGTTATCTCAGACCAAAAAGAACTCAAGGATTATATTCTAGGTGGAGACGGCAGAACTAAACCAGCTTTCAATGATACTATCCATCCAAATATTGGAAATTCTACTTTATATTCACAAGCGGAAAATGTGCACGAAATTCTGGACTCTTGGCAACCATCTTCTAATACTAAAGTAATCCAAGTAGCCGGCTGGGGAGAAGAAACGATATCCGGATTGGGCTACAAATCCTATGCTGGAGGCACATTGGACACTGTAGAGGTTTCTTACAAACCCCATTTTGTGGTTGATGGCGACGGCACAGTCGTGGTACCGAGCGCTTTGTGGATGTCTACCACAAACCCAAATGTGGAAAGATGGTGGGTGGATTTGAAAAGTTACAACAACCAAAGATTTTTTAGTACAAAACATAGAGATATTTTAGAGATATCTAATCTTCTAATCTTTATTAAATCTAAAATTAAAAACACCTCACCTATTGACCCAGAAAATATAATAGTAGACAATACCTCAACATTAATTTCTGATGATACTCGTCTTCACTTCACTCTCCATTCACCTCTCACTCTCGGCATTGTAGATGGTGAAGGTAAATATACAGGCATGGATCCCACAACCAAGGGAATCAAAGAAGAAATCCCAGATGTAACTTACAAGCAAATAGGCGAAGTGCAATTTCTTTCCGCGCCTTACGGCAATACTTACACTCTCAAGCTCCAAGGTTATGCTGAAGGGTTTTTCTCTTTGGATGTAGAAAAACAAATAGGCAATACAATTACCGACTCAACTTTATTTGAAGGTATTCCTAGCTCTACCTCAACCTTGGCTACTATTGATATCACATCTTCTTTTGAAGTTTCTAATTCAAAACTTGGGTTAGACAGCAATGGAGACGGCAATGTAGATCAAACATATCCCATGGTGAATGTCGAACCAATAACTCCAAGTGTTGAAATCTCCACCACTCCAAACGGTAGTGCATCTAGTTCTTCGGGTGGAGGAAATTTACCTTTGCCTGTATTGTCTGTAGAACAACCAAATAACGAAATCGAAAACAATATCCAAATTATTCCACAAACAGAAGAAATACAGGAAACTAAAAATGAAAGTGTAAATTTAAATACAACAGAAAAACAAGAAAAAGTCGATGAAGTTGAGATTCCTGAAGAAGTTGTAAAAGTAGAAGATGCACAATTGTCGGCTACAGTAATAAATTCATCCTTTGGTGATAATTGGATTTTGTATGTTATTATATTAACTATATTAATTCTGGTGTTTTTAGTTAGAAGATTTGTGAAAATATGAAACTTTTATTAATTAATATTTAAATTTATGAAAAGTATAGTAAATTGGTTTACAAAGAATAAAATTCTACTTTCCAGTTTCATTGCTACTATTTTGTTTTCTATATTTTACTTTAATATACCTTATAATTATATATGCAAACCAAATTTATATTTGGAATCCTGTGGAGAAATATTAAAATTTTTTAAAATTATACTTATAATTTCACCGGCATTATTATTTTTTTCTATTATAACCCTAAAAACAAAGGAGGAGCTATTCTGGAAGTGGAGAAAATTTACTTTTATTTATTTATGCATCTATTTATTTATTGCAACTATTTTTCCTTGGTATATCGGGGATGAATTTTTAAATATACAGAAAGCGCATGTGTCAATTTTCATGGTAATGATTTATTCCATAATTTCCCTCATTTTAATTTTCTATAAATCTCTTAAAAAAAACTAGGAATTTACTGCAGAAGAGGAAAAGGTTCCTGATACCTTTCTCCATCCTTCTTTCTAATTATTTTTTTGGGCCAATATTATGGCTATGTTATGATCGTGTGGAACACCATGAGTTTCGTGTTTAATATATTCCTCATTAATCAAAATAGTCCAATTGCCATTACAGTAAAATGGTACAAATTCATCTAAATTCAAAAAAGACAATTCGGGATATTCTAAAAACCCATGATCTTTTTTTGTAAAAACTGTAATAAGATTAAAGCCATTGTGTTTGGTATTAATCTGCATATTTTCTATGCACTTAATTTGATCTTCTTTTGATAACAAATGAATTACAGTTGTTGATATTATGGCATCATATTTACTATTAAAATCATAATCCTGAATGCTACAAACACTCCCTTCAACATTGAAACCCAACTGTTTTAACTTATGATTCATTTGATCTACCGCGACTTTTGAAATATCAATGGCAGTTAAGTCAAACCCTTCTTGGGCCAAGAATATTGTATTTCTTCCCTCCCCACAACCCAAATCTAAAATTTTGGAACCTTTATTAAGTAAACTGGCCAATTTTATAACATATTTATTTGGTTTATCTTGACCCCAAACAACACCTTTTTTATAATTTTTATCTATTTTGTTCTGATTTAAAAACATAATTTTAAGCTCTAGACTAGCTAAAAGCTAATAATTACTTTCAATAATTCGAGTGTATCATGTTTATGATTAAAGCGAAACTCGCATTCTTTTAAATGAGGCAGCGGTGTCAGGTGTCAGAAACCTTTCCCCTATTAACTCGCAAGGACCGTTCTTGCGAAAACATAGCAATAAGTGCTGGTGATGAGGTATAATTATCACATGCATTGGTTTTTCATCGCCTTAATCGCGCCATTCTTGTGGTCGCTCGTGAATATTTCGGATCAATATCTCGTCGCTAAATATTCCACCGGCACCCGAAACTCCGGTGGGTTGGTGCTTTTTTCGAGCTTAATAGGTATTTTTGTCGCCATGATGATTGGAATATTTACGCCAGGCATTTTAAATATTCCTTTTTTAGATAAAATTCTCCTAATTATAACTGGCTGTATTACTATTGCCTGGATTATTCTGTATCTTTTTACTCTAGAGATCGAAGATGTTTCCTTAGTAGTTCCATGGTTTTTAACAATTCCTGTTTTCGGCTACGCTCTCGGATACATCTTCTTGGGTGAAACACTGACTGGTCAACAAATGGCCGGTTCTCTGGTTACTTTGCTTGGCGTGCTTTTAATCTCCATAGATTTTTCCGGAGAAAAGAAAAAAATAAAGTTCCGACCCGCTCTATACATGCTCGTCGCTTGCCTGCTTGTTGCCATCACTGGAGTAATTTTCAAATTCGTAACCATTGGAGGAAATTTTTGGATTTCTTCTTTTTGGGAATATGTCGGGCTGGGCGGTTTCGGTATTCTGATTTATCTTTTCGTGCCAAAATATCGCGCCGAATTTATGCTGATGAATAGGCGTGGTGGCAAAAAGATTTTTGCCTTAAATTCTATGAGTGAAATTCTCACTATTATCGGCAATCTGGTCACCAATTACGCTATCCTGCTCGCCCCCGTTACTATGGTCTATCTCGTCGGCAGTTTTCAGCCAGCCATTGTGCTCTTTCTCACCCTCTTCGCTACCAAATTTTCCCCAAATATTGTAAAAGAAGATGTGCGGAAGAAAGTTCTACTACCAAAAATAATCGCTATCGCTATCATTACTTTAGGAAGTATTATATTGTTTATCTAGAGAACATGCTAAAATTTGGCATTTATTCGCAGTAAGAATACCTGACCCGCTTATCCTAATGACGACTGACCATAAATTCAACCTAAACAGTTGTAAAAAAAATTACGATGTAATAATATGTAATAATACATTGTATGATTCCTGAATTTCCACAATTTAAAAGATTAGAGCTTTCAGATAGAGAAGAAGTAGAAAAATTTACATCAAGGTTCCCACCTTATTCAGACTTTAATTTTGTATCTTTATGGTCTTGGAATATAACGGATGAAATGCGTCTTTCTGTTTTAAATGATAATCTGGTTGTTCATTTTACTGACTACCTGACGGGCAAATTGTTTTATTCTTTTTTAGGAAATAATAAAGTAAATGAAACAGCAGAGAAATTACTAAAACTTTCCAAGCAGGAGGGGGCTGAATTGGAACTGAAACTTGTTCCGGAAGATTCACTGAAAGGTCTAGACTCGACTAAATTTAAAATCAGAGAAGATAGAGATCACTTTGATTATGTTTATTTGATTGAA
>CALRHR010000004.1 GCA_943359485.1 Candidatus Nomurabacteria bacterium | reverse complement strand
AAAGTTTGTGTAGAAAATTATAAATATCAACTTTAGGGATTAAAATAAATTTCAATAATTATTTTAAATAAATTTATGAATATGGAATTACAATTACAAGTCGGGACAAAAATAATTTTACAAAACGAAGAAGGAGAGTTTCTTTTATTAAAAAGGAGCAGGATTAAGTACCCAGAAGTGGCGGAAGATGAGCTCTGGGATATTGTGGGTGGAAGGATAGAAATAGGTATCCCACTGCTAAAGAATTTAGAGCGGGAAATTTTCGAGGAAACAAAGCTGGCGTTGATCGGAGAGCCCAGGCTTTTGTGTGCGCAGGATATTTTGCGTCCTGATAAACATGTGGTGCGTCTGACCTATGTGGGGCAGGTTTCTGGCGAAGTGGTATTGGATTCCGATCATACTGAACATAGGTGGTTTTCTAGGGATGAAATAAATAACAATGCTGGGTTAGATAAATATTTTAAAGAAGTCCTTGCCAAGTTTCTTTAATACTTTTTTTCTGGTATATTTTCTGTATGGTAAAGCGTGGAAAACTTATAGTAATAGATGGCACAGATGGGTCCGGGAAGGCTACACAAGTCAAACTTTTAGAGAAAAAACTCAAAAACGAAGGAAAAGTTGTTAAAGTAGTTGATTTTCCGGAATACTACAAGAATTTTTTCGGCGCCTTCATCGGGCATTGTCTCTCGGAGCAGTATTACAACTTTTTAAATGTGCATCCCAAAATTGCTTCGGTTCTGTATGCGGCAGATCGCTTTGAATCCAATAAAGAAATGAGAAATTGGCTCCAAAAAGGATATGTGGTTATCGCTAACCGTTATGTTTCAGCCAATCAGATTCATCAGGGCGGTAAAATTAAAAATGCAAAAAAAAGAGATAGTTTTATCAAATGGCTCAATCAGATGGAGTATGAGGTATTTAATATTCCAAAACCGGACATTACTTTATATTTAGATTTACCGACCGAGATTGTTCTGAAGCTATTGAAGCATAGAGAATCGAGTAAGATGAAAAGAGCTTATTTGAAAAAGAAAAAAGATGTCCACGAGAATGATGTTAACTTTTTAATAAATTCCAGAAAAAGCGCGCTAAAACTCGTGAAAGAAGTTCCGAATTTTATTAAAATCGACTGCGCGCCCTCGGGAGAGATTTTATCCAGACAAGATATTCACGAAAAAATTTATGAAAAAGTTAAAAAAATCATCAAAAAATAAAAAGTCTGTAATTATTTTTATATATGGACCTATCGCGGTAGGTAAATTAACCGTTGCTAAGATTTTAAGTGAGAAATTGGGGTATAAATTATCACACAATCACCATATAAATGATTTTATTAAAGAAGTCTTTGGTGGGAGTAATTATCTAAGCGATAGAATGAAAGATAGATTGAGATATTATTTTTTAGAAAATGTCGTGGAGGCAAAAATAAATTTAGTCGTTACCCATTGCTATGATCACAATTTTATTTCAAGAACTGGCCTCTCTGATCCTAAATATGTAGAAACATTAGCGAAAAAGCTCACCAATCTTGGTGCTAAATTCTACCCAGTGCACCTAAAGGCAAACTCCAAAGAACTCTTGAAAAGAGTTGGTATGGCTTCCCGTAAGAAATTTTACAAACTTGTAGATAAAGAAGTAATGCGACAGATATTACCCAGAAAAGATTACAATACTTCACCAAAATTAAAAAATAATTTCATAATCGACAACACAAACCTTCCTCCCAAGAAAGCTGTGGAAATGATTATTAAACATTTTAAAATCAAACATCAATAACCCTACTTAGCATTAACAAGCGGTCGCGTGCTAATGCTTAATTAGCACAAATTAAATTTTTTCATCAAATGGAGTTTGTTATCTACTTCTTCAGCCGTGATAAAGCGCACATATTTTCTCGCATTATAAAGTTCTAAAATAAATTCGATTTCATCACTGCAGGGGAAAGGATGCACGAAGACTGATTTTTGAAGTTCAATTAACCCTACTTCTTGAAAATGTATGCGCAAAGAATCACGCAACCTTTTTAATTTTTCAGGAATGTCGAACATAACTATTCTCCATCTTCTGTCCCACATGGCCGGCTTTCTAATTTCCATCTTTTCAATATTAAACTGCAGGGCCTTTCTTTTACCATTTTCAGTTAATATTAGGGTAGTAGTACCGTCTTTATTATCTTTTTCTTGGACCAAGTGTGATGAATATAGAGAATTTATTGCCCTCTCAAGCGCCTGATGATTTATCTTCTTCCATTCTTTCGGTATTTGTTTTAAAATCCACCAATGTTTTTTGGGTGACCTGGTTAATCCCAAAGCCAAACCAGCAGTAAGAAGTAAGAGTATTTTCTTTTTCAGATTTCCCATTCTTGGCCCCTTGGATCTCATCCATGCATTATAGCATTAACAAGCGGTCGCGTGCTAATGCTAAATTTGTGTTTTTGTGGATTACAAAGAAAAGGGTTATAATAATAAAATGAAAATCCCGATTGTAAATGAACAAGATGAAATCATAGGGTATAAAGATAGAAAAGACAGAAATACTACTGATATAACAAGAATTACTGGACTTTGGTTGTGGAATGAAAAAAGGGAAGTTCTTCTTGCTCAGCGGGGCTTTGACAAAAGTATAAATCCAGGCCTTTGGGGGCCAGCTGTCGCAGGAACAGTTGAAGAGGGAGAGACTTACGAATCTAATATTATTAAAGAAGCTGAGGAGGAAATTGGTCTTAAAAATTTAAAGCCAGTGTTGGGGCCAAAGCTTCGTCGCACAACAAAGCATGCTTACTTTGCTCAGTGGTTTACTGTAACTATAAATAGTGACTATCCTTTAATTAAACAGGATAGTGAGGTAGAATCAATTAAATGGTTTTCTTGGGACGAAATCTTTAAGGCTTTTGATGAAACACCCGGGGTATTTCTTCCAAGTCTGAAGGAAAGTGCGGAATATTTTTTTAAACATGAACCTAAAAGTAAAAAAACTTCATAAAGATGCAAAGTTGCCGACACATGGGCATCCGGGGGATGCGGGGATGGATTTTTATTGTGTGGAAGATGTAATTTTCCCTCCAGGCAAACAAGAGAGGGTTCATACCGGGCTTTCGATTGAAATTCCAGAAGGCTATGTGGGGCTCATCTGGGACAAGTCGAGCATTTCTTTTAATCTAGGGCTGAAAGTCATGGGCGGAGTCATAGATGCGAGTTATCGAGGCGAAATCGTAATGAATCTTTTAAATGTTTCCGATAAAGAAGTTTTAATAGCCAAAGATCAAAAAGTAGCACAGATGTTAATTCAAAAATTTGAGCATTGTGATATTGTAGAGGTAGAAGAGCTTTCTGAAACTGTGCGGGGTCATGGGCGGGAGGGAAGTACGGGGCATAAATAGTCCCTCGTAAAGCTCGGGATGATTTTGTTAAATCAAATGCAAAACAAAATTAAACAATTAATTACAGATGCGCTTAAAAATCTCAACATAGAGGTAAGTGAAATTGTAGTTGAACACCCTGCGGATTTGAATAGGGGAGATTATTCTACAAATGTGGCTATGGCTGTAGCAAAAAGTATTAAAGCTAATCCAAAAGAGCTAGCGGAAAAGATAATTACTGAAATGTTGAGACTAAATCTCGATAACAATATAGAAAAAATGGAAGTCGCTGGTTTTGGCTTCATAAACTTGCACCTTTCTCGCAAATTTTTCTCAAGAAGTGTGGAGGAAATTTTAAATGAAGGAGATGGTGTCGGGGGAAATGACGCATTAAAAGGCAAGAAAATAATGGTGGAATATACAGACCCAAATCCTTTCAAGCCTTTTCATATTGGTCACTTGATGACCAACGCTATAGGTGAATCTGTGGCTAGGATTTTAGAGCATTCTGGTGTAAGTGTTTTTCGCGCAAATTATCAAGGTGATATTGGTCTTCATGTGGCAAAAGCAATTTATGGTCTTTTAAATAATTCGAAATTCCAGGAAAAATCTGGCTCTGTATTTTCACAATCAGAAAATATCGGCAAGGCTTATTCAGAGGGCGCGGGGTTATATGAAACTGATGAAAAAGCAAAAAAGGAAATAGATGAAATAAATAAAAAACTTTACGACAAAAGTGACGAAAAAATAAATGAAATATATGACTGGGGTTTTAAGGTGACAATGGAAGCTTTTGAAGATTTATATAAAATTCTCGGAACGAAATTCGAGTTCTATTTTTTAGAGAGTCAAATGGCACCGATCGGTGAAGAAATCGTTCGAACAAACATCGGTAAAGCCGCAGGTCCTGATGGCGGAAGGATTTTTGAAGAATCTGATGGCGCCGTGGTGTTTAAAGCGGAAAAACATGATTCCAAGCTTCACACTAGAGTTTTTATTACTTCACAGGGTTTGCCTACATATGAGACGAAAGAATTGGGGCTAACAGAAGAAAAATTCAAAACCGTGCCAGATATGGATCTTTCTATTGTGGTTACAGCTAATGAACAGATGGAATATATGAAAGTCGTTGCCAAATCTATTTCTCTGATTCATCCGGAATATGAATCAAAAATGAAGCACATTACCCACGGAATGATGCGACTTGCCTCTGGCAAGATGTCTTCTCGAAAAGGAAATGTTATCACCGGCGAGTCACTGATTCGCGATACTATTGCGTTGGTAACGGAGAAAATTAAAGACCACGATTGGGATGAAGAAAAGAAAGAAAAAGTTGCACAGCATGTTGGTGTGGCGGCAGTGAAATATTCTATTCTTAAACAGTCGACTGGTGGGGATATCGCCTTTGATTTTGAAAAATCAATTTCCTTTGAAGGAGACTCGGGGCCGTACTTGCAATATTCATACGCACGGGCAAATTCGGTGATAGAGAAAGCGAAAAAAGAAGACATCTTGCCGGACCCGCACGCTTTTCCGCCAGAAATTTTCGAAGTAGAAAAATTACTATATAAATTTCCAGAAATTATTTTAAGGGCAGCATCGGAATACGAACCACACTACATTGCGACTTATTTAATAGAACTCGCGCGCAGTTACAACAGCTTTTATGGAAATACAATTATTGTAGACAAAAAGGACATTACTTCTTCCTATAAAGTTGCTCTGACCTTCGCTTTTTCTTTTGTGATGAAAAAAGGTTTATATTTGCTTGGTATTGAAGTGCCGGAGAGGATGTAAATTTAACATTATCTTAAATCAAAAATATCTGGGCTGTTTAATGTATCTAGTAGTTCTTTTGTCTGACCAGCTTTGTATGCAATTTGGGCTGCTTCTTCTCTAGATACAAATCTACCTGTGTTAGTTAAAAATCCCTCCACACCAGCCCCCTTTTGAATTTCTGGGAAGTAATCACGCAAGTTATCATGACCAACTGAACCCACACCTTTTTGGTATATAGTTCCACTAGGACCCCTAATCGCAGTATTTATTATGCTTTCTAGTGGCATTTTTGGTTCTTTTCCTATCATTTAATAATTATACACGATTTGCCATTTTTTTGTATCTTATGTTAAGATTACATAAAGCGTTGAAGAGGTTATCACCTCTTCGTGAGCCTGAAAGGCCCAGAGCTTTGGGAAGAAATGTCCGCCGTCGCTAAGGTTATGGCGTGATAAAATAGAACCCAATAAATGAGAAGCAATAAAGGTGGTACCACGGTTCGACAAGCTCACCGTAAACGGGCTTGAGACTCGTCCTTATACTATATTCTTTTTAAGAATTGTTGTATGGGGACGAGTTTTTTATTTATAAAATTTAATTTATAAAAAAATGCAAGAAGAAAATAAAAAAAGTGAGGCTGCTATGCGCGAGGAGGGTATTCTAGAATTTTGGCGCGAGAATAAAATTTTTGCAAAGACTTTGAGTGAAAGAGAGGGGGAGAAAGAGTTTGTATTTTATGATGGCCCGCCAACAGCAAATGGCCGGCCAGGAATTCACCACTTGATACCGGGATCATTTAAAGATGCTCTTCCTAGATATAAAACGATGCGGGGTTTTCATGTTCGTCGTAAAAGAGGGTGGGATACACATGGATTACCCGTAGAACTTCAAGTAGAAAAAAAGCTTGGACTTAATTCCAAGAAAGCCATAGAAGAATATGGTATTGCAAAATTTAATAAAGAGTGCAAAGAATCTGTCTGGGAGTATGTTGATATCTGGCATAAATTTACAGAAAGAATTGGACATTGGGTGGATGTAGAAAATCCGTATGTTACATATAGCAATGACTATATTGAATCTGTTTGGAATGTTGTTAAAACAGTAAATGAACAAAAACTTTTATATAAGGACTATAAAGTTGTGCCTTGGTGTCCTAGGTGTGGTACGGCGCTCTCTAGTCATGAGCTTGCGCAAGGATACGAAGATGTAAAAGATTTGTCGGTGTATGTGAAGTTTGAAGTGAAAAGTCCTTCGATAAGCTCAGGACGAGAAAATATGAGTACATATTTTCTCGCTTGGACAACCACACCATGGACTTTGCCAGGGAATGTGGCGTTGGCTGTCGGGGAAGATATTGATTATGTGGAAGTAAAAGTTAAAGATGAAATTTTGATTCTTGCCAAAGAGCGCTTGTCTGTTATTACCGACCCGTACGAAATTGTAGCCGAACACAAGGGTAAGGAAATGGTCGGGATGCAATACGAACCCTTGTTTCCATTTCTTGCAGAGACTATAACAGAGAGTGAAAAACCAAAATTAGAAAAAGCTTACAAGGTTTACGGAGCAAACTTTGTGACAACCACAGACGGCACAGGCATAGTGCACACAGCCGTGATGTACGGGCAGGATGACTTTGTGTTGGGCACCGAGGTGGGCTTGCCGAAGCATCACACAGTAAATCTTGAAGGTAAATTTGTAAAAGGCACAGGATTCTTAGAAGGCAGATTTGTGAAAGAAAAAAATGAAGAGGGCAAACCCACACTCGATGTTGATATCATCAAATATTTAACCGAGAAAAATTTATTTTTCGCCAAAGAAAATTATCAACACTCTTATCCGCACTGTTGGCGTTGTAAGACCGCGCTTATTTATTACGCGCGTGATTCTTGGTATATAAAAATGTCCGATCCAAAAATAAAAAAAGAATTAATTAATGAAAACCAAAAAATAAATTGGGAACCAGCATATACTCGTGACGGACGCTTTGGTGAGTGGCTGAAAGACATCAAAGATTGGGCGATTTCTCGCGAGCGGTATTGGGGTACGCCACTACCAGTATGGGTCAAAAATGACAATCAGCAGAATAATACTTTTCGGGTACTTGGTAGTATTGAAGAAATTAAAAAATTAGTAAAAAAATCTGGCAATAAATATTTGCTCATGAGGCATGGGGGTTCAGTCGGAAATATGAAGAATGTAGGTAGTTTCGAACCCGGAGAGGAAAATGATGCCTTGACTAGTGAGGGGGTAGAGCAGGTCAAATTACAAGCGAAAAAGTTAGAGGGAAAACCTGATATCATAATTTCTTCTAATTTTACCAGGACGAGACAAACTGCAGAAATTGTGGCAGAAATTTTTGGAATTCCCAAAGAAGAAATTTTTATCGATGAGGAGTTGCGGGAAGCCCGAGCTATAAAATCTTCAGATGAAAGTTATAAAGATATCAGAAAAAGAATGGTTGGCGTAATGTGTGATTTAGAAAAAACATATTCAGATAAAAATATTTTAGTTGTTTCGCATGAGCTTCCTTTACGCTTACTCCTCTCTTCTCATGAAGCATTAAATGAACAAGAAGAATCAGAAAATTTGAAAAATAAATATCCATTTATTCAAAATGCACAAGTCTTACAATGCAATTTTTTGTCACTACCGAGAAACTATTTCGGTCAAGTGGACTTGCATCGCCCATTTATTGACGATCTGGAATTGGTTGATGAAGATGGTTCAATTTTGACTCGTACAAAGGAAGTTATGGATGTATGGTTTGATTCTGGATGTATGCCTTTCGCGCAAGACCATTATCCATTTAACCCCAAACTTTCACAAGCTTGGTATAGAGTAGGAAATAAAAAATCTCAGGAAATTTTATATCCGGCTGACTTTATTGCTGAAGCCATAGATCAAACTCGCGGGTGGTTTTATACACTTCACGCTGTTGGAATTTTAATGGGTAAAGGGTTAGCTTACAAAAATGTAATTTGCCTTGGGCACTTACTTGATGCGAATGGTAAAAAAATGTCCAAGTCGCTTGGCAATATTGTTGATCCCTGGGTGATGATAGAAAAATATGGCGTGGACACTCTGCGTCTGTGGATGTACTCGATCAACCAGCCGGGCGAATCGAAAAATTTTGATGAAAAAACTATAGCGCTTTTGTACCAGCAAGTTTTCGGTTTGCTCTACAATGTGCTGGCGTTTTATGAGCTTTATAGAGATAAAGATTTAGAATACCCCCACCCGGCCTTCCCCTACATAGGGGGAGGTGCCAAAGGCGGAGGGGGTACTGAGTCTAGTAATATTCTAGATGTTTGGATTTTAGCTAGACTGGATGAATTAATAAAAACTTCTACAGACAATCTGGATAACTATAAATTGCTCGAGCCGACTAGAGCTATTAGGGATTTTGTCGGGGATCTTTCTACATGGTATCTGCGTCGCTCGCGCGAGAGAATCAAAGATGAAGCTGTAAACCCCGAAGAACAATTTCACTACGGGGCCAGACAAACTTTGTATTTTGTCTTGAAAACTTTAGCGAAAATAATGGCTCCATTTGCGCCATTTACGGCAGAAGATATTTGGTTGAAATTAAAAACTAAAGATGATGCGGAGAGCGTGCACTTAGAAAAATGGCCCCTCGTTTCTACTCGGGACCTTCGGTCGGAGGTTTTGAAAGATATGCAAATTGTGCGTGATATTTGTACGGCTGGAAATGCTGAAAGGCAGAAAGTAAATATTCCAGTACGCCAACCACTCACTAGGTTAGAAGTAAAAAATCTTGTTTTAGGAAAAGAATATATCGAATTAATAAAAGATGAACTGAATGTAAAAGATGTAACGCAGAACAAAAAAATAGAATCAGAAATTTTGCTCGATGCAGAGATTACTCCAGCGCTCAGGGCCGAAGGTGAGTATCGTGAATTTATGCGAGAACTTCAGGATAAAAGAAAAAAACTCGGACTTAAATCGAAAGACAAAATGCCGATGACGGTTCTGATGATATATAAAAAATATAAAATTATGCCAAATCTACAGGAACATATGCTCCGCGTGGCGGCTGTTGCATCTTTGATTTGTAATAATTTTAATGAGCCAATAAATAAAGAAGAAATTATTGGTGCGTGTTTGCTTCACGACATGGGCAATATCATAAAAGCAGACTTAGGATACTTTCCGGAATTCAACAAGCCAGAAGGTTTGGATTATTGGGAAAGTATAAAGTTGGAATATGAAAATAAGTATGGATTTAATGCACATAAAACGACCATTTTGATAATGAAAGAGCTTGGTTTACCTGAGGAGATAATAAAAATTGTCGATAGTGTTGATTTTTCTTTAGCATGTAAAAATTGTAACGGAAATAATATTGCCTACAAAATAGTGAATTATGCCGACTGGCGTGTTGACCCGCACGGTGTCGTGTCTTTTGAAGAAAGAATGGAAGAAGCAAAGAAACGATATCAAAACCGACGGGATATCTTTTCCGAAGATGGACGAGCAGAACTGATTGCTTGTTGCAAGGGAATCGAAAAACAAATTTTTGCCAAATGCAAAATAAAGCCAGAAGATATAAATAATGAATCTATAAAACCAATAATTTCCAGTCTGCATGGGTTTATGGTAAATTAACCTCACCCCAGCCCTCTCCTGGAGAGGAGAGGGTGAACCCTTCGCCTTTCAGGAGAAGGGGTAGGGGATGAGGTTTTGTGATAGAATGGAAAAATGAAAATCAAAAAACTTGGGCACTGTTGTTTGGTGATAGAAACTAATGGCAAAAGGGTTATGACAGATCCTGGATCTTATACTGTGGAAGAACAAGCGCAAGAGAAAAATATTGATCTCGTTTTAATTACACATGAGCACCCGGATCATTTTCATGTTGAATCTTTAAAAGAAATTATAAAAAATAATCCCAATGTTAAAATAATTACAAATGATGGTGTCGGTAAATTGCTTGATGGGGCGGGGATTAGTTACGAAGTTTTAGAGAATAAAATTGCAAAAGAAATTTTGGGCATAGAACTGGAAGCGCATGATTGCAGGCATGAAGAAATATTTGAAGAACTTGGGCAAGTAAAGAATACAGGCTTTTTTATTGGCAAAAGACTGTTCTATCCGGGAGATGCTTTTTACAATCCTGGCAAATCTGTAGAGATTCTTGCTGTTGGTGTGGCTGGTCCATGGTCTCGGGTGAGGGATTTTATGAAATATGTACTCGAGATAAAACCGAAGTTTTGTTTTCCAGTACATGATGGTATGTTAAGACCCAACTTTGGTACTGCTTACAGAGTACCCGTAATGGTTCTGCCCAAATTCAACATCGTATTTAAAACTTTTGAAGAAAACAAAGAAGAAGAATTTTAAAAATCTCACCCAACCTCACCCCAGCCCCTCTCCTGGAGAGGAGAGGGGAAACTAAATTCAAAATGTCCAGAATCATAAACAATTTTTCTAAAAAGGAAATTCGTAAGGATTTGAGAAAAAATCAAACTCCTGAAGAAAAATTACTTTGGTTAAAAATCAGAAACAATCAAACGGGATACAAATGGAGAAGGCAGATAAGTATCGGAAACTATATTGCGGATTTTTATTGCCGTGAAAAGCTGATAGCGATTGAGTTGGATGGGAATCAACATAGAGAAAACAAAGAATATGATAAAGAAAGAGATAAATTTTTTGCATTTCTGAGAATTGAAACTTTACGATTTTGGAATTCGGAGGTTAATGGAAATTTAAATGGAGTTTTGGAGGAGGTTTTAAAAAAGTTAAATAGTAAAACCTCACCCCAGCCCTCTCCTGGAAAGGAGAGGGTGAACCCCTTCGCCTTCCAGGAGAAGGGGTAGGGGATGAGGTTATATTTATAGTATAATCAAACCATGAAAAAAGTTTTTCTTATACACGGCTTTATGGGTAGACCTAATGGTGGTTGGAGGCCGTGGCTCATGGCTGAGTTAAATAAAGACAAGATATATGCATGTGCGTTGCCTATGCCGAATCCAGAGAATCCTCAAAGAGATGAATGGGTAAAAGCTATTAGTGATGCAGTTGGTGATTTTCCGGAAGAAGTGTTTTTGGTCGGACATTCACTCGGCGTGCCAGCAATACTGAGATACTTAGAAACTTTTTCAGAAAATAAAAAAATCGGCGGAGCTATTCTTGTTTCTGGTCCATCGTCGATACTAAATCCTGAAAATAAAGAATCAAAACTTCGAAAGATAGATAATTTTTTAGATTCACCATTTGACTACATATCCATAAAACAAAAGTCTAAAAACTTCTGTGTCATACATGGAGAGTCTGATGATAAAGTTCCACTTGAACACCCCAAAATTATTTCAGAAAACCTTGACTGTCAAAAAATTATTCTTCCGAATATGGGACATCTTGATGATAACGAATGTTTTGAACTCTCTGAATTGTTAATATCTTTAATGGGTATGATTTCACCCTCTCCTTCGGAGGAGAGGGCAGGGTGAGGTTTTGTAATTAATTTATGCACCACATTTATCACACCGAAGGCATAATATTGGGTAGCAAAAACTTTGGCGAGGCGGGGAAGTATTATTATATTTTTACTCGCGATCTTGGGATGATCTATGCCACAGCGCAGGGTGTGCGTAAGATGTCTTCTAAACTTCGTTTTGTTTTGCAAGACTTTACTTATGTCAAAATTGACCTTGTGCAAGGTCGGGATATCTGGCGAGTGACTAGTGCTTCGAAAACAAACAAGCTCGAAGAAATTATAAAAAAGCGAGAAACTTTTGAAGTTTTTGTAAATATTGCACGGCTTTTGCGGCGTCTGCTTACGGGCGTGGAGCCGAACCAAGTTTTATTTGCAGATTTATTGAATAGTTTATGTGTTTTAGAAAAAACACAAACAAAAGAGGATTTGCGTAATATTGAGGCCATAATTGTTTTACGCATTATAAACAACTTAGGATACATAGGTGGCAACGAAATACTGGGAAACTTAACTAAGTCCCCATTTGAGGAACGCATGATTTTTGAAGCCGCAACCAACAGGCGAGCTATACTTTTTGAAATCAACAAGGCCTTAAAAGAAACACATCTGTAGAAGTATATGCTCCTTATGATTTTTTCATTTAAATGATATGATTACAAGATGCGACAAGGCGACAGGGACAAACTAAACAGAATAGAGGAACTGAAAGTCAAACTTTTCAGTAAAAATTACAACCCGAAGATAGAGCATCGAGATAGCTTTACACACACAAACAGAGGGGATACACCAGATAGTTGGGGGGACGAAAATGAAATTAACTCTGATTCTTTTTCTTTCGGGGAAAATTTTTTTAAAAAAACCTCAGTGTTTAAGAATTTTTTCCTTTTTTCCCTTTCCTTTTTTCTTTTGGCCTTAGGGTATGGTGCTTATATGTTTTTCCTCGGAGGCAACATTATTTCCAATGACAATATTAGCATTACTGTACTTGGGAATAATTTTACCGCCGGCGGTGAAGAGCTATCGTTTGTGGTTAACATAACAAATAAAAATAGTGCATCGCTTGACTTGGTTGATCTTGTCGTAGAGTATCCCAAAAGTGCAAAGAATGGCAATACAGATGTATCTTCTTCCATGGAGAGGAACCGAATATCATTAGGGACGATTCCAGCCGGCGTAGTGCGTAATGAAAATTTAAAAGTAGTACTCTTTGGCGAACAAGGGAGTATCGTTCCTATAAAAATTTCTATTGAGTATAGAGTCGAAGGTTCCAATGCTATCTTCGTGAAAGAAAAACTCCACGAAGTCACAATAAACTCAGCCCCCATTAACCTTTCTGTGGATGGTCCTAATTCGATAAGTCCAAATCAAGACATTAAGTTTGATGTAAAAGTAGCCTTAAACGCCACTCGGACAGCTTCCAAGATATTACTGAAAGTAGATTACCCAGTTGGATTTCAATTTTCTGTGTCGACACCGACCCCAACTCTCGACAACAATATTTGGAGTCTAGGCGACCTAGCTCCGGGTGCAGAACGAACCATTTCTATTTCCGGTAGAATGGTTGGTGTTTTTGATGGAGAAGAGAAATCTTTCCAGATAAAAAGTGGATTCCAGTCGAGCGTAGATAAATCTGTGATTGATGTGGTTTTCAATTCTCTAACACATACAGTTTCAATTAAAAAGCCTTTCATTGAAACAATCCTTTCTATCAATGGTGCATCCGGTCGAGAATATGCCACAGATTCCAAGACTCCAGTTCGTGGTGAGATTAGATGGATAAATAATTTAGATACGAAAGTAAATGATCTCGAAATTAGAGCAAAGATTTCCGGCAATGCCGTAGACCGTAAAACGATAAACTCACAGCAAGGTTTCTATAATTCTGGCTTGGATGTCATAACTTGGGATAAAAATTCTGTAAATGCATTTAGGGAGGTTTCCCCAGGAGATTCCGGGACAGTCAGTTTCTCATTGTCTCCATTATCTCTTTTTTCTTCTGGTGGTGGGATTATGTCCAATCCATCAATAAATATAGAAATTTCTATTTCTGGTAAACAAATGCTTGAAGGCTACGCGACTTCTGATATAAAAGGTTTTGAGACTTCCACTATTAGAGTAATTTCAGATGTTGGATTTGCAACTAAAGCACTTTATTATTCTGGACCATTCAAAAATACTGGTGCGATTCCTCCGAGAGTCGAAAAAGAAACTACTTACACAATTGTTTGGTCTGTCACCAATACGGCTAACTCTATTTCTAAAGCAAATGTTCGTTCGAGTATTCCCGCATGGATGCGTTTCGTAGGTCCCATATCACCCTCAAGCGAAGATCTGACTTATAATCCTTCCTCTAAAGAAATTATATGGAATATTGGTAAAATTCAGAAGGGTACTGGTATTACTGGGGCGGGGAAAGAAGTTGCTTTCCAGGTTGCCATTACTCCGTCGCTTTCTCAACTTGGAGCTATGCCGGTACTTATCAATGAAGCAGTTTTGACTGGGCATGACGATTTTGCTAATGTAGATGTAAGAGGAAGTAAAGGAGCACTCCGAACTCAGCTCGACAATGATCCTGCTTTTCCTCCTAGTGGAGCATTTGTAGTCGAATAGATTATGGCGGAAAAAAATTCAGAAGAAAATTTAATGGAAAAAATAGTCTCGCTTTGTAAAAGGCGAGGGTTTGTTTTCCAGGGGTCAGAGATTTATGGGGGACTTGCTGGTACATATGACTGGGGGCATTTTGGAGTAGCACTAAAGAATAACATTAAAAATTCTTGGTGGAAGAAATTTGTGGATGGACGCCGTGATATGTATGGTGTAGATGCAGCAATTCTCATGAATAGTAAAGTTTGGGAAGTTTCAGGGCATGTGGCAGGATTTTCGGATCCATTAGTAGAGTGTGAAAAATGTAAAAAGAGATTTCGTGCTGATCAATTAGAAGATGTAAAAAAATGCCCAGAGTGTAAAGGAAAATTGGGAGAAGTGAGGCAGTTTAATATGATGTTTGCCACAAAAATAGGTGCGATGGAAGATAGTGCCTCGACTGTTTACCTGCGACCGGAAACTGCGCAAGGAATGTTTGTGAATTTTAAAAATACAGTAGATGCCTTTCATCCAAAATTACCATTTGGTATGGCACAGATCGGCAAGGCATTTAGAAATGAAATAACCCCAAGAGATTTTTTATTTAGACAAAGAGAATTCGAGCAGATGGAAGTAGAATATTTTATTCGTCCAGCTGATTGGGAAAAATATTTTGATTATTGGAAAGGCGAGATGACAGAGTGGATGGAAGAAGTGGGTATTGATATGGGCAAAGTGCACGAGCTCGAGGTTCTTCCAGAAGATCGAGCACACTATTCAAAAAGAACTGTAGATTTTGAATTTGATTATCCTTTTGGCAAAAAGGAACTTTTTGGTCTTGCATACAGAACGGATTTTGATTTAAAGAATCACAAACTTGAATATATTGATGAGGAGATGGGTGAAAAAATAACTCCCCATGTGATAGAACCAACTTTTGGTGTTGATCGTGCTATTCTCGCTTTACTCTTGTCTGCTTATATGGAGGACGAAAAAGATGGGGAAGTGCGTTCATATTTAAAATTTAAACCAAATATGGCTCCAGTTATTTGTGCCGTTTCACCACTTTTGAAAAATAAACCAGAGCTCGTGGAATATGCAAATAATAAAGTTTACGCCCCGCTTAAAATGGAGTTTGGTCGCGTGGCTTGGGATGACAACGGCAATATCGGCAAGCGTTATCGTCGTCAAGATGAAATTGGTACTCCATTTTGTATTGTGATTGATTTTGACACACTCATGGACCATGCAGTAACCGTGCGAGATCGGGATACAGGTGAACAAACTCGGGTGAAAGTAGACGAGCTACAAAAATATATTAAAGATAAAATAAATTAAGCACCCCCTCCCAGCCTCCCCCTTGGCGAAGGGGGAGGAGAACTCAAATACAAAATCTAGAAATAGAATGACTATTACTCATAATCATCCAATTTTAAAACCTCGTCGTACTGAATTAAGAAAAAATCAAACACCACGAGAGGTTTTACTTTGGGCTAGATTGAGAGGTAAACAGCTCGGGTTTAAATTTAAGCGCCAGCATTCCATTGGTCCATACATTTTAGATTTTTATTGTCCGGATAAAAAATTAGCTATTGAATTAGATGGTTTTCAGCATATTGAAAATAAAGAATATGATAGTGAGCGATCGGATTATTTAACTGTATTTGGTATAAAAGTAATTCGTTTTTGGAATAATGAAGTTAATGTTAATATAGAGGGTGTACTTCAAAAGGTTATGAGTGAGTTGAATTTCCCCTCCCATTAGCCAAGGGGAGGGCTAGGGTGGGGTGCTTTTACTTGGAATTAAAATAAAATATGGGTAATTTTGATTCTCTCAAAACTGAGTACGGAGTAAATTAGTATTATTTATTTTCTTTGTGTTAGTATAGCTATATGAAATTCTCCAAAAAAGTTTTACATAACGGTCTGCGGGTGATAACCATTCCGATGAAAGATAACCCGACGGTAACGGTACTGGTTTTAGTGGAAGCTGGAAGTAAATATGAAACAAAAAAAGTAAACGGCATCTCGCATTTTTTAGAACATATGTGTTTTAAGGGTACGGTTAAGAGACCGAAAGCCGTAGATATTTCCAAAGAATTAGATGCGCTCGGTAGCCAATATAATGCTTTCACCGCGCAAGAATACACGGGGTATTACGCTAAATCCGACGCGAAACATTTCAAGCAAATTTTTGATGTTGTGTCTGATATATATCTCAATTCTACTTTTCCGGAGCAAGAAATGGAGAAAGAAAAAGGTGTGATTATAGAAGAAATAAATATGTATGAAGATATGCCGGCACGACATGTCCAAGACTTGATGATGAAACTTCTTTATGGGGATACCCCTGCGGGTTGGAATATTGCTGGAGAGAAAAAGAATATTTTAAATATGAAGCGTGATGATTTTGTGAAATATAAAAAGGAGCATTATTTGCCAGAAGCGACCGTGTTGATAGTCGCAGGAAAAATAACCGAAAAAGAAGTTTTACAGAAAGTAGATAAAGTTTTTGGTTTGATCCCCCGCGGGGAAAAGGGTAAAAAAATAAAAGTAGAAGAAAAACAAAAAAGACCGGAAGTATTAGTAAATTTTAAAAAGACAGATCAGACACATTTTGTCTTAGGTATGCGGAGTTATGATTTGTTTAATAAGAAAAATATTATTCTAGCAGTCTTGGGCGGAGTTTTGGGTGGGGGTATGAGCTCGAGACTTTTTGTGAAATTGCGCGAGGAGATGGGTGTGGGTTACTATGTGCGGGCTTATAACGATGCTTATACTGACCATGGATTTTTCCAAATTTCTGCCGGGGTGAACAATAAAAGGATAGAGGAAGTTGTCAGCGTGGTGCTTCTGGAATGTAAAAAATTAAGAGATGAACAAGTGAGCAGAGAAGAATTGAATAAAGTAAAAGAATGTTTGATTGGCAATATGAAACTCTCTTTAGAATCCAGCGACGATATTGCAAATTTTTACGGTTCACAAGAGCTTCTAAAAAAAGAAATAAAAAATGCCGAAGAAAAAATAAAAGAAATACGCAAAGTGACAATGGGCCAAATTCAAAGTCTGGCGCAAGAAATTTTCCAAAATAAAAATCTAAATTTAGCCCTAATCGGGCCGTTTAAAGAAAAGACCAAGTTCGCTAGGATATTGAGGTTTTAAATATACATTTAATTTTAGCCAGTTTTGTGTTATTATGTTTTTATGTTCGGGAACAACACCACCACCTCTATTTCCATATCCACCGAGACGATGATTCGGGTAGTTTTGGTCGCTCTGGGTGTATTTTTGCTCTGGTTCTTGCGGGACCTAGTGCTGACGGTTTTGACCTCGATCGTTATTGCTTCCTTTGTTGAATCGACTGTGCCACATTTTAGAAAAGTTGGAATTGGCAGAGTTTTTGGGATTGTGATTTTATATGCTATTTCACTTCTTGTTCTATCCGCTCTTTTCTACCTCTTTGCTCCACTCTTAATTACAGAAATTTATAATTTTTCTAATTTTATTTCGGAATACATTCCTGGAGTTTCATTCTTGAATTATTTCCAGAATGAAGCTTTCTCTGGCGCCAAGGACATTGTCAGCGGGCTTTCCCAAGATTTCTCGCTTGCCAGCCTAATGTCCGTTTCTAAAGCTTTTATCACGAATCTCTCTGGTGGATTTTTTACTACGCTTTCCGTGGCTTTCGGTGGAATTTTCAATTTTATTTTAATTGTGCTTATTTCCTTTTATCTTTCAGTTCAGGAAAAGGGCATCGAAAGCTTCCTGCGCCTGGTTACCCCAATTAAGTATGATGATTACATTGTAGGTCTTTGGACCCGTTCTAGTCGAAAAATTGCATTGTGGGTGAAGGGGCAGGTAGTTTTGGCTTTGGTGGTGGGTGTCCTTGTGTATCTAGTGCTTTCACTTCTGGGGGTCGAGTATGCACTTCTCTTGGCCATAATTTCTGGGGTGATGGAACTCGTGCCGTATGGAGTATTAGTTGCGTTAATTCCAGCTTTTTCTTTTTCTTATCTTTCTGGCGGGCTCTCGAGTGCGCTGATGGTTTCCGGGGCCTATCTTATTATTCATGAGTTCGAAGTATTTCTATTTGCCCCACTTATCATTAAAAGCATTGTCGGGCTTTCACCGATTGTGATAATTTTATCGATCCTGGTTGGGTTTGAACTTTCTGGAGTCTGGGGGGCGTTACTTGCTATTCCTACGGCTATTATCGTCATGGAGTTTTTGGATGATATCGAGAGAGATAAAACTTTAGCGAGGGGTAATAAGTAAGAATAAGTTGAGATGAAAAACAAATCTTTTTACATTACGACTACCATACCGTATGTTAACGCGAATCCACACATCGGCTTTGCGTTGGAGATCGTCCAGGCGGACTCCATCGCGCGTTATCAGCGTTTGGCTGGGAGGGAAGTTTTTTTTAACACTGGCACGGATGAACATGGACAGAAAATTTGGGAAGCCAGCCAAAAATCTGGCGAAGATGTGCAGAGTTATGTAGATAAGTATGCTCAAAATTATTTAAATCTCAAAGAGATGCTCAATCTTTCCAGTGATGGTTTTATCAGAACCACCGAGAGGAGACACATCAAGGCTTCACAGGAATTCTGGCGTTTGTGTGACACGAAGGGGGATATTTACAAAAAAAAGTATAAAGGGATGTATTGTGTGGGGTGCGAGAAGTTTATTACTGAAAAAGATTTAGTAAATGGAAAGTGCGAATTTCATCCGACCCTAGTGCTGGAAGTTGTCGAAGAAGAAAATTATTTTTTTAAACTGACAAATTATAGAAAACAACTTTTGGAATACCTCTCAGACAAAAAATCTATTTTGCCAGAATGGAGGAGGCAAGAGGCGATAGAATTTGTGCAAGACGGTATGGAAGATTTCTCCATTTCTCGAAACAAAAAAAGATTCTCCTGGGGTGTGCCGATACCGAACGACGATGAGCAGGTGATGTATGTTTGGTTTGATGCTTTTGTGAATTATATTTCTACTTTGGGTTGGTCAGGTATCCCCCCCCCTCCTTTGCAAGGAGAGGGTAGGGGTGAGGTGAATAATTTCCAAAAATTTTGGGTAGATGGAGAAAAAGTTCAAGTGGCTGGTAAAGATATGATCAAATTCCAATCTGTCATGTGGCAGGGGATGCTTATGTCTGCCGGACTGCCGACAACCGATACTGTGGTCTATCACGGTTTTGTCACTGGAGAAGGCGGAGTCAGGATGTCCAAGTCCATTGGGAATGTTATTGGCCCGAATGATGTTGTAGCCGAGTATGGCACGGATGCCTTGCGGTATTTTCTTTTGCGTGAAATTTCTACATTTGAAGACAGTCCTTTTACTATGGAGAGATTTAAAGATGCATACAATGCAAATCTTGCAAATGGGTTGGGGAATTTAGCAAGTCGTATATTGACTCTTTCAGAAAAGTATTTAGAAAAATGTCCAGAGATTCCAGAGCATTCTATACCGCAGGAATTTAAAGATTATTTGGATAAATTTGAAATTAAAAAAGCCACTGATTTTATTTGGGACAGGATAGGGGAGTTAGATGAGTTAATCCAAAAAGAAGAACCCTTTAAGGTTGTAAAAGTTGATTTAGAAAAAGGAAAAAAAATGATTAATGGGCTAGTCCTGAAACTCTACACTATAGCCCGAATGTTAAATCCAATTATGCCGGAGACAAATGTGTTGCTAAAAAAATTAATCAAAGAAAACAAAAAACCAGAGAGATCATTGTTTCCAAGAAAAGATTAATACCCCCACCCAACCCTCCCCCTACATAGGGTGAGGGCTAAATACAAAATCAGTAGGGATTTTTCCTCCCCCTAATGTAGGGGGAGATTAAGAGGGGGTATAATTAACTCATGTTCATCTACAACGATCCAAAATTAAAACCTAGACGCAAAGAATTGCGTCACAACGAAACGAAGGAAGAAAAACTGCTCTGGGATAAATTACGGAGAAAAACTTTAGGGCACAAGTTTTCTCACCAGTATTCTGTCGGTCCCTATATTTTAGATTTTTATTGTGTGGAAAAAAGAATTGGCATTGAATTGGACGGTTTTCATCATTTAGCGAATAAAGATTACGATAAAGAACGAGATGAATACTTATTGCTAAATGATATAAAAGTTTTGCGTTTTTGGAATAATGAAATTAGTGCTAATATGAATGAAATCTTAGAAAGAATAAGAGGAGAGTTAGGAATTTCTCCTCACCCTGAGGTAGGGGGAGGTCGGGTGGGGGTATAATTTATAAAGTGCAGAATAAGAGGAGGGGGTATAATTATTTATAAAAACAGACATGCCTAAATACATCGACATTCACAGCCATGTAAACTTTAAAGCCTTTGATGAAGATCGAGAGGCTACAATAAAACGCGCCTTAGATAATGATACTTGGATAATAAATGTTGGCACACAGTTGGATACTTCCAAAAAGGCAGTGGAGATGGCGAATAAATATAAGGAGGGGGTGTATGCAATTGTCGGCCTTCATCCGATACACACAGGAGCTTCGTATCATGACGAAAAGGAGCTTGGTGTGGGTGGAAAAGAATTTACTTCCCGCGGAGAGGTTTTAGACGATAAGAATCTTGAATTATACCGTGAACTTTTAAAAGACAAAAAAGTGGTCGGCATAGGGGAATGCGGACTGGATTATTACCACATGACCGAAGAATCCATCGATAAACAAAAAGAAGCTTTTATAAAACAAATAGAATTAGCCAACGAATTTGACAAACCCTTGATGTTGCATATTAGAAACAATCCAGAAAATAAAAACCAAAATGCATATGCCGATTCGTTAGAAATTTTAAAGAAATATTCAAAGGTAAAAGGTGATGTGCATTTTTTTGCTGGGACAGAGGCAGACTCGAAGGCATTTTTAGATTTTGGTTTTACTCTTTCTTTTACTGGAGTCATTACTTTTACTCATGATTATGATGAAGTAATAAAAAATACTCCACTAGATATGATTATGTCTGAGACGGATTCTCCCTATGTAGCTCCAGTACCAAACAGAGGCAAGCGCAACGAACCCGTGTATGTCAAAGAAATAGTCAAAAAAATCGCTGAGATTAAAGATTTGCCAGAAGAGGAGGTGGCAGAAGCCATGGTGTCCAACACTAAAAGGGTATTTGGGATATAGGGTTGTGTTTTTGAGGTCTTTTTGCTAGTATAGAGTTTACATGCAAGACACAGAGGTTGAGAAAAAAAATAACATGTTGGAGGGTACAGATTCTCGAGTTTACGAGCTTGGCTATCTTTTGGTACCCAGTATTTCCGAAGAGAATTTACCTGTAAATTATGGCAACATAAAAGAACTTATTTCGTCTTTTGGCGGAGAAGTTATTTCTGATGAGATGCCAAAGATGCTTACACTTGCTTATCCAATGCAAAAAGTTATATCCAATATACGCCATAAATTCAAAACGGCTTATTTTGGCTGGACTAAGTTTATGATGAGCACGGAAAAGGTGTTAGAATTAAAGAAAAACCTTGATTTGGATTCAAACTTCGTTCGGTCTTTAATTTTAAAGACCGTGAAAGAAAATACTATAGCTACCAAGAAATTTATGCGCGGAGAATCATACAAGCGACCGACAGTGAAAAGAAGTACAGAAAATGAAACAGCTGTTGTAATTAATAAAGAGGAAATCGATAAAGAAATAGACGCGATGGTGGCTGTGTAGAAAATGTATCCCGTTAGAGATCAGACAGTTTATAAATGTAAATAATATAGAAAAAATAATTTATGTCGAAAATTTTTATTAAAAATAATATAACTACGGAAATCTAAAGATTTCCTATCTCTAACGGGATGTATTTAAATAAAGCAATCTTAATAGGAAATTTAACTCGAGATCCGGAACTAAAGTCTCTTCCATCAGGGATAAAAGTCTGTTCTTTTGGTTTAGCTACTAACCGGGTTTGGAAAGATAAGAGCGGAGCGCGTCAGGAGGCTGCTGATTATCATAATGTTGTAGTCTTTGGACGCCAAGCGGAGACAGTCGCCCAATACATGAAGAAGGGAAGCTCGATACTCGTCGAAGGCAGAATGCAAACAAGAAGTTGGGATGATAAAACAAGTGGAGAGAAAAAATACCGCACGGAAGTCATTGCTGATCGTACGCAATTTGGTCCGAAGGGGTCTGGTGGTGGGGGTGAAGTATCAAATGCCAGTGTCGCCAAGCCGGTACAAAATTCCGAAGAAGTTGATGCTATAGAATACCCAGAAGAAGACATTAATCCTGAAGATATACCATTTTAGAAATAGTTAATTAGGCATTAGGCCCTAGGCACTAGCGAATCAAAAGCTAAAGCCTAACTGCCTAAAGCCTAGAGCCTAAACCATGAAACAAGATTATTTTTCCGCCAATAATATAAAATTTATAGATTACAAGGATGTGGAAATCTTAAAGAGATTCCTCGGTCCTACCGGCAGAATTTTAAGCCACAAACGCACCGGTGTAACTGCAAAAAATCAAAGAGCTCTAACAAGTGCTATTAAGCATGCTCGATTTCTCGGCTTGCTACCTTTTGTGGTGAAATAAGAAATATAGTATTTATACTAAAATAGTATGGATGAAAACAACATAGAGAGAAAGACAACACCAGATCCTACATCTTGTGAGGTGTTGTTGCAACATTATGGAGAAGCAGACCCTGGGAAAATTGGAAATAAACTTACTTTTTATGGTATAGATGGAAAAGATATTTATAATATTACTCCCCCATTTTTAAATGATGGAGTTTTAGTAATAGCCGCTCGGGTTGAAGCCAGGGAAGACCAAGCTCACTCTGAAGTATGTTTTTTTAAAAGTTTAAATGATTCGACTGACTTCGTATGGACTAAAATAGATATTAACCCACTTAATCTACAAGACCCATTTGTAACATTTATAGACGGTCAAATTATTGTAGGTGGTGTGGAAGTTTCTCCCCCTCCTTTTGGTTCGGAAGACAACTCGCTTACTTATAGGACTGTTTTTTATAAAGGTAAAAGTTTGAGTACTTTAGAAAAGTCTGCTACTGGTCCAGAAAAAATGAAAGATATTAGGATTATTAGACTTCCCAATGGACATATCGGTGTATTTACGAGACCTCAAGGCCATACGAATGGAGGAGGGAAGATAGGTTATATAGAGTTAGACAGTCTTGAAGATTTAAATGACAGTGCAAATTTTTTAAAAGCAAAAATAATTGAAGGTCAATTTGCCTTGGGTGAATGGGGTGGGGCAAATCAGCTACATTTATTACCAGGTGGTAAAATTGGTGTTATTGGACACATTGCTTGTTTTGATGAAGAAGAAAATAAACATTATTATGGTATGAGTTTTGTTTTTGACCCTGAAAGTGATATTGCATCACCTCTGAAAATCATAGCCACAAGAGAGGATTTTCCTTCCGGCCCTTCAAAGAAGCCTGATTTAGGAGATGTGATTTTTGTTGGAGGTATTTATGAAAAAGATGGGCAGTGGTATCTTTACGCTGGATTGGGAGATGTTGAATCGGGGGTAATACCTATTGAATATCCATTTGGTTCTTAAACGCGTTCGACCCCACAGCTTGCTAGCTTCAGGTCGTTCAGACTCTGAGAGTCTTCAGACTCGAATGAGATGTTCACGCGCTAAACACGCTCCACATATTCTCCAGTTTCGGTGTTGATACTTACTGTGTCGCCTTCATTTATGAACATCGGCGCGTTTAGAGTTGCGCCATTTTCGAGAGTGATAACTTTGTTGCCTCCCTTAGATGTGTCGCCTCGGACTGCTGGCGGAGCTTCTTTAACCTTGAAATTCATTTTAATAGGCAGAGTTATTTTTATTATTTTTTCTTCTTCGTCTTCATTTGTCCAGACCAGAGCTGTTGCATTTGAATTTTGTTTTAAAAATTTTGCACTGGTGCCCATCAGTGCTTCTTCTAGTTTAAATCGATTACTTTTTTCATGTGGATCACAGAACCAGTATTCTCCTTTATTTGAATATAAAAATGTAACCTCTCTTTTTTCAATGTCAGCTTCATCTGCTTTGTCGGAAACATGGTAAGTAGCAGGGAAGACCTTGCCGGATATAAGACTGCGGAGTTTGACTTGGTTTTGGGGTTTCCTCTGTTGAGTGCGGGCGACATGGCTCTCCACCACTTCACATGGTTCATTATCATGGATAATTATTTTCTTTTCGCGAATTTCACTGTATTCTAGTTGGGACATGAAAATATCCTAGCAAATAAAGCCTTTTTTCGCAAGCTAAATGTCGACCTGGCGGGTTGACGAGGTTTGAGGATTTTGAGAAAATGGCTAGATGGTTGGAGATATTTATCATATTTGTAATAGGGGCATGAGAAAAGAAAAAATTTTTAACAGCGAATCTGATTATTTAAGATTTGTTTTAAATTTATATCGCTTAAACAATAAAAGTGAAAGTTTAAGGATTACTCCCAATAGAAAATCAGTGGATGATTTTCCAGAACAGGATAAAATAGTAGAAGTTTTAAAATGGACATTACTGCCTAATCATTACCACTTGCTTTTATATGAAAAAGTTGATGGTGGAGTTTTAGAATTTGTTAAAAGGCTTGGTAATGCATATACCAAATATATCAATATTAAAAGAGAAGCTAGTGGTTATTTATTTCAAAATTCTGCTAAACTAATTCAAATTACAAACGATAAACATTTTTTATACCTCCCTTTTTATATTGATCTGAATTTACTGGACTTAATTTATTCAAAAGATAATCGTAGTAAGATAGATGTAAAAAAAGTGCTAGATTTTTTCAAACACTATAAATGGTCTAGTTTTCGTGATTATTTTAGCGGTCAAGATTCTTCATTTGCGAAGATCATTAATAAGGATTTATTTTATGAAACTTTTGATGTTAATTCTGATGAGTATATTAAAGAACTCTGTGAATTTTTAAAAGGTGATGAATATGCAACACTGAAAAACGACCTTGTTGAATCAAAAATTGTTGACGTGGCAGGTTGACATTGTAAGATTTTTTCTTATTAAATATAATATATCCATGACCAAAAAAATTGTTTTAAAATTAAAAAATATAGGATATACTGGAGATTCAATTGGTGATAAAATTAAATTGGAAATAAATATTTTAGGAAAACCTTTTAGTGTAGAAAAAAAGATAAAGGTAGATACAACACTAGATTTTAATAAGGTAGTTGGTGAATTTGATACCGATAGAAAAATATTTGAAGCAGGTATTCATCTGCGAATTATTGAGGATGATCCAGTTTTTAATGATGTTGGAATCCTGCAAGAAACGATTGAAATTGATACAGCTAAAAATAGCCAGGAATTTAAATATGAAATCGAGGTAAGGGAGCGAAGGATTAATTTATCTAAAGCCACAGCAGTTTTTAGAATTTTTCTACAAGCAGAAATCCTGGAGGTGGAAAGATATTTATCGGAAACAAAAGACGGGTGGCTTTTAGTGGATATTGAGAATGTAAAGGAAAAAGTATCTTTGCCATCTTTTTTGAATGTAAACTTTATTAAGTCTTTTAACAAGCGAGATTATTTTAACATTTTAGAAGGATTTTATGCAGGTAAAACGGCTTCAGTGAAGAAAAAATCAGATGGTTCGTCGTATGTACAGACTGGATTCTTAGAAAGAAGCCCACTGGAAGTAATTTATTCTTTATCAAAAAAAAGTTTCATTTTAGGTGACGAAGAATATAGTGTTGATGATGATCCGAATAATTTATTTTCTTTAGGGGTTTATGACATAGAAATTCCATATGTACCCCACGATAAAGGTAGACCATATTTAAACAAATCAAGATTCGCACTGGTATGGTTTCATATAGGACACGATCCACGCGATGACCGGTTTCTTCATACTGGTTCAGTTTCCGCTGGCTGTATTTCAATGAGAGAAATTGAGAAGTGGAATGAAGCTTGTAAAAAATTATTGATTAGCAGAAAAGATAATATAAGTGTCGGAGTTTTGAGAGTAATAAAATGAAACCAAATAAAATAAAATTGATTATTGTTTGTTTATTTTGCATTTTTATTATTTTTTATATTAAAATTAGAGGAAAGATTAACCATACATCCACAAATATTTATTTTCCTGAGACAGAATATATAGCAGAAGATATACCTAATGAAATCGGAGAATTTAAAATTGGGGATAATGCTCCACACAAGCCAGGGGATGAGATAAAACCATATCAGAAGATCCCCCCGTCCAAATTTTATGTTTATTTATGGAGTCCAAATCCAAACATGAAGTATGGATGTATAAATGAAGAATGTGGGAAGAATGGAGAAGTTGTAGCTTCGCTTCGAGGCTGGCTCGGGGGAAGTGGCACAACATATGAAGAATCAGTACCGTTAGTAAATTCTTCCAAGGTAAATTCATTAATAATAGTGGCTGATCAAAATTCAAAAGTGGTCGGAGTTTATCCAGAAAAAGATATGCCAGATTTACCCGAGATTTTATCTCTACACAAAGATTTGGCTGATTTTAAGATGCTAGATGGAATAACACAGCTCGGAGATTTGAAGTTAAAGTCTCCATTGCCATTTGATCCAAAGAAATACGTTTTAGGGAACTTAGAAAAAGACATTAGAAAACCGGAGTATTATTTAATAGTTGTTCATGAAACTATGTCTGATAGGGGTTATTGCCCATACATTGAGTGTGGAATGTTTTTAGAAACTATTTTTAATCAAAAAGGGTGGTTTATTAGTATTGATCACAAGAATTCAGAAATAATTGAGAAGTTGGGACTAAATGCTTCACAAGTGGCGAGGGGAGAGATAACGCTTATAATATTAGCGGATAAAAATAAAAAGATTGTTTCGATCCATCCTAATAAGGATATGCGTGATATTTATACTGTACTTGTGCAGCACCCAGATTTGGCACCTTTTATGGATTTTCCTTGGCGCTAAACCTTGTCAACCTGCCAGGTTGACAGATACTATTTAGCTACATTTTCAGTGGGTGTTGGGAACATTGCGTCTACTTTTTGTATGTAATGATCTTTTAAGTCTTTATCCATTATGTGTCTTTGAAGAAATTGATTAGTACTTAATCTCGTTGTTATGGTGTTTTGTTTTACAAATTTTTTTTCTCTCGATTCACTAGGTATTCTTCTATCTAATTTATCCATATCTATACAATCTAGGTCTCCTATTACAAAATCTAAATCAAAATCCCCAGCCTTCTCGCACTCTTTACTGAGAAAAAAATAACAATCAATTGGAAGTTGTACTTTGTTTCTGTTTACTAATTCCAAGTTTTCTTTAATTGTTTGTAAAAATAAATCAAAATTATTCACCCTATTTATTACCCGCGTATTTTTATCGGCTATTCGTTGTTTAACCATCATCATCTGATCAAAGTATTTTGTTCTATCATTCGGATCAAACATTTTCCACCCATTATTATGACCTAAAGTCATAAGGATTTTTGTTTGATCGTCAGATATTCTACAAGTAGGGAAGACTCTAACCCCCATTTTTTTCAGATAAGTGTAGTTATCCATGGCTTGTCTTGCATTAGCAATAGAACCCGTTCTTAATTCTGGGTCTGGGTCATCAGGAAAAGTGTCATAGTCTTTTAATGCAAAATATGTATCGATTTTCCTCTCCGGTCTTTTTGGGTCATTAGCTTTTAAATGAATTTTGTAAACTTTTGCATATCCTCCTTCCCCAAGAAATTCCCATTCTTGCTTCGGTGGTAATTCAGCATCAAATGCATTTCCATCTGACTCTGTTTTAGGAGCTGGCTCTGCTTCACTATTTGGTGATTCTTTATAAAATTTCATATAGATTAAAATTATACTAATAACCCCCCAAAACATCAAATAAAAGTCTGATGAGTTCAACAATCAATTGCAACACTTATAGTAAAATATAAGTATTATGAATAAAAATAAAAAAAGCAAAAAGAGAAAAAAGAAGAGGAGTTTTAAGCAATTAACGTTAAATGATAGGGTAAAAATAGAATTTGTCGACCTGGCAGGTTGACAAGTTGATTTGTGGGGGTGTTCATGGTTATAATAATTCTATGTCTGAAAGATATACAAGAGAACTTTTTCCTAATGATTCTCGTGCAGGAATAGCTCATTTTAAACCAGAAGAAAACGGGCGAGATCGTTTCGGCAATAGACTTATTCCTTCTGGTTTATTTTCTAAAGACGGGAAGGGACTTGCTTATTTAGATGGAGCGGGAATAAATATAAAGGCCGGAATATTAATATCACCCGATGGGGAAGATTTTATTAAGGAAAATCCAGGAATTCTTAAGTGGATTGATCAAGGTTTAGCAATATTTGAAAAAGGAAATAAATTAAATACTACGCAAACTAAAATTATTTTAGAAGATGATGATAAAAATCCTGTTGGAGCTTTAGAATATATAAAAAGTGGTGGGCAATCAAATTTTTATATTTTAGTTGTTGGTGGTAAGAAATACGCTATAAAGACTCATAGAGATAGAAAATTCGGCGAAGCAAAAGAATCTATATCTCAACCATATATAAATGAAATGTTGCAGACCCAATCCGTCGCTCATGATTTAGAAAGACGACTAGCTGATTTAAATGTAAAAATGGCCAATTTTATCTTTGCTTCTGGGCAGGTATCGTGTACTTCTTATGAAGAAAACGCTTCTAATTATTTAAAGCTTACTTTTGAGATTATTAGACAACTTCAATTCTATTTAAATATTTATCTTTCTATGAAAAGAGATAGTTCAAATAATCCACTTTGGGAAAATGTTAGAGTTGATCTCGAAGTATACAATGATTATCATGAGATGACTGTAAACTTATGTAGAAAAAATTTTATTTCAAGAGCTGATGGTGAGTTAGTTTGGATTGATCCATTTATTCATTTTAGGTCAATGTTCTAAAAACAGAACTTACTTGTCAGCCTGGCAGGTTGACAAGTCTTACGCTTCTTCCGTGAATTTCTTCTTGATTTCTTTTAGGATTTGGTCGGATATTTTTTTATCTTCTTTTAGGAATTTTCTTGTTGCGTCATAGCCTACACCGAGTTTTATTTTCTCTTCTCTACTCCCTCTCCCTTCAGGAGAGGGTTGGGGTGAGGTTGTGGGTGTGTAAAAGTACGAATTTCCACTTTTTTCTATGATTTTATATTTTTCTCCGAGCGCCATTATTTCACCTTCTTTGGAAATACCTTCGTTGTAGATGATATCGAATTCTGTTTGTTTAAACGGTGCAGCGACTTTGTTTTTAACTATTTTTACTCTGGTGCGACTTCCCACCACTTCTTCTCCTTTTTTTATCTGGGCAATTTTACGGATATCCAAGCGTACGGAAGTATAGAATTTTAATGCCTTACCTCCTGGGGTAGTTTCCGGATTACCAAACATCACCCCAATTTGCATGCGGATTTGATTGATAAATATCACAACGGTTTTACTTCTGGCAACTATGGCAGTGAGTTTGCGAAGTGCCTGACTCATCAGCCGTGCTTGTTTGCCGACATGATATGCGCCCATGTCGCCCTCGATTTCGTCCTTGGGAGTAAGTGCTGCAACGGAATCCACAACGATAACATCAATTTTCCCAGTGCGCACCAGACTTTCTACTATTTCGAGCGCTTGCTCACCGTTGTCTGGTTGGGATATGAGCAGATTATTTATATTTACACCAAGCTTTTTTGTGTAGTCTGGATCCATTGCATGTTCGGCGTCAATATAGGCGCAGATGCCACCTTTTTTCTGAGCTTCGGCTACGATGTGGAGTGAGAGAGTAGTTTTTCCAGAAGACTCTGGTCCAAATATTTCAATAATTCTTCCGCGCGGTATACCGCCGACGCCGAGTGCCACATCCAGACCGATTGAACCGGTCGGAATTACATTAATGTCAACTTTCGGTGAATCGCCAAATTTCATTATCGATCCTTCTCCGAATTTTATCTGGATGGATTTTAAAGTATCTTCGAGTATCTCCATGCCCACCGTCTTACTTGCCCCGCCTTGGCGTGGGTCTTTTTTTTCTTCTTTCTTTTTTAACATAAATATTTAGGCTTTAGGTATTTAGGCTTTAGCTTTTGGATTAGGCTAGCGCCTAAGGCCTAGCTTCCTAGCGCCTGTGTTAACATTAATTTATAATTTTTTTCATCTATATAACCGAATTTATCCTCGGCTTTTATGGTCACCACATTATACCCCGAGAGCAGGGCTATTGTCTCGTCGAATCCTCCTTTTGGGTCTATGGAAATTTCTCTTCCATTTAAGCTTAAATTTATGGCGTTTTTTGCATTTCCGGTGATTTTAAGGACGCTTTCGGTAAACTTTGTTCCATCAATTAGGTTTACATTTTTTATTTTTACTCCAACAATCAAATCATGAGCACGGAAAAAAGCGTAGATGATAATTAAAATAAAAAAAACAGAAAGACTCGTTATTTGTAATATTTTCTTTATACTTTGGTTCATACTTTATTTTAAACCTCAAATTACATTCTCTCCATTTTCCGTTCGTTCTATTTTTTCCAGAACTTCTCTCGGCTTGGCGCCGTCTCCTTTCCCAATGACCCCGCGTTCTTCGAGTTTATCCATTAGTCGCGCTGCGCGTGCGTAACCTAACTTTAGTTTTCTTTGTAAATATGAAGTAGATGCCCGACCCGCTTCAATCACACAAGCTCGAGCTTCCTCGTACAGTTCATCATCATCTTCAGTATCTTCATCCTCAAGGGTACTTTCGAAAATACTTTTATCAACTGAAATAGATCCAGTAGATAGGGCGATTTCTTCCGACACCTCATCCTTATATGCATTCACTAAATATTTTACAACTTTTTTAACTTCCGTTTCTGAAATAAATGCGCTCTGCAACCTCTCTGGCTGGGTGTCACCCGAAGAGTAGAGCATGTCGCCGGCGCCAAGAAGTTTTTCTGCTCCGCCACAGTCGAGGATTGTACGAGAGTCAATTTGTGAAGACACCTTGAGCGCTATACGAGCTGGGATATTCGCTTTGATCAGCCCAGTAATGACATTAACTTCTGGTCTTTGGGTAGAGAGTATTAAATGTATCCCGACGGCTCGGGACATTTGTGCCAGACGGACAATAGCCGATTCAAGCTCCCTAGGGTAAGAACTCATTATATCTGCGAGTTCGTCTATTATAATGACAATATATGGTAAACGGTCGGTGGTGCTGTTGTCATCTTTGTCGTCTACTTTTTTACGAGAGTTCCAGACATTGTTGTGGTAAGACTCTATATCTCGTACTGATTCTGCCTCCAAGATGTTGTAACGGCGATCCATTTCTTTGGCTGCCCACTTTAAAGCTAGGATTGTTTTCTTAGCTTCAGTGATGACTGGAGTAAGCAAGTGCGGAATATTGTTGTAAAGGGTGAGTTCCACTCGTTTTGGGTCTATTAAAATTAATTTCAGGTCGTCTGGTCCGTTTCTATAGAGGAGAGAAGTAATTATAGAATGAATGGTT
This sequence comes from Candidatus Nomurabacteria bacterium, assembly GCA_943359485.1. GTDB lineage: Bacteria > Patescibacteriota > Minisyncoccia > Phycocordibacterales > UBA9973 > UBA9973. Next base: position 22,830 of record CALRHR010000004.1, on the reverse strand, counting down.
ACCGACTTTCCAGAACCAGTTGTTCCGGCGACGAGACAATGTGGCATCTTGGCAAGATTTCCAAACAATGATTTACCAGAAATATTGCGACCGAGAGCAATAGTTAGCGGTTTAGGAGAATTTTGGAATTTATCGTCGGAGAGGAGAGTAGCTAAGCCGACCAGAGACTTTGTTTTGTTTGGAATTTCAATCCCGACCAGAGACTTGCCTGGGATTGGCGCTTCTATTCTAATCGGATGTGCGGCAAGAGCTAGCGCCAAATCATTTTGTAAACCAATAATTCTAGAGAGTTTCATTCCCTCAGCGGGCTTTAAAGAATAACGGGTGACAGTAGGTCCGATGGTGATCTCATCCATCTCTACTTCAATACCGAAATTGGCAAGAGTGCGTTTTATTATATTCGCATTTGCTTTTATGTCACCGGTATTTGGTTTACCCTTATCCTCTTCGAGGAGTGACAATGGGGGAGGAATATAATTAGGCATTAGGCCATAGGCCCTAGGCTTTAGCTTTTTGAATTCCATTTCTTCTTTCTCTGTATCTGTTTCTGTACTCAAAACTTTTTTAATTTTTTCAGCCACAGTTTCTGCCTTATCCACTTCTTCGTCTTTTACAGTTTTCTCATCAATAACTGCATCTTCTCCATCCTCCACTTTTGTACTAGTGCCTAGCTGCCTAGCGCCTAGTGCCTGTTTCACAAATGTCCAAATTTGTTCGAAGGTTGATGAGAGTTCTAATTTTGTATCAGACATGACAAGAATCGAGATTATTAAAATCGTGCCAAGAAAAATTATGCTGGCATAGATATCAAAAAGAGGGACTAGGGGTGTCGGTAAAATTTCCCCCAAAAATCCGCCTTTGTGTTTACCCAGAGCTATGTCTATCATTCCCAAACTAGATAGCAGAAACATAATGCCACTTAGCGCGCTCCTCCAGCCAATGTCTGGAGTAACGGACTTCATAAACGATGAACCGAGTAGCACAAGCAGAATTGGCAAAAGAATGTATCCCACACCCAGGAGGAAATAAAGTTTTTCGTAGATAGATTTTCCGGCAACTCCCGTCATATCAAATGCGGACATTAAAAAAAACAATGCCAAAACAAAGAAAACTATTGCCATTATTCCGTGTTTAGTTTGAGTTTTTAATCCGTTCGGTTCCTTGTTATTTTTTTTACTATTCTCGTTACTGTTTTCCTTTTTTGCCATAAAAGTATTTTAGCACGAAATAGGCATTAGGCACTAGGCTTTAGGCTGTAGTATTAATTTTATGTATGATGGGTTTTTTTTACTAGAGCCTAGCGCCTAAAGCCTAGTTGCTACCCAAGAGTCCTTGACTTTTTTGTTGTCCTATAGTATAATGGACATATGTTAACTGATAGTAAAAATATAAAAGACTCCCAACAGAAGTCCTTGACTTCCGGGGTAGGCATTCAAAATATCTCAGTTAGTGTGTCTTATACAAAGACAAATAAGCTTGTTACGGCAGTGTATATGGTTACAGACATGATAGATAAGAATGAACCAATTAGAAATAAATTAAGAATTTTGGGTACAGAGATTATATCAGACATGCATTCTAATCCAACAGATGCAGTTAGTAAAATTTCTGAAGCTGTCTCTTTTTTAAATATTGCTTCAGCTATGAATCTTGTTTCGGAAATGAATTGCGCGATCTTAAAGCAAGAATTTCTTAAATTAAAGGAATCGATACAAGAGTATGTAGATATGAAACCTAAATTACTTGGGGACTTTTTTCTCCATTCCCAGCCAAACTTAGAAGAATCAATTTTTCAAAAAGCTTCTCCTGAAAAAACAAAACCAATTTTTGTGGAGCAGAATGAACCTATTGTCGAACATAAAATTCTAACTAGAATTGGTGTTCAGAAGGGGAGTACCCTAATGAAAGCATTGAGAGGAATAGAAGTGTCCGATAAGACTTCTTTTGTGTCCGATAAAAAAGATGACTTTAATATTTTAAAAAACAAGAGACGAGAGGAAATAATAAAGGTTATAAGAAATTATTCAAATAATAATGGTCTTACTATAACTGAGATAAAAAAATCGGCAAAAGATTTTTTTGATAGACTGGGGCTCAAAGTACTCGTCTTGTGCAGTGAAAAAACTCTTCAAAGAGAGTTGATAGCTATGGTTAAAGATGGTGTCCTTTATAAAACTGGGGAAAAACGCTGGAGTAAGTATTTCGTTAAATAAATAGGCTCTAGGCAGCTAGGCGTTAGGCATTAGCTTTTAAACAAACCAGACCTCCAATTAGTTGCTCTTTATCTCGTTTCGTGATATTCTATATATATGGATTTTTGACTGTATTTCGCTAAGGCCTAGCGTCTAGAAGCCTAATACCTGCTCAAGTTATCCACATAATATAATTGCTCTATTTTGCGCAGTTATATTATAATACTCTTGTGTATATTCAGAGCACATTTTGTGTTTTGTTTATTCACAAAAGTTATGTTTGTTTCCACTTCGTTTTCGTTTGCGATTTCGTCGAAAAAATCTCAAGTGAAAATCTGTGAAAATAAACGCCCATTGAAAACTGAATAGTCCTGAGAGAATTTCTCGAAGGATAAAATAGTTTTGTTTTCAGTGTTAAGTTTAACTCTGTTCATTATTTTTTATCCGCTACATTATTATTTATTATTAATTTATTGGCGGGTGAAATAGTGATAGGAAAAATACGCTTTTAGTTTTGTCGAAACTTATTAATGGCGTAGAATATTAGAAAATATTATGAGTAACATATTAAATTTGAAAGGAGTAAAGTTCTTTGCCATCGCTGTGTTGGCAGTAGCTGTACTCGCAACATTCGGATTGGTTGCTGTGCAAACAGCTTCTGCTGACTGTTCAATAAATAGTACATTAAGAATGGGTTCTACGGGCGCTGAAGTTGTTTGTCTTCAAACAGCATTGGGTGGCCTAACAGCAGATGGTAACTTTGGTCCTATGACTAAAGCTGCTGTCATGTCTTTCCAGAGGAACTCAGGACTAGTAGCCGATGGAGTATTCGGTCCTATGTCACGAGCTGTCTGGTTAGCAAATAATTCAGGAATGGGAGGAAACTTCCCTTCAGGTTGTACTTCAAACGCTGGATACAGTACTACAACAGGTATGTCATGCGCAGTTTCTACGAATCTTCCAGCTGGTTGTTCTTCAACTTCTGGATACAGTCCAACAACAGGTATGTCATGTTCAGGTGGATCTTCTTCAAACAACGGTTCTTTGACTGGTGGAGCTGGTTCAGTTGATTCGTACGATCTTGCTTCAGGTCTATCTAATGAAGAAGTAGGTGAAGACGGAGAAGATGTTAAAGTTGCTGGTCTTGAAATCGAAAATGGTGATAGTTCAGACCTTAACATTACTGCAGTTAGACTCGTATTTGACGAGGGAACAGCAGGAAGTGACTTTGACAACTACGCAAGTGAGGTATCTGTATGGCTTGGTAGTAAAAAAGTAGCTACTGTAGATGCAGATGAGTTCAATGATGACAACAACTGGACAAGGACTGTGTCTTTGAACGGTGCAATGATCGGTTCAGGAGATACAGAGTCCTTATATGTAGCTATTTCTGGAGTATCAAATCTTGATTCTGCAGATGCTACTGATACATGGACTGTTGACTTTACTTCTGTCCGTTTCGTTGATGCTACAGGAGCTTCAACTTCTGAAGACCCAACAGTTGCTGCAACAACATTCTCATTTGAATCTTTTGCAACATCACAAGACACTGAAGTTAAAATTACAGAATCTGGATCTGCCAATGAGTTAGTCAATGATGCGCACCTTATTAATGTTGACGCAACTGACACCACTGACAATGTTCCAATTCTTGCTTTTGACATAGAAGTAGAAGGTGACTCAGATGTGAACATCGATTCGCTCCCAGTTACTCTTACTTCAACTGAAACAACTGGTGACGATCCAGATGATCTTATAACTACCCTTCGCCTTTTTGCTGATGGAGTTGAAATTGGTTCAGAGACATTACTTACCACAGATGCTAATGGAAGTACTGAAGTTGTCGTATTCGATGACCTAGACTTCGATATTAATGCAGGTGATAAGGTTAACTTTGTAGTAAAGGCTAAGTTCGTAGCTCTCTCTGGAGCGCTTGATCTTAACGATACTATCCAAGCTACTTTTGGTGAAACTGAAACAGATCTTGCAACATTTGACGCTGAAGACGAAACAGGTGAAAACCTTGCAGATGCAGACAAGACTGGTACAGCTGCCAGCGATGCATCTACAGTTCGTGATGTAGGCTTTGCGCTTAAATACATAAGTAGCACAGCGGTTCTATCTCACGCAGCTGATCTAACTGTCGCAACTGATGATGACCAAGGTACATTCGCAGTTACATTTGATGTTACTGCATTTGATGGAGCAGTTTACATTGATGGTACTTCTCCTGCATTAACTGGAGGTGGTACTATCCTTGACTTGACTGTTAACGCTACTGCGGGAACTCCAGTTCTCAATGCGGCTACTATCACTTCACCTACTGGTGCTACTTTGACTGGTACAGCGAATGCTGATGCTAGGTTCTTGGTAGCAGAGGATGATACGGAAAGATTTACTGTTACTGTTGTGTTAACACCTTCAGCTGATGCTACTGTTAGTATGCAGCTAGCTGATATAGTGTATGCACTTACTGATGTCACTGGTACTCTTTCATATACCTTTGACCTCGGCGACTTCAAGTCACCAGATCTTTACTTGAACCAGAACTAATACTTTTTAGTATAGTTTAGGTGCTATAAATTTCTGACTATTGAGTCAAACTGGCTGATACACCTTAAAAAGTATTCAAAAAACCACCCTTCGGGGTGGTTTTTTGTTTGTGTTTTTTATATTTATTTTTATGATAGAATAGAACTATAGTATTTTAATTATTATTTAATTTGCAAGAATCATATGTCAAAAAATAAAGTAAAAATTTTAGTTATTGTAGTGGTAGTTTTGGTTGTTGGATTTACAGTGAGCTTATTTGGAAAGAATTTAGGCATTAATAAAGATGATTATTCTATAGTTTATCTAACAACAGGAGAGGTGTATATAGGAAAACTCGATACTTTTCCTGATTTCAGACTTGATGATGCGTATATTTTACAAGTTACCAAAGACGCGACCGATCCAAACAAGAATAATTTTCAACTTCAACCCATAAAGGATGCGCTTTGGGCTCCAGAAGTCCTATATCTAATAAAAAAGAATGTTGTCTTTTATGGACCACTAAGTTCTCTGAGTGCTATTGCAAAAAAATTAGCAGAACAAGTTAAATAAAAAATTGGGAGTTATCCACATTTTTATTACACCATAAAATAAAAGTGGTATAATTATTTCTAGTGATAAATAAAATGGTCGAGATTTTATTTAGTCTAGATGGTTTTTGTTTTCTCAAAGTTTTCAGGTCTTTATTATAAATAAGTTTAAACAATTAATAATTAATTTTAAAATGAAAAAAATATTTCAAAGTTTAGGATTTGGTTTTTTGGTTTTGGCTCTTGTTTTAGGTGCGGGGGTGGGTTCTGTAGATGCGGCTCTTACTCTAGGTGATTTGACAGCAGCAAGTGATGGTGCACTCACTGTTACTACTGCTGTGGGTTCTGCTGGTAACTTGTTTACCACCACTACAACTGGTGCTATAAACATTGGTACGGCTATTACTACTGGTGTGTTTACTGTTGGTAATGCTGCTGCAACTGGTAACACAGTTGTAAATGGTACTGTTACAACAGGTACAAACTCTTTGTATGACAACACTACAACAGCTAACACTACAATGTTTGCTGGTCAGACTACTGGTACTCTAGCTATCGGTGGTACAGCTGGTACTGGAGCAATAAGTATCGGTACATCTACTGGTGCACAAACTATCAACATCGGCACAGGTGCTGCTGTTAAGACTGTTAACATTGCGACAGGTGCCGCTGCACATGTTGTAACTATTGGTGCTGCGACTACTACTTCAGCTGTGACTATTTATGGTCAAAGATTGCCAGTTGTTGCTGTTACTGGTTCTACAACATTACTTGCTTCTCAGTCTGGTAGTCTTGTAACAATGGCAACAGCTCCTGTTATTGTACTTCCGGCTGTAGCAGCTGGTTTACACTACACTTTAGTTGCAGGATCTATTACAACTGATGCTACTATTACTCCAGCTACATCTGATGTATTAGAGGGTTCAGGTGATGCGGGCGGTGCTGCTCCTATTGATTGTGATGCTGCAGATGTTGTTACAATTGAGGCAGACAACGAGAACATAGGAGATGTGTATGAATTCTGGTCAGATGGTACTACTTGGTTCTTCCAAGCAAATACCAAGACTGCAGCTTCCTTTGCTTGTTCAGGTTAATTATTTTGTTTCTTTAAGTTAAACATTATTAACACTTACAGAATTTAGAAAGGACTTTTTTAGGGTCGAATTCTGTACTAATAAATCTTAAAAACAAAATGATTAATAAATCTAAATTAGGGTTATTTGTTCTGACTATGCTTCTTGTTTTGGGGGTAGTGAGCCAAGCAAATGCTGCTGCTCTTAACTGGACGGCTGATCAAACTGTGGATCTTTCTTCTCCTGATGTTAACTTAACAATTCTTGCAGGTTCAGCGGCAACAAGCTTAGTGGTAAACACTGGTGGCATTGATGTAGTTGTTCCAAGTGGAAGTACTTTTACTATTACTTCTGCTAGTAGAGACTTGGTTGTTTCTGGGGCAACTAGTGCAGATGTTGTTCAAAGCTGTAGTTCTGCCTTTTTGAAAACTGTTGCTATCTATGGCGGAGTGAGTGGAGAAACTATAACTCTCTCGGCTTATAGTAGTGAATGTACGCCTCCTTCTGGTTCTGGAGGCGGCGGCGGTGGTGGTGGAGGAGGAAACATTAAAAAAGTTATTCCAGCTGTTCCAGCTAACACTACACCCTCAACCGATTGTTTGCCTGGATTTAAATTCAGTCCTTCAACCGGCAGAAATTGTAACGCAGCTACTCCAGCGACACCTGCTTCTCCATCAGCAAAATGGTATAATTTTGGTACTACAACACTAAAGAATGGTAGCAAAGGCGAAGGAGTGAAAGAATTACAAAGATTCTTGAATGCTAAATTAAATCTTGGTTTAGTAGTAGATGGTAAACTAGGTCCAAAGACAATTGCTGTGATAAAGAAATGGCAAAAGGATAACGGTCTAGTAGCTGACGGTCTCATCGGTCCAAAAACAAAGGTCAAAATGAACGCACAAGCTGCGCAATAGAAATCTAGTAAACTAGTTCTAGAGACAACAAAACCCTCCCTAAGTAAACTGTCTAAGGAGGGTTTTTGTTGTTTTTACTTGTTTTTGTTATTAATGGTACAATAAAACATATGGAAGTTATTTTTAAAATCTGGTATTTGATAGCCATACTACCGTTTTACCTTTTAATGGAAGGGACTGAAAGACTTGCTGATTTTCTAAAGAAGAGAAACATATATGCGCACTGGGATATTTGGCATTCATGGGTTATTGTTCTGGTGGTTTTATTAATTGTATTGTTGATTAATGGAGGTTACTAATTATGATAACAAAACATTTTTTTAAAACATTGATTATTTTTGTGGGAATAATAGCTTTTGGTCTAGTTGGAGTAATGATCGTTGGGTATTTTGATCAAAAGAAAGATTCTAATCTACCCACAGCAAACCCGGTTCTCAAGTAAGCCAGGCTTGCCCCAATGTAAAGATCATGCTATGGTATTCTTACCGCAAAGAAGACAGGTCCTAAATTTTAAGAAGCGAAAGTGACTATAAAATTTAAGGATAAATCCTGTTTAGTGGGTCGATATTTGCATTTGCGGCGAAAGCCGTTTTTTAATTTAATACAGGCCCTAGGCACTAGCAAAAATGCTAAAGCCTAAAGCCTAAAGCCTATGTTGTTAAAATCAAAAAAGGAGGAAATGATCAAGGAGCTCGAAGAAGCAATCAAGGAATCAAAGTCTCTCGTATTTTTGAATTTCCATGGCATGAAAGTGAGTGATGAGACAAAACTTCGCAGTGATCTTCGAGAACAAGGGGTGAACTATAAAGTTTCTAGAAAAACATTACTCAAGCGCGCGCTCGCTCTAAAAGCAGAAGGAGAGATACCAGAGCTAGGTGGAGAAGTTTCTATCGCGTATTCTAAGGATGCTACTGCTTCTCCTAGAGAAATTTATAATTTTCAAAAAACCCATAAAGGCCTCTTAAATATTTTAGGTGGAATTTTTGAAGGAAAATTTGTAAATGCAGCATATATGATGGAGATTGCAACAATACCAAGCAAGGAAGTCTTGCTTTCGAAATTGGCATGGCTGTTCAAGAGTCCTATGCAGAGATTTGCTCTTGCAGTGAGTGAGGTAGCGAAGAAGAAAGGTGCTAGTGCCTAGTTTCTAGGGTCTAGTGAAAAGAAATTATAAAATTAATACTAGAAGCTACAACCTAGCAACTAGAACCTAAATTAACATGAATAAAGATACATTATTGGAATGGTTAGATAAGGCGACAACTTTAGAATTAAATGAAGTTGTTAAAGCTATTGAAGAAAAATTTGGAGTTTCTGCCCAAGCTGTTGCGGTCGCAGGATCGGGTGGTGCTTCTGGCGCGCCGGCTGCCGAAGAGCAGAGTACATACACGGTAGTGCTTGCGTCAGCTGGTGAGCAAAAAATTGCTGTGATGAAAGTAGTCAAAGAAGTCTTGGGTCTTGGTCTAAAAGACGCTAAAGACTTAGTAGATGCCGCGCCTTCAACTTTAAAAGAAGGTATGAAGAAAGAAGAAGCGAATGACTTGAAGAAAAAGATTGAAGAGGCTGGAGGAAAGATAGAATTGAAATAATTCTATCTTTCCGTAAGTCCTGAGCATTTATGCGAAGGGCAAGGAGGGAAAATTGAGCTTAAATAAAACTTCTTTCTCGGCATACTTTTTATTAGGCAATCTATCTGGCACTGCTGTGCCAGCGAACTTCTCGCGCCGTCGCGCTACGAAAGGCCTTCTAAAAAGTACGCCCACGACGAAGTTTTGATATAATGTAGCAATGAAAACTGCCCTAATCTCTGTTTATAATAAAGAAGGCATCACAGACTTTGCAAAAAGTTTGGTAGCTTTGGGTTGGAAAATAATTTCTTCTGGCGGTACTGCTAAACATTTATCTGACGCTGGGATCCCTGTGACCGATGTTGCGGAAATTACGGGGATGCCACCTATTTTAAGTCACCGGGTTCTGACTCTTCACCCAAAAATTAATGGAGGACTTTTGGCTCTCGATACAAGAGAGCATTTAGCTGAACTAGAAAAATATGAAATTCCGTGGATTGATTTGGTGTGCGTGGATTTGTATCCATTAGAAGAAGAAATAAATAAAAAAGACGCGACCAGAGAATCTGTAATAGAAAAAACCGACATGGGTGGGGTAGCGCTTCTGCGTTCGAGCGCCAAAGGGAGGAGAATCACAGTTTGCGATTTTGATGACAGAGAAAAAGTTATTAATTGGCTAAAAAATGGAGAAGAAAATAAGGATGAATTTTTAAACAGTCTCGCTGCTAAAACTGAAATAATTATTTCAAAATATTGTCTGCTCTCTGGTAAATATCATAGTGAGGGGACATATGAGGGTCTTTTGGGAGAGAAAAAAATCGAATGTGCCTATGGCGAAAATGCTTACCAGAAGCCAGCAAGTCTATTCGTATCAGGTGTTGGACACCCGGATTCTGGGTCACCTGACAGTCTTGCAATTGCTAGTTGGAAACTCGTTGCCGGCAGTCCACTTTCTTACAACAATATTTGCGATGTAGATCGCATGATCCAAACTATGACCCATATTGGAGCTGGGTTCGAAAAAAATTTTTCTGAGATACCTTTTGTGGCTATCGGTGCCAAACATGGCAATGCTTGCGGAGCAGGCATTGCCAAAGTCGGACTTTGGCAAGAAGCAGTTGATAAAATGCTCCAAGGTGACCTGCGGGCGATTTTTGGCGGTTCAGTCATGCTGAACTTTCCGGTAGATGAAAAAATTGCCGACGAATTAATTCACAAATTTTCTCCGGAAGGTGTGCGGCGTCTACTCGACATTGTCGCTGCGCCGTCATTTTCTCCTGAAGCCATTGAAATACTTGCTCGCAAGAAAGGTAAATGCAGAATTTTAGTAAACCCCGCGATAGAAAAAGCTGGAAGTAATTCTCTGGATTTTGCGAGCAGGTTTAGATATGTGCGGGGCGGATTTTTGACTCAGCCGAATTATACTTTCGTGCCAGAATTCGACCCCCTCTTAATCTCCCCCTTGGCAGGGGGAGAGGGAGCACTAAGGGATATTATCTTGGCTTGGGCGGTTGGTTGTACCTCAAATAGTAATACGATAACCTTAGTTAAAGAGGGCAGGCTGTATGGTAACGGCGTCGGACAGCAGGACCGAGTCGGCGCTGCGAAGCTCGCTATCTTTCGCGCTGACGATGCAGCCAAATTTGTTGATCCAAAAACAGAAAAAGCAGATTTAGAAAACGCCACAGCCTACAGCGACAGCTTCTTTCCTTTTCCCGATGCGCCACAGGTTTTAATCGATCGAGGAATAAAAACTATTTTCTCCACCAGTGGTTCGGTGAAAGACGAGGAAGTTGCAGAGCTTTGCAAACAAAAAGGTGTGAATTTGATTATGTTACCGGATTCTGAAGCAAGAGGTTTTTATCAGCATTAGATTGGTAAATTTAAGTTAAATATGATATAATCTCACCATGAAAAAATATGTATTGTTTTTATTTACTTTTGTCTTTGTTTTAGGCTTATTTACTTTTAATGTTAATTCTGTTGGTGCAACTGGCCCATATAATGAACCAGGTTATGATGCGGGTTGTAATAAGGGTGGACCATATAGTGTTACCACAGGAAAACTCTGTGTTAATCCAGTTAATGTTGTCGGGTGTCAAAAAGGTTATTTATTTAGTCCTGTTACTGGTCAAGCTTGTGGGGAAAATACTTATACCGATAGTGATTCTGTGGTTGTGGCGAAGTTTAATTCTTTATTTAAAAGTACTTTTAAAGTTGGCATGATAGGAGAGGATGTAAAGTCTCTTCAGCAATTTTTAAAAGATGAAAGTTATTATTTTGGAAAGATTGATGGCAAATATGGAAGAATAACAGCCCGAGCTGTAAAAGATTTTAGAGATGATAACGAGATCGTTGGTACGGGTGGTGTTGTAGTTCAACCCCCAGTTCCATGTCCTTTGTTAATAGATATAAATGGAAATGTTAGTCACTCTTGTCCAGAGAAACCAATATACAGTAAGTCTTCAGTAGTTATCAGTGGAGTTTCTGGACCGCAAACATTAAAGGTTAATGAGCAAGGGACTTGGACTGTTCAGGCTTCTAGTAGAGATGGTGGTAATCTTGCTTATGCTGTTGTTTGGGGAGATGAATCTGTTAGAGCATATTCAGCAAATAACATTGGCGCAGCATTGGGCACACAGTCTGTAACTTTTACTCATAGTTACTCACAAGCAGGCACATACAAACCTGTCTTTACTGTCACAAGTGAAAATACGATACGATGTATTCAAGCTCCGTGTTTTTCAAATAGTGGAACTGCGCAGACAAGCTTGAGTGTGAATGTGGGAGATTCGACTAATCCTCCTATTCCCACAAACTCTGTCACCGTTTCCAGACCAAATGGTGGAGAAATATGGACAAAAGGGACAACACAGACGATAAAATGGCAAGACAAAGAAGGCGCAACTTGTCCTTCCGGATCTTATTGTACTTGGGCAGGTTTTTCTTATGATATTTCTTTGTACTCGAAGCCAACCTGTAGCGGGGATGTTTGTTCTGGTGGTGAATTACGCACTGTAGGGAAAGGTGTTTACGGTTTTTCATATGATTGGGTGATTCCAAATTGTACTGCCAATAGTCTCTGTTCTTCGAATTTTGACATCGCAAGTGGTGCATACACGATGCAAGTTTGTCGGTCTGGCACAGATATTTGTGACTCCAGTGATAGTTATTTTAATATAATATCTAATTAAATTTTCCCCTTGTTTTTTATTTGGAAAGTACTAGAATACGAAGATGGAAATTCTGGGGAAAATATTGGGCAACGAAGCAAGAGTAAAAATAATGAGATTATTTTTACTGAATAAGAGTAAGAGTTTTAAAACTAAAGATATCATAAAACGGAGTCGAGTCAGATCGGATGTAGTTCAAAGAGAGCTTCGAGTGTTGGCCTCTGTTAATTTTATTAAAAAGCGTCTCAGGACTCCTCTTGAGTGGTTTTTCGATTCTTCTTTTAAATATGCGGGGGAATTTGAAGACCTTTTAGTGAGGTCTGATAATTTAAACAAAGAAAAATTGCTGGATTATTTTAGAAAAGTTGGAAGAGTGAAACTCGTCATAGCTTCCGGTGTTTTCATTAAAAATAATAATAGCCGGGTGGATTTGCTTATAGTCGGAGATAGAATGAAACGAGGGAAGATCGAGGACGGGGTTCGTAGGCTGGAAGCCGAAATCGGCGCGGAGCTTGTTTACGCCGTTTTTGAAACCAAAGAATTTATTTATCGACTTAGTATGTACGATAAACTTATTCGAGATATTCTAGACTATCCTCATGAAATTCTTTTGCAGGCAAAAGAGTTATCTCGCACACTTACTTTGGCAAAGTAGGTTACTACGCGCCTTTGGCGTATTACCAAAGTAAGTGTGCGAGTTATCCCCCACACTTATCGCAAAGAAGTTATAAAATAACGCTCCTTTGGAGCATCTTTGCAATAAGTGTGCGAGTTATCCACACAGTCTATTCGCACGCCTTAAAAAATAGTTATTATTTGTTATAATATAAATTAGAACTTTACGAGGTCGAAACTTAAAAGTTTTTTATTAAATAATTTGCATCGCGCCGTCGTATTTTAAAGGAGAATACGACATGATTCACAGAATCACTTACGCGATGTGATTTGCAAAATCATATGAATAATATTTGGATGACATGGGGTGATGTTTTTAATGCGTCGCTTCAAGATTTATGGTGGGGTTTGATACAATTCGCTCCGAGGCTTATCGTGGCGGTTGTATTCTTTGCAGTTGGTTGGGCATTAGGTAATATCGTCGCTAGAGCATTGGAACAGGTTTTCAGCGCTCTTAAAATAGACAAACTCTTCACTTCTATCGGAGTGGATAATTTATTTAGAAAAGCGGGGATGACTCTTGATACCGGATATTTTGTCGGGCAAGTAGTAAAGTGGTTTGTGATTATTGTTTTCCTTCTTCCTTCACTTAACTTAGTCGGCTTGGATTCAATTGCGTCTTTCCTAAAAGATGATGTGCTTGGGTTCCTGCCTAGAGTTGTAGTAGCCGCTCTTGTTCTTATTATTGCTACAATTGTTTCCGAAGGTCTTTCAAAAGCAGTTTCAGCTTCCGCAAAAACTATGAACCTAACATCAGCAAATATGCTCGGCGCTGTTGCCAAGTATGCTGTCTGGGTGTTTGCTTTCATTATTGCCTTGGGGCAACTCGGAGTCGCGGAATACTACATGAGTGTTCTGTTTACTGGAATTATTGCAATGCTTGCTCTCGGTGGTGCTTTGGCTTTTGGCTTGGGTGCGAAAGACCATGCTTCCAGGTTTTTCTCAAAGCTTGGGGAAGAAATGTCTCACAAGGGGTAAATTAAACTTTTTAAATACAGGTTTAGCCAAAAAAGATGCCAGATGGCATCTTTTTTGTGTTGTGGCTGTTTTATGCTATTATACAAATATGGATACGAAGAATATTTTTATAAATCCAAAAGCTTTAGGGGAAATAAGTAAAGATCTTGGACAGATCTTCTTCGCCTCAGTTTTTCTTACAAGTTTGATGGGGGATACAGTAAATTATTTTGCTGTACTTGCAGGGCTTATTTTGTCAATTGTCTTTTGGTCGATTTATGTTATTAATCAAAAATATTAATAATTAATTTATGGATATAAACTTTATGATAAATATGTATATACTCGGTGCCCTATTGGCTATAGCAATTATACTTTTAGTAATGCTTGCAAAGAAAAGCAGGCATGAAAAATAATGGTTGAAATTTAATTTTTTAAACAAGACGAAATACAAAAAAGATGTCCCCAGATTATACTGGTTGACATCTTTTTTGCTTTAGGATAGTATCTATTTATCAGTATGAATATCATAAGAAACAGTTTAAAAGGCCGGCCCTAACAGACTTTTCTTTTGTCTGGGAGAGCCGCCTAAAAGGCGGTTTTTTTGTCCCGATTTTGATTCATTAAAATCGAGGATCCCGAGCAAAAGCGAGGGGTGAAATAAATCAGACCGAATGACACTTTGAAAACTTAATTCTTATCCCTATTTTCTAACAGGCAATTTGTCTGTTGGGGTCTTTTTAGGAGATAAGAAAAAGTCGAAAAAAATATTCAAGTAGCGAGCGGTCGTGAAAGATATTTTACGAAAGTTAATTTCGGCTTTGTTTTGTCCTGATGTAATGTCAGGATTTGTGGTTTTCAAATTTCTTAACAGGAAATTTAAGGGCGTACGGTGGATGCCTTGACTTTAAGAGGCGATGAAGGACGTGGCGTTGCTGCGATAAGCTTCGGGGAGGTGCAAAGCAACCTTTGATCCGGAGATTTCCGAATGGGGAAACCCTATCTTGTAAACCAAGATAATTTTTATCTTTATGATAAAAGAGCATACCCTGGGAAGTGAAACATCTCAGTACCAGGAGGAGTAGAAACAAATATGTATTTCCCAAGTAGCGGCGAGCGAAAAGGAAGAAGCCCAAACCGAAGCATCACATTGCATGTGATGCAGGCTCTAGGAAACTAGGCTTTAGGCTCTAGCGAATGCGAATTGCATTTTTGCTAATGCCTAGCGTCTAAGGCCTAATGCCTGGCATCGCGCGCAGCGTGATGCTTCGGGGTTGTAAGATGACAATTTTTATTTAATTAGAGAAGAGTCAAAAAATAAAATATTAGCTTAAGTTGCTGGAAAGCGACACCATAGAGGGTGATAGTCCTGTGAGCGAAAATATTTTATCTCTTTTATTGTTATTCTTGAGTACCCCAGGACACAAATGGCCGGGGGGAATCTAGCGGAACTAACCGCTAAGGCTAAATACTCTTAAAGATCGATAGTGAACTAGTACCGTGAGGGAAAGGTGAAAAGCAGCCCGATTAGGGCGGTGAAATAGACCTGAAACCGTATGTCTACAAGGAGTTGGAGCAGGTATTTATATCTGCGACAGCGTGCCTATTGAAGAATGAGCCAACGAGTTTATTCATGTTGCTGGCTAAGTGGGCTAAAACCACGCAGCCATAGGGAAACCGAGTGTTAATAGCGCGTAATTGGTAACATGCATAAGACCCGAAGCCAGGTGAGCTTGCCATGAGCAGGTTGAAGTAGGTCGAAAGACCTATGGAGGACCGAACCGGTAGATCGTACAACGTCTTCGGATGACTTGTGGTAAGGAGTGAAAAGCTAATCGAACCTGGTAATAGCTGGTTCTCTCCGAAATAGCTTTAGGGCTAGCGTCAAGTGTTACCTCTCGGGGTAGAGCACTGGAAAGTTTCGACAGGGAGCAATCTCGCGAAACTTATCAAACTCCGAATACGAGAGGCCATAACTTGGCAGTTACACCGTGGGGGCGAAGCTCCATTGGTGAAAAGGGAAACAGCCCGGATCTCAAAATAAGGTCCCTAAATATATACTAAGTGTAAGACAAGAAGGTGAGATTTCTCAAACAATGAGGAGGTTGGCTTAGAAGCAGCCATCCTTTAAAGATAGCGTAACAGCTCACTCATCTAGAGATTTTGCGTCGAAAATAATTGGGGCTAAGTATATTACCGAATTTGAGGATGCGATTTTCTTTCGAGAAAATCGCGTGGTAGGAGAGTGTTCCAATCTGCAGTGAAGGAGTACTCGTGAGAGACTCTGGAGCGTTTGGAAGCAAGAATGTTGGCACAAGTAACCGCAATGACGCTGAGAACGCGTCACGTCGAAAGATCAAGGTTTCCTTGGTAATGTCAATCAGCCAAGGGTTAGTCGGGCCTAAGGGAATGGCGAAAGCCGTACTCGATGGACATCTGGTTAATATTCCAGTACTTTTGTATTTTGTGATGGGAGGACGGAGTGCAGTATGTATCGCTCATTATTGGATTTGAAGTTTGTTTATTTAGGATGATGTGTAGGAAAATCCGCACGCTACTTTTAATAGTGAATCCAAGGTAAATGAAAAGTTTTAGGCTACGGCCTAGGGCAATGATACAAAGCGCGCTTCCAAGAAAATTCTCTAAACTTATGAATATAGAATCCGTACCGCAAACCGACACAGGTGATCAGGTCGATTAGACCAAGACGAACGAGTGAGTGGTCCCCAAGGAACTCGGCAAAAAAGCAGCCGTAACTTCGGGATAAGGCTTCCCCGTGCATCACATTGCATGTGATGCAGGCTCTAGGAAACTAGGCTTTAGGCTCTAGCGAATGCGAATTGCATTTTTGCTAATGCCTAGCGCCTAAGGCCTACTGCCTGCATCGCGCGTAGCGTGATGCACGGGGCGCAGCGAAAGTTTTTCTGGCAACTGTTTACCAAAAACACAGCTCCCTGCGAACTCGCAAGAGGATGTATAGGGGGTGACACCTGACCAATGCCAGAAGGTCAAATATGGCCGTTGTTTTGTCGCAAGATGAGATGGTGAGCTATATAAGCCCTGGTGAATGTCGGCCGTAACTATAACGGTCCTAAGGTTCTGCGCATAACGCAAGTTGCGCGTGGAATGACTGGGACCGTTAAGAAAAAGGTAAACAATTAAATTAAAAAATTATTAGACGATTCGAATGCTACCTGCTGTGCAGTAATGTACAGACAGTCAAAACTTGGCTAACGAGAGACCAGCGTCAAGCGTCCTAAAATTTTGCAAAAAATCTCAGGATGAAGATAGAGTCCTTCTTAGGTATAGAAGAGCGAAATACCTTGTCGGGTAAGTTCCGACGCGCACGAATGGTGTAATGACTGGAAAACTGTCTCGGGGACCAGCTCGGTGAAAATACAATACCGGTGAAGATGCCGGTTAAGTGCAGTTAGACGAAAAGACCCTAGAAGCTTTACTATAACTTTATATTGAGCATGTTTTTTAACTGCGTAGCATAGATGGGAGAGGTCTGATGGATTTGATTTCGGTTGAATTCTACTCGTCAGTGAAATACCATTCTTTTCGAAGGCATGTTCTAACCAATGTGGCAAAAACGCATTGAGACAGTATATGGTGGATAGTTTTACTGGGGCTGTACCCTCCTAAAAAGTAAAGGAGGGGTTTAAAGGTACTCTAGGCGCGAATGGAAACCGTGCCGATAGTGTAATGGCACAAGAGTGCTTGACTGTAAGGGGTACATCCCAAGCAGGTGCGAAAGCAGAACATAGTGAACCGACCTTTCGCATTAGATGCGGGGGGAGATTAACGGATAAAAGCTACTCTAGGGATAACAGGCTAGTTCCGCCCAAGAGTTCATATCGACGGCGGAGTTCGGCACCTCGATGTCGGCTCACCTTAGCGCGGCGGTGGAGAAGCTGCCAAGCGTTTGGCTGTTCGCCAATTAAAAAGGTACGCGAGCTGGGTTCAGACCGTTTTGAAGAGATAGGCACTAGGTTCTTAGGCGCTAGGCATTAGCATTTAATTCTGCTAGAGCCTAAAGCCTAACAGCTAAAGCCTTGTCTTCGAGACAGTTTGAACCCTCAGAGGAATAGTGAACGAAAGTGAACTACTGTTTTAATCGAAATTAACCATCCCGTAAAATCGTATTGCGATCACGGGATCACGGCGGCTTTGTATAGAAATATATAAAGAGAAGCTAACTTATATCGGAGAAATCCTATCGCGTAAAAGCTAAAGCTCACGCGAGGACAACGCCGAGGGAAGAGTGGTTCGAAAATACTCACCATGAGTTTTTTCAAAACTCACCCGTAGAGACTGAATGTTAGATAACTAATGCCTATGGCCTAAAAGCCTAGAGCCTAGTTAAAGTCACAGTCCAATCCCATTAGTAATAATGGAAATTGCTAAAGCCTAAGGCCTAGTGCCTAAAGCCTAGCATGTAGATGCGTGAGACAGGTTGGTCTCCTATCTACTGCACTCGTTGATTCTTGAGAAGATTTGCTCCTAGTAGGCCCTTTAGGGCTTTGCTACTTCACGAAGAAATTTGTGATGAAAAAGTGGCTAATAACGGTGAAGTCTTCATTAATGTTTCTAGTTTTAGAATTATACTATCATTCGATCCTTGATATTATGATTCGCTTGAGGACCAGAAATATGATAAGATAATACCGTGGGAAGTCGATCTAAAAAAATTGAGTTAGCATATATTGCCGGTTTTCTTGATGGCGATGGTAGCCTAATGCTTCAGCTGAAACGCCGAAGCGATAGCAAACGAGCAATTCGTTTAATGGCTACAATTTGTTTTTATCAGGATACACGGCACAAAAAGACTTTATACTGGATACAAGAAGTTTTGGGTATCGGCTATATTTCCAACAGAAATGACGGAATGACCGAACTGCGGATAAATGGATATGAACAAATAAGAGAAATTCTTAAAAATTTATTACCATATATTCGATTCAAAAAACTTCAAGCTCACGCGCTTTTAAAAGCGTGCGAAGCATTATCTAGTACTAAGTTTAAAAAGCTAACAAAAAAGCAATTATCTAAACTTGTTGATATCATGCTAGTAATTCAAAGTGAAAACTATGTTACTAAAAAGAAGAAAACAAAAAGTGAATTGCGTAAAATTTTAGGTTTGACCCCGTAACGACTTGTTCTTGATTTTTTAAATCAAGACGGACTTGCATAATGCTGGAAAGTTTCTTTCAAAAGTTTTTTTGAGAAACAGGCTTATGCTTGTAATACGCCAACACCTTAACTCATATCGAGAAAGGTGAAGATATAGTCTGCACTCCTAGAAATAGGGGAGGATTTTACACACGTTTTAAAATTGTGTTTAATCACGCGACGAGAGGACCGGAGTGAACTGACCTCTGGTGTACGAGCTGTCCTGCCAAGGGCACTGCTCGGTAGCTATGTCGGGAATGGATAACCTCTGAAAGCATCTAAGAGGGAAGCCAGCTTCAAGATTAGGAATCGTTAAGAACCCTGAGAGATGATCAGGTTGATAGGCTTTAAGTGTAAGCGCAGTAATGCGTTCAGCTGAGAAGTACTAATGTTTCGATTCCTGTTAAGAAATTTGGGAACCACATGAAATAAAAACTACGCAAATTAAAATTTTATTCGCGCTTTACCCTTCCCGAGTACGGGTGGGTCCTACGCGACTAATAAAATATTAATTTGCTTCGTATTTTCGAGTACAATGTTCTGGTGCTTTGTTTGGGCACATCTCCTCCTTACAGGAGCTGTACACCTTTCGCACTTTCAGTGCTCAAGGTCTTGCAGAATGGGTCCCATCCCATTCTTCACCCATTCCGAACAGAGAAGTTAAGCATTAAATGTTTTGTGTTGGTGACTTATCGTAGCGGTCACACCTCTTCCCATTCCGAACAGAGAAGTTAAGCGTTACAGAGCCGATGATAGTCTTCATGGCAAAAGTAGGTAGTCGCCAACACAAAGTATTTAATTTTATCCGATGATAGTCTGAATGGTGAAAAGCGGAGCTTCGCAAGACCGGAAGCGCGTTGGTGCTGAGGCGGGGTCGCGAGCAAAGTCAGTAGACTTTGACTGTGACAAAGTAGCTAGGCGCCAGAACAATGTATTCAATAGGAAATTTGCTCTCGTTTAACGAACGGGTTTTTTATTTTTGTGCTATAATATTTTTCATGACTTGGGCTTTAAAAAGGCAGATGGTTTATGTTTTTGTTCTCATTGCGTTTGTTTTAGTTTTCGGGTTTTTGATTATTCGTCCGAGCTTGAATAGGGCGCCGACTTGTACGGACAGGAAACAGAATGGCAATGAAAGTGGCGTGGACTGCGGTGGGTCTTGTGCTCAAGCTTGTATTGCACAAGTAGATGAGGTCTCAGTGCTCTGGGCTAGATCTTTTCAAGTGCTGCCTGGGCGGTACAATGCTGTCGCTTATCTAGAGAATCACAATAAAAATGTTGCAGTCAATAAAATAAACTACAGGTTTCATTTTGCGGATAAAGACAATATTTACATAGGCAAACGCGAAGGTAGTACTTTTATTCCTCCAGCGGGGAAATTTGCAATTTTTGAACCGGCTTTGGATCTGGGTTACTCTATTCCTGTTTATACTACATTTGAATTTACTCAGACTCCGAAGTGGGTAACGATTTCACAAGAAAAAAAGAATCAACTTCAGGTATTTGTCTCGGATATTCTTCTCCTTGACGAGATGACGAGCCCAACACTCTCCGCTACGATCAAAAACAATTCCTTTTTTACTATTCCTGAATTAATTGTAATTGCGATTTTGTATGATGAGAACCATAATGCTGTTTCTTCTAGCCGTACTTATCTGGATTCTCTATCTCCCGAAGGAGCGAAGGATGTTTCGTTTACTTGGCCAGAGCCATTTTCGGCACCAATTTTCACCAAAGAAATCATCCCTTTATATAACATTTTTTCAATTAAATTAAAGTAAATGGAATTATCACAAAATTTTGCGAAAAAAATCTCCAGCGGGATAGATTGGGTGCTTGTTTTGTTTTTGTTGCCGATAATATTTTTCGGTCTGGTGACCATGAAGAATTTTGTGCCAGTAGAGAATTCCGGAGATTTTTTTGGTAAACAGATCATTTGGCTATTATTTGGTGCAGTTATTTTTTTTGTCTTTTCTTTTATAGATTTTCGTTTTTTAAAACGAACTGATGTCTTGGTGTTTCTTTATCTTATTAATTGCCTGGTATTGTTGTTGCTTTTTGTTTTAGGGTATGTGTCTCACGGAGCCAAGAGCTGGTTTGATTTCGGTTTTTTTTCTTATCAGCCGGTCGACATCATGAAGCCTGTCTTAATTTTAATTTTGGCTAAATATTTTTCTCGTCGCCATGTAGAAATCAGAGATGTCAAACATATCTTTATTTCACTATTCTATGCATTTATACCACTGGTCTTGGTCTTACTTCAGCCGGATTTTGGTTCTGCGATGATTATATTCTTTATATGGTTCGGTATGGTGCTTGTTTCTGGGATTTCTAAGACGCATCTATTTGCAGTTTTCACCACGGGGATTTTGATTTTTATTTCACTTTGGTTTTTCGTTTTTGCGCCCTACCAAAAAGCCCGTATTCTTAATTTTATAAATCCAATCACCGATATCAGGGGTAGTGGGTATAATGCATTTCAATCTACCGTCGCGGTGGGTTCAGGCGAGATCACCGGCAAGGGCCTGGGTTTCGGCACCCAATCGCGATTGAAATTTTTACCACAACCCCAATCAGATTTTATCTTTGCTGCTTTTGCGGAAGAGTGGGGTTTTGTTGGTTCAATTCTAGTTCTTTTTCTTTACGGGGCGGTGATCTGGAGAATTCTCTCTTCGGCGACCCTAGGTGCACATAACTTTGAGATATTTTTTGGCATGGGGGTTGCTATTTTCTTCATGAGCCATATACTCGTAAATATCGGCATGAATCTGGGGCTGATGCCGATAACCGGCATACCATTACCATTTATGAGTTACGGTGGCTCACATCTTCTGACTGAATTTATTGCTTTGGGGATTTTAATGAGCTCGAGGAGGCATGCGAGGAGTGCACATCGAGATGATATGCGGAATGAATTTTTAGGAGCATGAGTTAATTAGGTGCTAGTAGCTAGGTGCTAGGGGCTAGATTAATTAAAATCCCTAGAAACTAGTCACTAGAACCTAGAACCTAATTATGAACATAATTAATGGAAGAAAAATTCAAAAGGAGATATTAGAGGAACTTAGAGTGGAAGTGATGAAACTAAATTTTCAACCAGTCTTTTGTGATGTCTTGGTGGGTACGGATCCAGCCAGTGTGCAGTATGTGGGCATGAAGGCGCAGATGGCAGAACGCGTGGGGATACATTTTCATCATGCGGACTTTCCGTCATCTATTACTACTGAAGAATTGGTCAAAGAAATAAAAGTTTTAAATAAAATAAAAAATATGTGTGGGATAATAATTCAGTTACCATTGCCAGAGCATTTGGGCGGGCGAGCTGTTTTAGATGCTATTGATTCAGATCTGGATGTGGACTGTCTGGGAACGGTGGCGAGCGAAAAATTTTATAATGGTGAAATTAATATTGGTTTTCCGACGGCGCTGGCCTGCATGGCGCTCCTTGATTCGGTCAATTTGGATTTAAAGAATAAAAATATTGTTGTCTTGGGGCAGGGGATGTTAGTGGGGAAACCGGTAACAGCATTACTAAAATTTCGGGGGTTAAATCCTGAAATAATTACAAGTAAAACTAAAAACAAAATCGAGCTTATAAAAAATGCTGATGTTATAATTTCTGGCATGGGACAGGGAAAATATATTACAGGTGAAATAATAAAAGATGGGGCAGTGCTGATAGACGCGGGAACTTCTGAATCGGATGCCGGCATAGTGGGGGATGTTGACCTAGAATCAGTGAAAGATATAGCGGGCTTTGTGTCTCCCGTACCCGGTGGCGTTGGGCCAGTGACGGTGGCGATGCTACTTCAAAATGTTTTGACTGTAGCGAAAAGATCACACTTACCTTGACCTGGTCAAGGCAGAATTCCCTGAGTTCAACCCCCAAGTGCAACACTCACTGCTTGTAATGGACTCAACCAGCCAAGGCGTTTTCTTGGCCGAGAGTTAAGGCGGTATTCGACTTCCGCCAGTTCGTCATCATGTATTGTAGTAAAATCTGTTCCCTTTGGGAAATAT
>CALRHR010000003.1 GCA_943359485.1 Candidatus Nomurabacteria bacterium | reverse complement strand
TTGAAGACTTGAAGAATATACATAATTGGTCTGGACACCGGTCAAGTAAGGGCATAGAAAAATTTTTACAATCACACCCCGATTATTTAGTAAAAATTTCTCCTTTAAAAGAAATATCAAAAAAAGAGTATTTGGAAATATTTGGAAAGTGGGCAGAAACTAAAAAAATAGAAAATCATTTTGAATCAAATGAATATCAGGCACTTAAAAGATTCATGGAGATAAAAAATGACAATATTGAAGTTGTATCTTTATATAAAAATACAACTTTGATAGGATTTACTGCGTATGAAATTATCTCAGAAAATTATGCACTTGCCCACTTCTCAAAAGCGGATACAAAACACCATTCGGCCATTTACGATATTTTAAATTGGGAAGAAGCAAAATCGCTCAACACCAAAAAAATCAAGTATTACAACTGGGAGCAAGATCTGGGCATACTAGGCTTGCGAAAATCAAAGATGAACTATAAACCTAATTCTTTTTTAAAAAAATTCTTTGTAGAGAATATAGTTTGATACAAGTGGCACTTTAATAGTATAATTCAGCTATGCTATCTTTAAATCGAAAAGAGACGATTCTCGTGGTTGTTATGGTAATTGCTTTAGTAATTTCTGTTGGAATTACATATCATCAAACAATAATCAAAAAAAACTTTGAGGTTGTTAATATTGAATCTGATTCTGATATTCAAGATATTGAATAAAAATTATGAATTTTAATACTATTGGAAATTTAATTTGCGGAGAAGAAACACCATCATTTTTGGGTATTTTTGATTTTTCGGTAGCTCCACAGTTGCTTTTCTATTCTTACATCCCAATTATTATCGCATCTATCTTGATAGGATTTTATATTTATATTGAGGATAAAAAGTCCCTCCAAAGCGAGTCACTCTTGTTTGTAATAATGTTTTTTATTTTCTGGATTTTAAACATTCTCATCCAGTGGGTAGCTTCCTACCACACCATCCTTATGTTTGCCTGGCAAATGACTGCCCTTTTTGAGATTGGTTTATTTTTATTGACTATTTATTTTGCATATTGTTTTTTAAATAAGAAAGATCTACCTTTTACAGGGAAATTAACTCTATGGCTTTTGGCACTATTTGCCATTTCTTTACTTCCGACCAAATTTAACATATTTTCATATGATTTACAGAATTGCGAGGGAGTTGTTGGGCCATTATGGAATTTGATATATGTATTTGAACCTGCAGTCATTGTGTTGCTAATTTATATGGGTTTTTCATCCCTTCGAAGGGAAACCAATGAATCGGTCAGAAGTCAAATAAAAATATTTACTATAGGTTTAGCTTTTTTCTTAACTACATTTTTCTTATCCAATTTTTACGGTGAACTAACCAGGGTATATGAATTTAACTTCTGGGGTCCCACTGGAATGCTTGTATTCTTTATACTATTGGGATATATGATAGTAAAGTTTCAGACATTTCACGTCAAACTAATTGCCACCCAGGCACTAGTCTGGGGTCTCTCAATTCTAATTGGCTCACAATTTTTCTTTATTAAAGTTCCAATTAATTTTGTTTTAAATGGTTTTACATTTATTGCTTCGATAATTTTTGGTTACTTGTTGATTCGTAGTGTTAAAAACGAAATAGAACAAAAAGAAGAATTGGCAAAACTTAACGCTGAACTCAAGGATTCAATCCAGCAAAGAGATTCTCTAGTGCACCTTGTAACCCACAAAGTGAAGGGTTCGTTTACGCGATCCAAATACATTTTTGCGGGAATTTTGGACGGAACTTTTGGCGAGACAACTCCAGAAATCAAAAAATACGCAAAGCAAGGATTGGAATCAGATAATACAGGAATTGAAACAGTGGACTTGGTGCTAAACGCGGACAATTTGCAAAAAGGAAATGTTAAGTATGAAATGAAAAAGATTGATTTTAAAGAAATAATTCTGAAAACTTTATCTGACAAGAGAATCCAGGCTGAAGCCAAGGGACTTCAGATAGAGAGCGAAACAAAAGAAGATACTTACAATGTACTCGGTGATGCTTTCTGGCTCAAAGAAGCGATAAATAATTTAATTGATAACTCTATTAAATACACAAAAACAGGAAAAATAACTATCAGACTCGAAGATGGCAATGGAAAAGTTAAACTTTCTATTAAAGATACTGGAATAGGAATAACTGATGAAGATAAAAAAACT
This sequence comes from Candidatus Nomurabacteria bacterium, assembly GCA_943359485.1. Taxonomy (GTDB): domain Bacteria; phylum Patescibacteriota; class Minisyncoccia; order Phycocordibacterales; family UBA9973; genus UBA9973. Next base: position 57,030 of record CALRHR010000003.1, on the reverse strand, counting down.
TTATTTACGGAAGGTGGACGAGGCAAGAACTCGGTCAAAGTGAATGTGGACTCGACTGGTTACGGACTGTATTCAGTCAAACTAATAATTGAAGCCCATAAGGGCCGTGTATGGGTAGAATCTGAACTAAATAAGGGCTCCACTTTTTTTGTGGAGTTGGATGCGGTAGAGTAATATAGCATTAGTGGACGACCGTCTGTTATTGCTAAATTTTATTTCTTAACCTTGCTCGAAGCTAAACGAAGCATGACTTCGCGTGCGGCACTTTCGGTATTTGTAATAATTATCGAATTATCATCCGCGAAGATGTACATCATTACTATCTTGCCATCCTTGTCGTAGAGAATACGGGCATTTTTGTTCTGGATGATACCGTCTTCGAAATCTTTCGTAAGTAAATATTTAGTCTCGGAAGAAACTTGAATTCCAAAAAATCCGTGTAAATCAAGAAAGATTTTACCCTCCCAAGAACGGAGAGTATCGAAAACATCAGGTAATTCCCTTACTTTTAGTAAGATAAAAAAATCTTTGCTACTGTCGTCATTTACAACTCCCAGTAGGAAATTATCATCTACAAAATTATTCAAAACTAAACTGCTTTTTATAAATGCCAAAAACCCGCGCAACCCCACCACCTTTTTATCTTTAGTTAAGTAAATGCCTTCTACCCCTCCAGTTTTTACTTCCGTCTTCCCAACCTCATTTAAAACAGTTTGCTCGACTTCCTCTTTTTGAAAATCTTTCACTTCAAAGTAGGAGCTTTTGTCGTTGAAGATAAGCGGCACGAACTGCTCTTCCACTGGCACAGTCGAAACCTCTCTATTGAGGGTAAAAAAAATAATAGTGCTAAAAGCCGCCAAAATAAATAGAAAACTCAAGAACATAAAAAACTTGTTTTTCTTAGACTCTGGAGAAAGCTCCATTTTTTCTTTTTCCCGCTCTTCCTCTCCATGGATAATCTTTTTTACCAGACCACTTTTATCATCTTTAAGTACCTGCGCCATGTCTTCCGCAAAAGTTTGAACTATTTTACTTTTTTCCAAAGAAGGTGTCATCAGCTTGTTTAATCGATAAACTTATTCTTCCCATTTCCTTATCCACCTTGATCACTTTTACCGGCACAATCATCCCCTCCTTTATTATATCCGAAACTCGCTCTACACGAAATGGCGCAATTTCAGATATGTGCACCATACCATCTGTATATTCATTTAGCTGGACAAAAGCACCGAAATCAGCAATCTTCACTACCTCTCCCTTCATCACCTCACCCACCGCATATTCATGTGTCATTTCTTCTACAATTTTTTTCGCCAACTCTGCCGAGTTACCCTTACCAGTAAAGTAAACAGTGCCGTCATCCTCAATAGTAACTTCAGCACCAGTCTTTTCCTTAATTTCTTTGATCGTTTTACCTCCGCCACCGATAACCAAGCCAATTTTATTTGGATCAATTTTAATAATCAAAATCTGCGGAGCATTTGGAGAAATTCCCGCCCTCGGTACGCTAATTTCTTTTTCAATTCTATCAATAATAGTAACACGCGCTTTCTTTGACTGCTTCATAGCTTCTCCTAAAATTTTTATTGGCACACCTTCCACTTTGACATCTAATTGTATAGCAGTGACTCCGGATCTCGTACCAGCAATTTTAAAATCCATATCTCCGTGATGATCTTCAGGGCCCTGGATGTCAGTAAGGATTTTGTACTTTAGAATTTCTCCCTCTCCTTTATAAGGAGAGGGTTGGGGTGAGGTGTTTTCTTGTCCCTCAAGTACTCGGGATTTCGCTTCGCTCAACATCAGCCCCATGGCGACACCCGCAACTGGTGCAAGTATTGGAACTCCTCCATCCATCAATGCAAGTACTGATGCACAGATAGAAGCTTGAGAAGTAGAACCGTTGGAAGCCATTGATTCAGAAACTACTCGTATGGTATACGGAAAATCTGTCAAACTTGGCAACACCATAGCAAGAGCTTTTTCTGCGAGTGCTCCGTGCCCAACTTCTCGACGATTGGTAAATCCAGCTCTGCCTACTTCTCCTCCAGAGTAAGGTGGAAAATTGTAGTGGTGCATAAATCTTTTTTCAGATTTAGTTTGCATACCATCAACCATGTGTCTATCTTCTGGACCACCGAGGGTGAGAACAGAAAGAACATGCGTCCCTCCACGATAAAAGATACCAGAACCATGAAGCACAGTAGACACTCCCCCGGCCTGAGCATACAGGTCACGAACTTCATCCATCGCCCTTCCATCAGCTCTCTTATTTTCGTTAATCGCTTTCTCGTGTAAAATATGATTTTCCGTATCATCAAATAGACTGTCTTCTAAAGCAAAGTCTTCTCGCTCCGGATAATGGTCTTTCACCATCTTATTCCAAACATTATGCAACTCATCAATTTCTTTCTTTCCAGGACCAGTAAAAATAGCTCCTTCCATTGAAGGCATTATATTTTCGTTAAAAAGTTTCACCGACTGCGGATCTATCTCTATTTTTTCTATCACTCTTTTTTCTTTACCAAGCTCTTTGACAATCTTTTTCTGAAATTCTTCGAGCTTTGCTATCTCCATACTCGCTTTTTCGAGAGCTTCTTCTATTTCTGTTTCAAGAGTCTGATGAGCCGAAGCTTCAATCATATTTATATTTCCATCTTTACCACAAACAGTCAGGTCAAATTTATATTGAGAATCATCTTCACGCAATTTGTTTGAAGGATTTATTTTTAGAGTATCATCATCATATTTACCAATTCGTACACAGCCAATAGGTCCCGCCCAAGGAATATTTGACACAGCAAGAGCAAGTGAAGCTGCATTCACGGCCAAAATAGTAGAGTCGTTGTCATCTAAAGATATTACTGTGACAATAACTTGCACAGCATGACGAATAGACTGATCAAAAAGTGGACGCAAGGTGCGGTCGATAACACGACTCGCCAGTATTGCGTCTTCGCTTGGCTTACCTTCTCTTTTCACAAATTTAGACCCAGAAATTTTCCCAGCCGCATAGAACCTCTCTACATAGTCCACAGTCAAATTAAAAAACCCTAAACCTTTTTGACTATCCTTGGACATACAAACAGTTGCTAGTACTACTGTCTCTCCATATTTCAACATCACCGAACCATGCGCTTGCTCTGCTAGGTCAGTAAAAATAGCAGTTAAAGTTTTCCCTCCTATCTCTACACTATATTCTTTTTTTTGCATACTTTGTCCCGTCGTAGCTTATTGGGCGAAGGCGGATGATTGATAGTTCGTATCCAGACTACAGTGTTGTTTCACAATGTCACTAAAACTTTTAGGAAAATTGAAACACTACTTTGTGTCTAGACGCGAACCGATTAACTAGTAAAATCTATATTTAGATTAGCATTTTGAGATAAAAATGCAAGAAAGGGCCTAATTAAAAACTAAAGACTGAGTTTTTTAAAAACCTGCTTTTGTGAAACAAACTTTTTCACTGTAATGACAATGTCAATACAAGATATATCTATAATTTCTGCTTCTCCCAAAGCTCAAAGAACCTACCTCTTCTCGTGTAAAGTTCGTTAAAATTCCCCGACTCAATAATTTTTCCATCTTCGATAACTAAAATTTTGTCCATCTCTTTGATGGTAGTTAGCCTGTGGGCAATAACAATCGCTGTAACATTTTCAAAAAATTTGTGAAGTGAGTCCTGGATTTTTTCTTCAGATTCTATATCCAGATGTGAAGTGGCTTCATCAAGCAACAATACTTGTGGTTCTTTGAATATGGCGCGAGCAATACCTAGCCTTTGCCGTTCGCCACCAGAAAGCTTCACTCCTTTTTCCCCAATGATTGTGTCTAATCCTTGCGGAAGTTTTTTAATAAATTCTAACAGATGAGCGGTCTTTAGAGCTTGATTTACTAACTTTTCATTTTCTTTTTGGGAAGAGTTTGTGATAGTGATGTTGTCGCGAAGTGAAAAATTGAAAACTTCGGTATCTTGTAGTACCACAGAAACTTGTTTGAAATAATCGTTTTTCTTTATTCTTTTTATTGAAATATTGTCAAAACAAATCTCGCCAGTAAATTCTTCTCGTTCTTTTAGAAGTAATTTAAATAAAGTTGATTTTCCTGCACCCGAAAGACCTACAATCCCCACTTTTTCACCACGGTTAACTTGAAAGGAAATGTTATTCAGAACCTTGTTTTCTTCGTATGAAAAAGATACATCTTGCACTACAATTTTTCCCCAATCCGCTATGAGTGAAATCTTACCAGTCTCATCATCAATAGTTATAGGTTCATTGAGGATATCTTTCATCCTAGCAATACTAAATTTAGAATTTACAAATTCTTGATTAGCATTTGATAATTCTTCAATAGAAGCTCGCAAATCCGAAAAGTAGCCATTAAATAAGATGAGGAATCCTACTTCATACTGACCATTTATGATTCCATAAATGATTACCACGATAATGCCGACTTTAAAAAGTGCCGTCCAAAAATTAAGAAAACTTCCCCTAAATTGAAACCACATAATTCTGTCCTTGATTTTTTTCATCAACTCATGCATAAGATCACCAATAATCTTATGCAGATTTTGAGACATAGACATCACTTTTACCGTTTTTATATTACTGATTGCCTCAAAGGTCATTCCATTAACTTTTTCCTCTTGTTTATTCACTTGATAATAAGCTTGCCCAGCTCTCCTTGTTAGGAAGAAAGAAATAATAAAATAAGAAAATAGAAATATTAGCAATATAAATAAAACCTTGCGATCAAACCCGTAAATAATAATATTAATTGCAATTAAATTTACAATTATCTCTATAATGTCATTAAACCAAATCCGGACAACTTTAGTAAAACCCTCGCCAGCATTTTGAATTCTTTTTATTTTATTCCCAGAATTTTCTTTTTCATGCCAGGACATGTCCAATAAAAACATATGCTGTAAAGCTTTTAAGTTTGAATCTATGGCTACTTGTGCAGCAATATTAAAGCCTAAATATTTAGAAAAATATTGGCTCAAATTTCTAATAATAATGGCTAAAAGAAAAAATCCTACCAAGAACCAAATATACTGTAGTGAATCGCCCGTTTTATATTGGGCGAGAAAGGTAACTATGGAAGCCAAAGCAAAAACCGGATACAGGTTGGCCAGGTCACCAGACAATCTTATAATGGAGGCGAAAAAGAAACGCCATTTATATGGTTTCAGGAGCTGAAGTGTATCCTTCAACAGCTCAAATAAAGAATATTTCTCATTTTTCAAATCTTCTTGAGAATAAAATTTCATAACCTACAAAACTTTCTACCTCCCCCCGATTAAATATTTTCTAGGATTTTCAGAAAGGTCCACAAAGTCATCCACAGCTTCGCGAAGTTTTCCAGAAGTTGATTGCCCAAATGATACTACTTCCACCTGCACACCCATAGTCTGTAAATATTCTACCAACGGAATAAAGTCTCCGTCGCCGGAAACTATTACTACCGAGTCGAGCCGTGCCGTCATTTTAATAGCGTCCACAGCGAGCCCGACATCCCAGTCTGCTTTTTTGCTTCCACCTGCGAATATTTGCAGATCTTTTGTTTTAGTTTCGATGCCTAATTTTTCTAGTGCTTCGAAGAAGTTCTTCTCATCCCCCGCCTCTGTGGTAATGACATAAGCCACCGCACGCACCAGCTTTCGCCCCGCAACCGCATCCTTCAAAACCGCACCAAAATTCACTCGCGCTTTATATAGATTGCGAGCACTGTGGTATAAATTTTGAGTATCAATAAAAACTCCGACTCTTTGTTCTTTATGTTTTATAACTGTCATATGTTAAGTATAGCAGAGTTTTAGACAAGCTCCATCTTCTTCATCAAGGCGTTGTAACGAGTCTTGTTTGTTCTTTCCAAATACTTCAAATGAGTGCGTCTATCAGCCACCATCTTGATAAGCCCACGGCGAGAATGATTGTCCTTTTTATGCTTCTTTAAATGCTTGGCAAGCTCATCAATCGCCGCAGAAATCACTGCCACTTGCACCTCTGGAGAGCCTGTATCCTTATCATGTATCTGATTTTTCTTAATAATTGTCTGCTTTTTCTTAGTTACTAACATATTCATATATTAGCATAAAACACGAAAAATTGCAACCTGAGTCTTGTCGCACAATATTTGGTATAATATAGAGACATGTCCTCTCTTAAACAGCTAAAAACTCAATTTCTGGAATATGTAGAGATAGAAAAAGGCCGAGCAATCAAGACAGTGGAAAATTATGACCATTACCTCACTCGCTTTTTAGGATTTATAAAAACCGACAACCCGGAGAAAATAAATGACGCTAACATCAGAGAATTCCGTATGTGGCTCAACAGACAAGCGACCGGCAACAACAGAGCTACAGGAGAAACTTTATCTAAGAAAACCCAAAATTATTATCTGATTGCCATCCGCGCTTTTTTAAAATATTTAGCTAGAGAAAATATAAAATCTATGGCGCCCGAACGCATCGAGCTAGCAAAAACCAACGAAAGGTCTCTCGACCTAATCACCCACGAAGAACTCGAAAGACTTCTCAAGTCCCCTAGTGGCACCGATCTAAAGGATTTGCGAGACAAAGCCATCTTGGAACTTTTGTTCTCCACTGGCCTGCGCGTTTCAGAGCTCTGTTCCCTAACTTCTGATATAAATCTAGGTTCAGAAGAACTCTCTATCCGTGGGAAGGGCGGAAAAGTACGCGTAGTTTTTATTTCCGATGAAGCTAAAAATGCAGTAAGAAAATATTTGGCTGCTCGCAAGGATATGAACGAGGCACTTTTTGTTCAGATAGAAAGTAAAATTGGAAATAAAAATAAATTAAAAAAAGAAAATATGGACATGAAGCCACTATCACGCAGATCCGTCGAACGAATAGTAAAAGCTCATGCCATCAAGTCCGGAATTTCCAAAAAGGTAACCCCGCATGTCATGCGCCACATGTTTGCTACCGATTTACTTAGTAACGGCGCTGACCTGCGCTCGGTGCAGGCGATTCTGGGCCACGCCAACATCGGCACCACCCAAATTTACACCCATGTCACGGATAAACATTTGCGAGATATACACAAGAAATTTCATAACAAAAAATAGTATAATAAAAAAAATGAAAATAATTTCTTGGAACACAAACGGATTGCGAGCAACAGCCAAACAAGGCTTCTTCACTCCCATTTTTGAACAACACAAACCTGATATTTTATGTCTCCAAGAAACCAAAGTAGAGCCGAACCAATTACCAGAAGAGGTACGGAATATTCCCGGATATTTTTCATATTTTTCACATCCAGAAATTAAAAAGGGTTATAGTGGGGTGGCAATATATACAAAAGAAAAACCCAAAGAAATATTTTATGGCATGGGAATAAAAAAATTAGACAATGAAGGCAGATTGATCGGCGCTAAATTTAAAAATTTTACAATTATAAATGGCTATTTCCCAAATGGTGGGCAAGGACCAGAACGACTCAAATATAAATTAGAATTTTATGATGCTTTTTTAAAGTTTATCCTGAAGTTACGAAGAAATAACGAGAATGTAATTTTCTGCGGAGATATAAATACCGCGCACGAAGCTATCGACCTTGCTCGCCCTAAAGCAAATGAAGAAAATACTGGTTTTCTACCTATTGAGCGAGCTTGGATTACTAAGGTAGTAAAAAATAATTTTATTGATATCTGGAGACATAAAAACCCAAATAAAAAAGATACTTATACATACTGGGACCAAAAGACCAGAGCGCGAGACAGAAATGTCGGCTGGAGAATAGATTATTTCTTTGCTGACTCAAAAATTATCTCTAAAATAAAAAATGTGGGAATGCTCAATAATTATATGGGTTCCGATCATTGCCCGATTTTACTAGAGCTTTCATAATTATAATTTTTCATAAACTTGTCGTAGGCGTACTTTTCAGAAAGCCTTTCGCAGGCCGACGGGCCGAGAAGTTCGCTGGCGTAGCAACGCCAGATAGATTGCTTTATAAAAAGTATGCCAAGAAAAAGTTTTATGATATACTCTAAAAATCATGATGAACCACACAAGATTAGACCAGCTTTCGGACGGAATTTTTGCCATCGTTATGACTATTTTAGTTTTTCAGATTAAGTTGCCAGTAGAAATTTTTGGGTCAATAGCCAACTCCGCACTTTGGACCGAAATCGAAAAATTATTGCCACTCCTATTCTCTTATGTCCTTTCCTTTGCACTGCTTTTCACTTACTGGCGAGCACATCACTTTTTTATTTCTATTTATGCAAAAAACATAGATTCAATGTTGACGAACATCAACGCTCTGTTTTTCATGCTCATCAGTTTGATCCCTTTCTCCTCGAGCGTCCTCGGACAATTCGGTCAAAATGAATTATCTGTCATACTCTTTGGTGCTCACATTATTTTAATCGGACTGACTTTATTTTGGATGCGTAGCTATGTCCTGTATTCTGAGCATATAAAAAATCCAGAAATAAGCAAAAGAGAAATCCATGGTAGTACCATCCGCACTATGGTACCAGTCATCTTTGCCCTTATCGCTATGCCCTTGGCATTTTTCAGTATTAAACTTTCTCTAATTCTTTTTACCTTAACGGTTATCTTTAACCTATCTACCTATAGCACAAAGCTTTTTGAGAAGATTTTCTATCTCAACCACAATTAAGTTATCTTTTCTAAATAACACATTGGTAATGGTAGCGTCTAATATGTTATGGGTTCTTTTTCAATTCCCCATCTAGTCTTTTCGCCTCCGTCCACGCAAGTTCGAAGACTTTTTTCATAGCATCCGCAATTTCATGCGATTCGATGATAATCCCAAGCTTTTCCTTCCAGGAAGCAATCATCACTTTGTTATCATAAATATTTATTTCCGGAGAAAAATAATATTTGTCAGCTGGCACTATGGCTGTTTCGCGCATTTGCTCTTTATTATAGCCACTTAATTCTATACCTGCCTGCGTATATGGGAAAATAGCTCTGATACTTATCCCCTTCTTGGCTCGGCGATAAAAATATTCTGGAAAATATCCCGGCAAAGCATTCTGCATATCGTCATAAGTAGCATACGCGCGAATTTCTTCATGTGAAGAGAGAGTGTCTTCGTAAACTTTTTCCAAACCCTCTCTCCCTTCGTAAAATAAAACCTTTGGGCGGTCGGAAACATTGTGCATTGATTTTAATTCCGGAATAATTTTACGCGCTTCACGAATAAAAGCCTCGTCACTTTTTATTTTCTTCACCAAAAGTTTTTCAATTTGGTCCGGAGACTCGGCTACATATTCTTGCTTGGGCTCTTTGCCGGAAGCTCGCACGAGTTCTTTTACTTCGAGCGAAGCTAACACATGGTAACCAGTGGGGCGGTTAATTCCAGCCTTGCGAGAAATTTGGGTAACTGTTCCTTTGCCCAATTCCAGAAGCGCCAGATATACCAAAACTTCCTTCTCGGAAAAGCCGATAAATTCGAGCGTTTTAGTAAGTCGTAAGTTTTCATTTTTCATTTGATTTTGCGAAATCATGCCGCGCAATCGTCCATTAAAGCGTGGCTAAAATAAGTATATACAAAGCTCCAAACTTTGTCAATGTCTATCAACAGAATTTCTCTTATTTATTTTTATTCTTTATAATAACCCTATTTATCCACATATTTTGGTCATACAATTTGACAATGTTTTTAAATTGATATAAAATATCAATATGCAAAAAAATTGCAAAACATGTAAAAAAGATTTTGAAATTAGAAAGGAGGACTTGATTTTTTACGAACAAGTAAAAACTATTCCTCCTTCTCATTGTCCAGACTGTCGCGCAATGCGCAGATTGGCATTTAGAAATGAAAGAACTTTCTATAAAAGAGCTTGTGATCTTTGCAAAAAAGACATCATTTCTCTTTATTCAAATAAAAGTCCTTACACTATTTATTGTCACGAATGTTGGTGGAGTGACAAATGGGACCCAAAAGATTTCGGAAAAGATTACAATCCAAATCAATCATTTTTAGAACAATATTCGGAGTTACAAAAGAAAGTCCCCCGACTAGCCTTAATGATGTTGAATTCTGTACGCAGTGAATATACCAACGGCGCATCAGACAATAAAGATTGTTATTTAATTTTTGCCGCAGAATACAACGAGGACTGTATGTATAGTAGGCTGATTCAAAAATGCAAAGGATGCGTGGACTGCGCTTTCATTCACCAATCTGAACTCTGCTATGAGTGTATAGACACTCGCGAATGCTTTAAATGCATGTACTGCGAACAATGCCAGTCATCGACTGATTTGATTTTCTGCTACAACATGCGAAACTCTACCAACTGCATTTTTTGTGTAAATGGCAGGAACCTTTCTAACGCAATTTTGAATGTAAAATACTCAAAGGAAGAATATGAGAAAAAGAAAAAAGAAATTTTTTCCAGTTATGAAAACATAGAAGCAGCTAAAAAAGAATTTGCTGCTTTGAAAAGTACCACAATAGTGAAGTATGCATCCGCGACAAAATGCAACAATGTCACCGGAGATTATTTACACAATTGCTACGATGGAGTGAGAGTTTTTGACACCACCGGCACAAAAAATTGCTCTTATCTAGCAGATGCCGAAGAATCAATCGACAGTATGGACTGTAATAATTTTTATTATAAAAATGAGCTTTGTTACAATATTATGGGTGCTCTCCAATGTAGTAAATCCCATAACTGTGCTTATATTTTCTACTGCAATGAAGTAGCTTATTCTGAAAATTGTCACAATCTTTCCAATGCTTTTGGCTGTATAGCCATACGCAAAGGAAACTATATGATTCTAAATAAAGAATATTCTAAAGAAGAATATCAAAAACTAAAAGAACAAATCCAGAAACAAATGTTAGAAGAAAAAACCTATGGAGAATTTTTCCCACCAACATTCTCCCCTTTTGGATACAATGAAACTCTGGCTCAAGAATATTTACCGATGACTGAGCAAGAAGCTAAGGAAAAAGGTTTTAACTGGCAAAACCAGGCCACTGGCACATACGACAAAGAAACAATTAAAGAAGAGAATATACCAGAGACTATCGAAGAAATTGGTGAGGAAATTTTAAACGAAATTTTAATCTGTAAGGATTGTAAGAAAAATTTTCGTATCACAAAATCCGAATTAGATTTCTACAAACGAATGAATCTGCCACTACCCCACAAGGATTTCGAGTGCCGCCATCAAGACCGAATGTCTAAACGCAACCCCCGCCAGCTCTGGCACCGTTCCTGTATGTGTAAATTAAAAAATCACCAACACGCTGACACCAAATGCCCAAACGAATTTGAAACATCTTATTCTCCAGATCGCAAAGAAATGGTCTACTGTGAAAAATGTTACCAGCAAGAGGTTTCGTAGCTATTTATACAGCTCACTGTGAGAACCAATGCAGATAAAGAGAGCTACATCTTCTCCTGGTTCATAGATAGCTCGAATGTCCCCGGTAACATTTATACTCCGGCAACCATCATAGGGGTGGTAAACTGCATGATTATTTAATCTCTGGTCAAAAGGATTTTCTAAAAAAAATTTTATTTTCTCAATGCATTGCTCTCTAATTTTTCCCGGGAGTTTGGCAAACTGTTTGTTAAACCTTTTGGAGGAAAAATATTGCATGAGACTACAAGCTTTTTAAGTGAGTAATAAACTCCTTTGCCGTAAATGGACCAGAAATATTTCTGCCTGCTTTATAGTCCCTTCTTGCCTGTTCTATTGCTCTTATGGTTTCTTTATTCGGTATGAGGGGAGCGTTAAAAGTAACCTGCCTCTCAATGACAAAATCCTTGAGATAGTTGTTAACTAAAGTACCTAAAGGCAAACCCATTTCTTTGGCTAATTTTTGAGCTTTAGTTTTTAGAACCTTATTTGTTTTTATTAACATTGTTGTATCCATATACCCAAGTATATATTTTGGTATAGAATTGTCAAGCTACTTTTTTACCCCATCCTTGGCGGGGCGCACTCCATGCTTCTCGTGAAGTTTCGCAACCTCTTCTTCTTCAAGTTCTTCTTTTTTTTCTTTTCCCCTGTCGCCAAGTGCTTTCAGCTCTCCGTCATCGAGCCTGTTGAGTGATTTAACAAGTTCAGAGAGATGTTCCACGGTATTTTTCTCCGGTGCATCCAATACTTCTTCGAGAAGCGCATTTAGCATCCATCCCATCCTCGGCCCTGGTTTGATCCCCAATTCTTTCATCATAAATTCCCCATTTATTTTTAACTGACTGACGGAAATCGGATCCCGCAAGGCTTCTTCGATCATAGCAAAATATTTTCGCAATCGATACGGCGCTTCTTTTTTCTTCATCCCCACCCTGTCGCACTCACGGACATTCATTAGAAGCCAAATATTTTCCACCCCCACTTTCTGAATTATGCGCCGCACGGCAGAAAGAGTGATAAGTTCAGTATCTGAAAAAAACATATGATTACGAACCAATTTTTCAACAAGTTCAATTTCTTTTTTGGGAAACTTTAATCGTTCCATTATTTTTTTCACCATCCTCGCACCCACAACTTCATGGCCGTAGAAGGTGTATTTTTTCTTTGGAGTCGCTATGGTCGAGCCTGAAACTTTTCCGAATGGTTGACGTTGCATAGCAGGAAATCCTGAGGAAAAGTTCTCAGGCGAGGCTAATTTGTGTGGAGTAGCCAGCCTTCTTGTCTTTGGCTTCCCAATATCATGAAAAAGAGCTGCAAGCCTTATTTCTAAAGGCCAATTTTTGTCCGCCACGTGTTGCAGGGCATGTAATAAGTGGTCCCAAACATCATAAATATGCTCCCCAAGTTGCTCACAACCTATCCCCTCTTCTAACTCAGGAATTATATGTTTTAACAAACCAAACTTTTGAAGCATCGCAACCCCGCTCGCCGGAGTTTTCGACATAATTATTTTCGCAAACTCATCATGAATCCTTTCTGCTGAAATTTGTTTTATCAAATCCGAGTTTTTCAGAATACTCTCAGTAGTTTCATGCGACATAAAAAAGCTAAGTTGGCAAGCAAAACGCACTACTCTCAACATTCGCAGCGCATCTTCACTAAAACGATCATAAGGCTCCCCTACTGTCCGTAGCATTTTGTCCTTTATATCTTTTACCCCACCAAACAAATCAATTAGGTGTCCTTGAGAATTCAGCGCCAGAGCATTCACTGTAAAATCGCGTCTTTTTAAATCATCTTCCAAGTTATTGCTGAATTTTACACCATCTGGATGTCTAAAATCAGTATATTTTGCTTCTAACCTGTAAGGGGTTACTTCAACCACAATATATTCTTGTGTTTCACGGGAAACATTGTTTTCGAATGTTTCTTGTGAAACTGTTTCATCCTTCGACGCTAACGCTTTGACGGATAGGTGAGGGACACAAACCGCGACTGTTCCAAAAGTATTCTCATAAACAGTCTTTTCGAACAGACTGATTATTTCTTCTGGCTTGGCATTAGTTGTAACATCCCAATCTTTGGGATCCCTACCGATAACTAAATCACGGACACATCCACCAACCAGGTATGCCTCAAAACCTCCTTTCTCTAGAGTTTGTGTTACATGTGAAACTTCTTTGGGGACTTTTTGTATTAAGTTTTTATAGTTTTCCATGAAACTTTTGTGCGCCCGGCAGGAATTGAACCCACATCACTCGTTCCGAAGACGAGTACTCTATCCGTTGAGCTACAGGCGCAAAATTATTTATTAATATTAATATTATACACTATTTTAAAAAAAGACAAAAAATACTTGTTTTATAAGATTATTTTGTGGTTGCATTAGTTTATATAAAATACTATAATTTAGAAGATTTTTTAAAATTGCGGTCATAGTTTAGTGGTAAAACACGTCCTTGCCAAGGATGAAATTGGAGTTCGATTCTCCATGGCCGCACAGAAAATATTTGTCCTTTATATTTTTATTTTTTCTTTTGTTTTATATGCAGATTTAGTTAAAAACTGTGGATAAGTCTGTTGATATGTGTATAACGGACATATTAAAAACTGTCTTTTACAAAAAATTTTATCGAAAATATGTTAAAAAATAGAACTAAATTAGCAAAAGACATAAAAATTACCTTTTTTGTTTCACATGAAACATGTTTCTCGTGAAACAACCAAAATATGCCGAAAATATTTACATCTGACACTCAAAAGACCGGAGAAATTGGTGAAAATATAGCTGTAAAGTTTCTCATGAAACATGACTTTAAAATATTAGACCGCAATTACACTAAAAAATGGGGCGAGATAGACATCGTAGCTCAAAAAAAGAATAAACTGTATTTCGTTGAAGTTAAGTCTGTTTCCCGTGAAACATTAAATATTTTCATGCCAAAATCTTATGACGATAACGATGAAAGATACGAGCACAGACCTGAAGACAATATGCACACTCAAAAGCTTAAAAGGTTATCCCGAGTTATTCAAACTTATATTTTAGCGAAAAAACTTGATGCTGTGGAGTGGCAAGTGGATTTACTAGTTGTTTACTTAAGTTTAAAAGAAAGGAAAGCGAGAGTAAAAGTGGTCAGTGATATTATTTTATAAATTCGGGCTGCTGGGAGTCGAACCCAGCCTAAATGCTCCCAAAGCACTTGTACAACCGATATACTACAGCCCGCAGTTGAAACTTTTTTACTATAACACAATGAGAAGAAAATTCAAAAAAATTCTTGAATTAACTAGATTATATGGTAATATGAAAATACTGCGGGATTAGTTTAGTGGTAGAACAAAAGATTTCCAATCTTTTGGCAGGCGTTCGATTCGCCTATCCCGCACATAAAAACCATATCTGTGAATTACTAAATTAGATTAGAAAGGATTTTTTGCTCCCCGAATTTCAATGTGTAAGTGGTTGCCTGTGGAACGGCCAGTGGTACCCACAAAACCTATAACTTCTCCTTGTGAAACTTGTTTGCCGGTGCTAGTGCCAAGCTTGGACATATGCGCATAACGGCTCTCTGTGCCATTTGGATGCTTAATAACTACAAAAGTCCCATAACCTCCATTATATCCAGTCCTAGCAATAACAACTGAACCTGAAGCGGCTGCATAGATCGGTGTACCAGCTGGGGCACCTATGTCGATAGCATATTTATCATGGATACCTTGAGTTTTTCTGATTCTAGGGCCTTTAGGTAAAGGATAAATGAAGTAGCCGTCAACACTTTTTAAATTTTGACTATAGGAACTCGATCTAGGGCTAGAGCTAGAGCTAGAGCTCGCCACTGTTTTATTGCGTTCTTCGGCTTTCTGCCCATCAGGAATCACCAACTCTTCACCTACGATCAGCTTGTCCTCTTTGGTAAGTCCGTTAAAAGCAAGAATGTCAGCAACATCGGCGTCATACAACTTGGCAATACCATCCAAGGTTTCTTTTATTTTCACTGTGTGAGTCAGACCATCAAAAGGCAGAACGATCAAATCTTGCCCAGTTTTCAACTTGTCTCCTTTTTTTAAGTCGTTTGCCCAGTAAATAGTATTAACTGACACCCCAAACATCTTGGCTATCGCAGATACTGAATCACCATCTCGCACTTTATAATTAGTTACTTGATCAGAAAACAACCCTTCGCCCAGAAACCCATCAGACATCCCTCGTGTACCGACTACAGAAAGAATGGTATTATCTAAAACAATATTTACATCATTATTTTCATCTCCTGAGGCAGGAGAAACACCAGCCATAAGCGCGCAATTTGTATTATTACAGTCAGATTGAGAAGATTCTTGCGCATATACCTCACCTCCAAAGAGAGAAGTAAAAAACTGAGCTTCTGCTTGTAATGGCAAAAAAAAGACCCCCAATAAAAGGGAAAAGGCCAGTAAATTGCTGAATATTTTAGGTAAAGTTCTCATCATAGTACCATCGTCCCTGATTTCAACCATTTTTTCATAACTGCCTTCGAAAGGTACCTTTATAGGGTAGCCCAAAAAAGGGTCAAAGTCAATCTGGGAAGGGGGTGGTGTGGATAACCCCCACACCTTTCGTTTTATCGCTTCAGATCGTACAATACTATCTATGTATTATGTTTATATATTAAAAAGTCTTCAAGATGACAAATTATATATCGGTTCAACGAATGATCTGAAGCGAAGACTTTCGGAACACAACAACGGACTTAATCGTTCAACCAAAGCAAGAGTGCCTTTTGAACTTAGATATTACGAAGCTTACACAAATGAATATGATGCAAGAACACTAGAACACAGCTTAAAAAAAGATGGGCGGGCGCTCGGACAACTCAAGAAAAGAATTTCCAAAAGTCTTCAATGAAACGAAAGGTGTAGGGGATAAGTGGTTTTGGTCTAAAATTTGACAGAATTATGTAATTTATTGTTTAATATAATGAGACTTTGGAGAAATTAGAGTTAAATATTAAAAAAATATATAATACAAGTATCATGGAAGGAAAAAAGAAGACAACTGAAGAAGCCCGTACTAAGGCCGAAGCAGAAGCGGAAAGATTTAGACAACAAAGAACCCAGGAGGCGGCGGAAGAAGTAGCTCGTGCTAGGGCTAAGGCAGAAGAAACAGCTAGAGCCCATAGAGCTGCAGAAGAGGTGGAAGCTAGAAGGCAACAAGAAAAAGTGGTCATCAAAATCGAATATCATGATTCTGAAATAAATTCTCTTCAAGAAGCTCTGAGCAACTTACCGAGCATTGATAATATGCGCCCACTTTATGAGCCCAGTAGAGAGATAGCTTCTTTTGATAGACAGCCACTTATATATCGTAATTACGAAACATTTAAGGAATTCGAAGGACTTATTCAAAGGATTACGAGGGAACTGGAATCATTATGTTTTCAGAGTCAGGGTAGGTCAGTTTTGCCAGAAACAGAAAGAAAGGAAGTTAGAAAAATGATATCTAGTTTCGAAATTTTTATCAAAAATTTTGCTGCTGCTACAAATATATTAGAAACATCATTTGGTACTATTGGTAGCAATAGTACTATTTTACTTTGTTCTAATCTTTTAGAAAATAATCGTAGTAGTCTTTTAGATCGTTTAGTTTCAACTTTAAAAAATTTAAATACTGAATTTGTTATTGAAACACCTAAACAGCCACCTCAACCAGCGGCAACTTCAGACCCAGCCCCAGCTAGTGCAGGATCAGAAGGTGACCAACCTCCCGCGACACCCACTCTTGATCGAAAGCGCCGAGCTGATCCTGATGCCAAGCCGGCGGATTTTGATGAATTAATTGCAAGTGAAAAATGTAAAAGCATAAAATCCAAGATTTTTGTGTTTAAGCAAAATCTTATTTCAAGATATACTGATAATGGTAAGCCTGTATATTCAGATATAGAAAATGTAGAAATTAATCAAAATTTTATTGAAATTGCTAATTTCTTTTTAGAATTACTACGGGCTGTTGTTGTAACGAGGGAAGAAAGAGGTGATACGCCCGGCAAAATACCCAACGAATTACAAAATGTATTTAGTTTTTTTGATGATTTTTTATATACAAAAGACACTCTTGTGGACAGAGATAAACAACCTATACCAGACCTTTTTCCAGTTAGTTTTAAAGAAGCTTTGAGAATTTTCCTATTCAATAATGGTTATATAGCAAGACGTCCTAATTTTTCACAAACAAATAGTGGTGGTGTAACTAATAGTAATGATTATGTAATTAATATGGATAAACCTCCTTATACTGTTAAAGTCCCATCTTTTGAACCAAAACCTGATGATATAGAAATTGAAGCAGAGCAACAACCAAGAACCGCTATGGCCCAGCCCGAACCCACTGCACCCCCAGCACAGCCAGCTGGTGTAAAAAAGCCAGCAGAAGAAGTACGAGATTTGGCAGGCGAGCCGACGCCAGAGGATATCCAAACAGTTAAAGATGGTTTGGCTAACTTCGAAAGAGAAATTTTTCCTATTAGTATCTATTCAATTTTAAATTATCTTGAATGGGAAGATAATAACACAAAAAAGCCCTACATTCAAAAAATTATTGGGGTTTTGCTTAGAGAAGGGTTTCTAGTGCAAGCGCCTAATAGCTTTTTAGACAAAAATCAGAAACCTGTAATTGAGCAGAATGGTATTTATACTAAAAAATATTATGACAAAATCAAAGGTGACCGACATCCCGCGACACTCACTCCTGATCAAAAGCGCCAACACCGAGCTGATCCTAACGCCGAGCCGACGGAGGAAGATATAGAAAAAGCAAGATTAATAACAGCTAATTTTACACAACATATAATTCCAGGAGATTTCGCGGGTTGTTTTGGGGAAGGTGATGATATTTTTTATGATTTTAATGGTAAGTATGTATTTTCAGATGATTTAATTAGCGTAAAACGTATACCTGGAAAATATACATTTGGTTTAAGTAACACAGAACTTATACCTGGAAAATATACATTATATTGTATTAAAATAATTGAAGAATTAATTAAATCTGGTGATGCCATAAGACACACTGGTGTTGATACTACATATCCGGATGGAAGTATTCAACTAGAAAATGGCCTTGTCTATGCAAAGAAATTTTATAATGAAACAACGGTAGGTACACCACCATCCCAACCCCTTGCATCATTTACCCCACCCACACCACGGGAAAAACCTAAACCAATTCGTCGTGTCGTTCCACCTCGCAAACCAGGATTCTTTGATAGGGGGAAAAATAGAATGCGAACTGCAATATTGGCTGGACTTGGAATTCTGGGGGGTCTGGCTGGAGTTAGTTATCTTGGTAAAAAATCAGGTGAACCAAGAAATTTGAATAAAGAAAAAATAGAAGAACCAGCCGGCAGGATAAATCCTAAAGCAAAAAATAAAAAATCAGCACCTGATTTATCCAGAGGTGAAGCGGGACCAATCGAAGTCCCAAAACCCTCACCAATACCAAAAACAGAGAGCCCCGCAGAGCCACCTATGTCACAAGAACCTACCCCACCACCCCAGCCAGAACAAAGAGCTTCATCAGAAGCATCAACGATTCCACCACGTCCACCACGAATACAACCAACAACACCCACCACAAAACCTCAAACAGAGGCAAAAGCCAAATTAGAAACAAAAATGACGGAGGAAGAAAGACTAGGAAAAGTTTTCCGAGCTGGAGGATTTATAGAAACTACTGACAGTGAAGGAAAAAAAGAATGGACTTCTTATTACCCAGAGGGAAAACCAAAAAGAAAAATAATATACCAGGATGGAACATCAGAGAACTTTACTGAAGATGGTATAAAGGGGAAGAGACTTCCAATGCCTCCAGAGATTATAAAAGAATTAAATGAGGATTTTGGTTTTCAAATAAAGCCTTAAACATTAATGAACGCACCAATCTCAGTCCCTTGCCAAAAAATTAAAGGTAGAATATAATAGAGACTAAGATAAAAATCCATGGGAATAATAGACTCTTTTAGAAAAAAGAAAGAAGCAAGCCAGGAAGAAGAACACACGACACCTCCTCCGAAGGGTCATGCTTTAGCGGAGATATTAAATGACAAGACCAATAGTCATCTTTTTGGTACTTTACTTGATAACGATGGACAAGAAAGTCTTGGGAAAAGAGTGGCCACTGGGAATCTTGAAGAAGATGACATTGAGCTTCTGGAAGAATATAGAAAAAAATATTCGGAAAAAGTTATTGAGTCAGAAACAATTGAAAAACTATTAACCGAAGAAAATGTAATTGAAATTGCTCGTAGTCAGCCTGATTTTGCAAAAATAATCAATATACTGGGTCCTCAAAAAGCCATCCGGGCAATCCGAAGTCAGTTAAGAGAAATGTGTTTTACTGATGGAGAGAGGTTCAGCAGGATAGCAGAACCGATAGTAGAGTATGATAGCTATAAAAATGGAGAGTATAAAAAAACCAATGACAAAGTTGAGAAATTCTGTAAGGATAATAACATTTCTATAAAAGGATACCTAGAAGCTTTGGATATAGAAGACCCCAAAGAAAAAGAGGAGGCCTTAAAGAAGTTAGCTGGAGAAAAACAAGAAGGCTGGAAAGTTTGGAATGCAATTACTTTGAAAACGGCTAGAAATTTAAAAGGGTTGCAGAGTGCGGAAGCAGAGATGGAACTTTCTATCGCCGAGCTAGATAAATATAAAGAGGCCGTTGGTGATATGCTTTATACTAGTGTGAGCGGAAACAAAGACATGAGAGATGCTTTCGCCAGGGAATTACTTTCCGAAAGTGCCCCGGCAGTAGAACCAAAGTCCGGATTTGAAGGTGGTAAAAAAGAAGCTTTAGGCGCTTTTGATGAAAATCAATTTAATAAAGATTGGACAGAATATAAAAAGAAAATGAATTATGATGGATCTGATGACGATGAAAAAGATAATTTAAAAGATCTGTTTATCGATGATCAAAAAAAAGCATACAGAACAAAAAATAAGGGTCATGAAGGATTTTGGACTAGTATTTTTGGAGCCTTATTTGAAGGAAAAATTGATGATAAAAAAGATACATTAAAATAACTATGAACGATACATTTTCAGATCTATATAATGAGTTTATGGCGTATGTCGAAAAAGGCGACGAGCAAGGCGCGCGAAGTTTTTTGATTGATAACTTGCAGAAATTTCCAGAAGAAATACAGGACAAATTAACTTTTGCATTTTTTGAAGAAGCATTGCTCGACGAAACAAAGGGTATAAAAGATGTCGCCGAAATACAAAAGCAAGGCCTAGAAGCCCTTAGTCAGATAGAAAAAGCTAGAAAAATTCTTGAGGATAAGAAAAAGATTGAAGATTTAAGAAACAGCCTGACTAAATAGTAAAAAACAAAAAGACCCCATGATAAATGGGTTCTTTTTGTGCTAGTATAAATTAATGGACCAACATTTGGAAGGGCTAAATAAAGAACAAAAAGAGGCAGCGGAACACAAGAACGGTCCACTCTTGATTTTAGCTGGTGCTGGAGCAGGAAAAACTAAAACCATCACGCATAGAATCGTGAATTTAATACGCTCGGGGGTTGCCCCAGAGAAAATTTTGGCTGTAACCTTCACCAACAAAGCTGCCAAGGAAATGCGCGAACGGATTATCGCCGAAATTAAAAAAAATGCCAAGGGTCAGGACAAAATTCCTTTCGTCAGTACTTTCCACTCCCTCGGAGTTTTTATTATCAAAGAAAACGCCAGAATTTTGGGACTAACAAAATATTTTACCATTCTAGATGAGGGCGACGCCACGGCGCTCATCAAAGAATCATTAAAAGAACTTGCCTTTGATCCAAAACAATATGATCCAAAGAAAATAAAAAACATAATCTCGCGAGAAAAAGGAAAGTTTATCCATTTGGCAGATTATAAAGAAAGAGCGAACGACCCAATGTCCGGATTTATGGCCGGAATCGTGGCACAGGTTTGGAATTTATATGAACAAAAAAAGATGAAAGAAAATAGCTTGGACTTTGATGATCTACTTTTAAAAAGTACAAAATTATTAAAAGACAATGAGGAAATCAGGAAAATTTACCAAGAGAAATGGGAATTTGTCCATATTGATGAATACCAAGACACTAACGAAGTACAGTACTTGATGTCGAAATTACTTTCTGAAAACAATAAAAATATTTGTGTGGTAGGGGACGCTGATCAAAATATCTATTCCTGGCGCGGAGCAAATCTAAAAAATATTTTGAGTTTCGAAAAAGATTATCCGGACGCAAAGATAGTCCTTTTGGAGCAAAATTATCGGTCGACTAAAAATATTTTGGAGGCGGCTAATACTGTAATCAAGAAAAATAAATTTAGACCAGATAAGAATTTATTTACTAATAATGTGACGGGAGAGAAAATAAGTTTGTATGAAGCGCTGGATGAAAATGACGAAGCAGACTTCGTAGCGACAAAAATTCTAGAAGTCATGGATGGCTCCCTCTCTTCCAATTTTTCGTCGCTTTACCCGTCAAAATCCGACGGGCTCCGACACGAACAAAAAATTGAAAGAGATTCCGCCCTTTCTGACATAGCAGTTTTGTACCGCGCCAACTTTCAGTCCCGCACACTCGAAGAGGCGATGCTTCGTTATAATATTCCTTATCAAGTTTTAGGTGTAAAATTTTTCGAAAGAAAAGAAATCAAAGACACTCTAGCCTACTTGCGTGCCGCACAAAACAGAGACAGCTTGTCGGATATAAAAAGAATAATTAACTTCCCAACGCGAGGCATTGGCAAAGCATCATTGGTAAAAATATTTGCAGGCGACATGGAGAATTTACCAATCAAGATGAGAATAAAAATCGAAAATTTTTACAATATTTTGGAAGAAATAAAAGAAAAAATCACTACACTTAAAACTAGTGAAGTGATAAAATTTGTGGTAAAATATTCTGGCATTGAGTACGAACTTGAAAATGGGGGAGAAGAAGATAAAGAAAGGCTAGAGAACATAAAAGAGCTCGCCACATTAGCACTCAAATATGATAATTTAGTAAATGGTACAGGAATTGAAAGGCTTTTAGAGGATGCCTCGCTTGCATCAGACCAGGATTCACTGATGATTAATGCCGAGGCCAAAATCGAGGTCCCGACGACAGGAGGGGCCGTTAAACTAATGACGGTGCATGCTTCAAAAGGGCTTGAATTTAAGTATGTTTTTGTTGTGGGACTTGAAGATGGACTTTTCCCACACCAGAGACAAAATGAAGAAGCAGGTGCCGACACCGAAGAAGAAAGAAGGCTTTTTTATGTAGCAGTTACTCGCGCCCGAAATAAATTATTTTTATCATTTACGAATTTCCGTACAATCTTCGGTTCGAGACAAATAAATACGCCATCGGAATTTATTTCAGATATTCCAGTAGATTTATTGGAACGAGAAGAAGAGAAAGGTGGTATAAAAACAATTTACATATAAATAGTAATTAGTCTTTAGGCGCTAGGCACTAGAAAATCAAAATGAAAAATTACAAAGCGAAAAAATCTTTAGGTCAAAACTTTTTAAAGTCAGAGCCGGCATTGCGAAAAATTATTGAAGCCGGTGAAATAAAAAAAGATGACATAATTTTAGAAATAGGTCCAGGTACGGGAGCCCTTACAAACAAACTATTGGAAACTGGAATTCAAGTTATTGCAATTGAAAAAGATAATAGATTGTTCACATTTTTAGAAAATAAATTTAGTGAGCAAATTAAATCTGGAAAACTGATTTTAAGAAACGAAGATATCTTGAATTTTCAAGCTAGCGCCTACAGCCTAAAGCCTAGCGCCTATAAAATCATCGCCAATATTCCCTACAACATTACCGGCGCAATTTTAAAAAAATTTTTAACCGAAAAATATCAGCCCGAACTCATGGTGCTAATGGTTCAGCACGAAGTGGCGCGCAGAATAATCGCCAGAGACCCACGCCACGGCGGGGCAGGCAACAAAGAGAGTATTCTTTCGATTTCAGTCAAAGCATATGGGAACCCAAAGCTGATCATGAAAGTACCTGCACGGTATTTCTCGCCTGCCCCGAAAGTGGACTCAGCTATTATTTCTATAAAAAATATTTCGCGCAAAGCTTTTGAAGACTATCCCCCTCTCCTTGATAAGGAGAGGGCTGGGGTGAGGTTCTTAAGTTCACCCCCTCCCAACCTCCCCCTTGTTAAGGGGGAGGGGAATAAAATAGATGAACATAAATTTTGGGAAATAGTAAAAGCCGGCTTTGCGCATAAGAGAAAAAAGCTCTCAAGTAACTTGAAAGGTATTATTCCTGAAACATCTCTAGTAAAATTTGGCGACAAAAGGCCAGAAAACCTAGAACTCGCGGACTGGATTGCTTTAGCTAGTGCCTAAAGCCTAGCGCCTAGGGCCTAGCCAGTGTATATGGAGTACCATATAACAATGACACTCGGACATTAAACAAATAAACTTGTTTATGCTCCTCGTTTATTGTTATAATTAAAGCATAATTAAATTAATTTGGTTGCAACATAAAAAAGTAGTGCTCTTACTCGCCTGCGCGATAGTTTTTCTTGTTGTTCTTTTTTTCTTAAAGAACAAAACAGTGTTTCAAAATCCACAGAACCAACTTAGTCAAGAAGGTTTAGCTTACGGCAACGAAACACTGGAGAATATAATAATAAAAGATACAGATGGAGATGGAGTATTGGACTGGGAAGAAACCTTGTGGGGCACAGACCCATTAAAGAAAGACACAAATGATGATGGAACTTCTGACAGTGTCGAAATAGCAAAGTTAAAATCTGCACAAGAGATGAGTTTGGGCGGAGAAGGAAATACGAGCACAGGAGAAACAGAAACACTAACAGAAACAGATAAATTTTCCAGAGAATTCTTTTCTACTGTCGCCACCCTAAACCAAGCCGGAGAAATGGACCAAGCTACAATAAATAAATTAGGAGAATCATTAGCAGAACATATAAAGAACACCCCTACTAGAAAAGTATTTTTACTCTCCGAATTGAAAATACTAGATGATAATAGCAAACAAACTATCACAACTTACAATAATGCGTTAAAGAATATTAAAATAAAAAATCCAGCAAATTATACAGTTATTGATGTCTTGCAAGAATTTTTTATTGATGAAGACAATGTTGATGTCAATGTCTTATCAAAACTTGACCTCATTGTAGAAAATATGAGAGATACAGTAACTGCTATGGTAAAGATTCCCGTACCAAAATCCCTCTCTACGCAACACTTAGCTGTAGTAAACATCTTAGAAAAGATACTAGAAAACATAAGCGACATAAGGCTATATGAGAGCGACACCATTGTCGCCTTAAGCGCAATAGCTCAATATGCGCCAAATACTGACACCCTGGAGTCATCTATCGACAGTCTTTTGATTACGATACAACAAAAATTGAATAATTAAGTAAGAATCTATATAATATAAATAAATGCTAGCTAAAAACAATAAAATTACAAAATTAATCTCCTCTCTTCTCATTGTTGCAATAATAGTACCCACTGTTTTATTTTCTACACCAAAACAGACACAAGCAGCCTGGCCGGTTTTTGATTTAGGACCTAATGGTTTTATCAGAACAGTTTTACTTGGAACAAACACAGCGTCAACAGTAACTTCCACTTCAATTTCAATAAAAAATGTTGCCCAAGAAGTTTTAAAACAAATAGTCATGACTGTTGCTAAAAGATTTTTGCAGAAAATGACCACAAGCACTATAAACTGGATAAATTCCGGTTTTCATGGCTCTCCACTTTTCGTACAAAACCCCAGTTCTTTTTTTAAAGACATCGCCAAATTCCAGATCAAGGATTTTGTAGATATGACCGGCTATGACAATAGCAAGTTTCCATTTGGAAAAGCCTTTGCTCTAAGCACAATAGGCGCATACAAAAGACAATTTAGCGACAACGCGCAGTATACACTGAGTAAGGCTATCAGAGACCCACAGTTGCTCTACCGCTTCCAGACTGACTTTGACATCGGTGGATGGAATGGATTTTTAATCAACACTCAGTATCCACAAAATAATTACTTGGGTTACAGAATGCTAGCAACAGAAGAACTAGCCAATCGACTCGACGGTACGCTAGTTAGCAAAGCAAATCAAGTAAAAGATACACTCCAGCAGGGTTTGGGATTTTTATCACCCAAAACTTGCCCAACAAATCCTAGCTATAACAACGGCAAAAACGAATTCCAAAAGCCAACTTTTCATAATAATTCGGTTTATGATCCACCAGATATACAATATGAAACATATACCGAGCAGAGTACTACTTATAGATATAATCCTACAACTGGAGAAAATGAAGAAGTAATTGAAAATCTTGAAAGACAAAGAGAATCTCAAGCCTCTATCCAAGCTCGAGAAGCCTACGATACTAAATATGACCAAGATTTTGATAAAGAAAAATCTGACTGGGCAGAAAGTAATACCTGTCCAGGTGGATTGAAAGTTACAACCCCAGGCTCAGTAGTCGGTAACCAGATTATGACCGCTCTTAGTTCAAGTTATAGACAAAGTGAATTAGCCATGGCAGTAGGTACCAGCATATCAGCCATTGTAGATGCTTTGTTAAATAAGTTTATAGGAGATGGTTTAAGTGCTCTCGCAACTAAAGTAAATCCAAGACCCTCTGTAGATGAATGGGAGTACGAGGGGCAAAAACTTGGCGGTCCAGGTGATGGCACCAATGATGCTTGGAATATGGGTCCAGATGAAGAAGTTGTGTTGAGTGAATTCAAAAAACAATTAGAAGGAAGAACCATTATCACCACAAAAACTACAGGAGATGAAACAGGAGAAATAACGACAGTTACCGAAGAAACGGGCAACAGCCGAAACTGTATTTATAACCAAATTCTGAAAAATTGGGATTGCCCACCAGGAGCTCAATACATCCCCGGTGACATAAAAAATACAGAAGCAGAAATTTGGTTAATAGATAATCCAGTCACATGTAACCCTGTTATAAATACACAGAATGGTGGAGTAACAGTAAACAATGCATGTAGCCCGGGCCTAACACAAATGCTAGGAAAGATCTGGCCACAAGCCAGACTGCTCGACATCTGTCAACCAGGTCCAGACTTGGGATGGCAAGAAAGATTGATGAATGAAATGAATAGAAACAGCCAAAAACTTCAAGGAAAACAAAGTGATAGTGATGGAAATAAGTCGGCTCAAGCTGACCTGGCTCTTAAAGAATTAAACTTTGCTGTAAAATTTCTAAAAGATTGGATAATTAATAACATGATGACCGAACTTCCAAATTCAGCGATCTATATGGATGCCGTAGATGAAATAGGGAAGCTGGCGCAACAGTCAGACGAGTTGACAGACAGAAGACGAACAAGGGCTCAAGCACTGGTAAGGCTACAAGCAATTAATGCGGGCTTGAACGCTATTTCTACATTTGATTCAGCAGGGAAAATCATCCAACCACCTTCAGACTCTGGAAATGAAAAAACTTTAATTTCGTTAAGAAAACAATATAATGCAAACAAAATTGGAGTCTCTAATAGTAATACTGTAAATGAAATACAAAATGACTTGTTTATCGCCAAAGAAAAATTAGCTAAGTTAATTTCACTGACGACACAATGTAATGCAGAAAGGCCAGTAAAAGGCTGGAGTACGCAAGGCGGACCATTTTCTACCCTCACAGCAAGAACTGGCAGCACCACCATTGGAAATACGGAGAAGGAAATTTATTGCGATGCGCCCATTAAAGGAGGATATAATCATGAAACTTTTGACCACAAAAACGATGATCCTGGGCGTGGAATTTTGGGTGCAATTCTTGGAGGCGCTGGGGCTGTTGCTACTGGCGGTATTAGTGTAGTTGTTGGAGGTGTCGCAGGAGCACTTTCTGGTTCAAGTGGGAATCCTATAACCCATCCGGAAGTTCCATATGTAAATGCAAACGATGTCTTGAAGTGGAGGCGCTGGGGTGGCATCTTTGGTAATTATACTGTTGATATAGAATTGAGTTGCAATATTATATGGAAAGCAAATGTCCTAGACTACAAGGGGAACCTGCCCGGGACAACCCAGATAGGAAACGATTATATTTTGCCGAATGATACCATTGGTTCTGATTTAGGTACTTGCAGTAATGTCCCTGATAGATCTACGGGATTTGTATTTCCGGAAGAATCGGGAATAACAAAAGACGAATGTAATACCGTGGGAGGAGATTGGGTTCCAAATGAGCCACTGCCACAATCCGAACCCAATCCGCAACCATAAAACATTATGCGAAAATTTTTGCCATACATACTAATAGTCATCATCCTCGTCGGATTTTTGGGCGCGGGGAGGGAAGCACAAGCACAAAGTCCGAGTGGAACTTGTCGTCATAAAGCAGATGGAGCTTTTAACAAAAAGGGAGATATTATTGCATACACACCGGGCCAAGAAAATACCCCACAAGAACAATGTGGTCTTAATGCTAATGCGGAATGGATACCAGCTGGTGCAACAACTCCATCAGCACGAATCCTCGGTCCAGTAGAACAAGCGGCGGCAAATAAGGCGGCAGAGGCAGAGGCAACCTCCGGCTCACCGCTCCAGCAAGCAGTTGAAAAGGCTTGCGGAAAAATTATATCTGGAAGTGTGGGTGGATGCTTAGTGCTTCTTTTTTATTATATTTTCTACACACTGACTTCATTTGTACTTGTCATCACGGCAAGGTTCTTTGATATTGTGGTGGCTTTGGGATTAAGTAGCGCTCTTTTGACTGGCGAATTCATAGGAAAGCTTTGGGAAATTGTCCGAGATCTTTCAAATCTTTTTTTTATTCTCGTTCTTCTATATATTGCAATTAGATTAATTTTAGGTCTCGGAGGTGAAACAAAAAAAATGATCGCCCATGTCATAATCATGGCATTACTTATAAACTTCTCCATGTTCTTTACCAAAGTAGTTATCGACACTTCAAATGTCCTAGCTTTAATTTTTTATAACAAAATCGATGTGACCGTAAAAAAAGATGGAAAGCCATTAGACAGAAACCATATCCCTGTGCTCGACTTGGCGAAAACCGTGGAAGACAAGGGTTTGTCTGCGGCATTGGTAAGTGGTTTTGACCCAAGCAGATTGCTATCTGAAAAATTTTTTAAAACCATCCAAGAGAAAAATACTGAATTTAGTGGCACCAATCTTGCTGGTTATGTAGGAACCGGGGCATTAATAGGAAACTTTATCCCAATACCCGGGGTTGGGGCGGGTCTCGGAGCGCTTGCCGGCTTGGGAGCTTATTTTTTAAGTTCAAGCGACCCCGCAGTCCCGATTCCCCTACTGCTTGGAATAATATTCGTTACCGGTGTAATTATGGCTTTTGCTTCTTATGCCTTTTTTATAGCTGGTTTGAGTTTTGTAAGCAGGTTAATTGAACTTTGGGTTTTAATTGTTTTTTCTCCTTTCGCTTTTATGTCTCTGACAATACCAATCCTGGAGGGTGTTAAATACATAGGCTGGAAAGAATGGACGCATCGCTTACTCACTGTGTCTTTTATGGCGCCGATTTTTATGTTTTTCTTGTATTTTATATTTTTAGTAATAAAAGCAGACCCACTCGGAAGTCTGGCAGCCAGAGATGTAACGCAACGAGGATGGATGGAAACTATTTTACTTTTGGTTATACCAGCAATGATAACTTTAATTCTGCTTATAAAAGCCACCAGCTTTGCTAAAGAGAGTTCCGGAGCATTGGGGGAGGCAGTGATGAAAGTTGGTGGACTTGCGGCAGGTCTTGCGCTCGGCGTAGCCACAGGCGGAGCAGCACTGGCTGGAAGGACGGTCATTGGTGGAGGCCTGGGCGGGCTTGCAAACAAAGTCGGCCTTAAAAGAACAGGAAATTATCTACAAAGCAAGAGTTATGATGCGCGCGCAATCCCGGGAGCTGGCAAGCTTTTGGGCGCAGCGGGCTTAGCTAGTGGCGCAGGCGCTATCAAAACACAAGAAGGCGGATGGACGAAAATGAGAAAAGAAAAAGTAGAAAAAAGAATGAAGAGAGCGGATGAACTCAAGGTTGGTGAAGATGAGAGGCTAAAGCAAGCATTGAATAAAACAGAAGGTGATTTGCAGGCACTATTAGCGGAAAATGCTCAAAAGATTGAAACACTTGATAAGACAATTGAAAAGAAAAGACAAGAAGTAAATGATGCAAGTAGCAAACTGAATGCGGCCAAAGGTACTCCTGGAGAAGGAGCTGCAAGAGCAACATTAATCACAGCAAATGGTGAGTTAGATTTTGCAAAACAAAACAAAAAAGATTTCCATAAAGGATTAGATTATATGATAACAGATCCAACAACTGGAATGACTAGAATTGAAACTGGAACTGGGGTAAGTATTGACGCTTTAGAAGACCAGAAAAAATCGCAAGTTCAGGCTATAAAAACAGAAACTGCGCAAAGAAAACAAGCTTATGCAAACAAGATAACAAGGGGAAATCGCTGGACAAAAAGTATCACAAGTGGACTTACTCTTGGTATTTGGTCAGGTGCAGACTTAGGAAGTAGGGCTGATAGAGAGGCAGCAGCAAAAATAAGATCAGAAACAAAGTTAGATAGTGGAACAAAAACATAAAAATTTATGACAGACAAATTAAAACAAATAATTAAAGACGAAGTAGGGAAACTGCCAAAAGAGGCACAAGAGGTGATAAATTCTTTGAATTGGGGAATGATTATCGAAAAAATTGGTAAAAAATATCTACTTGATGAAAATGAGACAAACGACCTGCAAGTGGAAACTCTATTAGTTTTAGTTGGAATTGAAGATGGCGATTTTTATGCAACTAATATTGAAAACAATGTCGGCACCAGCAAAGCTGAAGCAGAAAAGATAGCCAACGAAGCATTGGAAAAAATATTCACTCCAATGAGCAACCTTCTAGAAGAAAAGATTAGAAAAAATCTGCCAACCAGAAATACAACTCCAAAGCAAAATCTTGATTTCATCCTCTCTGGTGGAGATTATTCAGCATTTGTAGACACAGGTTCTAGGCTTTAGGCACTAGTAGGGAAAAATTGTGTTATTATTAAAAAAGCTAAGGCCTAGAGCCTAGCGGCCTAAGGCCTAAATTATGAACGACCCAATAGATTTACTACAAATAAAAATAGAAAAAGCAAAATCGGCTTTGCCGATAGAGACGCAAAATGCCATTGCCACAGTGGACTGGAAGGCATCAATTTTAGAATTGCGAACAAAAAAGGGCTACACCTTCGAACAGCTGGGAGACCTGGAAATTGAAACAGAGTTACTGCTCTGTGGGCTTTTGAGTACGAGAGATTATCCGGAAGAATTAGAAAAAAGAATGGGGATTTCTAAAATGGCGGCAAATGAATTGGTCGTGGAAATGAACAATTTAGTTTTCAAAAAAATCAAAGAGGAGTTGATTAAAAATACCGACAGAAAAAAAACATTCCAGCAAAGAGAAAATACTCCGTCCCAACTGAGCCAAGAAGAGAGTACACCCGAAGAAGAAAAAACAAATGATACTTTAGCATTCCAAGAAGCAGGTATACAAATAATAAGAGATGAAAAATTACCTGTTCCGGACCTGCCCGTAGTTCCTTCAGCACAGCTAATGCAGGCGGGGAAAATAGAGCCTGCAGAAAAAATTCATTCATTACTGGCACAAAAGTTATCTGGTTCCATTCAAACTCCAACAGTTAGAACAGAGCACACCCTGGAAAATATATCAAAATCAGCCATACCATCAACCCCACAACCCACAACACCCAAAGTTCCCAAAATAGACCCCTATCGAGAACTACCTGAGTAGTGAGGGAAGGCACTAGGCGTTAGGCTCTAGGCTTTAGCAGTAATTAATCAGGCAACTAGGCGTTAGGCATTAGCAATTCAAAAAGCTAGATCCTATATCATGAAAACTTATAAAGATTTAACAATTTGGCAAAAATCTATAGATCTAGTGATTGCCATATACGAACTTACAAGTAATTTTCCTAGGGAAGAAATTTACGGTTTAACTTCACAAATCCGAAGAGCAACGGTATCCATACCTTCAAATATAGCGGAAGGAAAAATGCGTGGAGGAAATATTGAATTTAAAAGGTTTTTGCTTATTGCTTTTGCATCTGGCGCTGAAATAGAAACCCAGTTGGTAATAGTAAAAAAATTACCCAAAACAATAAAATTAGATTATAATAAAGTAGATTCCATACTGGAAGAAGTTATGAAAATGTTGAATAAATTAATTTCACAGCTAGAACCTAGTAATTAGTCCAACTAGGGCCTAGCGCCTAAAGCCTAGAGCCTGCGTTATGCAATTTAAAGTTCCACAATTTTTAGACATAGAAGACAAAATTTTTGGTCCGTTTACCTTCAGAGAATTCGTCTACCTCGCCGGCGGGGCTGGTTTGTGTTTTGTTTTGTATAGATTGCTCGGAATTATGTGGGGCTCTATCCCGATTGTGGTTATCGCCGGATTTTCATTAGCTCTTACTTTCTACCGACCAAATAATAAACCTTTTATTAATATGGTTGCTGCTGGATTTAATTTTCTTTTACAGAGCAAACTGTATATATGGAAAAGACGCACAAAAGAGCCAAATGAAGATACACTAAAAACTACCGAAATAAGTAAACAAACGCAAATGCTTCAAAATGCGGCACGATTAGGTGGAAACAAATTACGAGATTTGGCTTGGAGTCTAGATGTGTTAGATTTAAATAAACATCAGAACACAGGCAGCTAGGCCTTAGGCACTAGGCTCTAGCACAAAAAAAGCTAAAGCCTAACGCCTAGAGCCCAAAGCCTAGAAATATTTATGGCATTAAATGCAAAAGCAACTCAAGAGTTTGTACCGATCAAGGAAGTCCGTGATGGTGTGATTGTGCTCAAAGACGGTGACTTGCGGGCTATAGTTCTGGCCAATTCTATTAATTTATCACTCAAATCGGATGATGAACAAAAAGCCACCATTTTTCAATTCCAAAGTTTTCTAAATACTTTAGATTTCCCAGTACAAATATCAGTACAGAGCAGAAGACTCGACATAAGACCATATCTTTTAACCCTAGAAGAGCGAATGAAAGTACAGAGTGAAGCTTTACTTAAACTGCAAACAAAAGAATACATCGAGTTTATTCGAAATTTTACTGAGTCGGTCAATATTATGACTAAAAGTTTTTTCGTAGTCGTGCCTTATACCAGTACTACCTTTAAAACAGATTCTGGAATATTGAAAAGATTATTCGGGGGTAGAAGTAGAGAAGAAGCACAAGTAGCAAAAGAAGCAGATTTTGAAGAAAAAAGATCCCAACTGGAAGAAAGGGTGGGAGTAATCGAACAAGGACTCTCTCGTTGTGGTATAAAATCGGTTCAACTGGGCACAGAAGAAGTGGTAGAAGTATTTTATAAAGTCTTTAACCCCGGAGAAGTAGAAGGGAAAATTAATATAGGCAGCTAGGCCTTAGGCCTTAGGCGCTAGCACAATGCTAATGCCTAGAGCCTAGAGCCTAGAGCCTAGAATGCAATGGGAATATTTGATAAATTATTTAAAAAAAGTAGTGGAGTCGAAAGTGTGAGAGCTTCTGTCTCTCCGATACTGCCATTGCAGATATATGACCAAGCTAGTCTAGAGCTTCAAGATGTTATCGCGCCTTCTGGGCTCAAGATCGAATCTAAATCCATAAGTCTAGGTGACAAAATCGCTCGCACATTTTTCATAATTTCTTACCCGAGATTTTTATCAGATAATTGGTTTTCTCCGATAATCAACTTGGATAAAGTTTTTGACATTTCAATTTTTATTCATCCGATTGACACATCCTTGATATTACGACAATTTCAAAAAAAGGTGGCCGAAGTGCAAAGCCAGATTTCCATGCGTGAAACGCGTGGAATGGTGCGCGACCCAATGCTCGACACTGCTTACCAGGACCTAGAAGGATTGCGTGATACTTTAATGCAAGCACAAGAAAAAATGTTTGATGTTGGTATTTATATAACGATCTATGCCGATAATGAAATGGAACTTTTCAAGATTGAAAATGAAATAAAATCAATATTAGAGTCAAAGTTGATATACATCAAACCGGCGATTTTTCAACAAGAAGATGGTTTTAAAAGTGTCATCCCACTCAACATGGATCTGTTAAACATTAATCAAAAATTGAACTCTGAACCACTTTCGTCTGTTTTCCCATTTATATCTTTCGATCTTACTTCCGACAGAGGGATTCTCTATGGTATGAACAGACACAATTCAAGCTTGGTTATTTTTGACAGATTTTCACTAGAAAATTATAATTCGGTGACCTTCGCCAAGGCTGGCGCCGGGAAAAGTTACGCTACAAAATTAGAAATTCTCAGATCTCTGATGTTTGATATTGATGTCATGGTAATAGACCCCGAGCGGGAATATGAATTTTTGGCCGAAGCTGTTGGTGGAAGATATTTCAATATATCTCTTTCAAGCGACCACCATATAAACCCCTTTGACTTGCCAATACCCCGAGAAGATGAAACAGCCGAGGATGTGTTGCGTTCAAATATTATCAACCTAGTTGGGCTTTTCCGATTAATGTTGGGTGGACTTACTCCAGAGGAAGATTCTATGGTGGACAGAGCTATTTCCGAAACTTATGCCATAAAAGATATTACCCCGGAGTCAGATTTCTCTAACATTGAACCACCATTACTTTCTGATTTTGAAATGGTCCTCTCAGGAATGGAGGGAAGTGATTCTGTGGTACAAAGATTGGTTAAATACACTAGGGGTTCTTGGGCAACATTTTTAAATAGACCAAGTAATGTGGATATAAATAAAAAATTTGTTGTTTTCTCTGTTCGCGACATGGAAGATGAGCTAAAGCCAGTAGCCATGTATATCATCATGCATTACATCTGGAATGCAATTAGAAAAACTTTGAAAAAACGCCTGCTCGTCGTCGACGAAGCTTGGTGGATGATGAAGTCCGAAGACACAGCTTCTTTTCTTTATTCTATTGCCAAGCGAGGCAGAAAATACTACCTCGGCCTTTCTACTATCACCCAAGACGCGGCTGACTTTTTAAATTCTCCCTATGGAATACCTATCATCACAAACTCTTCCATCCAGCTTCTCTTAAAGCAATCTCCTACCACCATTGATCTACTGCAAAAAACTTTCAACTTGACTGATGAGGAAAAATACCTACTTCTGGAATCCTCTGTAGGAGAGGGAATATTCTTTGCAGGGCTAAAACACATTGCTATAAAAACTCTTTCTTCTTACACTGAAGACCAAATTATCACTTCAGACCCTTCACAGATATTATCAAACAAAAAAGCCAAAGAAGACCATGAGGCAGGAAATATGAACCCCCAAACAAAAGTGATATAATAAAAGGAGTTATGAAATTTAAATTTTTATTATTGTGTTTAATGCTCACATTGTTCGCAACAAAAGTTTTTTCTGCTTCGTCTAGTAGTATTTTAGTAAATATGGTGCCCCCTAACCCGGTGCCTGGTGAAAACATCAGCATAACCCTGTCAAGTTATGCCAACAATTTAGATAGTGTCCAAATAAGTTGGTCTCTTAACGGCACTGTAATTTTATCTGGGGTTGGCAAAAAAACATTTTTATTAAAAGCTCCACCAGCTGGAAGTTTTTCCAGTGTCCGAGCTCTTATATCCTTACCGGAAGGCGAACTTGAAAAAACTATAACCATACGACCAAATGAGATGATCTTGCTCTGGCAAGCAACAGACTCTTTTGTTCCACCATTTTACAAAGGCAAGGCTCTTCCTGTAGCTGACAGCGAAATAAAAGTAATAGCCATGCCAGAAGTAAAAACCAGTGTAGATGGAAGTTTGGTTAACTCAAAAAATATGACTTATACCTGGAAGAAGGATTACACGAATGACCAAGAAGCTTCTGGTTATGGTAAAAACTCTTATACTTATACCAATGACTATTTAGAAAATTCGAACAATGTAGGAGTAGTAGCTTCGACAACTGATCAAAAATTCACAGCTGAAGCTAGTCTGGATGTAACAACAACCGAACCAAAAATAGTCTTTTATAAAAATAATTCAAAAATGGGAACCGTCTTTGAACACGCGCTCACCGACCCATACAGGATCGAAGGAAAAGAGGTGGTGGAAGCCGTTCCGTATTTTATTTCACCAAAAGAATTACAGAACCCTAGACTAATATGGAATTGGTCTATAAACGACAACACAGTTCCTGTGCCAAATTACAGAAAAAACTTTATGCCACTACAAGTGCAAGATGGAGTTTCTGGAACATCTAAATTAAAGCTCGTAATAGAAAATATGGACAGAATTTTTCAGACGACAAATAAAGAAATAAGTATAGAATTTTAAATGAAAAAAATTTCATCATACATTCTCATATTAATTGTCTTCATAAGTTTTTTTGGTATTACCGAAAAGATACAAGCACAAGTTGGTGGTGTATGCCGTTATAGAGCAGGAATAGGAACCCGCAGAGCAAACGATCCAGTCAATCCTTCTAAATCTTACGAAGATTGTATAAAATATCCAAACGAATACCGCTGGGATGGCCCTATACCTACATCTACACCCCCCCCAGCAGCAGCAACCACAGCAGATCCAAAATATACTTTTCTAGCACCACTACCCTGCGAAGTCGGTCCCAAATGTCCAAATGGAATTTTGGAAACTTTTGACCCTAAAGGCGATCAACTGGGAAATTATTTAAACCTCATGCTAAAACTATTTATTGGTCTATGCGCAGTTTTGGCAGTGGTAATGATCGTCATAGGAGGTATGGAGTATATGACAAGTGAGTTGGTGTCAAGCAAAGAGCATGGTAAAGACAGAATTCAAGGAGCTTTACTCGGAATTATTTTAATTCTCGGTGCTTATACGCTTCTTTACACAATAAATCCTAATTTACTCAAAACTGACATTAAAATTACTCCAGCAACATTTGAGGTTGGTGTACAAGCAAATAGTGTATACCAGAAACCTGTTACAGCTGGTAATATTGCACGCTGTACTCCAGTAACTTCTGGACCTTGTGCCACTGCAAATTTAAGCACCTTTGGATCAAAAGCAGAAGGTATGTCAAAACTTTGCAATATCGAAAGCGGCGGAAATCCAGCTTCATCAAGTCAAACCGATGTTGGCGCAGATGGTAAGTCTTTTTCTTTTGGTTTATTCCAAATAAATTTATTAGCTAATGGTGTTTATGTTAAAGATTCCAGTGGAAATTCTTGTGCTAATTTATTTACATTAACTGACGGTTCTCCAATCAATGGAGTAAACTACATAAAAACAAACTCAAGTGGAAGAATTTATTATGATGCCAAACTTAAATCTGGAATGGAAAACAAGTATAATGACTGCGTAGCAGTCCTAAAAGACCCAGCACAAAATATAGCGGTCGCAAAAATATTATTTAATTACCGAAATGGACAAAGAATAGCGTGGGGCGGAGATATTCCTATCTGTGCTTCTGCTTTTGATTAAATTAAATTTATGCAAAGAAGAAATTTTACACTTTTAATAATAATTCTGGTAATCATCATGGTTTCCGTTTCTTTGTTTTTGTATTTCCGTCCTGACGCAACTACTCCAGACGCAGGAGACAATACCGGAACAAATTTCTTTTCACAATTTAATCCTTTTGGAACTGGTGGCCAGAAACCTAAAGTGGATACACCTCCTGTAGATGTATCGGGGTACACTCCGCCCCCCGAAGGAGAAATACAAGTAGTGAACTTGAAAAAAGTTTCAAGTCAGCCCATCGCTGGATTTGTAACATATCAAAAAGAAAGACTGGTCGCCCCAATGCCGATATTGACTGCTGTTGAAACTGTCCCATCCGATGTTGAAACCTCACCCCAAGAAGGTAGTAAAATCGGCACTGGGACGCCCAAACCAACCCCACCATTAACTGAATTTGCAACGACATTAAGATATGTAGCGAGAGAAACAGGAAATATTTTCCAAACATTCGCAGACAAAATCGAAGAAAGAAAATTCTTAGATATCACAATCCCAAAAGTGCACGAAGCTTATTTCGGCAATCACGGAGAGGTAGTGGTTATGCGATATTTAGGGACAGATGAAAAGACAATAGAATCATTCGCCGGCTCCCTGCCAAAAGAATACCTGGGCGCAGATATAATAAATACAAAATTTAAGGGGGAATTCCAGAGAAGGAATATTTTAGACATGAGTATTTCTCCAGACACAACGAAAATATTCTATTTATTTGAGAATGGAAATGGGATTGTTGGAATAACCTTAAATCTTAAGGATAACAAAAAAACTCAAATCTTTGATTCTGTTTTCACAGAATGGAGTCCTTGGTGGGGGACTGAAAAGACAATCACTCTCTCTACTAAACCTTCTGCAAATGTCCCGGGTTTTGCATATAGATTAAGTCCAGCCGAAGGTATGCCATCTAAAATTTTGGGCAACATAAATGGATTGACCACGCGCATGAGTCCTGACGGAAAAACAATTCTTTATAGCGACAATAATTTGTCGTTGTATACATACGACATCGGAAATGGAAACTCAACAACCCTGGGGGTAGGAACCCTGCCAGAAAAATGTGTCTGGGGTAAGGTCAGTGATGTTGTATATTGCTCTGTGCCGACGAGTATTCCTTTTGGGGCTTACCCGGACGCCTGGTATCAAGGAGAAGTATCTTTCTCCGACCAACTTTGGAAAATAGATTTGAAAAATGGAAATACTACTCTCTTAATAGACCCAAGTACGACTCCGGGCGGAGAAGAAATTGACGGAATCAAACTCGCACTCGATGAAAACGAAAATTATCTATTTTTTGTAAACAAAAAAGATTCTTTTCTTTGGGAGTTTGGTCTGAAATAAATTTTGAAGGGGTTTCGAGGCTGTCGAGCCGAGAACTTCAGGATTTTTTAAGCTTCAAAAAATCCGTACCGAAAAAATTTGATTTCAGACCAAACTCATTACATAGCCCCGATATATTTGATCACCACTCGTCGAGTTGGACCAAAGCCGACCGATTCGGTCTTTAAATCTGTGGCATCAGATAAAAATTCGTGTACAACTCTTCGTTCAAAAGAAGACATTGGATCAACTTCAATACTTGATTTAAAATATCTTGCCCGCTCAGACATCATATGCGCCACAGCACGAATATTTTCTACTCGTTTTTTTTGAAAATCATTAATATCAATTAAAATATTGTTCTCAAACTCGGACCTCACCCCTTCGCCCCTCTCCTTGGCAAGGAGAGGGGTTGGGGAGAGGTGTTTTTCCACTATTCTACGAACAAGATGGTTAAGAGCATGCAACGCTTCACCATCGCGCTCAAGAAAAAAATGTGGCTCATTTACTTCTACTCTAAACCAAGTATTCACCTCAGTTTCTTTATTCACGGTAATCGCTGTTGCCATGACTCCAGTCTTTTCCACTAATTCTTTTATTAAATTTTGTATTTCATCTTTATTCATTGATTTTAGCCTTTACAAATAAGGTATTTCTTGGTTTTTCTCTAGCGACATAGATTTGTTGTCCCACAGTAAATATATTACTAGTAATCCAGTATAATGCAATTGCCCCAGAAATTGTGTAAGAAATGAAAGCAACAACAAATGGAAAAACATACTTCATTTG
This sequence comes from Candidatus Nomurabacteria bacterium, assembly GCA_943359485.1. Taxonomy (GTDB): domain Bacteria; phylum Patescibacteriota; class Minisyncoccia; order Phycocordibacterales; family UBA9973; genus UBA9973. The sequence goes on along the minus strand of CALRHR010000003.1, from coordinate 18,000 downwards.
CATATTCATACTTTTCCCAAAAGTCTCTCCAAAAGATGGAGTAGAATTAGCGACTGGAGTAGGGGAGACTGGCTTAGGCATGTAGTACGCTTGTAGATACTGAGATACCCCTGCCAAGACTGCTAAAACTAAACTTTTCCCACCCATATCCAAAACTCCCAAAAACATCGTATTTACCTTTTCTGGAACATGAATAAAAGAATAAAGTAGATCACCCTCAAAATTTATTCCTTTGAAAAAAACATAATAGAGTGCAAAAATTATTGGAATCTGGATTAAAACCAATAAACATCCAGAAAACGGATTAGTCTTGTGTGTTTTGTATAGCTCAAAAGTTAGACGCGCTTGTTCTTCTTTGGAAGTCCCACTTTTTTTTATTTTTTCAAGTTCAGGCGCGAGTATGTTCATGGCAGCCTGGCTTTGAATGGATTTTTGAGAAAGGGGGAAAAGTATAATTTTCACTAAAATAGTAAGAATTATAATGGCAAAACCAATATCCCCGCCGGGAATAATAGAAACCAAGAAAGCCAATGCGTTCAATAAAGGCTGATATAAAACAGCATTCCAAATACTTGTTAGCATTTCTTCATTCTATATGAAAAAGTAGGAAAACACCAGAAAAATAATTACCGCAAAGGATCAATACAATTTTTCTGCCAAGGATGACAGCGCAAAATACGAGAAAACCCCAACCAGATTCCTTTTAATGAACCGTATTTTTCTATGGCTTGCTTCGTGTATTCAGAGCAAGATGGGTAAAATACACACTTATTAGCAGGGGAAATAAATTTTTGGTAAAAATTAATTAATTTTACTAAATATGTTTTTGATTTCATTTTCGAGATTTAAAATATTGTCTTGATATTTTTTAAAAACAAACACTCCCATTATCCCAGTCGGGAACTGAGAAATATATTTTCTTAGTGTTCTATATCCAAGTCTTCTTAATAAATTCCTTTTAACTGCAAACTTGGCAACACTTTTAGGAACAATAAAAGAAATCTGCACGGCTGAAAATTTTGTTTTAATAAATTTAAAAGTAAAGCTTGGGGAGATAACAAGCTTGCCTGTTTTAAAAATAAGGTCTATACCTTTTTTATTTACCCTGTTTCTTTTAGGAAGCATAAAAACTACACGGTCAGTTTTTTTCTACCTTTTTGACGCCTTCGCTTGATAACTCTTTTGCCAGTCTTGATTCTAGATCTAACTAAAAACCCATGAGTCTTGGCTCTTTTTCTTTTTTTCGGTTTATATGTAAATGACATATGCTTCTAATATACATTAGAAGTAGGCATTAAGCAACTAGGCTTTAGGCATTAGCAATTTAAAAAACTAGCGCCTAAATTTCCTAGGGCCTAGCGCCTATCTTATCCACAGATTATCAACATAGTTAGTAAGTTTTCTAACCTTGGGTTTCAAAAATTAATAGTGTAATATGAAATCATGAATCCAAAACAACTTTGGAAAAATTGTTTAGCAGAAATAGAAACAGGTATTTCAAAAGCAAACTTCAGCACTTGGTTTAAAAACACATCTATTTTAAGAGAGGAAACAGGTATTATTTATATCGGCGTGCCAAATGAATTTGTTCGTGATTGGCTTATGAATAAATACCATAAACTAATTACTAAAACCATTGCTGACACCTACGAAAACATGCGGGCGGTAGAATACATTATTGCAAAAGTAGAAAATACTAAGGAAGAACTTCCAATAATAAGCAATGAAACTTATGTCAACAAAGAATTACCACTTAAAGACCTTTATATAAATCAAGAAGACAACTTAAACCCACGCTACCACTTCAATTCTTTTATTGTAGGAGCTTTTAATGAACTTGCCTATGCCGCCTCACAGGCGATTATTGAAAATCCTGGTACAAAATACAACCCTTTTTTCATCTATGGAGGTACAGGACTTGGTAAAACTCATTTAATTCAAGCTGTAGGAAATTCAATCAAACAAAAATATCCAAACAAAAAAGTGCATTACATGACTTTAGAAAAATTCGCGACTGATTTTATTAACTCATTACAAAATAATAAAGCAAATTCATTTAAGGAAAAATATCGCAAGTATGACCTTCTTATCATCGACGACATCCAATTTATCGGAAAAATGGAGAAAATCCAAGAAGAACTCTTTCATACCTTCAACACTTTTTATGAAAACAACAAACAAATAATTTTTTCTTCAGATAAACACCCAAATTATATACCAGAGCTGGCGGACCGACTAAAATCTCGTTTTGCCGCCGGTATGATTGTAGACATTTCTCCACCAGAATATGAATCCCGTCTAGCTATTTTAAAGGTAAAATTAGGGGAATTGAATGTTACCTTGGAAAAAGAGGTTTTAGAATATGTCGCCTCAGCTGTGGAAGGTAATATTAGAGAGCTAGAGGGAAGTCTGAATATCATAGTTTGCCAGTACCAATTAAAGAACAAACCTCTTTCGCTCCCTGAAGTAAAACTTTTACTCAAAAACAACATGCGACCAAAGAAAAATATGGCAATAAAGGATGTTGTAAGAATAGTCAGTGAGCATTATAAATTAGAAGAGGCTTCTGTTTACGAAAAAACTAGAAAAAAAGAAATCGTCAAAGCAAGACAAATAGTTATGTATTTATTACGAGAAGATTTTAATGTATCATATCCACTAATCGGGCAAAAGCTTGGCGGAAAAGATCATACAACTGTTATACACTCGTGTTTAAAAATAAAAGCAGACCTTAAAAATGACCCGCAGTTATTACAAGAATTAGAGCAAATTAGAATTATGTTTAAATAGTGTTAGAATTATGGGGATAAAAAATAATAAAACAAAAGAAAATTAGAAATCTAATATTTAATCTAAAATAAAACGAAGGTTATTAGTCAAAAATTAAAAACAAATTAAACAAAAAAGTCATATAAAATAAGTATAAAATAGTTTATCCACTTATCCACACCAATAATAGTATTAATAAATTTAAAATAGAAAATATAAACAAACACATGAAATTAGAATGCAAAATAGAAGAAATTAAAAATAAAATTTCTCAAACAGAAAGAGTAACTGGAAAAAATTTATCATTGCCGGTTTTAAACTCGATTCTTTTAGTAGCATCTGGTAAATCATTAAAACTTAGATCTACTAATCTTAGTCTTGGTATTGAAATAGAAATTCTTGCGAAAGTTGAACAAGAAGGAGTATTGGCTGTTCCTGGAGTTGTGTTGAATAATACTTTTGCTAATTTTTTTCAAAATGAGACTGTTAAACTCGAAGGGATTGAAGGTAATTTATTAATTCAAACTAAAAAAAGTAAAATAAAATTAAAAGGACAACCCAATGAAGATTTCCCAACCATCCCTAGGGTAGTAGGAGAAAGTTTTGATATAGAAGCCAAGAAACTAATTGATGGAATAAAATCAGTTTATTATAGTGCTTCAATTTCTGACATTAAGCCAGAGATTTCAAGTGTTTTTTTGTATACTTATGAAGACAACTTAGTGTTTGTTTCTACGGATTCTTTTAGATTGGCTGAGAAAAAAGTTAAAGTGAAAGGTCTTCCTGAGATTGGAGGTATATTAATCCCATTTAAAAACATTTCTGAAATATTAAGAGTTTTTGGTGATTTTAATGGAATTATTAAAGTATTTTTTAGTAAAAACCAAATTTCTTTTTCTTCGGAAGATATTTACTTAACCTCACGGGTGATTGATGGGGTTTTCCCTGACTACAGGCAGATTATTCCAAAGAATTCTACGACTGAGGCGGTGATATTAAAACAAGATTTACTAAATGCATTAAAACTTTCTAATATCTTTTCAGATAAATTTAATCAGGTTGATTTAAAAATCATACCGAAAGAAAAAGTTTTTCAACTTTCATCTTCCAACAATGACATCGGAGAAAATAAAACTGTTTTGGATGCTGCTATAACTGGGGAGTCTGTTGAACTTGGTTTTAATTATAAATATTTTTTAGACTGTTTCCAATCCATAACCACAGACAGCTTGTCTATCAAACTTTCTGGATCCGGTAGTCCTATAGTCATCTCACCCATTTCCGACACATCCTTTACTTATCTCATCATGCCGATGAATCGGTAGAACCCTGTCACATTAGTCTTTTTTTAAGCTAATTTTGTACTTTAAATATTAAAGAAGTTTCGCTAGTGTTGTAAACATTATCGTAGGCTACTATTTTGAGTTCATTATTTTTCTGTAAATTTTCTAATTCGGCAGGAGTAAAAGAAAAGTCGGAAGTTCCATTTAAAGTTCCGAGGTATGAATTGTTAACAAAAATATCCATTTTGGTTATAGGGTAAGGGCTAGAATTAGAAAATCTTAATCTTATTTTTTGGTCAGATTTATAAATTTTATTTTCATTAGGCTCAAGGATAGTAATTGATGGTTTTGATTTTTCAGTATGCACATTGTCTGTTGTGGTTGGTTTGTCTTCGAAGGTTGTAATTGGGTATCTCCCTTTGTTTTCCCTCCACCAATTCTGCACAGGAATTTCAAAGTGATTAAATTGTGGGTCTTTTTCTGGATTGGGAGGTGGTGGTCCAGTAATGTCTTTTTTATTTACCCAGTACAAAATCGAATGCACATTGGTAATCACTTTTTCCTGTAAAGTTTCTCTAGGAGTCAGTTCTGTTGCCAATCTACCTGAAATTTTATCTATGAAAAAATTTTCGTTGCCTTGCCAAAAACCCCGAAGTACTGGTTTTACTAATAGTGGGTCAATTTCTAGATCTGGTTCTTCAAATTTATCATCTGGTAATGTTTTCAGCGCTTCACTTATAAATTTATTCCAAATCGGTCCAGCTAAACTAACTCCACCCTTTTTCATTGGTTTATTATCATTATTGCCGGCCCAAACTCCAACCACAATTGATGGGGTGTAGCCGATAGTCCAGGCATCTTTATTGTTGTTAGTTGTTCCAGTTTTTACTGCCACATCCTTCCCAGGTATGTACAGAGCTGAATGTATCCCAAAAGTTGGCGTACGGGCCTTTTCATTCGACATAATAGCAGAGATAAGGAGTGCTGTATTTTTGGGTAGAACTTTGCGTAGAGTTGGTTGATATTCTTCTAAAATTTTTCCGTTAAGATCTTCAATTTTTAAAATTCCTGTATGTGGATTTCGAACTCCGTCGTTTGCAAAAACCCCAAAAGCCGACGACATATCGAGCAATGATACTTCTCCACCCCCAATAACAAGTGTAAGTCCGTACCGACCGATAGCACCTAATGAATTTATACCCATATCTTCTGCAGTCTTTAATGCATCTGTCATACCCACTAGATAAAAAAGTTTTACCGCCGGGATGTTGATTGATTGAGCCAAAGCATCTCGCAAGCTCATCGGTCCGCGAGTTTTACCATCATAATTTTCCGGCATATAACAATCTTTTTGATTGTGTCCTGCCAAAGCCCTACCATAAGGGTCACAGGTTGTCTGAAATTCTGTAGGTAGGTCAAAGAGTACAGTATCCGCTGTAAAACCCTTGTTGAAAGCTGTAGCGTAAATAAAGGGTTTAAAAGAAGACCCTGGTTGTCGTAGGGCGGTGGCGACATTGAAATTTCCATCAATATTCTTATCAAAATAATCTCTTGATCCCACCATAGTCAAAATCTGTCCCGTTTTTGGGTCTATGGATACCAAAGAGGCATTGTTTCCATCCCAGTCTTTTTCATTTTTTAACGCTCCCTCTTTCACTATTTTTTCTCCCACCTCTTGTAATTTATAATCCAGAGTAGTGGTAACTTTCAGTCCGCCTTTTTCCACCAGTTCACTTCCATATTTTTCTTCTAAATAATTTTTAATAAAGAAAACGAAATGAGGTGCCTTGATTCCAGTTGTATCCTGGGGTATGAATAACACTGTTTCGCTTTTTGCTTTATCATGTTCTTCCTGTGTTGTAAAATTTATTTGGAGCATTCTTGAAAGCACTAAATTTTTTCTAGTTTCCAATTTATCTTTGTTCTTACCATAAGGCGAGAGTGTGGTCGGGGACTGTGGGATGGCAGCGAGATATGCCGCTTCAGCTAGTGTTAAGTCTAATGCACTTTTATTAAAATAAGTTTTACTGGCTTCTTCAATACCATAAACCGTGCCTCCATACGGAGCCTCATTTAAATAATATTCAAGAATTTTTTCTTTCGACAAAGTCTTATCTATTTTAGTCGCCAAAACCCACTCCTTTATTTTACGGGTGTAAGATTTCTCTTTTGTTAAAAGAGTGTTCTTTACTAGTTGTTGGGTGATGGTTGAACCACCACCGCCTATTCCAAAGCCAAATATATTTGAAAGAATTGCGCGAATAGTAGAAGTTATTCGGACTCCACTATGGTTATAAAACTCGGAATCCTCAATGGCTACTGTGGCATTTTTAATATTTATCCCCATGTTTTCAAAAGATATATCAGTTCTTTTAACATCACGGTGAATATCGTAGAGCAAAATTTCTCCTGTGCGATCATATAGTTTTGTGGAACTTTCGACTCTTCTGTTATTAAAAGAATGGAAGTCTGGAATTTGGAATGAAGCAAGCCAGAAAATCACTAGTCCTGTCACTAAAACGAAAACACCCGCGCCAAACCACAATAAATTTCTTAATAGTCTATTAGTTTTTAACAACTTTTTCATTTAAGGTTAATCATAACAGAAAATGTGCTATAATCCGAATATGCATTCAGAAAATACTGACAAAATAAGTGAATTACTGACCCGGGGGGTAGATAAGATTTATCCCTCAAAAGAAGACTTGGAAAAAGTTTTGCGTTCTGGCAAAAAGCTTAGGTTATATCAAGGATTTGACCCAACAGGGGATAAGCTTCATATTGGGCATATGGTGGGTTTGAAAAAGCTTGCAGAGTGGCAAGCACTTGGGCATCACGTTATATTTTTGATTGGCGACTATACTGCAAGGATAGGTGATCCCTCCGGGAAACTTTCTTCTAGAAAAGTTCTTACTCATAAAGAAACTCTTGCTAATGCCAAGAACTACCAACATCAAGCTTCTAAAATTTTGAAATTTGATGGTGATAACCCGGTACAAGTACTTTTCAATGGAGATTGGCTTGGAAAACTAAGCGCATTAGAATTTTTAGAAATTGCAGGGAATTTAACATATAGCCAGGTCATCGAGAGAGACATGTTTCAAGAAAGATTAAAACGGGGCCAAGATATTGCTACTAGCGAATTTTTATATCCGGTTATGCAAGCTTACGATTCCGTTGCTATGGATGTTGATTTGGAAGTCGGTGGTAGAGATCAAATGTTTAATATGATGATGGGTCGAAAACTAATGAAACAAATTTTAAAGAAAGAAAAATTTGTTATGACCACCAAACTTTTGGAAGATAGTCAGGGTGTAAAAATAGGTAAAACCGAAGGTAATGCGATTGCCATAGATGATAAACCAGAAAACCTATTTGGTAAAATAATGGCTTTTCCAGATGAAACAATTTCACAATGCTTTGAATCTCTAACTAGTATACCGATGGGCGAAATTCCAAATAAAAATCCTTTAGAAAATAAAAAACTCCTAGCCTTTGAGATTGTCAAAGATTTAAATAATATCAACCAAGCTAAAAAAGCGCAAGAAGTTTGGGAAAACACTTTCCAGAAAAAAGAAATTCCAGATGAAATAGAAGAAATAAAAGCAAAAACAGGGGAGCTTCTTTCTGAGTTTCTGGTAAAAAATAAGATTTTATCTTCCAAGAGTGAATGGCGCAGGTTGGTGTTGGAAAATGCTGTTCATGATTTAATTCAAGACAAAAATATTACAGATGTGAATCTGAAAATTTCACAGAATTTAACCCTTAAAATAGGCAAAAAAAGGTTTGTTAAGATTTTAATCTAAAATTATCCCTTATTACATTCGGGCCATCGGCTCTGAGAGTCTCAGGCTCGAATGAGATCCTCAATTTTTAAAATTTTCTCCAAAAATAAAAAATTGGGAGTTATCCACATTTTCTATTGCCAAGACTTTTTTATTTTGCTACAAAGTAGGAAATTAATCAGAAGTTTATTTTTAGGTCGCTTATTACGATAAGTAAGGAGCATGTGAGTGAGTATTCTCACTCACAATGTCCGAGTCGAAGTCGTAACATAAGGTTTAATCCCTTTTATTTAATAAAAAATTTTTATAATATGAGTTACGATGATGATGAAGTAAATAGTGGTTTTAAGATCAATGATGATGAAGATGCAGAATTAGAGATACCAGAAGGTATGCATGAAGATTTTGGTTTAGATGAAGAAGATCCAGATAAAGATGTTTAGGTTCTAAAATTTTTTATGTGCAAAAATAGTTAAAGCAATGGCGATAGCGTCGAGTTCGTCGTCTGACTTTTTAGAATCATCTATTTTTACCAAAATTCTGGTCATCTTCATGACCTGTGTTTTATCTGCGCGACCATAACCTGTGGTGGCTATTTTTATTTGTAGCGGGGTAGCTTCGAAAATTTTTAATCCCGCTTGCGCAGCTTCATATACCACTACACCGCGGGCTTCCGCCACGCGCATCACTGTCTTTTGATTGGTATTTAAAAATAATGATTCAATCGCTAGCACTTCCGGCTTGTATTTTTTTATTACATTTTTTATTTCTTCACCAATCAAAGACAACCTCCGAGAAAATTCTAACTTACTGGAAGTTTTAAAACATTCGGAAAAAACCACTGTGTGTTTTTTTCCACCCCGCGAAGCTTCAGCGTAGTGGGGCTGTTCTAAAACTGCTATGCCCAACCTTTCATACCCCGGGTCTATTCCTAAAATTCTCATAAAAGTTTTTCTTGTTCAGTTTCCTGTTTAAACCCCAAATGCTCGTACGCTTTCTTTGTCGCTACACGACCGCGGGCGGTGCGTTCGAGGAGCCCGAGCTGGATTAGGTATGGCTCTATCACTTCTTCTACTGTGGCTTCTTCTTCTGACATAGCCGCGCTGATGGTTTTGAGTCCCACAGGTCCACCATTAAATTTTTCTATAAGTATTTCCAAAAATTTTCTATCTGATGAGTTTAGCCCGATATCATCTATGGCTAGCATATTTAATGCATCTTTGACTGTTTGTTTATTTAAGTATTTTTCTTCAGTTTTTTTATTTACTTGCGCAAAGTCGCGAACTCTTTTTAAAAAATAATTTGCCGTGCGTGGAGTGAACCGGCTTCTCTTGGCTATTTCTTCTAAGGCGTCTTTGTCGAATACAATTTCTAAAAGTTTACTGGATCTGTCTATAATTTGAGCAATCTCTTCATTCGAATAAAATTCTAATCGGAAAACTCCACCAGAGAATCGAGAACGCAAAGGTGAGGATACGAGCGCCACGCGAGTGGTGGCAGCAATGAGTGTAAAGGGAGGGAGGTCAAGCTGAATGGTTCGAGCCGAAGGACCCTTGCCTATAATGATGTCGAGTACGCCAGACTCCATCGCGGGGTAGAGAATCTCTTCCACCATTCTGTTTAGACGGTGAATTTCATCTATAAAAAGAATGTCACCTGGAGATAGATTGGTCAGAATGGAAGCCAAGTCGCCAACTTTTTCTATGGCTGGCCCGGAAGTTATTTTCATCTGTCGGCCAGTTTCCTTGGCAATCAAGTGTGCAAGGGTAGTCTTGCCGAGTCCTGGTGGCCCATAAAAAAGAATATGCTCGGGGATGTGTCCTCGCTCTAGAGCCGCCCGCAATAGAATCTTCACATTGTCTTTTATGTGTTTTTGGCCGATATATTCATCCCAGACTCTTGGGCGGAGAGTGGTGTCTAGGAATGAGTCCTCAGTCTTACCTGCCGAGTCTTTTGTTTTTGGGGTTGACTTTTTATCCATATTGTGCTATACTATGCAAATAGTACATTTATACACATGCTATTAACATAGCTATACACATTATAGCATTTGCTATATTTTATATGTAGTAAAATGTATTCATTAGAGAGCATTAATCTCTAAGCAATCAGCCACTGGTTATACGAGTTTGCGTAGGACGATTTGGTACTTTTATTAGTTCACTGGATCTATCCTATAATAATTTGTTACTCTTGGAGCCTAGCTTCGAAAGGATTGTTTAGAGATTAATGCTTTTTTTATTTGATTTTTATTTTTTAAAAATCACCTCGTTCGAGTCTGAAAACTCTCAGAGTTTGAATGACCTGAGCATAGCGAAGGGCTACTCTTCTTGTAGATCCACTACACTTGCCACTTCTTCGAGTGAAGTAATACCGTTTAAGATTTTTACAATGCCATCTTGGCGCATAGATAAAATACCTTGTTTGCTTGCCACTTTTTTTATTTCTCTTTCGCTTGGATTTTCTGGCATTATTTTTTCTATGGTTTCGTCTGTTTGGATTGCTTCAAATATCCCAATACGCCCACTGTAGCCTGTGTTATTGCATTTTTCACAACCCGTGGGAGAAAAAATTTTAAAAGATTTATCTATGTTAATATTGTGTTTTAAGAAATCTTTGCCTTCCATTTTCATACCATCCAAGATAAGTTGTATTTTTTTAGTTTCATCTGCATTGGGGTCAGATTCCTTTTTGCAAAATTTACATAGCTTGCGGACCAAACGCTGAGCTATGGATAGAGAGAGCGCTGAAACCATAATCTTTGGATTGACTCCAAGATCGATGAGTCGGGGGATAACACCGGCGGCATTGTTGGTGTGAAGGGTAGAGAAGACCATGTGTCCAGTGAGGGCAGACTGCACGGCTATATCTGCCGTATCGCTGTCACGAATTTCTCCGACCATTATTACATCCGGATCTTGACGCAAGCTAGAACGGAGCCCTTCGGGGAACGAGTATCCCTTATCGAGGTTTATTTGGGTTTGAGTTATACCGGGCAGATGGTATTCTATCGGGTCCTCGATGGTGATGATATTTATTTCTGTTGAATATATTTTTTTCAAAAATGCGTAAAGGGTGGTGGTTTTTCCGGATCCAGTCGGACCGGTAACCAAAATCATGCCATTTGGCTTGGCGATTTCTTCTTTGACGATTTCAAAAAGGTATGGTTCAATGCCAAGTTCTTCAAACGGAACTTGGATGGATTTTGGATCGAGGATACGCATAACGATACTTTCGCCGTAGGCTCCTGGAATCAGCGAAGTACGAATATTTAATTCCTCTTCTCCTTTCATAATACTAAACCGTCCATCCTGCGCTATTTTGGAACTTAATTTCATACCAGAGAGAAGCTTGATGCGAGAGTTGAGCAAATGGTATACATTCAATCCGAAGAAATTTATATCTGTTAGTATGCCATCTAAACGAAGTCGTAGTCTACCTCTATCTTTTTCCGGTTCAATGTGGATGTCAGAGGCTTTTATGGCAATGGCTCCAGCTAAAATTATTTCAAGTAGTTTGGAAATTTTATGAATTTTATTTCCTTCCAATGCTTCTGTTACTAGTTTTTCAATATCTTGGATGTGGTTGATGTTTTTTGCAATTTCTTTTAAAACTTCTCCAGAAATTTCCAATCCTCCAACCTGTGAACTTTCTGCCATGGAAATCTCTCTATATCTTTCCCAGACTTTTTTCAAGCTTGCCATTGAAGCCATGTAAAAATTGGCAACCAAACCATGCCTCTCGGCTATTTCTTTAAGGGTTTTAAAAAGATTGGGAGATGGTGAACGGATAGCAATATAAATATTTTTCCCAAAAAGCTTAAAAGGTGCAACATTCATTTCAGTTGCATCTTTTTCTGATATGGCGCGAAGGGCTTCATTGTCTATGGTTACTTGATAGAGATTGATATAGGGAATATGATATTTTGATTCCGCTAAGCTTGCCACCAGATCTTCTTCTTCTTGTTTATACAAGTCCTCCAGTTGTTTTTTTTGCTTTTCATCGTCAAAATCCAACATAATACATAAATTGTACCTTAAATGCTACAATTTACATAATGTCTAAAGAAAATAATGATAAGAAAAAAACCTTAATATTGCTTGATGCTCATGCCATAATCCACCGGGCTTATCATGCCTTGCCAGAGTTCTTGTCGTCTAAAGGCGAGCCGACAGGGGCCTTGTACGGACTTTCCAGTATGCTGATGAAAATCGTGACGGATCTCAAGCCGGACTATATGGTGGCTTGTTATGACTTGCCTGGGAAAACTTTTCGGCACGAAGCATATAAAGAGTATAAAGAGGGGAGAATTAAGGCAGATGAGGCACTTATCACTCAGCTTAAAAATTCCCGGCAAATTTTCGAAGCGTTCAATATTCCCATTTATGATGCGCCGGGATTTGAGGCAGATGATATTTTGGGGACTATAGTTGAGAAAATGAAGAACCCCCTCCGTCATTCTGACACCTCCCCCTTATTAAGGGGGAGGCTGGGTGGGGGTCTAAATATCATTATTGCTTCTGGTGATATGGATACAATGCAATTAGTGGATGACAAGAAAGTACAAGTTTATACTTTGAAAAAAGGAATTAACGACACTATTTTATATGATGAAGAAAAAGTTGTGGAAAGGTTTGGGTTTCGACCCAAACTCCTGCCGGATTACAAAGGTTTGCGAGGAGACCCGTCAGACAACATTAAAGGGATAAAGGGTATTGGGGAGAAAACAGCGCAAACCCTTATTGTCAATTTTGGGACGATAGAAGAGATTTATAAACAATTAGATAAGAACCCCTCGATCCTACTCGGGGTCGGCCTGACAGATAGAATGCTAAAGCTAATAAAGGAAGGCCGAGAAGAGGCTATTTTTTCTAAAACTTTAGCGACGATTCGTACTGATGCACCGATTGATTTTAAAATACCAGAGAAGTCGTTTTGGGAAAATGCGGATCCAAAGAAGGTAGAACAAATGTTCATGAAATTTGAGTTTAGAAGTTTGTTTATGCGGCTAAAGAATTTTTTTAACAAAAATGAAAAATCTGGTTTAGCGGAATTTTCTGATATCCTTTCGAAATCTGTAATTCCAAACCATGGGGTCCAAATTCCAACTAGTCCAATCCAAAATTCTAAAAATCAGCATTTTGAAACAGACCCCACCAAGCTCCAAGAAGCTAGTATTGCATTATGGCTTCTAAATTCTGACATAAGCAACCCAAATCAAGGAGACATTTTGATGTTTGCTGGAAGTGATTCATTTGATGTAGCTTATGAATATATTTTTAAAAAATTAAAAGAGGAAAAGTTGGATAAAGTCTACAGCGAAATAGAACAACCGATAATACACATAGTAAAAGAAATGGAAGACCATGGAATTCTGATAGATAAAAAATATTTTGAAAAGCTTTCAAAGGAATACCATGGAGAATTAGATAAATTAACGAAAGAAATTTACAAAATGGCCGGTACTGAGTTTAATATAAATTCACCCAAACAATTAGGGGAGATTCTTTTTGGGAAACTAGGTCTCAAGTCCCCGGGAAAATCAACGAAGAAAAGTGCAAGTGGCAATTTCTCTACTAAAATTTCCGTTTTAGAAGAATTAGAAGATGAAAACGAAATTATCAAAGAAATTATGGCTTATCGAGAATTACAGAAGCTACTTTCTACTTATATTGATGTAATTCCTAAAATGACTCATAAAGATGGAAGATTGCATGCCAAGTTTTTACAAAACAATACTACAACAGGAAGATTTTCTTCACAGGATCCGAATTTACAAAATTTACCAATCAAGACAGAACTCGGCAAGAGAATTCGGGGAGGATTTGTTGCTCAAAAAGGATATAAACTTTGCGCGTATGATTATAGTCAGATTGAGCTACGGGTGGCAGCGATGCTTTCGGGAGATAAAAAAATGACAGAAATTTTTCGAGATAAAAAGGATATTCATGCGGGGGTTGCTTCTTTTGTTTTTGGGGTTCCTTTAGAAAAAGTCGATGCTGAAATGCGTCGAAAGGCAAAAGTTATAAATTTTGGTATTATTTATGGTATGGGGGTTTCCTCTTTGCGGAAAAATCTGGGTGGTACACGGGAGGAAGCACAGAAATTTTATGACAATTATTTCCAGCAGTTCTCCGGTGTGCAGGAGTATTTAGAGGAAACGAAAAAATTTGCTTTAAAAAATTCTTACACTGAAACTTTATTTGGTCGACGCAGATATTTCCCGAATATAAATTCTAGAATTCCTTTTTTGAAAAGTATGGCGGAGCGGACTGCGACTAACGCACCGATTCAGGGGACTGCTACTGCAGACATCATCAAGCTAGCTATTAGATATGTGGAAGAGGATTTGCAAAGTATGGGGATTTTAGATAAAGTTCACCTTGTACTTCAAATACACGATGAGTTAGTATACGAAGTAGAAGAAAATATCTTAGAAAAAGCTGATAAAATAATAAAAAATGCAATGGAAAGTGTTTTAGAAAGATCATATTTGCATTATAAAACAGATATACCGCTTAGTGTGCATTCTGGGTTTGGGGACAATTTAGAGGAAGTTAAATAATCGGTGAGAGCTTTAGACTCTCACTGGTTAGTATTTTTTATCTAAAGGGGAAAATGGAAATAAGAAATAAAGTATGTTATTATGTCTACAATAAATATAAAGAGATTGGCAAGACTCTATAAAACTTCCAGAAAGGTCGAAATTATAAATTTAATTAAAAAAAATTTATGGGAATGGAAGGAATACCACCGGGAGCGACTCCAGAACACACAAATGAAGATATTGATGCAAGAATTGATGAGTTTCAAACAGAAGTTGATTCTTTGTCTGGAGAGTTAGAAAGTTGCATCCATAATCCTAACGCTACAAAATCAGAAATGGATTCTCTGCGTGAAAAGTGTAGAACAAAACTTGGAGTTAGGGGTGAATTTTTTAAAACTAATCTCCCTTTACTTAGGGACCCAAATATATCCAACGATGCGAGAAAAAGATTGGGTTCTTTGTTCGCAGAAGTTGTTTCACCAGCAAGTAACATCTCAATTTCGGTAACGATTTTGGAAAATATGTAGTTTGTTAATGTGTTTTAAATCCTAGAAGAAAGTGGAATAAAAGAAACATAAATGCGACCTATTCACGGGTCGTATTTATGTTTATTACCCAGTGAGAGCTTTAGACTCTCACTTTGTTGTGTTATACTATTATATATGAGAAAAGAACCACTTGTAACAGGGGAGTATTATCATATCTATAATAGGGGGGTAGACAAGCGCGACATAGTTAGCAACTTAAAAGACATTGCGCGCTTAAAAGAAAGCATTAAGCAGTTTAATCAAATTAAAGCGATAGGAAGTTTGGAGATGTATCATTAATCAATCTCAGAGAGGGCTTTAGACCCTCATCGAGAGCAGTCAAAGCCACTTGTAGCGATTGTTGCTTTTTGTATTAATCCTAATCATTTTCACTTTTTATTAAAACAATTAATGGATGGCGGCATAGCTAAGTTTTTGCAAAAATTCCAAGGAGGATATACTTCTTATTTTAATCTAAGACACCAAAGAGCAGGTTCCTTATTCCAAGGAACTTTCAAGTCTAAGCTAATTAAAAACGAAAATTATTTTCGTAAAACATTTGCCTATGTAAATAAAAATTATGATGTGCATAATATTCCAAAGAACAAAACACAGTTTGTTTTTGCTAGTGATACAGAGTATAAAAATGGTAATTTTGATTTTGTTTCAGAAACTGAAGGCAAAGATATGCTAAAAGTTTTTGGTGGTAAAAATGAATTAAAGAAGCATTGCGACGAAATTGTTAACCTTATTAGAAGGGAAAGAGGAAAGACTGGCCTAGAAGAGTTCGATGAACTTCCTAGTGAGGGTCTAAAGTCCTCACTGAAGAAAAATAGTTGAATTTATGCTATAATATAAATATGGAAACTCTAAGCGAAAATCCACATAAGAATAATGTACACAAGATTTTAGCCCATTCATATACGGTTTATTTTGTATTGCTTTTGGTGGGGGTTGGTCTTGATATCATTTTTAAAGTAAAAATTTTTGCGGATTCTGTCATGGTGCCGGTCGGGCTTTTTTTCTTGATATTATCCACTGCCCTAATAATCTGGGCACAGAAGTCTGGAAACGAGCTTACCAAGGTAGCAGAAAAAAGAGCTGAACATTTTTATCGTGGACCGTATCGTTATACTCGCATTCCGACCCACTGCGGGCTTCTTTTGTTAATTTTAGGATTTGGAATCGTTACTAATTCATTCTTTGTAATTCTTTCGATGATTGTTGCCTTTTTAATTTCTAAATTTTTATTTGTTGATAAGTATCATAAAATTCTGGAAGAGAAATATGGGACGGCTTATCAAGAATACAAAAAATTAGTAAAATTTTAAAACATGATCTACCTTTTTTATGGCGATGATGTTAAAAACAAAAGCCTAAATTATGAAAAATTCATAAAATCTATACCAAAGGGCGCAGTTAATTTTCATATTAACAGAAATAATTTCGATGAGATGGAGCTGGAGAACTTGTATTCTGGAGCCAGCCTCTTTTCGTCTTTGTCCGCGGTGGTTTTTGAAAATATCTTTGAACACGAAGAAACTCGGGAATTTGTCTTAGAAAAATTAGATTTAATGGGTGAATCTTCCAATCTTTTTATCTTTTCAGAGGGTAAGTTAAACAAATTAATACTTGACGCTTTTAAAAAGGTAGAGTCGAATAAACTTCAGATTAATATTTTCGAATTACCTAAAGAAAAAAAAGAGAAGTTTGATAATTTTCTAGTAGCGAATGCTTTCTCAGTTAAGGATAAACTAAATCTTTGGATTTATTTTCGCCAGGCCATATCTCGGGGGGTAGGGATGGAGGAGCTTATAGGGGTACTTTTTTGGAAAATCAAAGATATGATTTTAAAAAAAGATTTTCGAAAATTCTCCGAAACTGAACTTAAAAATTCTGCTGCCAAACTAAGCTATCTATTACCACAGGCTCGTAAGCAAGGCCTCGATGCTGAAGCAGTTTTTGAAAAGTTTTTGCTTGAAGTTTTCTAAAAACCAGTTATGATGGCAAAAATCTTTTTTGTGACTACAAATAATTTTCTGCCGTCGCAGAAAATTTTCGCAAGCTCATTCGAGTCTGATGACTCTCAGAGTCAGAACGACCCGCCCCTCGTGGTTTTGTCTACTGACAAAACAGCACTGCGGTCGGCACCACACACTAAAAAAGCCCAGCAGTGGGCTTGTTTTAGGTGTGGTGCCCCCTCACGGTCTCGGAAATTGTAAGGTGAGACGTTGTAAGGGTTCTTTCAGCAATTTCAGTATATCATAATTAGCCCTCTCGGTAGGGGCTAGATTTTTGTGAATGCTACAGATGAGACACTAAAAGGCCGTTTTAGGCGCTGTCTCATTTACAAATTATTTATTATTTCTAGGCTTTAGAGTCTGGACTTGCAAGCTAATCAGCGTCATCCATTAGGAATGGATGATATTGAGGAAGTCATTAAAAAAGCCGAGCATTACAGGTTCGAGGATGAATTTGAGGACTGCATCCTAAACCGCATTTCCTCTCTGCCAACTTCCAAGGTAAAACTGAAGCGGTCAATAAAAGAACGAATCCGGCTTTTAGCTAGCGCTTATATATCACTGGCCTCATTCGTCAGCGATGAGAACGTGGATTTTTTGATAGAGAGTTTTCAAAGCAAAGACAAAAAAGAAGTAAAGAAAAAATCAAAATTGTATAAAAAAGTAATAAAGGAAATGGAAAGCCTAAAAAAAGAAATGAGGGAATTCCAACTCTCCTAGTTATTTAGGTTTTGTAAGCTGGACAACGTCTTAATTCTTCGTTCAAGATGTGGTAAGTCCAAATCAATGTAATTTTGTCTTTTGAATAATTGGCGCAGGTATAGGGACACGGAAAAAATGTGGAGTTCTGAAAATTCAGTGGTGATAGTGGGCAAATCAAAATTTTTCAAAGAAACAGTGGAAAATGGCTCAAATATATTTTCATCTGCCGAAATGGGCATCCAGTAAATGAGCAATGGTTCAATTTTTGATATATGTTCATAACCGGCGGGGTGCTTCATTTTCAATAATACTTTGGTAACCCCATTGGGTTGGTCTTTCTTGCTTGAAAAGCTTTCCCTTAATTGG
>CALRHR010000002.1 GCA_943359485.1 Candidatus Nomurabacteria bacterium | reverse complement strand
ATTTGAAGGTCCAGAAACAAAACTCCAAACAAATGATGCAATAGTGCCATCTGTATCAGTTCCAGTTCCGTTTAAGTTTGCAGAGCTTGTTGGAAGAGTGATTGTTTGATCTGGACCAGCGTTGGCGACTGGAGCGGTGTTTGATGGGGCGGTGGTGCAAGGCATTTCAATTTGTCCAATAGTAAGATCGTGTCCGTTATTAGCAGTAAGGTCAACTTCCATTACAATAGCGCCTACTTTTGTAAAATCAGCTCCGTTGCCAAGTATTTTAGTAAAGTCTGCTAATTTTGCTGAGATTATAGAAGTTCCAAGTCCAGATTGATTAACATTAAGTGTTATACTTGAAGCATTATTTGCGCCTGAATACACAGTTATTTTAAATATAGTAGGAAAATCAGAGTCTATATATTTAAATGTTAAAGCATCTCTCTGTCCAGCAGAAGTTATATCTAAATTATTTAATCCTGTGTAGTTTGTAGTGCTTGCATTATCAATTCCATCCCACACAAGAGTAACAATGCTGTTTGATCCAGCCCCATTGGATATGTAAAATTTGTTAGTATTACCAAAAATATCGGTATTCGCCCCATCTCCATTAAATATTTGTGAGACATCAAGTTCACCACCCAAATCACCGCCAGTTATAACAGAAGCAGATGACACAGTTGGTCTATTGCCACCAATGTTTGTGATTTTTGGAAATGATCCAGGGAAACCATCTATTACTAAAGAAGAGCATTGTGTTAATGCAGGATTTACCGTAAGAGGAAGAGGGTCGTTCAGGGTTGGTTCAGTTACAATTTGCAACGCTTCTACTTTTGCTTCAGTCACAGCTACCTCTTCTACTTTCGTTTCGGTTACCGTTTCAGTTACAACTGTCTTTTCTGTTGCGGTTTTAATTTCTTTGATTGCGGGGTCGTCGATTGGAGTTGGTTCAATAACAAGTTCTGATGCTTCTGTTTTTGTTTCAGTTTTAATTTCTTCGATTGCGGGCTCGTCGATTAGAGTTGAAGCCACAGAAGATGCATCCGTTGATTCTGTTGCTGATATTTCAGCAACAACCTCATTTGCATGAACAGGTATTGCTTGGAGCAATCCTGAACTGATAAAGTTGAACATTAAAACGAATGCAATTATTTTTTTAAACTTATTCATAATATCGACCCTATCACACTATTAAATTTTTGTCAAGTTATTTTTGTAGTGCCGTGTATTAAGTTTGCAAACTTTGATTTTCCAAATGAGTCAATGTTTATAAAGGACATTAACATGTCCAATAAAAAAATACGATGTCCTTTATCCTTATTTAAAATATTCGGGAGTATAAATAGCCATCCAATCTAAAAGTTGGCGCATTACAGTGGTAGCGTTTACGCTGTTTTCTGTGGGGCCAGCTTCCATCATCACAGTAAAAGCGTATTTTGGATTTTTGTATGGGAAAAATCCCATTACCCAGGAGTTTACTTTATTTTTTGCGACACCTAGTTGGGCGGTTCCAGTCTTGGCAGCTATTTCAACGAAAGGTACATTGAGCGCTACCGCTGTCCCGTATAATACTGTCTGTCTCATGCCGTCGTGCACTATATCAAAATGTTCTTTTTTAATTTGAATTGATGTCTTGTCAATCTGCCAGGTTGACAAGGCTGGGTTTGGTTCTAGTAAAAAATGTGGAGTTACGAGTGTTCCAGAGTTTGCAATGGCTCCTGTTGCGCGTACTATCTCGATGGGTGTGACTTGAAATCCATACTGCCCGATTGCAGTATGATATGTGTCTCCAATGCGCCAGGGGTCGCCTTTGAAATTTTTCAGCTTCCATTCTGGGCTTGGAATTGTCCCACTCTTCTCGTCCGGCAAATCAACTCCAGTCATTTCTCCAATGCCGAAAAGTTTTGTATATTTTCCGATATTGGCGATGCCCAAACCTTTTTGTTTTTCAAATCCTCCACCAATTGTGTAAAAATAAACATCAGAAGAAACAGCTAGAGCTTGCGCCATATCCGTCCAACCATGTGCTTTCCAGTCTTTGAAGACAGTTTCTTTGGTTTTGTCATAAGGGTTTGGTATAGAAATAGATCCAGTTGAAAGAATTTTTTTAAATGGATCAATTATCCCCTCAACAAGAGCGCCCAATGCTAAAAACGGTTTGACTATTGAACCTGGAGCATAGAGTCCAGAAACAGCCCTGTCTAGAAAAAATTTTCTTTTATCAGTTATGTATTTACTAATTTTTTCTTTGTCATTGCCAAGTGAAAGAATTTCAGAATCATATTCAGGAAAACTTGTCGAAGCTAGAATCTCTCCATTTTCCACATTCATAAGTATTCCTGCTCCGCCAGTAAAAGAATAGTTCTCTGATAAATTTTTTATTAAAATAAAAAGTTGA
Organism: Candidatus Nomurabacteria bacterium; assembly: GCA_943359485.1. Classification (GTDB taxonomy): domain Bacteria; phylum Patescibacteriota; class Minisyncoccia; order Phycocordibacterales; family UBA9973; genus UBA9973. The sequence goes on along the minus strand of CALRHR010000002.1, from coordinate 98,876 downwards.
CTCTGAATACGCGAATCGATGCTCGTCACTAAGTCTTCTCCTCGTTTTGGCGCATTGATAATATTTTCTGATTGAATTTCTCCTAGTGCATTTACTTCCACTATTTTTGATCCATTTTCTCCTTTTATGTTTTCATTATATTCTTTTTCTAGTCCATCAATGCCCTCGAATTCATCTTGCCAGTACTTTCCTGATCTATCCTTTGCTGGGTATCTGACATAACCTAGAACATGAGCAAATCCGGGCGTTGCATAAGCACGGGTGTAAATATCAGGCGAATTCTCATTTTTTATATTCCACGCCAGTTCTTTTTTATTTCGATCGTATATGATTCCTCTCTCGGTAAAAATATTTATTTTGTCCAGAATGTTGTTCTCACTCCTTTCTCGGTAGGATTCACCGTTTTTTATTTGAAGGTATGACAAACGAATTCCGAAGACAAGTATCACAATCAGGCAAAAGACACCGAGGAAACTGACAGTTTTTTTGGGAATTGGATGTTCTATGCGACCTTCAAATTGCTGCCGATCGAAATTCTGCAGATTTTTTGAATCTAGGAATATTTCATCCGGGTTTATAATAGAGTTATGCTTTCTTTTTTTAAAAATTTGTATCATCATAATGGATTTTCACTGGTAGAATTTTAATTTTCTTTTTAGTATTTCCAAGATGATTAATATTAAAATACTTATAAAAAATGAGACTAAGTTCATACTAAAAAATTTAGCTTCAGGTATTCCATACAATAAATCTGATAATAAAAACAAAACTACAGCTTCTGTATAAACAGAAAAATAAATGATATTCAGGAGTGCTAAAATCGCGGAAACCCAAAAGGGCATAAAAAGTATTGAGAGGAGAAGTATAAAAGAAGCAAAAATTCTCGCAGATACTGAGCTCATCGAATGTAGAAGCAACATACCTCTATTTTACACGCTTTAGGAAAAAAAGAAACGCTGATTTATATTGAAGCGAGTTTTGAGGCGAGTCCTATATAACTCTCTGGTGTAATTTTTTTTAACTCTTTCTTTATTTTATCACTTATTTTCAAAGTATCAATGAATTGGTGAATATCTGCCATGGTCACAACCTTCCCTCGTGTTAATTCTTTCAACTTTTCATAGGGCATTATTACACCTTCCCTGCGCAAAATAGTCTGGATACCCTCAGCAATGATCTCAGTGTGTGAGTATATATCTTCTCTTATCTTTCTTTCGTTGATTGTGATTTTACTCAATCCTTTTAAGAGCGAAGTGTAAGCCAAATAGGAGTGTCCAAAAGCTGTGCCAAAAGTACGCTCGACTGTGGAGTCTGACAGGTCGCGTTGCAGTCTGGAAATCGGGAGCTTGCGAGAAAAAAATTCAAAAAGTGAATTGGCCACACCCAAGTTCCCTTCACTATTTTCAAAATCAATGGGGTTGATTTTATGTGGCATGGTCGAAGAGCCGATTTCACCCACTTTAGCGCTTTGTACTATCCAGTTGTCAGAAATATACCTCCAGATATCTTGATCTAGTCCAATCAAGATCGTATTTATGAGCTTTAAATTGTCAAAAATAGAAACATAGCTGTCGTGACATTCTATCTGGGTGGTAAAAATATTTACTTCTAGTTTCTGTGAGTGGTTTTTATTTAAATTTAAAATAAATTTTTTACTAAAATCTACCCAGTTTATTTTGGGATATGCAGCTATGTGCGCATTATAGTTGCCCGTTGCGCCATTTAGCTTGGCGAGTACCTTAGTATTCGTTAGTATTGTAGAGTAGCTTTCCAGGCGCTCAGAAAAGACTCGCATTTCTTTGCCAAAAGTAGTCGGGGAAGCGCTCTGCCCATGAGTACGGGCGAGCATTGGTAGATCTTTATATTTTTTGACTAACCTATTAAGTTCGGAAATTATTTTTTTAATTGCAGGGAGCATTACATTCTCGAGAGAATCTGAGAGTATTAGCGCATACGCGATGTTGTTGGTGTCTTCAGAGGTCAGGGCAAAGTGGATCCATTCGGTGAAATTTTTGAGAGAAGTTTTCACCAGCTCTTCTTTTATAAAATATTCTACGGCTTTGACATCATGGTTGGTGGTCTCTTCTAATTTTTTAATAGCATCATAGGAAGCCTCGTCGAACTTTTTGTACAAGTTTCGCAATATCTTTATTTCATTTTGAGAAAATTTTCTAAGCGCAGTTTTATTTAAAGATGATAAACTTATGAGGTATTCACATTCGATTAGTACGCGATACTTCATCAACGCATATTCAGAAAAATACTCTGATAGTATTTGAGTTTTTTTTAGATATCTTCCATCGAGTGGGCAAATCGCGTGTTTAGACATGCACTATATATTATACTTTTTTAGATTATTTTCAATCCTGTGAACTATGTCTCCAGTCTCCATTTGAAATACTTCCCCCGTAATTTGTTCGCAGATTTTGATATATCTTCGAGAAAGCTCGGCAACCATTTCCGCTGGAGCTTCTGGAAGCTTTTCGTCTTTGTATGGATCACAGTTGTCCTTAAACCACAGACGCAAAAATTCTTTATCAAAATTTTCTGGCTCTAGTCCTTGATCTATTCGGGCTTGATATGAGTCTTTTTGCCAGTAACGCGAAGAATCTGGAGTATGGATTTCGTCTACAAGAGTGAGTACACCATTTTCATCTAAGCCCATTTCGTATTTTGTATCTACTAAAATTAAACCGTGCTGTAAGGCTATTTCTTGCCCTCTCTTAAAAAGCTTCAAGGATACATCCATCATTTTCTCCCAGAGTTCTTTGGAGACAATATTATCCCGTAGTACATCTGCTGTCGTAAGTGGCCTATCATGATCTTTATCTTTTGTGGTGGGGGTCAGTACGGGTTGGTCAAGCTTTTGATTTTTTGACATTCCATCTGGTAACATAAAATCTCCAAAGTGTCTTTGTCCATTTTGGTAAAGAGTCCAGAGGCTAGTACCCGTAACTCCCGTGATGTACCCGCGAACCACCATCTCTATCATTATGACTTTGCATTTTTTCCCCACTACCACATTTGGATCCGGAAATTCTATGACATGGTTCGGCACTATATCCTTTGTATTTTCAAACCAGAAACGACTAACTTGGGTGAGCACTTGTCCCTTGCATGGGATGAGCGCCAAGTTTCGATCAAAAGCAGAATATCTGTCTGAGGAAATCATAATGACTTTATCTCTTTGACTATAAACATCTCGCACTTTACCTATATATTTTTCTCCTAAATTTTTAAAATCTGTTTTTTCTAAAATATTCATACAATTAATTATATATTATTTTTTTACCAAGTGTTAGCTTGGAATGAATAATAACTCGTGATTCAGATTCTTTAAAGATTTTTCCGGCAATTTTTGCTTTAATTCCAAAATCTTTGGCTCTTTTTATACAATAATTGGCATCCTTTGCTTCAATTATGAGCAGCATGCCTTGTCCCCCATGCCAAACTTCATAAAATTCTTCATCGGTGATATTTCTCCAAGATGCGCAATCTCGCATAATTTTCGGCGGTTCCCATAAATCAAAAATCTCTGCAGAGAGTTTTTTAGGAAATAAAATATCTTTGGCTAATTTTTCTTTTAACGCTCCCCCAGAGAGATGCACGATAGAATGTATCACAACTTCTGGTTTAAAATTCTTACTATACCAGCCATGCAGTGTATTTACATAGGTATCATAAAGTACCGAAGGTGTCGCAGAAGCTTTTATGCTTTCTTTTGCTTTTGGATTTTTCCACCACTCCTTGCCGAATTTTGTTTTCAATGCCTTTCGAACAGAACTTATGCCGTTACAGCGAAAACCATTTTCCTTAAGTGCAATAATCACTTGCCCTGGCGCCAGAGTATCTCCAGTAATCATTTTATTTTTGTGATAAGCACCGATCATTGTGCCAGACCAATTTAATTTAGTTTTAGAATCCGTAATGTCTGAACCAATAGCATCTCCCATTTGCGCCGTCTCACCTTTCAAAAGCACTAGCTTACTTTCTTTGGCAACTTTTCCCAAGCCCGCTATCGCACTTTTATAAGTCTTACTTACATCATCACCCGCGTTACCTATCGAACTCGTGTCAAAAACATTTACAAAAATTAAAGGCACTCCACCAAAACGGGTTATATCGCTCGCAGTCATGGCAATGATGTCGTACGCTGCCAGGTGATGAGTTTTTGCGGCATCGTGAAGAATTCCTTTAGTTCCAATACCGTCCGTGGAAGCTTCTATTAAATATCCTTTAGGTAAATTTTTCAATACAAAAGGCCTAGGTCCGCGAAAATTTCCGCCAGATAGATCGTGTACTTTTACACAATGAGAATTTTTATAACTTTTTTTACAAACTGATCCAGCAAAACTACTGAATAGTGATTCTTCTTCTACATCCACTCCATCTTTTGAATAAATTTTTTTCTTACTTGATTTACTCATAATTATTTTTTATTCATATAATCCATCCCGACTGCTTTAAAAATTTTCCTAGTGTTTTCTAAAATTGTTTTTTTGCCGTTATCAAAACACACAATGAAATGCCATGAAGTATTTGGCATGCTTGAATTATTTAAATCCATTAATCTAGATTCTACAGTAAATGCGCATGTTTCTGGAATTTCGAAGTTTTCAGTATTAATAAAATGAACTCTTTTCGTTCGGATCTCTTCCTTTATTTTCTGGAAATCATTTCCTAAAATTTTATCGTTCTCTAGCAACCCAGGAATTGAGTGGCCTAAATTTAAAGATTGGTTCTCGTCTGAACTTATTGTGATTTGCTTAGAGGGTTTTAAGTTATTGGAAATAAATAAATTACTTGCGAATTTACACAATTCAGAAAATTTCATGCCAACTTCTGCATGTTCGGTAATTTCAAGCACGGCCTTGTACGATTTTTTTAGATGTTTTTTTATTTCTTCATTTTCACCTCGATAGATAGTGAATCCGATGTCAGCAAGTGCATTTGTAGTTTTATTTACAGGTGAAAGATAAATACTTCCCACGGCTTCTTTCCCAAATTTATGATCTTCAGTTGGTGCATATTTCGGATTTCTTAAGGAATCATATCTCAAACGATCAAACGGAGTTTTGTCAAAAAGAACACTTGTACCACCTAGTGGTGGCTGGTACCAACCTTCGGGAAAAATAATTTCACAAGCGAACATCTTTTCAAGAATTCTTTTATGTAATTCGACTTCTGATATATTTTCAATATTCAACAAAACCTCCTCTGCGATTTTTGCCGCAGCTTCTCTTGTTTTAATTATGGAATCAATTAAATCAGACATTTTTATTTCTCTAAATACTTTTTATATCCAATCTCGGAAAGTTTTTCGCCTTTGGCTTCCACATCGTCACTCATTTTCTTTTTATAAGCAGACAATTTATCCTCTAAAGTTTTGTCGCCAAGCGCAAGAATTTGAACCGCGAGAAGTCCTGCATTTTTTCCAGCGTTGATTCCCACAGTAGCGACAGGAATTCCAGGTGGCATGTTTACGGTCGAGAGTAGAGAGTCCAGTCCATCCAGGGATTTTGCTTTCACTGGCAATCCAATCACCGGAAGTGTGGTATGAGCTGCGATAACTCCCGCCAAATGCGCCGCGCCTCCGGCACCAGCGATTAAAACTTTTATTCCACGCTCTATCGCGCCACTGGAATATTTTTGGACTCTTTCTGGAGCACGATGGGCAGAACCGACGGTAATATCATAACTAGCCTCAAACTCTTCTAAAATTTGGGCGGCTTCAGTGAAAACAGGTAAATCTGAATCCGAATCCATAATTATTCCGACGAGAATATCTTTTTTCATGGATTTATATTAACATTTTTATTTTGATAAGGCGAGTGCTTTCTTGCCTATATCCCTCCTATACTGCATACCTTCAAAAGACACATGCCCTATGGCTTTGTAGGCCTTTTGGAGGGCATCCTCTAGGGTTTTTCCTGTGGCGCTGACTCCAAGCACTCTGCCACCATTCGTAATAAGTTTGCCATCTTTCATGGTAGTTCCAGCATGAAAAATTACCACCTCACCCCTTTCTTTCCCCTCTCCTTGACAAGGAGAAGGGCTGGGGAGAGGCAACCCAGTTATTTCTTTCCCTTTTTCATAATTGCCCGGATAGCCACCAGAGGCTAGCGCGATATTGCAGGCAAATTCATTTTTCCATTTTATTTCTACCTCGTTTAATTTTTTATCTACGCACGCATTTAAAATTTCTAATAAATCAGAGTCAAGCAAACGCATGTAGACTTGTGCTTCTGGATCTCCAAAGCGCGCATTGAATTCAATAATTTTCGGACCATCCTTGGTGAGCATTAAGCTCGGATATAAAATTCCCTCGAATGGATTTCCGTCTTTTTCCATACCAGCAAATGTGGGCGCGATAATTTCTTTTTCGATTCGCTCCATCATTTCACTAGTTACGAAAGGTAGCGGCCCGATGACACCCATCCCGCCAGTGTTCAAACCCGTGTCCCCTTCACCAATTCTTTTGTGGTCTTGCGAGCTTGGAAACATTTTAAAATTCTTGCCATCAGATAGGGCGTGAATAGAAATTTCCGGGCCAACTAAAAATTCTTCAATAACTACTTCGTTTCCCGAAGCTCCAAATATTTTTTTAATCATTATTTCTTCAAGCGTTTTTTCGGCTTCCTCTATAGTCTGAGCGATAATCACACCCTTACCAAAAGCTAAACCATCTGCTTTGATAACTATTGGTAGTGGATGATTTGTGATGTATTCTTTTGCCTTTTCAAAATCAGTAAATGTTTGAAACTGGGCTGTTGGCAAATTATGTCGGCGCATAAAATCTTTTGAAAAAGCTTTTGACCATTCAATCTGACTAGCGGCTTTCGTTGGACCCCAGATTCGTAAACTGGCGCGCTTGAATTCATCTACAATACCTAGAGCGAGAACACTATCTGATACCGCGAGAGTAAGATCAATGCTCTCTTTTTTTGTAAATTCTATTAAATCGTAAATATTATCTGGTTTAATATCTATATTAGTTCCGATGGTTGCTGTTCCCGCATTTTCTGGCGCAAAGAAAATCTCCCCAACATTTGGCGATTGCGCAATTTTCCACCCAAGCGCATGTTCCCGTCCACCCCCCGCTCCTACTATTAAAATTTTTTGTTTTTCTATTGACATAATTTTTCTAAAACCTCGACAAACATTTTATTTTCTTTTTTCTTCAGCCGTGAGTATAGAGATTCGACATTGTCATGTTCGATAACTTTTTCAAAGGTCCGCGCCAAGACTGGGCCAAAGTCAAAATTCAGGGTTAAAAAATGTATTGAAGATCCAGCATATGTATTTTGATGATCTAAAAAATTACCAACAGCTTTGTTTGCTAGCATCCCTTTATTCCAGAGCGCATCCGTGCCGTCGGGATTTTTTATACTTCCGTTGTCAGTATCTGGAATCAGCCCGGGATGCAGGTTTAGAATTTTATTTGGATAAATGAGTATTACTTCGTCTAAAATAATTTGTTTCCAGCCAGCAAGACAAATATAATCCGGAGAAAGATTTTGCAAAATTGGCAACAGAGATTCTTTAGTCCCGCAAATCTCTATTTTTAAATTATGTTTTCGAGCTCGCTCAAGTCCCAGAGAATTAGCGACATCAGAAATCACGGCGGAAATTTCTGCATTTATCTTTTTAGTTTCAATTCCATCAATTATTGCTTGCAAATTAGTGCCAGTACCGGCATCAGAGATTAAAACAACTAATTTTGACTTAGTTTTTTGGGACATCATAATTAACTTCGCTTAGTCGCTCTTTTAAATCTATCGGGTATTCGCCCGTGAATAAAGAAATAGAAAGATGATTTTTTGGTAGACCGATAGACTGTATCAACCCATCTAAGGACAAAAAGTGTAGAGTCGTCGCCCCGATGAATTTGCGAATTTGTTCGACAGTCATATACGAAGCAATTAATTCCGTTTGTTTTGGAGTATCAATGCCGTAAAAATCTGGGAAGCGGACTGGAGGAGAAGAAATTAAAAGATGTACTTCTCTCGCCCCGGCTTTAAAAAGTGTTCTGACTAATTTTCTACAAGTATTCCCTCTTACAATAGAGTCATCAATCACTGCAATTTTTTTGCCTTTTAAAACTTGGGGTAGTGGAATCAGCTTGAGTGCGACACTGTTGCGGCGTGATTTCTGGTCTGGTTCGATAAAAGTTCGATGCACATAACGATTCTTAACTAAAGCCATTTCGATAGGAATCCCTGAGGCTTCACTAAATCCGAGTACGACCGGTGTGGCTGTGTCTGGCACTGGTACCACGACATCAACTTTAAGTTTAACTTCCCTAGCCAAAAATTTACCAAAATTTTTTCGTACATCATAAATTAATTTTCCATTGAGCACACTGTCCGGACGGGCGAAATAAACATATTCAAAAATATCGTGTTTGGGAATTGCCTTGGCTAACTGTACACTCGAGAGTCCATTTTTATTTATTATCAGCATTTCTCCGGGCTTAATTTCTCGAATAAATTTTGCACCGACAGTCTGGAGCGCGCATGTCTCCGAGGCGACAATAAACCCCTCACCAATAGACCCTAGAGAGAGCGGTCGCATGCCGTACGCATCACGCACGGCCACTAGTGTATCATTATTCATCATTACTAAAGAAAAAGCCCCTGTGATCAAGGGGAATGTTTTTGTAATCGCTTTTGGAACTGATGTTCCATTTTTGATGTGAAAATCAATAGCGTCCATTATTAGTTCAGAATCAATGCGATTTTTTCTTAAAACTTTCTTAGAAGATAGAAATTCCTCGAGAGACTTTACACTTGGTAAATTTCCATTATGCGCCAAGGAAAATGAAGAATCAGTATTCATCACCGGCTGAGCGTGCTCTAAAGCACCACCACCAGAAGTCGAATACCTGTTGTGTCCTATCCCGATATGCCCCCTTAAATCTTTGATATTTTTTTCAGTATAAACTTGCGCCACTAATCCCGCGCCTTTGTGAGTGTATAGTTTTTTTCCATCACTTGTCGTGATGCCTGATGCCTCCTGGCCTCTGTGTTGCAAAGCGAATAAAGCAAAAAAGGCCAGACGAGAGACTGGCAACTTTTTTCCATAAATACCAACAATTCCACATTTTTCTTTTAAATTGGACATAAAATTTAGTTTTAAGGATTATCTAAATTTTTTTCAGCATTATAACTAGCCATCCAAGCTTTGTCTTGTGTACTCCCCAGAATATAACCACTCTCCTTCGGGTCACCTTTTATGGCTGCTTTTCGGCCATCTTTTATAATTTGTGTCAAAGTAATTTCATCAATTTTTTCTTGTTCTATTCCCATTTTGGATTCCATATATTATTTAAAATACTTAATTGCGTTAATAAAAATTTGGATACCTGCTCCGACCTTTGCTTTTTTATTCTTATTTTTGTACCATAGTGGACTCTGATGAGCGAACTGCGCCCTTTCCGGGTGTGGCATCATGCCGAGAACTCTGCCATTATACGCCAAAACTCCAGCGATGTCATGCTCTGAACCATTTGGATTATATTCTAGATTTTGGAATTTAGATATGTCACCTTTTGCATATTTAAAGGCAACCTTGAGTGGGCTTTTCGAGTCTATGACATATTTACCCTCACCGTGCGCTATGGGCAGAGAAATTTTTTTAATTCCCCTTAGCCACGGGCTTAGACCCCTCCCAACCCTCCCCTTCGCAGGGGAGGAAGGAACCTCGAGATCTACCCAACGATCAATATATTTTCCATATTTATTTTGCGCTAACGCCCCGGGCAAAATTCCTAGATTGGTTATAATTTGAAATCCATTACAAATTCCTAGGATCAAAGTATCGCGTTTTAGAAATTCTACCAATTCCCCTGCCAAATGATTTTTAAATTTATTCGCATAAGCTTTTCCACTGCCTGTGTCATCGCCATAAGAAAATCCACCAGGAAAAACCAATATCTGGTAGCTTGAGAGTATTTTCGGTTTCTTGATTAAGTCGTTAATATGCACAATGTCCGCGGCCCCGCCCGCAGTTTCAAAAGCAAATTTGGTCTCCTCTTCGCAATTGAGTCCGTATCCGGACATGATTATAATTCGAGGCTTTTTAGCCGAAGATGCTGAGCTATGCGAATGTATTGGTTTTTTTCTCATAATTAATATATTTCTTGCTGATAACATTTTTCACAATAAACTATCGGGGAGTATTTTTCATCGTAAACTGTTTCTACTTCCACATTGCATTTTGAGCACAAGCGTTTGATTGTGCGAAGTGGTGGGCGCTTGTATAGACGACGTGTGTGACGAACATCAAAACAGACTCTCGGTAGCGGTAAATCCATTCTGCGATAAAAAGAAAGCTCGTTTTGTGTAATACGATAAGCACCGACAGAATATGGCTGATCTTTATCAGCACACTCAATCACTTCGTTTAAGATAGAGTCGCTCACTTCGTTTATTGTTTCAGGTAAGGCAGAACCTTTCATGGTAGTCGTATAATTTTTCTTTTCTTTTTCTTTCCATTTATACCCTCGGGAAATCGCTTCTTCTTTGGATAATGGATAAAAATCAATAGCTGCCGTTTCGTTATAAGCAAAGGGTGAAAGCTCGTAAGGAAAATGTTCTCCAAATTTATATTCTATCCCTCTTTTATCTATATAAGGCATAGTTTTCATATGTTCAATTACTTGCGGTAGCATTTTTTCGTATTCCTCTTTTGTATATCTTTTATTCAAAATCGCATATTCTCCCTTTTTTAATCCTATACAACCGAAACAGTTACTAGAGCTTGGGCAAGAATCGCAATAGAATAAATCATGTGCGCCAGTCCAGCATTGAGTACAAAAATAAATTCTCGAACAATTTATACCGCAGTTTTCGGACTCGTATACAAGTTCGGAAGCGTTACCCCATTGAAAATAATCCATACAATCTTGTGCTGAAAAAGAGAAATAAATATATCTACAATCTTTCAAGTCCAAACACCAAAAAGAATTTTTAACATTCTCGCAGTTAGTGAACCAGTTGCCCGAAACATTGTTAGATTTTAGAGACATTATTGCACGCTGTGGAAATTTCTTTCTAAATTCTTCAAATTTTCCCTTCATCTCTTCAATCCCCGAATATGTATTTAGTCTCAATTCCTTTAATTTTTCAAGATATACTTCTCTGGTATATGGCTCATTAAAAATATGATATTCTTTGTTTATTAAATTTACACAACCAACACAGTTAGAGCAATTTTTGCAGGCATACAAAAACATTGATTCGCGGCATTCTACGCATTCTTGCGCAAATCTTGTCTTATAGCATTTATTGCAGTCAATACATTCGTAACACAATTCAACTGCCGAAATCGTAAAACAGTCAGCTGAATCCATCAGGTCTTTCCCGATATAGCTGTACATAGAATCAGTACTGCGAGTCATACGAAAAACCATGTATGAATTCTTCATATCAGTAACACGATGGGTATATTCACTATTAGCAGAGAATCCTTGCCGAACAAGCGCCATCTTTGGCACTTTATTTCTCAACTCTAAAAATTGCTCAAAAAATGATTTAGAAAAGTTGTATTCTTGCCCGTATTGGTATGGATCCCATTCGTCAGAATACCACTTGCTGGTTTTATATACAGGAAACGGGGCATCTTCAGTGTACATACTAAAAATCGGCTCGCCTGTAAGATCACATTTTCTTTTATATAAAACACGTTCATTTGTGCTGCTCATGCGTCTTACGGAACGGCATTCAGGGCAAAAAGTTGGAGGTGGCACTTTTATTTTTTCGTAAAAAGAAAAATCGTCCGTCTCTATTACAAAGTCTTTTTTACAGTTTTGGCAATTCCTAGTTTCAGTTTTCATTTTTGAGAATTAGAAAATCTATGGTAAATTTTGTATAAATTTTTAACGGTTGTGTTGATTATTTTATTCTTCCCATCAGTAACTACTACTTCTTTACCTTTGGAAACTTTTCCTAGCTTCGCACAAGGAACTCCTTTCATCATTTTTTCAAATTCTTTTACATTTTTGGGCGAGACAGATACTAAAATTCTTCCCTGGCTTTCGGAAAAAAGTTTTACCTCAGAGGAGGTTGATTCTTCCAGTATGCTTGTCGCACTAATTTTAGCGCCGAGCATTCCACCTATGCAAGCTTTGGCGAGCGCTATTGCAAGACCTCCCGAAGTCACAGAAAGTGCCGAAGCTACCAATTCCTGCTCTATAACTTGCTCTAGAGCTTTGTAAGTTTTCAAATTCTTCTGAATATCAACTTGTGGGACCCGGCCTTCGCCAAGGCTACGGCGGGTAAGCATTTTTAAATATTTACTACCACCAAGTTCGTCTTTTGTCTCTCCGAGTAAATAAATTATATCTCCACTATTTTTAAATTCTGGCGAAACAGTTTTGTAAATGTCGGGCATTACTCCAATGGAAGATATCAGAAGTGTCGGTGGAATAGAGATCGCGATAGGATTTCCTTTCTCGTCATAACCTTTAAAATCATTAAACATGCTATCCTTACCAGAGATAAAAGGTGTACCGTAGCCGACCGCGTAGTCATAACAAGCTTTTACAGAATCCACGAGTTGCGCTAGCCGTTTTGGGTCGTGAGAAGAGCACCAGCAAAAATTATCTAAAATTGCCAAGTGCGACAATTTACCGCCACAAGCTATCGTATTTCGGACAGCAGTGTCGAGCGCGCAAGCAGCCATATCGTAAGTGCTGATATCACCATATGAAGGATACAGCGCAGATGATAAGACAACTCCTTTGTTTGAATTTAAAACTGGTTTAAAAATTTGCGCATCCGTATTTATACGCCCCTTTCCGGAAAGAGGTTTTAGCACAGAAGAGCCTTGCACTTCATGATCGTATTGTTGTGAAATAAATGAAAATCCACTTAAATTAATATTTCCAAGTAGAGTTTCCAAAGTTTTGGTGTAATCATTACCCCTACCCAACCTCCCCCTACTGTAGGGGGAGGAGAAAGGAGGGGGTATAATTTTTTCTGTTTGTAAGTGCTGTTTTGGTAATCCATTATGTAGAAATTCCATATCCATATCCATTATTTTTTTGCCGTTGTAATTTACTACGCATTTTCTGGAATTCGTAAATTCCCCGATTGCCATCGCTTCAACTCCACGGCTCTCTAGTAACGCTTTAAATTTTTTCCACTTTTTTGGAGGTACAGCAAGCGTCATGCGCTCTTGGGACTCTGAAATCCAAATTTCCCAAGGACGCAGACCAAGATATTTAAGCGGAACTTTTTCAAGATTTACTTCAGCTCCTCCACACTCCTTGGCCATTTCGGCTACTGAACAGGAAATTCCTCCTGCACCGTTGTCGGTGATGCTGTGGTATAAATTCATGTCGCGTGCTTCTTTTACTATTGCGTCACTTAATTTTTTTTGTGTAATCGGATCACCTATCTGCACTGCGGTTGCTGGAGAATTTGAATCAAGTGCCACTGATGAAAATGTAGCGCCATGCACTCCGTCGAGGCCAACTTTTCCGCCAACTACCACTATATAGTCCCCAACTCGGGCTTTTTTTTCGTGTAAAAATTTTGTCCCCAACTTTCGTGGAATCAACCCCACAGTTCCAGCGAAGACCAGAGGTTTACCTCGATACCTGTCGTCATATTTTACAAATCCATTGAGAGTCGGAATTCCGGAACAGTTTCCGCCAGCATTGATGCCCTTAATTACTCCATCCATGATTCTACTCGGAGGTAGCATGAGGTTTGTTGGGTTGCCATTCTTGTCTTTATTTTTGAATAATTTTCTTTTATCTTCTGGATACCCAAAACAAAATCCATAAGTATTTGCTACGGGCTTAGCACCTAATCCAAAGCCGATAGTGTCCCGATTCACTCCTACGATGCCGGTGATGGCCCCACCAAATGGGTCGAGCGCGGAAGGACTATTATGAGTTTCTACTTTATGCGTGATTAAATAATCTTTTTCAAAAATTATTCCACCGGAATTATCACTGAAAACAGAAACACAAAAATCCTGCTGACCTCTCTGGCTTTTTTGCTTGCGGATTAAATTTGTCGCGCCTTTGATGTAAGTTTTATACAAACCATCTTTGATATCGTCAATTGGATTTGCAAAAATCGTGTGTTTGCAGTGTTCAGACCATGTTTGTGCTAAAGATTCGAGCTCGATATCTGTTGGGCTCCTCTTTAATTTTTTAAAATAATCACGAATCACCTGCATACTCGATAAATCAAGTGCCAAAGGACCCCTTCTTGTACCATCTGGATCCATTACCCCCTCTTTGCCTATTCTTATCAGTTCTTCATTGGGAACATTCAGGGAAACATTTATCACAGACTTTCTTTTTTTGAGAATTACTTTTGGCATTTGGGTGGGGAAATTTATTGTTCCATTTTTTACTGACACAACTGTGGCGCGCTCAATCAGTGGGTTATATAGCGAACTGGCAAATTCCTCCGCATCTTTTTTTGAACCGGAGACGAAGAAAATTTTTGAAGTGTAAACCTGAAATTCAGAATTATTTTTTGTGCGCAGTAAATCTTTGGCAATTTCTTTCACGGTGTTCCCAACATTGTCCGTTACCCCTGGCTTAAAACCTATTTCGATCGCAAAAGAAAAATTCCCCACTGTTGGGGATTCATCTATATAGTAGTTTTCTAGTATTGGATTGGCGAGTGCCTCAGCCAGTTTCTTGATCTCTTTTTTGGATAATTTTGAGTCAAGCAAATAAGAATCCGCCCTAGTTGCTCCAGATTTAGGCACCACATAAATACGAGAAATCATATAGGTATATTATACTAATTCATAGTATTTTACCATCACAGAGCTAGGTTCAACTTTTAATCTCTACCAATACCGTTCGATACACTCATGCTCTTCGGGACCAGTGCAGACATAGATAATTTTGGCGCCGAGAGTTTTTTCTAAATATTTTATGTAATTTATGGCTTCTTTGGGAAGCTCGCCCGAACGACTGTTCAGTCGGGTGGGTTTACCATGATAGTCAGACAACTTCCCTTTCCAAATAGGAAACGACTTATAGATACACTTTATTTTTTCTCGCGAAAGATCAAATGGAATTTTTGTAGTTGCTTTACCGTCTATGATGTAATGCGTACAAACTTTTATTTTTTTAAAGTTGTTAAAAACATCCAGCTTGGTCAGAACAAGTTCGGTGGTATTATTTATCTTCATAGCAAATTTAACTAAAGGAATATCCAGCCAACCAGTGCGACGCAGTCTTCCTGTGACCGCGCCAATCTCTGATCCCGCCTTACGGAGGGCCACGCCCTGTATGAATTCATCTTTACTATTTAGCATACTGCCTATTTGGGGATGTGGAAATTTCTCTTTTTCATCAATAACTTTTTTATCTCTACACCAGACCGCTGATTTTTCACCCCCAAGTTCTGTGGGGAAAGGTCCTTCTCCAACTCGCGTCGAGTATGCTTTTAAAATTCCAATTGAACCGCCAATAAGAGCTGGCGGGATTCCCAAGCCAGTAGCTACCCCTCCGGCAAAGGTATGTGAAGAAGTCACAAATGGATAATTGCCGAATCTGATATCATGCAAAGTCCCCTGCGCACCTTCGGCGATAACTTTCCCATTTTTTGCAAGTGTTTCTGCCACTAGTTCTGCTGAGTTTTTAATTATAAGACTGCGGATGAATTTTATTCCCTGCCAAAAATTTCTTTCACTCTCTCTTAATTCCTTGTCGGAAACTTTATACTGAAAAATATTTTTTAGAATTTTCTTATGTTCATCGCGGAGTATTTTATATCTATTTTTGAAGTCTCGTTGTGAAATATCCCCAATGCGCAGAGCCCGACGCATAACTAGGTCAGTATATGAAGGCGAGATTCCTTTTCCGGTCGAGCCAATTTTTTTCTTGCCTTTAGACTTTTCAGAAATAGAATCTAGAAATAGATGTGTCGGCATTACCAGTACAGCATGAGGTGAGACAGAAAGCCGTGATAAGAATGAAATTTCTTCCGGAATTCTTTCCGTTTCTTTTAAAAAGGCGTAGGGATTTATAACCATTCCAGCGCCGAGGTGAATCTTGACCTTGCCGAACACACCCGAAGGAATTAATTGAAACACATATGATTTGCCTTTGTGAAAAATAGTATGCCCTGCGTTATTCCCACCCTGGAATCTAGTGACTAAATCATTTTTCGATAAACTCGACGCGATGCGCGCTACGCCCTTACCCTTGCCTTCATCTCCCCATTGTAGACCAATTAAAGGGGTAACTTTTAAATTTTTATTTTTATTCATTTTTTTCTAGAACCTAGAAGCTAGCAACTAAAACCTATTTCTTGTAATTTGGCGCAGACTTTACCATAAAAACATCATGTATATGACTTTCTGATAGGCCAGCCGAAGTAATAGTATAAAAAGAAGCGTTGCGCATAGTTTGAATGTTTTCGGCTCCCAGATAGCCCATGCCTGCGCGAAGTCCACCAATGTATTGATGAATTATACCAGATACTGGGCCTTTATAAGACACATGCCCAGAAACACCTTCGGGTACGAGCTTGGTCAGATCATACTGATCTTCTTGAAAATAACGATCCTTGGAACCTCTCTGCATCGCGCCGAGACTACCCATGCCTCGATATTTTTTAAATTTTTGGTCGTTTAGTGTAATTATGTCGCCCGGAGATTCATCTGTCCCAGCAAACATACTGCCACCCATTACTACATCGGCGCCAAAAGCGAGAGCCTTGACCACATCTCCGCTATGTTTTATCCCGCCGTCAGCAATAACTGGAATATTTAATTTCTTACAAACTTCATACACAGAAGAAACAGCAGAGAGTTGTGGTACTCCGACGCCTGAGACAACCCGCGTGGTACAAATCGAACCAGGACCAATGCCGACTTTTACCGCATTCGCTCCAGCAGTTATAAGCGCGAGCGCGGCTTCGCCGGTAGCGATATTTCCAGCAATAATGTCGAGTTTTGGATAAGCTTTACGAATTTTTTTTACTGTTTCAATCACACCCTTGGAATGTCCATGAGCTGTGTCTACACATATAATGTCTATCCCAGCTTTAACAAGGGCTTCAACTTGAGAGAGAACATCACTGCCCGCGCCTACTGCCGCCCCTACGCAAAGCCTTCCTTCTTTGTCCTTGGTAGCGTTTGGGTGTTCTTTGCTTTTTTCCGTATCACGATAGGTAATCAGCCCGACTAATTTACCCATCTTATCTACGAGTGGAAGTTTTTCAATACCGTATTTTTGAAATAAGTCATTGGCTTCTTCAATGGTTGTGTGTGGTCCGCCGGTAACAAGCTTGATTGTCATAATTTTCTCTACCAAAGTAGAGTTATTTTTTTGAAATCGAAGATCGCGATTCGTAATAATGCCCACCAACTTACCACTCTTATCTAAAACAGGGAATCCTCCAAAATGATATTTGGCTTTTATTTTCAAAACATCTCCCACCGTCTGCCCCACCGTGAGAGTAATTGGATTTGATATTCGGCCAGATTCATAACGCTTTACTCGTTCGACTTCCTTAGCCTGATCTTCGATCGATAAATTTTTATGAATGATGCCAATACCACCTTGCTCTGCCATGGCTATGGCCATAGCTCCCTCAGTCACTGTGTCCATTGCCGCGGACATCAGAGGAATATGGAGAGCTATATTTTTCGTCAGGCGGGTTTTTGTAATGACATTGCGCGGTAAAACTTCACTATGATTTGGCACCAAAAGCACATCGTCAAATGTTAATCCTTGCCCTAAGTTTTTTAGGTTTTTAGAGTTGGTATTTTTCTTCATCTTGGTTTCACTATACATGGAAAAATATTTCGAGTCAATTAATAGGTTTATCTACTTTATGTCATTAATGTAACTGCCTTTGGGATAAATTATTAAATCATCTTTTGAGTTTTTCCAAGTCTGCATAATCGCATCCAAAATCCGCCAACTCTCGAGTACTTCACCGCTCCCGATAAATAAGTCGTGATTCCCTTCTATAGCCGCAGAAATTACCCGCTGGTAGGCATTCGGTTCATGTTTAATATCAAAAACCCTAACGGTTCCATTTTTATATGTAATTTTAATTTGGGTCAATTTTTCGGCCAAACCTTTGCCGGTAGTGAGTAGTATTTGTACACCTCTCCATCTGGGATCATTTGATGCTGTGTTTATGTAGACAAAAGTTTCCGTCATACTTTCTCTATTCCCAACTTCTTGCCTGTAACCCTCATACTGCCCGCGCTTGACGCATTTTTCTTTGGTTATATCACAAACGACAGAAGCTTTTTGTAAAGCTTCATATCTACGGGCTGTTTCAAATGACCCCGACAAAACCACAGCCGTCATCTCGAGGAGATGGCTCTGCACAAAGTCTTTAAGCGCGCCAGTTTGTTCGTAAAAATTTATCCGTCCCTCGATATCTATTTTCTCACTGGCGACAATTTCGATACTAAATACATCATCTTTACTCCATGTTTCAGTTATTACAGCATGAAGTGATTGCTTGGCTAAATAATGATCAACTCTAAATATCTGATCTTCCTTAAAATATTTAGCAATATGTTTGATTAAATCCTGTGCTGACTTTAGACCCCCTCCAAATGGTTTCTCTAGTAATATTTTAATACCTACATTTCCAAAATTATCGCTGATTAGTTTTACCGCGTCACTAACTGCTTCGGGTGGAATGGCTAAATGAAATATTTTTTCCCCTTCCCCTTTAACTAAATTTTTTAAATTTCCGTAATCCTTTCTAGAAACAGGAACAACTGCGCCTTCAAAATTCATATTTTTAAGTGCAGGAAACAGGTAGCGTTTAGCTAAGTCTCCAGAAGCGCCGAAAATTACATAAGTTGTTTTATTATTTGGCATAAAAAATTTTAAGCTTAGGAACTTCTTTTAAAACTTGAGCTGGCATGGACATCCCTTTTTGGAAACTGTCCAAAATAGGCTGTTTGTTTTTCCCTTCTGCATACAAAACTGCTTCGTCTAGTTTTTTAATGAGTTCGGGAGTTATGCTGACCCTTTTCCATTTTGACACACTTTTTTCAGGTAGCAAACCGGCAGTATGACCATCTTCGCCTATACCAAAGAGTCCTATTTTGTAATCATTATTTTCAATTTCCCGTGCTAAAACTTTAAGCCAATTTCCTGTACCTAAAACCGGTATGAGCTTCGCTTCGGGCAAATTCCACTCCCGCCAGTTGGAATCCTGATGTCCGACTTTACCCAATCTCTCGTCGGTTAAGCTGACTGTTAAATTTTCATGCGGATGTCGAGAAATCGTCTCTATTGAGAGTAGAGCTACCTTCTCCGCCGATCCGCCCGGGATAAGCCACAAAACTTTTTTGCCCTGTTCCAGTTGTTTTAAAATTTTAGATGCAATAAATTCGGAAGGGTCTTTGGCATCTGTGGTCGTTATTATATTCATGAGAGTTAAATTATAACACCTTCTTTGCGTAAAAGAGTTTTCTTGATTTTAGCTCCACCCTTTCCCGAATATCCACCCAAGGCTCCATCACTCCGAATGACTCGATGACAAGGAATAGTTATCGGAAGTGGATTTGCCCCGACGGCATTTTCCACCACTCGTACGGCTAGAGGTTTACCAATCTTTCTCGCAAGTTCTTTGTAAGTTATGGTTTCCCCTTTTGGAATTTTCAAAATTTCTCTCCAGACTTTTTTCTGAAACAAAGTGCCTTTTAATTTTCCAAAATTAATTTTTTGCATATCTACCTAAAATCTTCTTAAGTTTGGGTTTAAAGTAATTCTTGCCCTTTATCATTTTATATTTACTATAATCTTTACTCATATGGGAAAGATGCACTTCTTTAAACACTGCGTCTATCTTATCTTGTAACCCATGTTCAAGAATGGTTCCGTATACTCCATACAGTATATCTACTAATTCTTTTGCTATGTTTTCTAAGTCGCCATTCTTGACTCCAAGCAGGTATTCTTCCACTTCTTCTTTCATTAACTCGTATCTAAAGTTTGACCTATCTTTTGGAATTAATGATGGCTTTTTAAGTACAGGGGCTTTGAATTTTTTATGAAATGCTTTAACTAAATCTATTCTTTTAATCATGAGAATAGTATAACAAAAATAAACTTAAAATTCATTTGCTGTTGCTGTTTGGTGCGAAGTTGGAACCACTTTGTCAGAAAATAAGGGTTAATTTCTGCGTCCGGCTACTTTTTTTATTGATGAACTGTATCATCAACAGCCCCATGTTCTATTTTTGAAATTTCTTCTTCAGTTGGAGGTGTATTTTTAGCAAAAACAGTCAGTTCTTTTTGTTTTCGAAGTTCTTCAGCAAGATCTTTATTTTCTTTTTTTAAATTTTTATATTTAAGATAGTTGTTAATAAATTCTGGAAGTAAGAGAAGTGTGGTAATGAGTATTCCGGAAGTAATAGTTATTAATAAAATTAAAGCCAGAGAGCCCGTGAAATGCCAAGAGAAAAAAGAAATTGTTACCACTACGGTATTTTGTAATGCAAAAATAACAGAGACCACTCCCAGCGACAGTCCAACTATAAAAAATATAATCATATAATTACATTATACACCTTATTGGGTTAAAAAACACCGACTGGGAGCTTGATGCGAAGGCGAAGAAGTGCTGGGATACATGGATTCGAACCACGATTAAAGGCTTCAAAGGCCTCTGTCCTACCATTAGACGATATCCCAAATTAAGTTATTCTTTTAATCTTGCCCCAAAATCTTCACCAACGCAAGCTCGAGTGGCAACTCAGCGATAAACGCCGAATCTATGTTTTGATATGCTTCAAGCAGTATCGCCAACCCGGGTGAACGGATCATTCCTTCGTGGTCTTCTTTTACTAAAGTTTTCAAAAAATTCAAATCCGTCTCACTTAAATCCTCTGCCATGCTTGCCCTGAGTTCATTCGAAGGGTCACTTATGAGTTTTGGCGCATAGCGAAGAATTATGGCCATGCGAAATTTTGTGATAATAAGTTTGAGATATAGTTTCATATCTAAATTCATCTCCGAAGCATGTTTAACAGTCTGAATTCCCCTTTCTAAATTTTTCTCGACAATAGCTGAAATAAAATCATTCACCAGGATCGTCTTTGGCGCACCGGTTATTTTCTCCACATCTTCTCGAGTAATTTTTTTAGACCCCTCCCCAACCCTCCCCTTAACAAGGGGAGGGCGAAGGGTGGGGTGAAAATTCAAGACCTTCTGTAGCTCTCCTAGTCCATCACGAAATGACCCATCGGCTAAGATTGTCAAAAGCTCAGCGCTTCCGGGATCGAGTTCGAAGCCCTCACTCTTGGCTACATCAATCAACATTTTTTTACAGATTGCGTCCGACGCTTTTTTAAAAGAAAAAACCTGACAACGAGAAATTATCGTCTCTGGAACTTTTTGGAGTTCGGTTGTCGCCAAAATAAAAATTACATGCTTGGGTGGTTCTTCGAGAGTTTTCAAGAGCGCGCCCCAGGCGTCTTTGGAAAGCATATGCACTTCATCAATTATGTAAATTTTGTATTTCGAATCAAAAGGCAGAACTCTTGCGCCATCGCGCAGTTCTTTTATGTCCTCGATTCCCCTGTTGGAAGCGGCATCAATTTCATAAAGGTCATTTGGAGATACACCAATTTCATTCGCAAAAATTCTGGCAACAGAAGTCTTGCCTGTACCACGCGAGCCGACAAAAAGGTAGGCGTGAGAAACTTTATTCGTTTCTATTGAACTTTCTAAGACTTTTACTATATGGTCTTGCCCTAAAACCTCTTTGAAAGTTTTAGGTCTATATTTTCTGTATAGTGCTAAATCGTGCATAGTTTAATCTTAGCAAATTTTATCTTGCCTCGCCATAGCTTTTAGCGAAGGCGGGTTAAAAAATCACTTACTATTTCTTCTACTTGTGCAGCATTTTCAGTCTCCATTAATTTCATGCGCAGTTCTTTGGCGCCGTCAAAACCATTGACATAAGCCTTGAAATGCTTTTTCATAATAGCAAAATTTTTACTTGACCCGCCGAAGCCTTGCTCGCCCGGCGTAGCCTTGGCGTAGCGAGGGCGAAGGGGGTTGTTCCCAAGCATTTCTTCAAAAAGCTTTGTGTGCTCGATTAGTACTTCAAGTTTTCTTTTTTCATCTTTACCCCCTCTGCCTTTGGCATCTCCCCCTTCACAGGGGGCGAATAAAAATGGATTCCCAAAAATTGCTCGACCGAGCATCACTCCATCGCATCCAGTTTCTTTTACTTTTTCTTCGGCTTCTTTTAAATTCATAATGTCTCCATTTCCTAAAATTAAAGTCTCCACACCCATCTCATCCCGTATTTCTACAATTCTTTTCATCATCTCCCAATGCGCCGGCACATCCGACATTTCTTTACGAGTACGCAGATGCACAGTAAGCGCCGCTAAATTTTCTTTTAAAAGTTCTGGAATCCAAGTTTCAATTTCGTTTCTATTATAACCAACCCGAGTTTTCACGGAAATCGGCAGTCCGCCTCCACCCTCGCGCGCTGCACGAATAATTTCTCGAGCTAATTTGGGATTTTTCATCATCGCGGCGCCAGCGCACTGCTTTTCAACAGACTTATCTGGGCAACCCATATTTATGTCTATACCATCAAAGCCAAGATCTTTGCATAAGGCCGCGGCAATTTTTATATTCTCCGGCTTCCCTCCGAAAATTTGCGCCACGATAGGCCTTTCATTCTCTCCATATTTTAAATCAATCAAAAGTTTTTCTCTGGCTATAGGATGAGCGAGGCCATCCGCTGAAACGAATTCAGTCCAGAAAATATCCGGTTTGCCGTATTTTGCAATTATTTGTCTGAAAGCGCAGTCAGTAACATCAGCCATTGGCGCTAGGGCAAAAATTGGTTTTTTAAGTTTTTCCCAGAAATTACTCACTTGAATTTGTAGACTACTTTATTTCCATACCGTAAATCAATATACAAAAGTGAGGAATACTTTTTTGGGAAATCGGTTTTTAATGGTTCAGTGTCTAGAGCAGCATCTAAATTTTCAGCCATAATGTCTAAATCAGCATCTGTTTTGAAAATTATTTCCGGGTTAGTAGTAGAGAATTTTGTGGCTGAAAGTAAAATTTTAACATCACTGTTCCCCATTTTATATAGCATGACAGGTTTTAACCCCATTTGCTGCAAGATCTCTTTAAATAAAACTAATTTAGTAAAATTATTTTTTGCAAAATAAGAATCGACTGTTTCCCCATAAAATTTAAAATAAACTTCCCCTGAAAAATACGGTGCCTCATCAAACATAAAACCATCTTCGTCTAAAAAATAACACATACTACTTTTATCACTAACCGGCTCAAATATTACACCACACCAGGTATACAAACCAGTGCGCTCTTTAACTAAAACCTCCAGCGTCCCACTGTCATTAATAGTGAGGTTGATATCTTTTAATCTTTTGATTTCTGTGGATAAACTTTGTATTATTTTACTTTTCGGATAGAAAAATATATTTGTTTTTGGAAAAAGCCATAAATAATAACCTAAAAGGTTTTGGTCCACTTTTTCTTTTATTTCTTCAACCTCCACTATTTTATTACCATTAATATTAATATTCGTGATATTTAATCTGTTTATCCGAGATAGAAATCCAAGACCAACAAAAATTATTATCAGCCCAATAAGCACGAAACAGAATTTACTCAAAAAAATCTTTCGTTTATGCTTTTTTAATTCCAAAAGCCGTGGAGAATTTAAAATAATTTTTTTTTGCATAGTTATCAAGGCAAGACCTTGTACAAAATACAAGGTCTTGCCTTGTATTTATTTTATAAACTCCCTCCCTCCCATGTATTTTCGTAAGACTTCTGGAATTTTTATTGAACCGTCAGCCTGTTGATAGTTTTCAACTATTTGGCACATTATACGAGGCATGGCGAGCGCTGTGTTGTTTAAAGAATGAACAAAGTGTAGTTTACCATTTTCGTCTTTATATCTGATACCAAGCCTCCTCGTTTGAAAATCATGAAAGTAAGAAGACGAGTGAGTCTCTCTATATTTATTATCGCTTGGCATCCATGCCTCTATGTCATATTTTTTTACCTGACCCAAGCCCAGATCTCCACCACAATTTACAACCACATGATATGGAAGCTGTAGCTCTTGTAAAAGGGCTTCGGAGTTTGCGGTAAGTTCTTCGTGCAGACGCCTAGACTCTTCGTGAGAAGCCTCACATAAAACAACTTGCTCATATTTTACAAATTCGTGAATTCTGAATATCCCCTTGGTGTCTTTTCCGTGACTTCCAGCTTCACGACGAAAACATGGAGAGAAACAGAAAAATTTAAGGGGTAGATTTTTCTTATCCAATACCTCATTCATATAATAACCCATCATAGCTACTTCGGCTGTCCCCGCAAGATAAGTGTCATCTTGAGTTTTGTATAAATCATCTTCGCTTTGAGGTAAATATCCTGTGCCCACAAAAGACTCGCGACGCAAAAGAGATGGTACAATCATCGGAGTAAAACCTTCGCGGTCTATAAAACGATCTTCAACAAAACGCATTAATGCCCATTCCAAACGAGCCCCATCATTTTTCATAAAATATCCACGAAAGCCAGCCACCTTACTCCCGCGTTCAAAATCTGCCATATCATGAAGCAACATAAGTTCCACATGACTTTTTGGAGTAAAATCAAATTTAGGAATTTCCCCCCAAACTTTTACCTCCTGGTTTTCTGCGTCTGTTTCGCCATCTGGAACAGAAATATCCGGCACATTTGGTACTTGTAGCATTAATTTTTGCCACTCTTCGATTATTTGTTTTAATTTTTCTTCTTTCTCTTTTATTTCTTCTTTGACAATCCTCATCTCTTCGATGAGCTGAACCTTGTGCGAGGATTCTTGGTCGCGAGAGATTCCACTCGAAACCCTGTTTACTTCTGCGCGTAAGTCCTCGACTTCTTTTAAGACTTTTAGCCGTTCATCATCCAGCGTAATAAGCTTTTCAATATCTATCTCGACATGCTTCTTTTTGGCGCCGGCCTGCACGATGTTTTTATTCTCCCGAATGAATTTGATGTCTAGCATATAAGTAGTATATAATAAAATTAATAAAATTACAAAATATGAAATTCGATTTGAAAATTCTTGAGGGAAAAGATATTCCCGAAGGTTTAAAAGAAATTCCACAACCACCGACAAAATTATACATCGCGGGGAAACTTCCGCCCCCAGGGACTGTGTGCTTGGCAGTCGTCGGTTCGCGTAAGTGTACTACTTATGGTAAAGATATTGTCAGAAAATTAATCGAGGGATTGCGAGGTTACCCTATTGCTATTGTTTCCGGCCTGGCTATGGGCATAGATTCTCTTTCACATGAAGCAGCCCTAAATGCGGGACTCTTGGCTGTAGCATTTCCTGGATCGGGAATTTCTGATGAAGTATTCTTTCCTCCGACTAGTTTAAAACTAGCTCACAGGATAATTGAGGCGGGCGGTTGCATACTTTCTGAATTTGAACCGGACATGAAGGCGCAGTATTATACTTTTCCGATGCGTAACAGGCTCGTAGCAGGCATTTCAAAAGCGGCTCTGATAATAGAAGCCGAAGAAAAATCTGGAACTCTCATAACGGCGCGCATGGCTCTCGATTATAATCGAGAAGTATTGGCAGTACCGGGAAATATTTATTCTCCAAATTCAAAAGGCACAAATAAACTTATCCAAAATGGAGCGACCCCTATAACTTCCCCGGAGGATATTTTAAGAGCTCTCGGATTTAAAGTGGATGAACAAAGTAAACAAGAAAGTCTATTTGCGGACGCACGGCCAGAAGAAAAAGAGGTCATGAAACTTCTTCGCGAACCTCAAGCCAGAGATGATCTGATCAGAATGATGCAAAAAAGTACAGCACAAGCTAATGCCCTGCTTTCTGTCATGGAAATCAAAGGATTGATAAAAGAAGAAATGGGTGAGATTAGGCTAGCTTAATTTCTCTAAATTTGCATTGAAAAACTATTTCATGTAATACTGTGAATTAGGTTCTAGTTTGTAAAATTTTCACTAGCAACTGGTCACTAGCACCTAGAAACTAATTTATATGAAACTTCTTATCGTTGAGTCACCATCAAAAGCAAAAACTATAGAGAAATATCTCGAGGGAGAATTCACTGTACGCGCGTCAGTGGGGCACATTCGTGATTTACCAAAATCAAACAAAACAGCCATAGACATTGAGGGCGGTTTTGTTCCGCATTATGAAATTTCAAAAGGAAAAGAAAAAATTGTACACGAACTTCAGCACTTGGCAGAAAAAGCAAATGAAATAATTCTCGCGACTGACCCAGACCGTGAAGGCGAAGCGATTGCTTGGCACATAGAGACACTTTTAAATGAAGACCCAAAAGTCAAAGCTTCTATTGAGCGAGTGGCATTTCATGAAATTACCAAAGAAGCTGTAAAAGAAGCCCTGCAACATCCACGGAAAATTGACACAAATCTGCGCAAGGCACAAGAAGCGCGTCGAGTGCTGGATCGATTAGTTGGTTACGATCTCTCTGGACTCATTTGGAAAAAAGTTCGCTATGGACTTTCAGCTGGACGAGTACAGTCTCCGGCACTTCGGATCATTATGGAGCGTGAAAGAGAAATTCGTGCTTTTGTCCCCGAAAAATATTGGAGAATTTTTGGTTTATTCCAAACTCTTAAAAAAGATCAAATTACTCTAACTTGTTCCAAAGAGCCACGCGATTCAAAACTGGTCACAGAAATAATGGAAGCTGGAAATAATGGAAGTTGGAAAATTTCTGAAGTAAAAGAATCTGAACAAAAACGAACTCCGCGCGCACCTTTCACAACTTCGACCCTACAGCAGACTGCGAGTTCACGCCTTGGCTACTCCCCTTCACGCACAATGCAAATAGCCCAAAAACTCTATGAGGGAGGACACATAACATATATGAGGACAGACAGCACAACTCTCGGCGTGGTCGCTCAGAATGCTATTTTAGCTTTTATAAAAAAAGAATATGGAGAAACTTATATGCAATCAAGAATTTATAAAACAAAATCCAAAAACGCCCAAGAAGCCCATGAGGCCATCCGTCCAACCCATATAGACAAACTTCACACAGGAAATGACGAACAAGACAGACTCTACAAACTCATCTGGGAGCGAGCTGTCTCATCACAAATGTCTGATGCAAAATTATTAAAAACAAAAGTAAGTGCTCAAATAGTAGATCATGAAGACCTTCCGGACTTTGGGGTTACTGGTTCCCGTCTTCTTTTCCCTGGTTGGCTCGCAGTAGATACAGGTGCTCGAGGTGAAGATGTCGAACTACCAAAGTGTGCCCTCGGAGAAGAATTAAAACTTTTAGACCTACAAAACGAAGAAAAATTTACTGAACCACTCGGCAGGTATAGTGAAGCTGGACTTATTAAAGAACTGGAAGCGAGAGACATCGGTAGGCCTTCCACTTATGCGTCTATTATGAAAACAATCGAAGAACGAGGTTATGTAAAAAAAGAGGGAAAAACTTTATTCCCGACAGATACAGGCGAAGTGGTGTCTGATTTCTTGGAAAAACATTTCGCTAATTATATTTCGGACACTTTTACCGCCGAGATGGAAAATGAGTTAGATGAAATTTCTCGAGGTGAACGCGAATATGAAAAAACACTTAGAGATTTCTATGGACCATTTTTAAAAGATGTTAAGTTGAAGGAAAAATTAGAAAAAGCTACTAACCTCGGTGATGCACCGGAAGGTACAAAATGTCCAAAATGTGGAGAAAAAATGATTATAAAACTTTCGCGCGGAGGAAAATTTTATTCTTGTTCAAAATATCCAGAATGTGATGGAGCATTAATGTTGGATGGTACAGAATTAAAAGGACCTGAAGAAACTGGCGAACCGTGCCCAGAGTGTTCTGCGCCCGCCGTAGCGAAAGCAGAGGCTGGGGGGAAAAGAAAGAAAGATATGGGAGGAAAACTCGTCATCAAGGAGCGTCGCGACGGCACTGGTAGTTTCATCTCTTGTTCTCGTTATCCAAAATGTAAATTTATTAAAAAAGACGAAGCAAGTGAAGCTAAAAAAAGAACAGGGGTACTGTGTCCGACTTGCAAAGTAGGTGACATCTCTGAAAGACGAGGCAGATTTGGCATTTTTTATTCTTGCTCAAATTATCCAGATTGTAAATTTGCTATCAAAGCCAAACCAACAGGAAATATTTGCAAAGAATGTGGGTCTTTAATGATGGAAGGCACAAAAACTATACCTGAACGCTGTAGTAATAAAGCTTGTATTATGCATAATCCTCATAAAATACCTAAAATTGAATCCTGAATAAAAAAAGGTATAATGACAATATGCCGAATACCACAAAAAATGTAACTGAAATCATTGATCTTATAGAAAACGGATTAAGTAAAAAAGAAGTAGAACTTCTAAATAAAGCTTTTGTTTTTGCCGAGAATGCGCATTTAGGACAAAAAAGATTAAGTGGAGAACCTTATTTTATCCATGTTTTTGAAACTGCAAAAATTTTAGCTAAGATGGGAATGGATATACAAACTATTGCTACTGGGTTGCTACACGATGTGCTCGAAGATACAAAAACAACAGAAGAAGAAATACAAAAAATATTTGGTGATGATATTTTATTTTTGATAAAGGGTGTAACAAAATTGGGAACTCTAAAATATCGTGGACATGAGCGCCATGTGGAATCTCTGCGAAAATTCTTTGTGGCTATGGCTAATGACCTACGAGTAGTAATCGTAAAATTTGCTGACCGACTACATAATTTAAGAACACTGGAATTCGTGCGCCCTGATAAAAGAACAAGAATTGCTATCGAATCTATCGAAGTTTATGCTCCGCTTGCCAACCGTCTCGGAATGGGAAAATTAAAAGGCGAACTAGAAGATGCTGCTTTTCCTTATGCTTATACAAAAGAATACGAGCAGATAGAAGAAATACTAAAAGAAAAAAAAGATGTATATGAGAAAAATTTATCAGAAGTACAAAGAGAGCTTGAAAAAGAATTAAATAAAAATAAAATCAAAGTAGTTGAAATTAACTACCGATTGAAACATAAATATAGCTTATGGAAAAAACTTTCCAAGCGTGAAATGGATATTGAAAAAATATTTGATGTCGTGGCTTTGCGTGTCGTTGTCGAAAATATTGAAGAATGTTATAGGGTTTTAGGACTAGTACATTCTATCTGGAAACCCCTGCCTGGGAGGATTAAAGACTATATTGCAGTCCCTAAGCCAAATGGCTACCGATCTATTCATACTACTATTTTTACAGGCAATGGTGGAACAGCGGAAATTCAAATAAGAACAAAAGAAATGCACGCAGAAGCTGCCTATGGTATTGCCGCGCACTTTGCCTACAAGGAACAAGGTAACAAGAAAGTCTCTTATAAAATTCAAAATGATTTAAGTAAATTTAACTGGATCGAAGAATTAAAAGAATTAAATTATTCGCCAGATGAACCAAAGAAGTTTCTCGAACATCTTAAAATGGATTTTTTTAATGACCGTATTTTTATCTACACGCCAAAAGGTGATGTCGTCGATTTACCAGAAGACTCAAATCC
Source organism: Candidatus Nomurabacteria bacterium (assembly GCA_943359485.1). GTDB lineage: Bacteria > Patescibacteriota > Minisyncoccia > Phycocordibacterales > UBA9973 > UBA9973. Next base: position 69,329 of record CALRHR010000002.1, on the reverse strand, counting down.
AATAGACTTTGCTTATTCGATACACACAGATATCGGTAACCATATTTCTGGCGCAAAAATAAATGGAAAAATGTCGCAAATTTTCTCTAAATTAAAAAATGGAGATATAGTAGAAATAATTAATAAAAAAGATGCTCACCCATCTACAAAATGGCTAGAATATACAAAGACAACCATTGCTAAAAAACATATAAAATCATATCTGGAAAAAAATAGCTTACTTTCAAAGCTAAAATCTTTCGGGCAATCTTAGACGCTAAAATTAGAAATATTATACAGGTCTTCATCATCTGACCTTATCTCCTCTTTACTTCTGTCATCTACGGGTGTTTCTAGAACTTCTTCTAGAAGGGTGCTTTTGGCAATATGATTATCTAGTAGTTCTGTAGTGTTTTTTATGGAATCTCCTTTTTGAATCAATTCTAGAATAGTACGCAAGTCTTCGGTGGAAAAATAATCTATCTTAATTTGTCCGCCTGATTCCTTTCTGTCTATATGCACGCGAGTTCCGAGCTTTTCTTGAAATTCTTCTTCAAGTTCTGTAATCTCTGGGTCAGGCATAAACTCTTTCTTGCGTACTCGGTCATAGGCAATCTTGCGAGCCAGCCTTTCCGCTTCGCGTACAGTGATTTTCTTGTAAATAATTTCTTTAAAAAGCACCATCTGCTCCTCTGGATGGTCAGCCAGCATCAAAAGTGGTCGAGTATGCCCATCAGTGATTTTACCTTCTGATACCCCAACGATTATTTCTTCCGGCAAGGTTAAAATGCGTAGCGAGTTGGAAACATATTCCCTGCTTTTACCCATTTTTTTAGCTATTTCATTGTGGGTAAATTTAAATTCATGATACAAACGAAAAAAGGCCCGAGCGCGGTCAACTACATTCAAATCTTCACGCTGGAGATTCTCGATGATGGCCAGTTCGAGCTTCATCATGGCGGTATCGCCAACTCGGATAATTGCCGGCACCTGCGAGACTCCAGCCATCTTGGCAGCGCGAAGTCTGCGTTCTCCGGCAATCAATTCGTATTCAGTCACAAGACCACCGTCTTCTTTTTCTAATTCAGTTCGAGAAACTGTCAATGGCTGTAGCACTCCGTATTGTTTTATAGAATCTGCCAAATCCCGCAAGCGTGCTTCGTCAAAATCCCGCCTTGGCTGAAAAGGATTTGGTTTGATCTTGTCAGTATCTATCCAGAAAATTGAATTGGAATACAAATTGGACATAGGTTTATCTTAACATACTTTTTAAAAATCGAATGTTGATTTTGTGTTGATTTCTTAGTATATTGTATTGGCTTGTTCGGAATGTTTAAAAAATTGCCGGAGTGGCGAAATTGGTAACCGCAATTGACTCAAAATCAATCGGGGGCAACCCCTTGGGAGTTCGAGTCTCCCCTCCGGCACAAAAAATATAAATAAATGAAAAAATCAAAAATACAATTAAACAGTTCTATCGATTTTGAAGTAAATGGCGGGAAAAAATTAAGTGGCAGTATCAAGACGAATTTTTCTAAAAATGGTTCAGTGGGTTTGCTTTGTGCTTCTCTTTTAAATAGTGGCACGACGACTCTGCACGGCATTGCTCGCATTGAGGAAGTCTATCGAGTAATTGAAATTTTGGAAAGTATTGGAGTGAAAGTATCGTGGCTTGACCAGAACACGGTGACGATTACCCCTCCGAAGAAATTTACTTTAGAAAATATTAATGTTGAATCGGCAACAAAAACTCGTTCGATCATAATGCTAATTGGTCCGCTCATTCATAAACTATCCAACTTTTCTATTCCTCATTCACATGGATGCCATTTAGGTAAACGAACTATTGCTGCCCATATATATGCTCTAAGTGATCTTGGAGTAAGAATAAAAACAACAGAAAAAAATTATGAAATAATTGTGAAAAAAATAAAAAACAAAGAAAGAGATATAGTCATGTATGAGACTGGGGAAACTGCATGCGAAAATGTTTTATTTGCTTCTAGTTTAATTCCCGGAAATACAACGGTAAGTTTTATGAGCAATAACTATATGGTCCAAGAAGTTTGTTTCTTTTTAGAAAAATTAGGAATAAAAATAGATGGCATTGGCACTTCAACCCTTGTTGTACATGGAGTAAGTGAAATAAATAAAAATATTGAATATTGGAATAGTGAAGATCCTATTGAATCAATGATGTTTATTTCAGCTGGAATAGTTACTGACTCACACCTGACCATTACTCGAGTTCCAATAGATTTTCTTTCTCTTGAAATGGAAAAATTAAAAAGAATGAATTTAAAATATAAAATTTCAAAAAATTATTATTCATATAATGGTCGGACTAAACTTGTTGATATAGAAATTTTACCTAGCACATTAAAAGCCCTAGAAGATAAAATCCATGCCAATATTTATCCAGGAATAAATATAGACAATCTACCCTTTTTCGTACCAATTGCTATCAAAGCCAAGGGTACAACAATGATTCATGATTGGTTTTATGAAGTACGAATGATTTACATGACTGAATTAAATCGCTTGGGTGCTAATGTTACCCTAGCAGATCCACATCGTCTTTATATTCAAGGTGGTACGCCCCTTAAACCAGCCCAAGTCGTTTGTCCACCTGCTTTACGTCCATCAATGGTAATCTTTATTTGTATGCTTGCCGCTAAAGGAATTTCTATTTTACGTAATGTTTATATGATAAATCGTGGTTATGAAGAAATAGCTACGAGATTAAATTCTATTGGCGCGGATATTAAAATTTTGAAGGCCGCGCTTTAATGGACGATTGCGCGGCATGATTTCGCCAAATCAAATGAGAAAAAAAGTTATTGTAGTTTTAGGTCAAACTGCCACAGGAAAAAGTAGTTTGGCAGTAAAAATTGCCCTTCGACTTCGCTCAGGCCGTTCAGGCTCTGAGAAGCCCTCAGGCTCGATGAGACCTTCGGCTCAAAAATTTGGCGGAGAAATAATTTCTGCGGACTCAAGGCAGGTTTACAAAGGCCTGGATATTGGTACGGGAAAAATTTCTAAAAAAGAAATGAAGGGTATACCGCATCATTTATTGGATGTCGCAAATCCAAAAAAGCAATTTACCGTTTCAGAATATAAAAAACTTGCCGAAGAAAAAATAAAAGAAATTATTGATAGAAAAAATATCCCGATCATCTGCGGGGGCACAGGATTTTATATTGATGCCGTAACTAGGGGCACAATTTTCCCAGAAGTCCCGCCAAACAATAAACTGCGTAAGCAACTTGTTAGATTTTCTGCGATAGCATTATTTCTAACATTAAAAAAACTAGACCAAAAAAGAGCACAAGACATCAGAAATAAAAGTGAACAGAATAATAAAGTTAGACTAATCCGAGCGATTGAGATAGCCAAGGCATTAGGCAGAGTCCCCTGCTTGGAGACTGTTCCTTCAAGTTATAAATTTATTAAAATTGGTTTATATTTACCCGAAAATGAATTAAGGAAAAAAATAGAAAAAAGAGTAAAAGGAATGTTTCAGTTTGGATTGCTTCGTGAAATAAAAAAATTAAAAAAGTCTGGAGTCTCAAAAAAAAGATTTCGTGAGCTCGGCTTTGAATACAACAATCCAACCCACGATAAAGTGATTTCCGAAACTTTAAAATACGCTAAACGCCAGATGACCTGGTTTAAGCGCGACAAAGAAATAAAATGGTTTACAAATCCTGCTTCGGCTTTTTTGTATATTCATAAATTATTGGCAAAATCGAAGCTATGATAATCAAAATTATAATCCAAGACATGTAATTTTTGATATGCGGAAATATTTGCCCCAAGAAATATCCGAGCAGTGTAACTGTTGTGGACCACAAAAATGAACTTATTAAACTATATTTAATAAAAACACCATAACGCATGCGCACTATCCCCGCGACTATTGGCACAAAAGTTCTCACAATTGGAACAAATCGTGAAAATATGACTGTAAAAGAACCATGCTTGTCGAAAAATTCGTGAGTTTTTTCTATATAGGTATCTTTAAAAATTCTTCGAAAAAAAGAAAATTTCCTCAGTCTTTCTAGGTTTACCCCTATCTCATAACCCACAATGCCACCCAAAAATGTAGAGACAAAAATAAGTGGGATTAAAAATGCAATATCTAAACTGAGCACAGAAGCCAGCAGCCCAGCGGTAAAAAGTAGCGAATCCCCCGGTAAAGCAAAAAATATTCCAGATTCGAAGAAAACAATTATAAAAATGCCCACATAACCGTAGGTGCTAATAATGTGCGGAATGTCAAAAATTTGGGTCATGAAAACATTGTAGCATGTCTTCTTGTGGAAAAGTTACACTTTTGCGGGCGGTGAGGGAATCGGACCCCCGATCGCTCTTTTGGAGAGAGAAGTTATACCACTTAACTAACCGCCCATAAATTTTATAACAAAAAAACGACCATTGAGCCGTCTTTAAGTATAGCATAAAAACCAAAAAATTCTATTTCTTAATCTCTTTGTGCTTAACTCCTTTCTTGCACCATTTGCAGAATTTTTCTAGCTCGATCTTTTTAGTGACGAGTTTCTTGTTTTTGCTGGACCAGTAATTTATGCGCTTACATGTGGCACAGGCAAGTTTTATAAGTCTATCTTGTGACATATTTTTATATTACATTAAAAACCCAAAAAAGGCAAATTCCCCCAATCTATTATTCTACTATCTCAAGTATATGTTTAATATAGTAGAAATTGTGAATAAAATTTTTTAAACAAAAACTCGAGGCAGTAGTGGACTAATACGCGTAGTTATTTCATAATTTATTGTACCAATTCTATCTGCCATCTCTTCCGCTGTAATTTCTATCCTGCCTTGCCTACCCAAAATTACTACTTCATCTTCTTGTTTTAAATTTTTTAAATGACTTACATCAACTACAAACATATTCATTGAAACCCTACCGAGAATTTTACATCTAGTGCCAGCAATCAAAACCTCTCCCTTGTTTGAAAATCCCCTATCAATACCATCAGAGTATCCTTGTGGAATAAGAGCAATTTTTGTTTCTGTTGTTGTTCTATAGGTAAGTCCATAACCGATGGTATGACCTTCTGGTAAAATTTTAATTTGAGCAACTTTTGTTTTCCAGGACAGAACCGGTTTTAAATTAAATTTTTTATTTCTATATCTTGACCTCAGATATTTTGAGGGCCACATGCCGTAAATGCCAATACCAAGCCGAATGATCGGGTTAATCCCTAATTTTTTTTCATAAGCCAAAAATCCTGAAGTAGAAGAGATGTGGGTTTGCAGATTATTGAAGCCGAATTTTTCTGCCAGTTCAACCGCTTGCGAGAAACTATCGATTTGCTTGTACGCATGTGTAGAATTTTTTGTACGCCAAAATGATTTTTCCGTCAACTGAGTGTCCTCAATATTAGCAAAGTGCGCGTAAATTCCGGAAAGTTTTATATATTCTGTATTTTTTATTTTTAGGAATAATTCAACTAACTCATTGAAGAGAAACCCTTCGCGACCCAAAAATGCATCTATGGAAATATGCACTTCTTGTCTTCTTTGTGATTTTTTTGCTACTTCTGATATCTCTTTCAAGGATTCAAGAGAGAAAACTCCCAGGATACAACCGAGCTTGATAGCTTTTTCTAAATCTTTTTTTTGCACGAACCCTAGAAGCAACACCTGTTTCTTGCTTGCCTTGCGTAATAATTCTAGTTCCTCTACGCCATCTACAAAAAAATAATCAGCGAAAGGCTCTAGAATTTTTGCTATTTCGTTTTGTCCATGACCATAAGCGTTCCCTTTGATTGCTACTCCAAACTTTGTTCCTTTTTTTGCTAAATTTTTAAATTGTCTAATATTGTAAATGAGGTTTGTTTTGGATAATTCTATAAAAGACAACGGCGTACTTTTTTTCATTTTATGATTCTTTGTTTTCTACAACTAATTCCATAAATTGTTTAGGGAAAATTGGTTCTTTTTCTGCTAACGCCTGATGATAAATAACGGTTGACGGAGTAAGCGCCGGTAGAGTATTTATTTCAATTACAATAATATTCCCAGTTTTGACTTGGGTAAAAATATCAATTCTGGCGTAACCACGAATTCTAAGTTTTTCCGCCACAAGTTCAATAGACTTTTTAACTTTATTAAGGTTTTTTCGCGAGATAATGTGAGCTGGTGGCGGAGTAATATTTACACCAGTACCTCCTTGAAACTTTTCTTCAACAGACAGTATTGTATCTTCAGCCACAGTAATGGAGGGAGATAATGCTTTTATGCGACCTTTGCCATTGCCAGAATTTTTTTCTTCTACTACACCCACAGTCATTTCCAGAAAACCGCTCTTCCTAATGTGCACAATCTTATCTCCATGGATTTTTAATTTATCTGTTTCAATAAATGATTCAAAAATAATATCCATGACCTCACCTTCTGGCATTTGAATTAAATTATTTTGATTAGTAAAAGTACCGGGTTTAGCGACAGAATATTTATTTTTTATAAACCAAATATATGTAGCTAAATCTTTTTTATTAAAAAGTCGCACCACTCCAGCCGAACATCCATCACCTCGAGGTTTAGCAATAACTGTTTTTCCTCCGAGTGTTCCTAAAAGCATTTGCCAGTAATCCTCTTGTGTTTTACTCATAGAAAGTTTAGAAAAATCTTCTACCTTCAGAAGTACATGCGGAGCAGTTTTTACTCCACTTAAATTCGCCTGCGATATTATTTCATTAGTTAACCATTTGTCCATACAGAGTTTGGAAGTTGAGCTGTCGGAGCCGTTGTATTTTATCTTATTTTTTTCCAAAATTCGCTGTATTGTCCCGTCTTCACCAATTCCACCATGCAAGGCTAAGAATATAAAGGGGTGCTTTGCTAGGATTTTATTTAAGGTGTATTTTCTAGGCATAAAAAAGTCTTCTGTGGCATCAGATTCTTTTAAGAATAATCTCATTTTCACCTTTTCAAGTAAAAATAATAATCTTTTTATATCCCTTGGGGCTTTTTCTGCATTTTCTATTATTTCTTCAACTGTGTGATTGAGAATGTAAGAATACGGAAGTTCCCAAATTTCATCTTTTTTTGCTAAAAGATATGGAAATGGTTTATATACTTGAGATCCACGCAATTTAAGCCAGGTGTTTGTGCCACTCATGAGCGAGACTTGCTTTTCCGCTGTTTCCCCACCGAAAAGCACAGCCAGTGGTTTTCTTTTCTTGTCTAAATTTTCGTGTAAAAATAAATTTTCTAATACCACCGGAATACCCCGGCGTAAACAGGCGTTGTTTACTATAAAACGCAAAATATCTTGATGGGTCATGCCGATACGAGATGCTTGTTGAAAAAGAAAACTGTTCTGCTCCATGCCAGAAATTGGATTAAAATCTGAAAACCAAATATTCCCATCGGGCATCAGAAATCCGTCAAAACGAGCAAAGTCCGTCATGCCAAAAACAGAAAAAAGCTGTTCGGCCTGTATCTGTATTTTTTCAATTATTTCGTTTGGAAATCGAGGTGGACAATGATAGGTAACCTGACGGGTCGGTAAGTATTTTTTACGGAAATCAAAGAATTGATGTTTGCTATAATCCATTTCCTGTTCAGTGGGTAAAATAGCCACCGGCATATTAAGTCTGTTTTGTAAAATAATTACCGTAAACTCTTTTCCTTCCGCAAAACGCTCCACTACCACGCGTGTATCTCTGCGTTTACTGAATAGGCTTTTTATTCGGTCTATACTATCATCTATGTTTCCTGTAGAAAATACACCAATACTTGAACCCCCGGAAGCTGGCTTGACTATAGCGCATTTTATCTTTTCGTTTTTCCAAAAACTATAAACTTTTTTTCTAATCTCTTTTTCTGTGTCGGTGATCTTGAGTACAATGGATTGCGGAGCATAAAACCCAAGCGAGCGAATGTATTCGTTCGCTCTAAATTTATCAAAAGCCGTCTTGCATGCTTGCGATCCTGAACCAATAAAAGGAATACCGTGTTTTTCTAAAAAACTTTGAATCTCTCCATCCTCGCCAAATGTGCCGTGCATGCAAGGGAAAACAATTGTTACACTTTTTAAAATTTTAACGAGGGCGGACTGCGAAAGTTCTCTGCCAGTTTTTTTTAACTTAAAATCAAAATCAGACGGGGTGTTTGAATAAAGTTGCGCATTTGAAATTTTATAGGGAGTTCTTTTTTCATTAAAATAGATGGGTACAATCTCGACCCCCTGACTACCTAGATGGTCAAGAACACTGCGTGCAGAATTTAACGAGATTCCCCGTTCGAGTGAAGGTCCGCCACACAATATTGCCACGCTAATTTGACTTTTTTTAGGCATTTTTGCAAAATTTTGTTTTTTGTTCACCCTTATATTATAGGGTTTAATATTATTTTTTGCAAGTTTTTAGGTATTTTAGTCAGATTTTTACAACTTTTTTGGGTAATCAATATCATGTCTTCAACCCTCACGCCACCGAATCCTTTTATGTATATCCCCGGCTCAACAGTCATCACACAGCCAGTCGGCAAAATATCCTCGCTTTTCGGTTTGAAATTCGGCCACTCGTGTATAACTGTACCTACCCCATGACCTAAACCATGTTGAAAATTATTTTTGTATTTTTTTGCAAGAAAACTTCTGGCAGATTTATCTATAATTTTTGCTCGTCGTTCACCACTTTCTATTTTCTTTATTGCTCTGTCCATGGCTTCTAAGGTCGCTAAATAAACTTTCTTCTGCTTTATATTGGGATCACCCCAGAAATATGTTCGGGTCATATCTGAACAATAGTGGTTCACCGTACAGCCGAAATCAAACATTATTATGTCTCCCTTTTTTAATTTTGTTTTTGAAGGCTCATGGTGAATATTAGCTGTATTTTTGCCAAAAGAAACTATCGGCGGAAAAGATAACACATTTACGCCATGGCTGATATACTTTTTTTTAATTAAATTAGCAATTTGTATTTCAGTAATGCCAGACTTTAATTCTCCGATGATATATCTTAGTACTTTCTCACTTATTCTCTGCGCACGAACAATATTCGCAAGTTCCTTTTTGTTTTTAACTGCACGAATTTCGTGAATTAGCTTTACTTTTTGCATATTAATTCACCTCACCCCTTTCTTCCCCCTCTCCTTGTCAAGGAGAGGGGTTGGGGAGAGGTCAAAACAATTTCACCACATCGTGATAAGTAACTACCAGCATTAGAATTATAAGTAACACAAAACCGATCATGTTTGCCATATTAGTAAATTTTGGATTCATCCGTGAACCTTTTATTTTTTCAATTAGCAGGAAAAAAAGTCGTCCACCATCAAGCGCCGGGAATGGAAGTAAATTTATAATTGCCAAGTTGATAGAAATAAGGGCAGCAAAACTGAGCAAATACACAAAACCAAATTCATACGCATCCCCCACTATGCCCACCATACCGATAGGCCCCGTGACTGAATCAAAGCTACCTTTGCCTTGTATGCTATCTAGAATAAGCCCATAAAGCCCTAGCACAGTGCCTTTGGTCACAAATAGAGTTAGAGCCATTCCTTCTTTAAAAGCTGTAAAAAATGGCAATTTGGCTGTGCCTATTTGATCCATGGCTATGCCTATTGAGGGTTTGCCACTAGTAGAACTAACTACAGGAATTACTTTTGTTTTATATAGTTGATTTTTACCACGAATATATGTAATTACAATTTCTTGGTTAGGATTTCTAATTATTGCATCCTTAATAAGAACTGGACTTGTTGAACCCGGAGAAATACCAATAGATTGATGTGGATAATACATAGAAAATATTTTATCTCCTGATTTTAATCCTGCTTTTTCAGCAGGAGAATCTGGTAATACAGAAACTATTACTGTGTTGACATCAGAAAGCTCATAACCCCATGGTTCACTACCGACTGAAGTCGGAAGCCCAGACATAAAACCAATAGAAAATAAAAACCAAGCCAACATAAAATTCATGAAAACTCCAGCAAAAAGAACTATGGCTTGTTTCCATTTTGGTTTATTTACAAAACTTCTTTTACTATCTGGCCCATTCGTATTTTCTTCATCAGGATTCTCACCGAAAATCTTCACAAAACCCCCAATAGGTAATAAGTTGAATGTGTATTCGGTCTCCCCTTTTTTTATGCCAAATAATTTTGGTGGAAAACCAAAACCAAATTCATCCACCCTAATACCGAATTTTTTCGCAGTAAAAAAATGCCCAAACTCATGAACTAAAACTAAGACCAATAAAATTATGACAAAAATTAAAATATTCATTTACTTTAGCCCATTACTTCCTTCTCTTTCTTTTCAAAACTTGCTTCTAGGTTTTTATTTACTTCATCAATAATTTTTTGTAGTTCATCCTTGGCACGGAATTTTTCATCTTCCGTCATCTCCCCTAACTTTTCTTTTTCCTCTATATCTTTCGAAATTTTCTCCCGCTCGCGACGCACGGTAATCCTCGATTCCTCTAATTTTTCTTTCAAAACTTTTGCCAAGGTTTGCCTGGTCTCTGTTGTCAACTGCGGAAAAATAACTCTGATACCCATGTCGTCAGTCGCAACTGACAACCCTAGATTTGCAACATTAATAGCTTTCTCTATTTCTTTTACTTGGCTCTTGTCCCAGGGAGCAATACGCAAAGTCTTCGGATCTTCGATGGACACCGTGGCGACATTTTTGAGTGGCACCCATGCCCCATATGATTCAACAGAAATACTATCCAAAACCATGGGTGACGCCCGCCCGATATTGAGCTCCCTATATTCCTTGCCCAAAAACTCCTCCACCTTTTTTAATTCCGTTTTGAAAGTCGTAAAATTGTATTGCATGGTTTTAGTATAACATTAAAATATCAATTTCAAAAATTAGGAATAATGAGTGCCACAGATTCCATTAAAGTTTTGGTCGAACTACCAGGCATACGCAAGAATTCACGAACTTTAAAAAAGTGTTCAAATAAACTAGTGTCAAAGACGGTCTTTGACACAAACTTTTGGTGTAAAATAGATTCAAGCTCATTTAAAAATTTTATAGCTTTTGAGCGTGTAGAATCCAAAATAATAGTTTCTCCCTCGTCTTCCCCTTCTTCTGGTTCAGCCAGTAATTCTTTTATAAAATCAATTCTGTTACGCAACGACATAGCGATAAACTTCTCCGCATCTTTGACCCCTTCACCTATCTTAGATATATGAGAAATCAAATAAAATCTGGAAACAAAAGTGTCCAGCAATGCATTCTTGTCTGGGACTATAACAAAAAAGTGCGTGTTCTCTATAGGCTCTTCAAACATCTTTAAGAGAGTATTTTGGGCTTCTAGGAGAAAACTGTTGGCAGAAATTATGAATATTTTCTTGGAATTTTTTTCAACAGAAAAACCTTTTTCTTTTCCTAAAGATTTCAATTCACGCGCATCATCGACTTTAAAAGAATCAAACGAAATATGGAGAAAATCTGGGTTAGCGTTAGTCTGTATTCCTAAGCTTTCAATAAATTCTAAAACTTCCTGTAAAATTTCTTCCCGCGCACCCTCTATCAGGTAGGCGTGATGCAGGTTATCTTTATCTAAATGTTTTGAAATCATAGGCTTTAGGCTTTAGGCTTTAGGCTTTAACTAGTTTCCTAGAGCCTAGTGCCTAACGACCTGATTTATTATTTTTTACTGAGCACAGTCTTCTTGTAGACATCTAAGTGTTCTAAGGCTATCCCCGTACCTTTAGCGACACAAAATAGGGCATCTTCAGCTAGGGACGCTTTCACTCCGGTTTTGCGGTAAACCAAATCAGGAAAATTCCGCAAGAGTGATGACCCACCAGTCATAATAATTCCTTGGTCAATAATATCTGAAGCGAGCTCCGGCGGAGTTTCTTGTAGAACTTCCTTGATAGCTTTGATTATTTGCCTAAGTTCTGGATCGATAGCTTTTACTATCTCATTTGTCGAGACTCTGGCTGAACGTGGTAAACCTTGGATATAATCCCTTCCTTTTATAGTAACACTGAGCTCTTCTTCTAGTGGCACTGCTGCGCCGATTTTTATTTTTACTTCTTCGGCAGTTCTGTCTCCGATGGCTAGGTTGAAAGTTTTTTTGATATAGTCTGCTATTGCAGCATCTATTTTATTACCGGCGCATTTTACTGAAGTCGAAGCAACGATTCCTCCGAGTGATATCACTGCCACATCTGTCGTACCTCCACCGATATCCACAACCATGTGTCCTTTTGATTCGTAAATCGGAATTCCTGCACCGATAGCTGCAAGAATTGGCTCTTTCACAACGAATGCATTCTTGGCACCTGCGCGAATCGCCGCCTCTATCACTGCTCGCCTCTCTGTGCTCGTTACTCCCGCCGGCACAGAAATCATTACATCTGGTTTAAAAAAGTTAAATCTTCCAAGGACTTTGTTTATAAAATAATGGAGCATCGCTTCTGTCACCCGATAATCCGCAATCACTCCATCTTTCATTGGCAAATAAGTTACTATAGATTCCGGAGTTTTGCCTATCATATCCTTGGCTTCGAAACCTATAGCTAGAATTTTATTGTCTCGTTCAGAAACCGCTACTACCGAAGGCTCGTTTAAGATAATCCCTTTACCCGGAAAAAAGACCAGGGTATTGGCTGTCCCCAGGTCTATTCCTAGCTTTTTAGTAAAAATACCCATATGGTCATAATATATTATATTTGTGCTAAAATCAAAGTATGACTCAAAAAGAAAACGATACTCTAAAAAATCCCTTTGAAGGCTATTTGGATAACTTAAAAAAACATAAACAAGCCGTAAATCCAGTGCATGAAATAGTCAACTGTTACTACAAAATGAACGGCTGGGAAAAAATGCCGAAGGCATTTTATAACGGTAGATATGCTTACAACAAACTAGCAAGCGAAGCAAAAAAGCTTTATGTGGCGTGTAATGAAGAACTCGACGATTGCATCTGGGCGCTGGATAAAATGAAATACCTCGCCGAGCGGGGTGGCTTCGACTGGTCTATCATCACTTGCTTGAAACATAAGTTGAAATAATTATACTATGAAACAATAACTGTGAATTCCCCTCTTTGTTTTTCTTTATTTTTTTCTAGATATTCCAAAACCTCTCTGGGTGAGCCAGTTTTGAATTCTTCATAAATTTTCGTAAGCTCGCGAGCAAGGCAGACTTTTTTCTCTGGACAGAATTTAACGAGCGATTCTAAAGTTTTTAAAATTCTGTGCGGAGATTCGTAAAACGCAAAAGTCCTTTTCGCTAGCGCAATTTCTTTAAACAATGTCTCCCTTCCCTTTTTGTGTGGCAAAAATCCAAGAAATGTGAATTCATGCGTTGGTAATCCCGAAGCCGACAGCGCGGTGATTACGGCAGAGGGGCCGGGTATAGGAATCACATTCACCTCACCCGGCCTTCGGCCACCCTCTCCGAGATTCGGAGAGGGGCTGGGGGAGAGGTCGAATCTTTCTTTAATTTTTGACACGAGCATTGCCCCCGGATCAGAAATACCCGGTGTGCCAGCGTCTGACACTAGGGCTAAATCTTTCCCTTCTTCTAGAAATGCAAAAATTTTGTCTAATTTATTACTCTGCCTAGAATTTTTCTCGGCTACATCATCAGATGGATAGCTCATCGTCAGTTTATTAATATTATATTTATCTAAAAGTTTTTTCGTCTGGCGGGTATCTTCACATAAAATTAAATCCACATTTTTAAGTGTCTCAATTGCCCGGAGTGTGATGTCCCCCATATTTCCTATTGGCGTCGCCACAATGTAGAAATTAGACATTTATTTAATTTTTATTTTCCTCGCTAGTTCTTTTTTCTACATCTTCTCTCAATCCTCTTAAATCTTCTTCAGAAATTTCATCAGCAGTTAGTGTTTTTAGCTTCAATAAATAGCCATCTAAATAGACAAGCCACATATTATTTGGAATTCTCTTCCTTAGATCTTCAAGAGACCAATCACTTTCCCCAGTTACTTCAGTTAAAACCACTGTAAACTTTTCAAAATCATTCTTTAGAACCATTGCTACTTCAGGCTGATTACGTTCCAAGAAATCAAAAACCATCCCAGAAAAAGTTAAAAAAATTTCTCTTATCATTTCCTCAGTTGCTTGCTCTTGGCTGACTTTTTTTCTTTCTGGTTTTCTTTCTAGGGTTTTTTCAGATTTTTTTGGTTTCAGCAGATCTTCTCTTCCCATATATTTAATATATTAAATTAATAATAACAAAAAATAAATTCTATCTCCTATACTTCTTTGTCCTCCACTTGTCCGCGATTTTTACTCTGGTCAGTGAGCGTTCGAGTTCAGCTTCAAAGTGTTCGAAGTCTACAATCTTATTATTTTCTTTTTGCTTTTTGAGTTCTTCTGCTTGCATTTTTGCCTGTTTGATCTTTTCATCAGACAATTCTGACACATGTTCAGCAAAATCTGCCAAGATTGCTACTTCTGTCACACCATCTTCACCATTTTTTATTTCTAGAAATCCACCTACAACAGCAAAAGGAACAAGCTCTTTTCCTTGAAATGCTACCATATCTCCAGAAGTAAGCTCAGTGACTAACGGTATATGATCCGGCAATACGGTTATCTCGCCAAGAGTGGTGGGTATGCTGACTTGGTCTACCATCTCTTCTAAGACGAGACGCTCTGTTGTGATTAGTTTTAATTTTAATTGCTTGGAATTCATAGGCGTTAGGCTTTAGGCGTTAGGCTTTAACTAGTTTCCTAGAGCCTAGTGCCTAGTTGCCTATTATAGCGCACCTCGCATATAAAAATCTCCTTCTGATTTATCGTCATGTTTGCCTTCCAGAATTTCTTTGAATGAACGGATTGTCTCTGCGAGAGGAACATACTGACCCTTAGTCCCCGTAAATTGTTCTGCCACAAAGAATGGCTGAGAAAGAAATTTTTGAACTTTTCGAGCACGAGATACTAATTCTTTGTCAGCCTCTGAAAGTTCTTCCATACCCAAGATAGCTATGATGTCTTGCAAATCTTTGTAGCGCTGAAGTACACGCTGAACCTCGCGAGAAACATTGTAGTGTTCTTGTCCAACAATATTTGGATCAAGAATCGTTGAAGATGAGTCGAGTGGATCAACAGCCGGGTAAATTCCAATTTCAGAAAGTGAACGATTAAGCACGACAGTAGAATCAAGATGCGCAAATGTCGTCGCTGGTGCTGGGTCAGTCAAGTCATCTGCTGGCACATAAACGGCTTGCACTGAAGTCACCGAGCCTTTATCAGTAGAAGTGATACGCTCTTGCATCATACCCATTTCTGTTCCAAGTGTCGGCTGATAACCCACTGCTGACGGAATACGGCCGAGTAATGCCGACACCTCAGAACCAGCTTGAGTAAAGCGGAAAATATTGTCAATAAAGAGAAGCACATCTTTACCTTCTGCATCACGGAAATGTTCTGCCATCGTTAGCCCAGAGAGTGCGACCCGCAAGCGAGCACCTGGTGGTTCATTCATCTGTCCGAAAACCATCGCGACTTTTGGAAGCACACCCGACTCCTTCATTTCATGATATAGGTCATTCCCTTCACGGGTACGCTCACCTACCCCTGCAAAGACGGAATATCCTCCGTGGTTCGATGCTATGTTGTGTATAAGCTCCTGAATAACTACAGTTTTACCCACACCAGCACCTCCGAAAAGTCCGACTTTTCCTCCCTTCAAAACTGGACAAATAAGATCAATAACTTTAATTCCGGTTTCTAGAATTTCTACTTTTGTGGCTTGTTTTACATATTCTGGAGCCCTACGGTGTATTGGCAACTTTTTATCTGTGGCAACAGGTTTGCCGTCATCTATAGCCTCACCCAAAACATTAAAAATTCTTCCAAGAGTGGCACTACCAACAGGTACAGAAATGGGTGCTCCAGTATTTAAAACTTCCATTCCACGAGAAAGACCGTCAGTTGTGTCCATGGCAATAGCCCGCACAACTCCACCACCCAAGTGTTGTTCAACTTCGAGAATAATTTTCTTCGTCTGTCCTCCTATTTGGTTCATCACTTCGAGTGCAGAATAAATATCCGGCAATACTTCACCAAAATCCACATCTACGACTGGGCCTATTATTTTTTTGATTTTTCCTGTTTGCATAAAATTTTGTTTATAATTTACAATATACCCCCTCTGTCCTCCGGACATCTCCCCCTTCACAAGGGGGCGAAAACTCAACTCACTGACGCCATACCGGCGCTAATTTCTGATATTTCTCTGGTAATATTCGACTGTCTGGCTTTATTAAACATCAAAGTAAGGTCATCTATCATTTCCCCGCTAGCATCACTTGCATTCTTCATTGCGATCATTCTGCTAGACTGTTCTGAAGCGTTGGATTCGAGAAGCATTTGATATATTTGCATTCTGGTTAATTTTTCCGCAAGCGAACCGATTAAATTATACAAATCTCCTTCAAATAAATAATCTACTTTTTTTTCTATTTTATTTGAAAATTCTTCTTTCTTCTCTTCTTTTAATGTGTTGACTAGCTCTTTTAACTCTGTTTTTGAAATAGGAAGAATTTGTTTAATATTTGGTTTTTGAGTTAAAGCAGAAATAAAATCTGTATATACAATTAAAACTTTATCATAAGTACCAATGCTGTATTCATTTAAAATAAGTTTTTGTATTGGAGATATATCAGAAAGAGATATTTGGTCTGGGAGTTCAAAAAAACTAGCTACAACATTCTGCCCTATCCTACGCATCGCTACATCACCCTTTTTACCTATTGTGATTATTTTAATTTGTACATTTTTGTTTTCTTGTTGTATTAAAGAAAGTATTTTCTTTATGACTTGAGCATTATAAGCTCCGCAAAGACCTCTGTTTGAAGTAATCAGTATTAATAAAATATTCTTCACCTCGCGTTCATTAAAAAGTGGGTGATTTATTTCTTCTGTATTTTTTGCTATTGATGTCAAAATCTCCCAAGAATATTCTGCATACAAACGCGACGCAACAGTAGAAGCTACCGCGCGCTTCATCTTGCTCGCCGCCACCAGCTCCATAGCTTTGGTGATTTTTTTCGTATTCTTCACACTCTTTATTCTTCTTTTAATTTCTTTTGTTCCGGGCATAAATTTATACTAACATTTTCTTATTTTAATTAAAAAAATTCTTAATTTCCTCCCTGGATAATTCTGCTTGAACAATGATTGATTTCAATGTTTTTGGTGCAAGAATTCGGTTGTGATATGGCACGACCACACGCAAATGCAATTTTTCAGGATGTCGTAAGTGCACATGGCTACCATGAGTATGATGCACAAAGAATCCAGAACTGTGTAGAATTTTACATACATCCTTGGCGGTAAGACGCTTGAGTCGAGGCATATTATGCAAATACCGAAAGCCTGATGCTGGCAATATCTCCCTCGACTGGAAGTTGCTTCTTGTCTACTTTAAGGCCTGCTAAATAGCACTCGATAGCTTCGGTTGCCATTTTACGAGCATCATCTAAGTTCCTCCCTTCGGTAACAAGACCAGGAAGCGAAGGAACCGTAACAGTATAGCCATTGTTTTCATTTCTTTCAAATACGGCTGTATAATTGTGAATTGATTTTTTCATAACCACTTTATATTACTATATATTTATGTTTTTTTCAATCTTCTTAATTTCTTTTGTTCCGGGCATAAATAATATTTATATTTTTACTTCACAAAACTTGTTTTAAATTCTGTAATAATTTTCTTCAATTCCTCTTCGCCTTTTTCTGTCCACATTTTTGACTCACGAATTTCTTTATAAAAAGTTTTAGCATTGTTTTCACTGTAGTCTATCAGCTCACTTTCAAAAGTCTTTATTTTATCAATAGCGACATCATCCATAAAACCTTTCGTTAAAGCGTAGAAAACAACAACTTGGTGTTCTGTTTTTACTGGGGCATACTGTAGTTGCTTTAAAACTTCAACTGACCTTTTGCCTCTTTCTAATTGTTTCTTTGTGGCATCATCCAGATCTGAACCGAACTGAGAAAATGCTTCAAGTTCACGATACTGCGCAAGGTCGAGTTTGAGTGTTCCAGCTACTTTTTTCATAGCTTTTATCTGCGCAGCTGAACCAACGCGAGACACAGAACTTCCGACATTTACCGCAGGGCGTATACCTTTATAAAAAAGGTCAGTCTCTAAGAAAATCTGCCCATCAGTAATAGAAATAACATTTGTGGGAATATAAGCTGAGATATCTCCAGCTTGTGTTTCAATAATTGGAAATGCAGTAATAGACCCTCCTCCGTATTTTTCATTCCTCCTGCAAGCGCGCTCAAGAAGTCTCGAGTGTAAATAAAATACATCTCCCGGATAAGCTTCACGCCCAGGTGGACGACGAAGTAGTAAAGAAATTTCTCGATAAGCGACAGCGTGTTTAGAAAGATCATCATAAATAATAAGTACATCTTTTCCTTGATCCATAAAATATTCTGCAATAGAAACTCCAGCATACGGAGCAATGTATGACATAGAAGCAGGCTCGGAAGCACCTGCAGATACGATAACTGTGTATTTCATCGCCCCGCCTTCTTCAAGACGAGCTTCTAGTTTACGAAGCTTAGAATCTTTTTGCCCAATAGAAACATAAACACAAATCATGTTCTGACCTTTTTGATTTAAAATAGCATCTATAGCGAGAGCAGTCTTGCCTGTTTGTCTGTCACCTATTATAAGCTCACGCTGACCGCGACCAACGGGAATGATAGCATCAATAACTTTTATCCCAGTCGCAACTGGTTCACTGACGCTTTGTCTGGTCACAACCCCCGGAGCAACTTTTTCAATAGGATAGCTTTTCTCACTTTTAATGACACCCTTACCGTCAATCGGAACACCCAAACTATCTACCACTCGTCCTAAAATATTGTCTGAAACAGGAATTTCTAAAATTCTCCCTGTCGCCTTTACTTCATCACCTTCTTTAATTTTGGAATAGTCACCCAATATAATGATACCAACTACATCTGTTTCGAGGTTCAAAACCACACCGACTTCTCCTCCAGAGAAAGTAACCATTTCGGAAGACTTAACATTAGAAAGCCCAGAAACTTTGGCAATGCCATCAAAAAGTTCCAAAACTTTACCAACATGTTCTACTTTATTTTCTAGTGTAAAACTTTGCATGTCTTTCTTTAAATTTTCTATAATCTGATCGTGACTCATATTTTATTTATTAAATGTTCTTGTAATTTTAAAATTTTTTTTCTAAGAGTCAGGTCTATGACTTCATCTTTCACTTCTATCTTAAATCCTCCCAATACATCCTTGTCGATTTTTTCATTAAAAATAATTTCATTAGCATCGAAACTATTTTTTAAAATTAAAGACAACTTCTCTTTCTGACTATTTTCTAAAAGAATAGCACTAATGAGATCTACTTCTAAAATTTTGTTTTGTTTATATAAAATATCTTTTATACTAGAGAGTATGATTTTAGTCTGCCCAGCCAAACGCTGTCTGTCTAAAAATACAACTTTTTCTATAATTTCAACTAAACCTTTTTGATTTGTATTTTTTATTAAAGAAAAAATATTTTCTGCTATTTCGTTGTTTGTTAAAATTCCCATATGTGATTACAATATAGCGCTTAAATCTTTAATAGCTTTTTCATTCAAAGAAGCATCAGATTTTTGTCCGAGCAACTTTTCCGTACCTTTGATTATTAATCCTATGATTTCTTCATGTTCTTCCGAAATCATTTTCCTTTTTTCATTCTCTAATATTTTTTTACCATTTTCAACTATATAAATAGCTTCTTTTTTAGCTTCTTCAATTATTTCCGCTTTTTTAATCTCTGCTTCATTTTTTATATCTTGGAACACCTCATGCGCTTCTAATCTAGCTTGAGATAATATTTCTTCATGTTTTGTTTCTGTTTCAAGTAAAATATCTGCATTATCTTTTGCATCTTTTAAACCTTGAGCTATCTTTTCTTGACGAACATTCATTGTCTTCAGTAATGGCTTTATTGCATAACGATATAATACAAAAAAAACTACCCCGAAATTTATACCTTGAGCAATAATAATTTTCCAGTCTATGTGAAATGTTGAAATAATTGATTCCATGTTTTTATTTTAGGTACTAGTGACTAGGTACTAGCCATAAAAAATTACAGACTAGAACCCAGAACTAGGACCCAATTAACTACTAAATTGAAAACGCTATAACCAAAGCATATATAGCAATGGCTTCAGCAAATGCACAAGCAAGAAGCATGGGAACAAGAATTTTACTTGCTGATTCTGGATTGCGTCCTATTGATTCCATAGCTTTCGAACCTATCCAACCGATACTAAGAGCTGGCGCCATTGCTACTAACATCACTAACGCTTTTGCAAAAGGTATTCCTTCTTCCATTTTTTTATCCGCTTACGCGGTGATTAAATAATAATTAATAATAATTTCGACTACTTAATAATAAATGATTATGCATGAACAATATTTTCTATTTCTTCAACCTCATCTCCTTCTTCTTTTGACATACCTTTGTGTTCTTCATGGTCATGGTCGGTTGCCGAAACTGTAAAATAAACAACTAAAAGTATGGAGAATATCAAAGCTTGAACTACTCCTACTAATATCTCTAGAAAGAAAAAAGGTATCGGAGCGGCAAACACCAAGAGAGCAGAAATAGATGCCAGGAGAACTTCTCCCGCCAAGATATTACCAAAAAGACGAAAGGACAGAGAAGCAACCTTGGCAAATTCACCAGCTATTTCTATCAATCCAACAAAGAATGTGATAGGAGCTACGATAATAACTGTCGGCTCTTTTCGTATTTTTGTATATATCCCCCCCAGCGCTTTTAGATTAACATATTTATTAATGGTTTTCCACATGCCAATAGAAATAACACCGAAAACATTTGCACCCAATACAGCGACAACTGATAAAGCTATTGTGGTATTTAAATCAGCTGTTCCCCCACGAAGAAATGGAATAAAAGCAAGTCCATGATCTCCATCTTCAAGCAACCCAAATCCACCAAAGGGAGATATTCCCAACCAGTTATTTATTAAAATAAAAAAGAAAGCAGAAATGGCTATTGGAAAAATTTGGAGAGATAGCAATCTTGAATTTGTCACTTGATCACATAAAGTAAGCGCTCCTTCTATTATTATTTCAAACAGGTTTTGTAATTTACCTGGAACTTCTTTTATTTTTTTATTTAAAGTAATAGCTATTATAGCTATTATAATTATTACTACCCAAGAAGTAGCCAAGGCATTTGTAATAGTAAAATATTTAAAATGTATTATGGGTTCTGCATAAAGCGTCACCGTATGAGATATTTCTCTATTGGTATCTTTTGTCTCTGTTGTATTTGCAACACTAAGATCTTGTTCTTGAATTATAGTATCTTCTTTATTTACCGACATCTTGTTTTATATTATTTTTCTCTATTTCTTTATTTTTTAAATTTTCAACATATTTCTTTACAATACTAACTATTTTCATAGAAGAAAAAACAAAACCAAGAATAGCTAAAATAATAAATATCCAGGGCTTAGTACCAAAATACCTATCCAAGACTTTACCCACACCCAGAGCAAACACTATGGGTACTACTATCCAGGTAGATACTTCAGTAAAAATCTCTAAGGCCGGTTTCCACCATGCCTCTAAATTTTCTGCTTTGGTATCTTTATCCACAAAAATAAAGCCCTGCATGTCTCCTGGGGGCTTATTACTATAATAATATAAAGAAGAAAGAGATGCAAATTATAGTAACTTTCTTGTAAAGTTTATGCGGCTTGACCAACCTACATTGTTCCCGTCCATGCAACATCAGAGAAACCTCTTGGTGCTCCAATTCTAAAGAAAGGATTACCGGGAGATGTTCCCCGATTTTTGGGTTTCCATTCCGCGAACTGTTCTCCTGCATAATTTCGATTTTTTACAAAATCAACAAAACGTTCTTTATCTTTAACACCAATCATAGTAACGGCTAGATGAATCTTTGCCGCTAACGCAGCCGGCATCATTTCTACGGGGATAGCTCCCCTTTCTACCGCATATAATGCATCTGCATATTTATGATCTAAACTACCGGTAGCCAAAGGGCTGGACAGAAAAACTACTTTTCCCGATTCTTTAGCTGCGGTCATCACAGCTTCAACAATATCTCTATGGGCAGTACCAGTACCAAATGACTCTAAAATAATTACAGGTTCGGGTGAATTTAAAACACGTTGGTATTCTGCATTAGGATTGCTTCCTTGGTCTGGCGATATGCGGAAAAATGGTCTGGGACCACTAAAAATTAAGGGTCTGAAGGAATCTTCTCTTTTTTTTGCAGGTGATTTTTGTAAAAATTCATTACTGGTTCCACTTTTACCAAAATCTGACCAATTAATTAAAACTTTGTGTCCGGGAGTGTCAAAGGCTTTAGCATCCACATCACTAACCTTTATGGCACCCAAACCGCTGTATGCAGCTCCGGCAGTACCCCCAATTCCAATCATAACGGTATTTATATTATTCTCTTTTAGTCTAGAAAGTGATTTAAGAGAGAAAGCTACATTTGATGCAACATCAGAAAAAGTAGCTTCTGTTGTTTGTTGGGCACCGACAAAAGCAACACTAAAAGGCGGGTTAGGACCTAGTGCCATTGCCATATCAGCAGCGCTCCATGCTAAAGTATCAGTACCGTGCGTAACTAAAAATCCAGCGAAGTGTTTCTTTAGATTATCTGAAGCTTTATCCCAAATGGCTGAAATCGCTATTAATATATCCATTGTAAAATCAGAACACATCTGAGAACTATCCATGGCTCTGGGAAATTCCAAGCCTGTTAATCTGAATTGGTTTCTCAAGCGCTGTCCAGCAAATTCCAGGATTGCATCAGTGTCTAGTTTTGGAATCAGCTCTCCATTTTGAAGTGACATAGCAATAGTACCACCAGTCCCAATTACTAGTGACAACTGCTCGCTGGATTTAATATCACGAGTAAACTCTTCTAAACGATCCAGTGCCTCTTGAGCTTTTTCCTTAGAAATAAATTTTAAATTGTTCAAATCTAGAGCATCAGGCATAACAGAATCCGGGTTTCCCTTAGGAACCCAAACTTTTCCGTCATACTTGTGATTAAAAGGATCTGCGGTGTCATATTGCTCCGGTATGAATTCGAGAACACTATCATCTTTCTTCCTCCATGGGTTTCTATTTTTATTAAGATATTTTGGCGAAACATAATGCTCAGCCGCCTCAAGAAGCCTCGTCACTGCAGGATGTTTGGGAGATTTTTCTGGATTGTTTAAAGTTTCTAAAATCATACGATAAAATCATTATAACTATACATTATAAATAAATATAGTGCAAATTTGTGCGAGCGGAAGGAGTCCCGGTACAAAACAGCGAACCGCAGTACTAGAGCAAGCTCAGTACACGGTAGAGATCGCTACGGGACAGGTTAGACTCTTTGACTATGCATCATTCCAGTCATCTTTCGAAATCCCAGCCTGGCGCAAAATCTCAGCAACTAGAGATTTGGGAATATCACCTTTTTGCGGATTAGGGATATAAATTTTTAAATTTCTTTTCTCCATAAATAAATGTCTACCGCCAGCATATGGACCAGAAAAAACCAAGGTCTTTAAACTTAATTACAAGATTCTTGAACGAGATGTTTTTAAGCATAAGCCCTTGGCTTGAAAAGTACCTTGAAATTTGTTTTAGCTGGAAAGCCCGGGATACTTCTTTTTTCTCTAATATTTAAAAATAACCAGTCTTCCAGAACTTCTGCGAGTTCTTCTCTGTATTTTTCTAGTGTTTTAGCATTTGCCCAAACACCCCTAATCGAAGGTACCTCAGCAAAAAAAGTACCGTCTGTAAGTAGTTTGTATTTTGCCATTCTTAATTTTTGTTCAATAAATTTTGATATCATATGCTTATATCATAATAATATAAAGAAGAAAGGCATGCAAATTTACTTAGACTCCAGCTTTTCCACTCGAATAGTTAGATTATTAATTCTTCTATCGCAAGATAAACCATCACTATTTAAACTGGAAATATTTTCTCTAAACTTTTTTCCATCTTCATGTATAGCTGTAATTTCTTTTAGAATAAGAGTTGTAGCGGCATTTATATTTTTAAGTTCTACAAGCATTCTTGAAGTAACTTCAGCATTGTCAGCAAATGATTGCGCGATAGCTCTCGAACTACTATCAAATCTATCTTCAAAAGCATTGAAGGTTTTTTCTGTTACATATTTTCCAGTTGATTTTTTAGCTACTTTTTTCATGATTCCATTCTAGCAGATTCAAGAAATCAAGTAAACAGCTTGTCCACATTATATTTTGTTTGCTTTTAAGACACGAAACCGTTAGAATGAGTGTATAAAATGAAAAAAGAATCAAACTCAAAAGACAAATTACTCGTATTCTTGTTTGGCCTTATGCTTTTATGTTTTGCTACGAACACTGAGGCAGCCACGCTGTACCTTTCTCCTTCTTCCCAAAATGTAACTCAGAACTCCAACTTTACGGTTAGCATCTTTCTCGACACACAAGACGCGAGTGTTGAGGGCGTAGACATCTTGTATTTAAATTACAATCCATCTTTTTTAGAGGTAGTAGATGCGGATGGAGGTGCACCCGGAATACAAATCTCTCCAGGCAGCTTGATGTCAAACACTGTGGTAAATTCTGCAGACTCTACCAACGGAAGAATTAGTTTTGCACAAGTAGCCCCTGGTAGTGGTGTTTACAATGGAAACGGCGTCTTGGCCACCATAACTTTTTTACCCAAAAATATTGGAAAAACAAATTTGTATTTTGATTTTATGTCTGGAAGCACGTCAGATACGAACATAGCCTCAAATGGTGCAGACGTTTTATCTTCTGTGAGTTCTGCTGAATACAATATTATTGGAATCGTTCAAAATGCAAATAGTAGTAGTTCAAGTGGTGGCGGAGGGGGTGGTGGAGGCGGTGGAAGTAAGAAAGTTTCCACATACTCACCTGTGAGCACTACAAAAAATAATGCAACTACTTATGCATTACCAAAAGCTGAAACCAAAACTGCGTACAACTTTGGCGCTGTAACTTTAAAGAACGGAAGTAGAGGTGAAGCAGTGAAAGAATTGCAGAAATTTCTGAACCAAGTTTTAAACCTCGGCCTAGTGATCGACGGCGTACTTGGACCCAAGACTATCAACGTTATTAAAACATGGCAAAAGAACCACGGCTTGGTGGCGGATGGTCTTATAGGTCCGAAGACAAAACTGAAAATGAACTCCTCGATCAACGGAATTGTAAAAGGTGTAGCCACAAACGTAAGCATTAGTGACTATGGAGCTTGTGGTGCTGGAGATGCAGCGGCGGCTATTACTCAAGCCTTTGGAGCAGTAGCTGACAATGGAACTATAAATTTTGATTGTGTGGCAGATATAGGAAGCACTGTTAGCCTAAACGGGAAAACTGGCATCACTGTCCAAGGCATAAACGGAGGTGGTTTTAGAATTACAGGTGTCGGCACGGCCAGCAACGGCATAACAGGTGGAATTTTATTTGATGTCCGCAGCTGCACAAACTGTGTAATAAAAAATCTAAATGTTGATGGCAACAACAATTTTTGCACCGCAGCATTTGGGGCCACAAACAACACAAATACAACTTTCGAAAATTTAAATATTCGCAACATGAATATGCAGTGTGGTCCTGATAGTCAAGCCTCAGCTGTATTTCAAGCATCTGGTAACACCGGCAATACTTACCAAAATATCACCATCGACAGAGATACTTCGAATGTGCCAGTGCCAAATTTACGCGTAATGCGAGGTATGTGGCTCGGCAACTGGTGGCAATCCGCGATAGAAAAAAATATCACAGTGGAAAACAACCATGTTTATAAAACAGGACACTCTGGTATAGTCGTTCAAGCTTCTGGCACTGTTAAAGTTCTAAATAATGTCAGCAACAACACTGGGTGCGCGGGAATAAAACTCTTGATGGATGGTTATTACAATCCATCAAGTACTGCATTGTACTCAGGAAATACTACCAACCGTAACGACTGCCATGGCTTACAGCTCACACTGAATTATGGTGCACGCAATGTGACCATCACAGGAAATACTGCTGAGGAAAACACCCAGAGTGGTATCTATGTAGTAAACGAAGATACAAATTCTTCTGAAATTTTGCGCAACTCTACAATTTCCAATAATATAATCCGAAATAATAAAAGTTCAAATCTCTCTGGTGGTATTTACTTCAACAATGGCGGGCAAAATGTAACTATAAGTGGTAACACTATGTCGAGCACCAATCCCCTACCTCAGTATGCAGGAATAGTCTTTGGTGGAAATGCCAACCTAAGCACTGTAAATATTAGTAATAATATTTTTAGCGGTCACAGTCGTGACGGAATCACTTTTTGGGATACTCCTACTCAAGTACAAAATGTAATAATTTCTGGAAACAATTTTTCAGGAAATGCGTCCTTTGGTATTTATGGTACAGGCGGTTCCACATTTTCTGGTATAACTGGTTCCGGTAATACTTTTTCTACAAATGGCAACGCCGTAAGCAGTAATATAAATGTTACTGGCGGTGCTGTGGCACCTACGCCGGCCCCAGTTTCGGCACCAGTACCGACTACAGTAGCTAACCCACAGCCATCACCTTCACCATCACCTTCCCCCCTCGTGACTTCGCCAGGTGCTTTTGTAACTTCAATCTCTTCTTTAGACATCTTGCGCAATGACTATACGGGCTGGGTAGGATTTTCCATGACGACAGGCAACCAAGCTATCACCATCACTGCACTTGGCCGATATATTGTATCTGGAAATAATCAGGCGCATACAATAAAAATAGTTCGTGCTTCTGACAATGCGGACTTAGGTTCCGTAAAATTATCTACTGCAGGAAAAACTGCTGGCCAATTTGCATATACTGACCTCGCTTCTCCTCTCGGACTTTTGGCTAATACTACTTATTACATAGTAAGCCAAGAAACTACAGACAGTGACAAGTGGCACAACAACGGCAACACAATCTTAAATACTAAATCTGAAGCCACTGTAAACAAAGGTGTGTATTTTAATGGCAGCGGATACAGCATTACTGGAATTTCGCGCACATCATATGTGCCAGTAGATTTTAAATATTATATTGGAAATCCAGTAGTCACCCCAGCACCTGTGCCAGCTCCGACACCCACCCCTGTACCTGCACCAGCTCCTGCCCCAGCACCTGTGCCAGCTCCCACCCCTATTCCAACTCCTGCACCTACACCCACACCTGTACCAGCTCCAATACCCACACCGACCCCAGTACCAGTACCAACTCCGACACCTACCCCATCCCAGAGCGCACCACAAGCTACTACCAAAATAAAATCTATAAAGTTAAGTTTAGAAGGAACTAATTTAAAAAACATTCCGGGCAAGATTGAGGTTTATAGTAAAAGCACTAAACTTTCAGAAATAAATATTTCCCCTGATTCTTCTGGACAAGCTACTCCTAGTATTTCTAATTCCTCAACTGTGGTAGATATCCGCATAGTTGTGCCAGGATTTTTACCAAAAATAATTCGTGGTGTTGATTTGAATCAAACTTCGGAAATTGATTATGGACAACTCACCGCCGGAGATTTCAACAATGATAGTGTTATCGACACCATAGATTCTTCTATCATCTTTCAAAATTGGAATAAAAATATTCCACTATACGACATAAATAAAGACGGCACTGTGAATTCTTTGGATTATTCTATTTTATATCGAAATCTAAACAAAAAAGGAGACTAGAACCTTGTGCGAGCGGAAGGAATCGGACCTTCGACCTCTGTCTTATCAGGACAGCGTTCTACCACTGAACTACGCTCGCAAATCTTATAAACACAATCACTATAGCGTTCTACTTCACCCCGCCTCGCCCCGCTCAGGCGGTGGTTGGCGAGGCAAACTGAACTACGCTCACGATAAACGATAAAAAAACTATACCAAAAATAGTTTATATACGCAATTCAAAAATAATTTTTATTTAATTTCTGTTGGTTTGTGGACTGTCACTTTATCGCGACCACCATCTTTTGAAAGATATAGTGCGTCGTCAGCAGCCTTAAAAAGGTCTTTAGAATTTTTAAAATCAACTGAGTGAGCCAACCCAGCGCTTATTGTAACCCTAAGGTCTGGATATTCGTCAAACTCCAACTTTGCTATTCGTTTTCGAATAAAATCAGTTTTTACTTCAGCCTCTTTCGGGGTCATACCAATGAAAGCCACCACGATTTCTTCTCCTCCCCATCTAGCTACGATGTCAGTACCTCTAGTAAAGCCCTTAATTTGCTTGGCTACCTTCCTAAGCACAACATCTCCTGCTTGATGTCCAAGAGTATCATTAACTGTCTTAAACTTATCTATATCAAAAATAACAAAAACCAAACTTTCATTACTCTCCATCCCCTCTTTGCGTTGTTCAGGTATGTGACTTTCTTTATAAATTCGATCAAAATATATTTTTATTTCATTGTCAAAAGCGAGCCTGCTTTTTAACCCTGTTAATAAATCAAGGTAAGCCAGCTTGCTCAATGTTTCAACTTGTTCAACTAGCCCTGCGTGGGCTTCTTCAAGCACAGATTTTTCCATTTCTAATTTTGATATTCTTTCTTCTAGTGCTAATATTTCTGGAGATTTTTCTCCAGTTGGTTCAACTGGTTCAACAACCTTCTTTACTAAAGTATTTGGATCTTCCATAATTATTATTATAAATAATATTTTTTAAAAATACAACCAATAAAACAAAAAACCACCCAAGGTTATTAGACGGTTTTTTGTTTTTAAGTTTAAGAGAAAAATTAGTATTCTCGGCGTCCTCCTCCTCCACCACCGTAACCGCCTCGGTCATTGCCTCCTCCACTAGAACGAGGTGGACGAGCTTCCATAGGGCGAGCTTCGTTGACAGTAAGTTTGCGTCCTTCAAATTCTTGATCGTTGAACATTGAGATAGCTTTCATAGCTTCCTCTTGTGTAGACATTTCTACGAATCCAAAACCTTTTGAACGACCAGACATCTTATCCATAATAATCACAGCGGAAACAACTGTACCCGC
Source organism: Candidatus Nomurabacteria bacterium (assembly GCA_943359485.1). Lineage (GTDB taxonomy): Bacteria > Patescibacteriota > Minisyncoccia > Phycocordibacterales > UBA9973 > UBA9973. The sequence continues at coordinate 40,279 of CALRHR010000002.1, read as the reverse complement.
TTGTGCGAAGAGCTCTTTGAGAGCATCCTCTTGGGTGCTGTAAGGGAGTCCCCCTACATATAGCTTTGTAGCCATACTATTTACTTCTTCCTTTTTTACGAAAAAGGACAAAAAACTATTTATAAACCCTCCCCCACTAAATATTTTTTTGGGCGGGTGTAGGAACTCTTTTCGCTAAATGAGAACCTACATGAATAAGTATAACATAGGGCACAAAAAAAACAAAATAGCCAAGACTAGGCGTCCTGTAGTGAATTCTACTCTGCTACTACAATTACTCTTCCTCATCACCAACATTGCCAGAATTTATATCTGCTATGATGTCCCCTATCTCACCCTCTAGAATTTTCGGCAAATTGTGCCAAGACTTTTTTATCCGATGATCTGTCACCCGGTCCTGAGCAAAGTTGTATGTACGGATTTTCTCTGACCTGTCCCCTGTACCTATCTGATCTTTGCGCTCACCCGCATATTTCTTTGCTTCTTTTTCTTCCTCGAGTTGCTGAAGCTTGGCAGTCAATATCATCATGGCTTTCTCACGGTTGGCAAGCTGGCTGCGCTCATTAGTGGAACGGACATCCAGACCTGTCGGTTTGTGAATTATACGAACGGCTGTCTCAACTTTGTTCACATTCTGCCCACCCTTACCACCACTACGAGAATATTCCAGTTCAAATTCCGCTGGATTAATAATAAAATTTATTTTTTTCCTTATTGGAAGCACGGCCACCGATGCCGTAGAAGTATGCACTCGGCCGTTCTTTTCTGTTGCTGGAATTCTCTGAACACGATGCACCCCCGTCTCATAACGCATTTTATCATAAACACCTTTGCCCTTTATTTCAAAAGAGGCCTCTTTGTAACCATTTAAATCACTTTTTGATTCATAATTAGTTTTCCAATTCCAGCCTTCAATTTCAGAAAACTTTTCATACATATGCGCAAGTTCGAAAGCGAAAAGAGAAGCTTCGTCGCCACCGGCACCTGCCCGAACTTCCAATACTATTTCATTAGTTATCTCTTCCTCTTCTTTATCCTTATCTAAAATATCTTGTACTTGATTTTCAATTCTACTTCTTTCCTCTTGTATAAATTTTAGTTCCTTCCCCGCCAATTCATGCAAAGTATCATCTCCTGCGAGCATTTCTCGCACTTCTTTTTCTTCACGCAAAAGTTTCTCTAGCATATCTGCCAGATAACTTGTGTTGTGATCTTTTTTAAGTTCTTCTAGGTCCATATATTTAAAATAACATAAATTCGTCGCAGGCGCACTTTTTAGAAAGCCTTTCGCAGGGCGACGGCCCGAGAAGAACGCTCTCGCATCAGCGCCAGATAGATTGCTTTATAAAAAGTTGTGCCAAGAAAGAATTTATGTTATTTTTTAACTTTTGCAGTTGCAGCTTTGCGCTTATTAAAGCGCTCTACACGCCCAGCTGTATCCATTATTTTTTCATTACCAGTATAGAAAGGATGACATTGACTACAAATTTCCATCGCGATTGAAGGCATGGTTGAGCCTACAGAAAAAACTGCTCCGCAAGCGCAGGTGGCTAAAGTTTTTATATTGTATTGTGGATGTATTTCTTTTTTCATGGTTCGGTCTTACTCACCATGACCCTGAGTTTTTCGAATGGGTCATTATCAAAAAAACATTAACATAATTTTAGTTGTAAAGCAAATCTATATCATTTTGTATTTTCGTAACAATAGTCATTACACTATTGCCATAAGAAACATTTTTTACACTCGGGTCTGAACAACTTCTGCCAGAATAATATTTACAAGCGGCATCTCGTTCTGCTGTAAAAGTCCCCGCACCTGCTCCTAAGTCATCCATATATATCGCAGTGGCCATAATAGCATGTCGGGGATTCCATGGGCTTGGATTTTTGACATCTAAAACTAAAGATATTTTTGACTTAAAAAGCTCCCATGTTGTTGGTATAAATTGTGACGGTCCCATGGCACCACCCCAACCACCACTACCCAATGGACACGAAAGAGGAACCCCCTCTGGTGAAATACCGAGAGAATTCGTGATCCTCAAAAAAGCGGATTGGTCGTCACGATAAGAACATGGACTGTTGGGACCATTGCATGTTTTCCCGTTTTTTAAATAGTTGCTAAGGTGAGTTGGTCCAGGCATGATATCTTGCCATTTTTTGACATCTTGAGATCTATTGCATGTACCAACATTTGCCCCTAAGTCAGATTCTTGTTTCAAGATAGCAAGAATAAATGCAGCTCGTACTCCCGTCTTTTTTTCAGCTTCTTCTGCATATTGTAATGCCACACCAAAAGGAATCGCCTCTGAGTCACGAAGTGGGAAGAGTGCAGCGCGGATTTTGTCCGCTCGAGCCTTTTTCTCGGCAGCCAACTGCTTATAAGCAACTTCTGTTTGCTTGGAAATGGCCAAAAGTTGTTTCTTTTCAGCTTCGGATTGTGCCACCTTTTTTTGAGCGTTTTCTAGTTCAACTTTTGCATCCGTTTCCGTATTTTGTTTTTTCTCAAGGTCTATCTTCGCGACTTCGGTTTCAGTCTTTATGCCCCGAATACGGTCTGCAGAAGCCTTAACTGCCTGTTTGATTGACGCATAAGATTCGAAATCGTTATAAAAATTTGAAAGGCTGTTGTCGGAAAGAACCAAATGCATTATCGTTTTTGCATCAAATTCATTTGTGTTACGGATAAGCTGAGCCAAGGATTCATGTTCTCGCTCTATCTTCTCGGAAAGAGAATTAATAGTGCTAACTTTTTCAGCAATATTTACTTTCAATTGCGCAATAACGAGAGAACGAGCTTTTATTTTTGTTTTAAGCGCATTAATCTGACTGGTTAAGTAATTTACATCTCCGCTAAGTGTCCCCGTTTTTTTCTGTTGTTGTTTTTGTAAATCCAAAAGGCGGGCGAGCTCCGCCTCTATCTGCTTTAGCTCATCTTTGCAATAATTTTTATCTGCTTGACTGGAGACAACTGTTAATTTAGAACAATCAAAAACCGCATTTACCCTAAATGGGGAAAGAGGTAACAGGGTTGCAATAAAAACAAAAAAAGTTATGATTTTCTTTACCATAACTTCTATTATATCATATCTCGGTTTGGATTTATTTCTTCTAAGTTTTTTATTCTTTGGCTGGAGTAGCAGGAGCTTCGGTTCCAACTTCACCTTCTTCTTCTTTCTTGCCCTTCTTCTCCACTTCGATAGCTGAGAGATCAACTGGCGCGACCACCTCTTCTTTCTCTTCAACTTGAGCAATGATTGAAGCAACAACATCAGTCGCATTTGTGACAACCGTTACTCCAGCTGGTAATTTTATGTCAGAAACAAGAACACTGTCTTCGAGGGTTTCCAGTTTAGAAATATCAGCAATAAGGTTGTGCGGTAAATCAGCTGGCAGGGCTTCAATTTCTATTTCATGAAGAACTTTGACAAGGTTACCCACACCGTTCTTGACTGCATTAGAAATTCCTTCAAATACAACTGAGACTTTAATTTTAATTTTCTTTTTCATATCAATAGCCAAAAAGTCCACATGTATCGGCTCGCTGGTCACTGGATCCACCTGAACTTCGTGGATAATCACATTGATCTCGCCAGAAGGAGTAGAAACCACAATAGCTGAAGACTCTCCTGCTTCTCGCCAGATTTTTTTAAATTCAATAGTCGAAAGAATAATGGAAGAAGTTTTTTGACCCGCACCATAAAAAACAGCTGGGATTCTCCCGGATTTTCTCAAATCGTCTATTTTTTCACCCTCACTTCTATTTTCAGCTTTGATTTTAAACATTAAAAAGAGTATAACCGAATATTTTTAAAAAGTCAAAATACTTAGACCTTGTGATGAATATCGTGTTCTATTGCAATGTGAGAAGAAATGTACTCTTTCGTGCCACCAAAGTTCCCCGCAGGAATTTTTTTACCAGGGTTAAAAATGTTTTTGGGATCAAAAATATTTTTAATATTTGTAAAAATTTCAATAATGTGCGGTTCAAACATTTTTGGAAGATACGGTGTACGAATAATGCCATCATTGTGTTCAGCTGTAATTGAGCCGTGATATTTTGCCACCAAATCATAAACCTTTTCGGAAAGTTCCAATATTATTTTACCAGTGTCAGCATTTTTGAAATCCATCAATGGAATAATGTGAAAATTCCCATCCCCGGCATGCCCCGCGAGAGTGTAAGTCAAATCATATTTACTTAAAATTTGATTGAGCTCTGGCAAAAACTTTGGCAGAAATTCCGGACGAACGATGATGTCATCTATAAACGGTGCCGTTCTTTTGCCTTTCACATGTTTGCGTAACAAAGCAAAACTTTCTCTCCTAATATCCCAATATTTATTTGCTTCTATTTTATCTTTGGTAATATGAACCTTTAGGTTCCAACCCAAGACTGGTTCCTGCCCGCCGAGAGTTATAGGTATAGTCTCTTTGGAAGACAATTTATTTGCAAGTTCCAAACATTTTGCATGCACCTCCTCTTCAGTATTGCCGGCAAATTCAGCCAAAATAATTAATTTTGGGAAACCCATCCCTCCTAAAAAAGTACTTACCATCATTTTAAATTCGGGTAAAAAGCTCCACATAAATTTTAACATCTCCCAGAATCCTTTATTTCTAAAAAAATCCGGGAAAAACCGCACGGCTAGCTGCATGGTCTTATCATCATAAGCTTCAACTGTTTCTGGATTAAGTGTTAATATTTCATCCACTAAACGACCAAGAGGCGCAAGGTCATTCACAAAAATTGCCATCAGTTTTGAATATTTATTGTCTGGAATTATTTTTAAAGTTATCTCGGTGGCAATCCCGAGCGTTCCCTGCGAGCCGACGAGAAGTTTGTTGAGGTCAAAATACTCTTTGTTTGATCCCTCGAATACTCTCGGGATCTTCGGCCCTTTGGGGCCTACGACATTCCAAATATAATACCCCGCAGAATTTTTATGTACTTTAGGTTTTGCTTGTTGTATTTCTCCTTCATTTTCACTTATCAAATTAAAAATATTTTTATAAACAGCACCCTCAAAATCCCCTTGCACCATTTTTTTTTCTAATTCATTTTTTGAGAGAGGTTTAACAACATATTCATTCCCATCAGCAAAAACAACTTTGGCCGACAAAACATAATCTTCTGTTTTTCCATATTTTAAAGTCCTCTCTCCCGCAGAATTGTTTCCATACATTCCACCCATAGCGTTTAAGCTCTTGGAAGCTGTATAGCAAGGTAAAATCAAATTTTTGGCCAGAGTTATTTTTTCAAAATCTCGGTAGAACATCCCCGGCTGTACTGTAACGAAAGAAGGAACTAGTGGATAGTTATCTATTTTATCTTTTATTTTACTATTTTTATTTTTTACATAATTTTTATCATCAATAGGTAGTGGCCCACCGATCAATTTATCCATGTAACGCGTAAAATCCATAATAATAGACTCTCCGATCGCCCCACCAGACATATCCGTACCCGCACACCGAGCGGTAATAGAGAGCCTTGGGTATTTCGTTTTGTTTTCATTTACCCACTTCACTAAAGTTTTCACATCTTCTTTGTCTTTAGGAAAAACCACAAGTTTTGGTCGCACCTCTAAAAGGCTCGCGTCATGAGAATATTTGAGAAGCGTTTCCTCATCATCTTCCACTTCCCCCTTAAAAAATTTTTTGATTTCGTTTTTCATTTTCTTATTCTAAAATTCTAACGAATTGTAGAATAGCTTTTCCTCTTTTTGTAAGTTTATGACGCACCATATTTATATCATTTCTTTTGATAACCAAACCCGCGATAGCCATTTTGTTGATGTGCGCAGAAATATTCTTCATGTCTGACTTTAACTCCTCTGCTACTTCAATCACAGAAAGTTCAGGCTGTTTATCAAGCAACTCTAAAACTTGCAATCTTCGATGATTTGCAAATCCTTTTACTATTCTTTCTAGTTTTCTATATTCCAATTTCTTTTTCATAATTCTTCTATAAATCTCTGGTATAAACTTGGTGTAACTCTTTTTAATTCTTCCACCCATGTGCGGACAGTTTCCAGCTCAGTCTGCCAATGTGCTCTGGACATATAAAAAAATAAAGAAAGTCGATATAAATCTGCAGGAAATAAATCTTTCTTTTCGTTTTCTGAAAGAGTTAATTCTTCTTTAGCAGCATCTCTTTCTTTTCCAGAAAGCATTATAAATTTATCATATGTGTCTATGGCACTTTGTGGGAAACCCGACATCCGACCTATTTCTTTATACACCAACGAATCAGCAATATGATCCCCGAACCATAACTCAGCAAATAAATATAGGTCTTTTTCATTATTGGCTATGAAACAAAGCCTAACAAGTCCGTTTCCATACATTTTATCTAAAATCACACCATCATCAATAAAAAAAAGTCCAGCTTTCTCAATTCTTTCTTTTATCTTTACCATATTAGCATCTGTTGTACCAGCAGGGAAAAATAATTGAGAAGCACTTTTTAAGTTTCTCCAGACAAGTATCAAATCAATCTCGGCTCTTATATCGAGAGACGGTAAAGTTTCTAAAGACCGTGCTATTTCTTTTTCTTCTGGGGTCAGTTCTTTTTTAGGATCAAAACCTTGACCAAGATTCTTCTCCAATTTTTCTGTTGTTATTTTTAATTCCATATAATTTTTCTACTCTATAATTCTAACGAATTATAGAGTACTACTTCACCCCATTAAAAAGTTTTAGTCGTTCATAAACTATTTTCTCGATAGCATCCACGGCGGGTTGGAGAATTTTTGCAGGAACGATTTCATTTGGGTTTTCTTCGATTGCTTTTTTGACTGCGTCCCTATCTGCGAGTCTTATTTCTGAATTTATATGTACTACAGAAATACCTGCCTGAATAGCATTTGTGAAATCTTCATCACGCAAACCTGAACCACCATGTAAAACAAGTGGAATACCTGTAACTTTTTTTATCTCTGTTACAAGATCTGCGTTTATATGTGGCTTGCCAGACTTTATGAGTCCATGAATACTGCCCACAGATGGTGCAAATAAATCTATCCCTGTATCCTGCACAAACTTCAAAGCGTCTTTGGGTGTTGTTAATATGCCAGCACCTTCGGGGATGGTGTCTTTGATGTCAGAACCAGAACCTATGTAGCCAAGCTCAGCTTCCACCAACACGTCTCTACCTGTGTCTTTGTTTACACTACGAGCATAGTCCACACATTCTTTAGTTATTTTTACATTGTCTTCAAAGCTAAGCTTGGCCCCATCAATAATTACCATATCAAAACCCGCATCGATAGCATTTTTCACTGATTCAAAACTACTATGATGATCCGCATTTAAAAATATAGGGTAGTTATCTCTGTTTCTTATCGCATTAATGAGGGCGACACCTTCGGCTCTACCAACAAACTTTTCTTCTCCTTCCGAAAGTCCTATGATTACTGGCAATTTTCCGCCAAAGGCGGATCCGCCTAGGGCGGAAATTTTCTTTGCTGCATTATAAATACCACGCAATCCTTCAAGATTAGAAATATTAAAATGCCCGATTGCTACGCCCTTTTCCTCAGCTTGTTTTATATATTCACGCAGTGTTTTCATTTTTATTTTAATTCCTCTCTTAAAATTTTTACAACTATTTTAGGATTCGCCTTGCCTTTACTTTCTTTAATAACTTTACCAACCAAAGACATTATAGCACTTTCCTTCCCAGACTTATAAATGGCTACAATTTCTGGATTCTCTAAAATTATTTTTTCTATAACCACCTTTGTAGCTTCTTCATCATTTTCTTGCAATAAACCTTTCGTTGTAATTATTTCAAGTGGCGATCCATCATTTAAAACAATTTCACCTAAAATATCCTTAGCGACTCGAGAAGATATCTTGCCCTCAGTAAGCATATTTATCAATTCTGCGAAATTCGAACTTTGCGGAAGTCCGACTTTGGCAGAACTTTTCTTAAGTCCAATGTAATCTGTCGTTATGTAATTTGAGGCTATTTTAATTTTCTCTTTATCTTTTAAAATATTCGCCACTTCTTCAAACCAAGTCGCGAGCACGGGATCGTTTATGTAAACTTCAATATCTTCTTCTTTGATTCCAAAATCTTTTTTATATCTCTCGCGTTTTGCTTCGGGTAATTCCAGCAAGTCTTTCTTTAACTGCTCTAAATCGAAAGCTTCGTGCAACTTTATTTTTGGTAAGTCAGGGTCTGGGAAATATCTGTAATCAGCGCTCCCCTCTTTTTTCCTTTGCGAAAAAGTTTTTTGCTTGGACTCATCCCAGCCTCGTGTTTCTTGCACTATTTCTTTTTCTTTTCCTTCTTCGAAAAGTTTTATCATCCTCTCAATCTCATACTTCACCGCCCGTTCGACGCTCTTGAAAGAATTTAAATTTTTTATTTCTACCTTGGTGTTTAAAATTTTTGGATCTGTAGATACTGAAATATTTGGCTCCACACGCATTTCACCTTTTTCTAAATTTGCTTCTGAAACTCCTAAATACTGCAGAATCAACTGCAATTCTTTCGCAAAGTTTGTTGCTACTTTTGCTGTCTCTTCCGCATTTTCAAATGTATGTGGTTCGGTGACAAGCTCCATGAGTGGAACACCCGCACGATTGAAATCAATAAGTGAGAAGTCCCCTCTGTCGTGTTTATTGTTTGCTGTATCTTCTTCTAAATGCACACGAGTGATTCTCATACCCGCCAAACTCCCACCAGAAACTATCGGGAATTTATATTGTGAAATCTGATAACCCTTTGGTATGTCTGGATAAAAATAATTCTTACGATCAAATTCTGAAAAATCAGCAATATTGCCACCAAGCGCCAGACCAACTTTAATAACATTTTCTATGGCCTTTTTATTTGCCACCGGTAACGCCCCTGGGTGAGCCATACAAACTGGACAAATATTCACATTTGGCATCTTCTCATCTGGATCATTCTTGCAACTACAAAACATCTTGGTATTTGTTTTGAGCTCTGCATGAATTTCAAGTCCAATTGTAGGATAATATTTATTTGCCATAATATAAAAAAGTATACCAAGCAGAAGATTAAAAGTCTAAGGCAATTTCTATCTATTTTTGTTTCACCTCTCGCACGATCTTTCCATCTTCGAGATAAATTATTCGATCGCAATATTTTGCATATTCTTCTTCATGAGTAACCATTACGATTGTCTGACCTTTATCGTGTAATTCTTTGAATAATTGAATTATTGAGTATCCAGAAATGGTGTCTAGGTTGGCAGTGGGCTCATCGGCAAATAAAATTTTTGGGTTGTGGGCCATGGCTCTGGCTATTGATACTCTCTGTTGTTCTCCACCGGATAATTGACCAGGTTTATTGTCTACTCGATGTGAAAGTCCAATACGCTCAAGCATTTTTATTGAGATATCACATGATTCTGATTTAGAAAATCCCTTCATTAAAAGTGGTATCATTACATTTTCCACAGCAGTCAATTCTGGAATAAGAGCATAGTCTTGGAAGACATATCCTAGCTCAGATAATCTCATCTGAGTTCGCTCCTCAGTAGACATCTGTTCAGTATTTTTACTATTTAAAATAATTTCTCCGGAAGTAGGATGATCAAGTAATCCTATCTGATACATCAAAGTAGACTTCCCGGCCCCAGACTTTCCCATAATTCCTAAGAATTCTCCGGGAGCTACATTTAAATCTATCCCTCGCAAAACCGGAGTTTCAATATCTTTAGTCTTATATGTTTTTGTTAAATTTTTTACTTTTATCATGAAATTATTTTTATCTTCCTAAAATACTATCTAACGTATTTTTCTTAACTATATTTCTCGCAGGAATATATCCTGCTAAAAGTGTCACTAATAAAAGTAATCCGAATTTAAACATAGTTTCGCCAATAGGTGCCACTAATATTCCATCTGAAAACGGAAAGTTTAATGGATATGCATCAAAGAAAGGTACTAATAGAACAAAAGTAATTAAAAGACCGATTAGCCCACCTATTAGGGCATAAAATATGGATTGAATAATATATGAGACTTCTATAGCTTTTTCAGATATGCCTATACCTTTCATAATACCAATATACTTTCTGCGAGTAACGGCATTTATAAAAATAACAATAAAAATAGTGATAGAGGCAACCACGATACCAATCAGACCTATCACATTTCCAAGAAGAGCAAAAGCTATTCGAATTTGATTGAGAAATTCAGGGGTGGCTTCGACAGCTGTCTGGATTTTTCCATCATTCGCAAAACCAGCATTTATTAAATTGGCCTTTGTGCCATCGGGGGTAATTTTTGAATTTGGGTTTATTCGTATTGCGATTTCATTTGCATTTAAATCTGCCTTGTCTACTAAACGTAAGAAATCTTGCTTGGTTACAAAAGCTCGAAGAGAGACTTGGTTCACTTTTGAGCTTACAATTCCTTTCACAATAAAAGTTTTTGTATTTTTACCCACTGTCACTTTTACTTCATCGCCTGGATAAGTACCTTCGATGGAAGCGAAAACATCTCCAAAGTCTTCAGAATATCTACGAAGTAGATTTTTACCCAAAACAATATATCCACTCTCGGTTTCATTTAAAAAACTACCCTCATCTACATAATTCGAAATACCAGACAAAGCTTCTTCGTCTTGTATATTTATTCCCGTTACTTGTGTACCTGCTATGTCTTTTGGAGTGCTAAAATCACGACGAGTTTTATAGTTTGCTTCAACTTGCCCTGAAGATATGTATCTAGTGCTGATATTTTGAACCCCGCTCATCTTAATCAGTGTACTTTCTATTTCATTGGTGCGTTTTATATTATTTTCACCAGCTAGTGTAGTCACAATTACATCCCCTGAATATTGTTTTTTATTTGCAACTCTTCCACCTTCTATTAGACCTACCAAAATACCTGAAACTACAACGAGGTTCAAGAAGGTCAACATCATTATAAATATTATGAGAAAAGTCGTAGATTTGTTTGAGCCTTTTATTTGCCTGAAAGCCAAAAACCAGCCGACAGAAATAACCTGTGACCATTTGCGACTCAAGTTTTTTGGTTTATCCTCACTCATTCTTATTTTTTAGCTGAAACTATTTTTTCCCCCTCTGCTAATCCAGAAATTACTTCTATCATACTATCTGTACCGACAAGGCCGAGAGTAATTTCTCGCTCTTCTGTCTTGCCTTTTGAAGTTACAACCTGTACTATATTTTTCATATTCTCACCCTCAACTTTTGTTACAAAATATTTTGGAATTGCGAGTACGGATGTTTTTACACCGAGAATTACTGTACCCGTGGCACTCATACCTGTCTTGATTCGCTCGTCTGGAGATAATTCCACAAAAGCTTCATACACAGGAACACCATCTATCTCTGTTTCTCTCGAGTTTATGGTTTGTAGAATCCCTGTAAATTCTTCTTCTTTTAAGGCATCAAATTTTAGAGAAACAGGCACTCTAGGAGTTAGCCTTGAGACATCTAGTTCGGACACTTGTAAAACAATTTCTAATTTGTTTCCTCCGATAATAGAAATGACCCTTTCTCCGACTGAAGCATTTTCACCTACTTCTTTTTCAATGTTTGTGACTTTACCTGAAAAAGGAGCATAAATTGTATTTTTTCTAATTTCAGCATTTATTTTTTCAACTTCAGCCTTGGCCACAGATGAGCTATCATCATCTCCTTCAGTTATAATTTTTTTATATTCCGCCTCTGCATTTTGAATTATGAGATCACGATTCTTCTTGGCTTCATTGTACGCGTTGAGGTTTGAAAGATACACAGAACTAGATTTATTTGGAATATCTAAATACCAAGTGGTGTCATGATATAAATCAATGTTATTATCTCCGAAAGAAATAAATAACCCCCCAGTTCCAAGCATGGTTGGTCTATTTTTATCAATAATTTTTTTTGTTTTTTCTAAACCAAAAGTAAGCAAACTAAAATCAGACAAAGTACTATTTTCTCTGGCAATCAAAATTTTATATTGTCCTTCCTGCCCATCATAAATACCACTCACGGTAGGAGGATCCACATCATAATCATCAGATCGAGGAACAGAAGTAAGCCCACTCGAGAGTAAAGTACGGTAAGCACTTTGTACTTTTGCATCTTCTTGTTTGATGACAAGATCTAGCTCTTCTTTTGCAGCCTCAATGTCTACATTTGCGGATTTTAAATTTGCTTGTTTTATCTTTAAGTCTGCCAGTAAGTCATCAATCTCTAACTGAGCTAGCACCGCTCCTTTTGTGACTGTTTGATTATTTTTTACTGAAACATTTGAAATTCTTCCACTTGAGGCAAACCCCAGGTCTGCTTTGTCAGTAGTTTGTACTTTTCCAGATAAAATGACTAATTGGACCACATCCGTTCTTTCCACTGTGAAAGTATCTACATCCTCATTACCTCGCCCAAAAACCATATAAATTATGGCTAAAAGTAAAATTACACCTATGCTAATAGATGTTTTTTTGTATTTATTAAATAAATCAATGATTTTATCCATACAAAAGATATCTTAACACAAAAAAACTTTTTCACAATTATTGTTTCTTTAAAATCTTTGAGAGCTCGTCTTGAAACTTTTTTACTGTCTTGTCATCAAAAAGCGAGATAGTAAATACTTTTTTATTTACTTTTTTAAATATTTCTATTTGTTTCTTTATTATTTTCTCATCAGTTATTGCGTCAGATTTTGTTAAAATTATTATTTCTTTTTTTTCTGACAGTCCATCATCCCCCAGATTTAATTTCTTGTCATACCTCGATAGCTCTTTGCGGATTTCTTTATAAACTTTCATCATACCTGCCCTACTAGTGGCTAAATTCTCAAACGAGATCAAGTGCGCGAGCATTTTAGTGCGTTTTATATGTCGTAAAAATTTTACTCCAAGTCCCCTGCCTTCTGATGCTCCTTCGATAATTCCTGGAATATCAGCAATAATATATCCATAAAAATCACCAAGATTGGGATCAAGGGTGGTAAATGCATAATCTCCCACTTTTGCATCGGCATTGGTGAGAGTATTTAGTAATGAAGTTTTACCAGCATTAGGCAAACCAATGAGTCCAATATCAGCGAAAAGTTCGAGCTCGATTTTGAAATTTCCATTCTCGCCCTCTTGTCCTGGGCGAGATTCTTTCGGAGTTGTGTTTATAGAACTTTTGAAATGTTCATTGCCAAATCCTCCGTAACCACCTTTCAATAACTGAATTTTTTGTCCTTCTTCTGTGAGCTGCCAAGTTTCATCTGTCGCCAGATTTGTAATAATAGAACCAAGTGGCAACTCTAAAACAAAATCTTCTCCATTTTTCCCATGTAAATTTTTATTCCCACCATCTTCTCCTCGCTCAGCCACAAAACTTTTCTTGGCTTTATATTTTGAAAGTATATGTACATCTCGCACTGCCAAAACATAAAAGTCCCCACCCCGACCCGCATCTCCTCCGGAAGGTCCACCCTTAGGAACGAACTTCTCCTGCCGCCAGCGTACTACGCCGTCTCCGCCCCTACCAGCTTCCGCATATATATTTATTTCATCAATGAAAGCCATAATTAATAGGCACTAGGCTTTAGGATCTAGGCATTAGCATAATAACATTTTTTAATCCTCTAATGCTAATTGCGCTAATTTGATAGCGCCTTCTCTGGATTTGGCTACAGCAAGAAAAAGCCCTCGGTGGCAGAATACGGCATCGCGAACTCCTGAAACATTTTGTAATTCTTCGTCCCGCAATCCTGCCCAAAGTTTGGGGAAATTTTTCCTGTTTATAAAAGTCTTTGGATCTTCTCGCACCGCTTTAATCCCCCAATTTATATTGTCTTCTCTTGGGTAAATTACAAAAAGTGGCTCGGAAAAATTATTTAAGGTGTATTCATAGGGATAATTTTTTTCTAAAACTATAATTCTTTTGTCTAATGAATTGTGATACGCTGAAGTAACTAAATCCTCTGCCAAAACAGAGTCTTCTGCTTGAACTATCTCCCGCTTTAAAATTTGCTTTGCAATTTCTAAGGACTTGAGAAACATTTCATCCTCTTTCAGACTCTCTTCCCTCCAGGTTGGTCGCATGGCAAGAAAAAGATGCTGTAATAAATACGGTGATACTTCATATAAATTTTGAATTAAATCGAATCCATTGTCACCAGCATCAATAGGAGCAATTAATCTTTTTTCTACAAAATCAACCACCTTTTGTGAGTCACAAAGTTTTATACCAAATTTTCTCCAAACCAATCCAACAGCAGCGTATTCTATTTGAATACTACCAACGGGCCTTCGTCCAGCACCACCAATTTGATGATGGTCAAATCTATTGTTTTCGGCATCATAAATTCCACCTACATCAAAGACAAAATCTCCCATCTTTATAATTTCTTCATCTCGAGTACGGATGATTTCAAAAGTTTCATTATTCTTTTCCAACATTAAACACAAAATAGCGCAAGCAAAAATATCATCGCTGTGAAAAGACCCGTTATGTGTTATTAATTTCTTCATAATGTTTTATTGTGATCATGATAAAATTCTTCGAAAATTTCATAAATATATCTTAACACTTTGTCAAAGATAACAAATAATATTACTAAAATTAAAACAATTAAAGAAAATCTCCAAATTTCATGACTGATATTGATAGCGGTATGAGAAAAAAAGTAGCCCAACAATACCAAAAGTGGGGCCCAGACTATTGTAGAAAAAAACTCCGCTTTAAGATATTTACTAAAATTAACCTTTTGATAACCAGAAAACACGATCACTAAATTATTTACCCCTAAAATAAATTTAGAAATAAAAATAGACCAAAAAGGTTTCTGATTAAAATGGGGCATTATATTTAAGACTCGCTTCTCAATATATCTTAAAAACCTCGTATTGCGCCATCTTTCACCAATAAATCTTCCAAAATAATAACCAAATATAGTTTTAGACAACATTCCTAAACAAATAAAAAATAAAGTAAAATAAAAATTCAAAACACCTAAGTGTAGAAATATCCCGACAGACAATAAAACAAATTCTCCCTCAAGCATAAGCCCGAGAAAAATAAAAAAATATATCCAGACTTGATAATTCTCTACCAGGTGTCGTAAAATATTTACTGTATACATTTTTTTTAAAAAAGAGAATCTATAATTTCTTTAACCATAGTGCCATCTACTTTTCCTTTCAAATCTTTCATCACTGAGGAAATCAGCATACCCTTTTTTGTCGGGTCTATAATAGCAAGCTCTTCTTTTTTACTTTTAATTATTTTCTCAACTTCGCTTCGTTCCAACATCTTGGGTAAATAAGTTTCTAAAATTACAAGTTGCATTTGTTCTTCTTTTACTAAATCTTCACGATTACCCTTTTTATATTGCTCTATCGAATCCTTGCGTTGCTTGCTTAAACGGAGAATAACTTCGAGCGCCTCCTCATCAGTCAATCTGTCATCTGGCTTCCTGTTTTTGGCAACTAAAAAATTAATAAAACCCGCAACTATCGCGCGCATAGTTTCTAACTTTACTTTATCTTTCGCAAGCATTGCTTCTTTTAAACTATTTTTTATTTGTTCTTGTAGCATAGGAAGAGGTGTTGTTTTTAAAAAGCACACCTCTTCCTATTGTATCAAATTATGTTAAAATAACCAAATGCAAAAACTTATATTTTTTGATACAGAAACCACAGGCAACACTGAAAAGGACTTTTTGTGTCAGATCGCGTACAAGACTGATGGAGAAAATTTTACTGGCCTTTACAAACCGCCGATCAAAATTCCTCCCGAGGCCTCCGCTGTGCACCATATCACCAACAAAATGGTCGCTGACAAGCCTTCCTTTAACGAAAGTGGTGACCAAAAGAAAATAAAAACACTTTTTGAAAATAAAAATTCTGTTGTGATCGCTCACAATGCACCCTTTGACTTGATGATAATAAAAAAGGAAAACATCATACCTACTAACTTTATCTGTACACTCAGGATGGCAAGGCATCTAGACCCCGAAGGCAAGATAGATAGGTACAATCTACAATACCTACGCTACTTTTTAGAAATAGAGATAGACGCAACAGCGCATGATGCCCTCGGAGATGTATTGGTCTTAGAGCAACTCTTTGAAAGATTAAAGCAGAAAATGCAAGAAGAAATAAAAAAAGACCCCCTCGCACTAAAGGGCACTCCCCCTTCGCAGGGGGGAGAGGATCCAGTAATACAAAAAATGATAGAAATATCATCACACCCTTCCCTGCTGCGTTCTTTCAACTTCGGTAAACATATGGGTAAAAAGATAGAGGATGTACTCAAGACCGACCGAGGCTATCTCGAATGGCTTTATGGAGAAAAAATAAAAGGCGAAGCTCCAGACGAAGACTGGATTTATACATTGAGACATTATTTAGGAATATTACAATAAAAAATATATGGAACAACCACTAGAACAAAGAAGAACTACAGATATGAAGGTTTTAGATAGTTTGGGAAAAAGAGAACATCTTGATATGGGTGCAGATTCTGTTGTGTTTCGAGTAAGGGGTGATAGAGAAGTAGATGCTGTTTTAAAAGTGTACAATGGGAAACATATAAAACCAAAGGATGCTATTCATCCAAAAAATCTAGCTGAAGTTTTAAAAGGATATTATGATGATACTGAAAAAGCCAAAGAAATCACCGATGTAAATCCAAACCCACTTAATCAATCTGTACAAATAGAAAATGAAAAATATGAATTAGCCTATGAAGTAGTTTCTCAAGGTTCAATATTATTTAATGGAACATCATTGGTTGGTGGAAAAAGTGAAAGAACCATAGAGGTATTTGGGCAAAGATATGTTGATGGTTATAATCTAAAACTCTTGAGAATGTTGGGTCAATATAGTAATCCAGAAGTTGGCACAGATGCACGCATAAGTAATATTCGCAAAGATGAAACACAAGCAATCTTTGTTGGGAATGTTAAACTTTGTGCTAAATTATTTGATCTTATTAATGCATTATTTCTGTATTTAAAAACAAGCACCCGATCTCCTTTTGATTTTGATGATTTAAATGTAAAACCTTTCATTGACCGAAAAACAAAAAAAATAACTATAGTGATAACTGACCTAGTGGCAGATTTATGTTTATTCAATAAAAAATACAGAGGGAATTAAGGTCCAGAATTATAAAATAATTAAAATACAGAAAATACGAAAATCCTTGAGACATTATTTAGAAAAATAATATGGAAAGAAAAACTACAGACAAAAAATTATTGTACAAAATTGATCCAAACCCAATTAACTTGGGGATAGGAGTTGATTCATATGTATATTCTATACAAGGATCAGGTAAGCCAATGATTTTAAAAAGATATCTGGGAGTAGCGACTGATAGATGGAAACCAAATAAACAAACACTTGAACAATATTATAGCGACACAGAAAAAGCAAAAAACTTACTTGAGAAAAACCCTAACCCACTTAAACAATTTGTAATCATTTATGGTGAGAGGTATTATTTAAAGTATGAAATAATTTCTCAAGGGGGGATCATCTTAAAAAACACAGGCCAACACATAGATACTGGTGATGTGTGGGAGTCATTGGGGCAAAAATTTGTTAGTGGATTAAATTTAGCAGATTTAAAACCAAAAATTTATTCTCCCATTATCAGAGGAAAAAAAGCTGCACCAGATCCACAGCAAGTTTTCTTTCAAAATAATGTAGAACTATTAGAAAAAATAGCACAAAACACAAAAAGCTTATTTCATTATTTACAAAATGAAACGAGTATTCCGTTTTCTTACGCGAATGTTAACGTTAAACCGTTTATAGATCAAGGCAAAAAAACAATCATTATTACCATTACTGATTTAGTAGCTGAACTAAAACCTTACACAGAACAACAACTAACAACAAAACAAGTTTAATATTTTATTTTATTTATCAATGATGCTAAAATGACTATATGCAAATTATTTGGATAATTTTAGGAGTAATTGGAGGAGGGGTTGTTGCTTATTTTATCTTTGGGAGAAAGAGAGAGGAAGTAAAAAAGGATGACACTGGACTAAACCTTATCCTGACTCAAATAAACGAACTTTCTCGGACTGTAGACAATAAAATCGGGCAATCGCAGAGAGAAGTTAACGAAAGTCTAAAATTTCATTCCAGTGAATCAAATAAAATAATTCGTGATGTGACCGAGCGTTTGACTCGACTCGACGAGACAAACAAGCAAGTCATCTCTTTTGCCGACCAATTGCAAAGCCTGGAAAATATTTTGAAAAATCCCAAGCAACGCGGAATACTCGGTGAATATTATCTGGAAACAGTTTTAAAAAATGTCTTACCACCCGGAAGCTATCAAATGCAGTACGAATTTCCAGACAAAACTATTGTCGACGCAGTAGTGTTCGTCAAAGATAAAATAATTCCAATAGACTCTAAATTCTCACTTGAAAATTATAACAAGATGGTGGAAGAAAGAGATGGCGCAGAAAAGAAAAAGCTTGAAACAATTTTTGTAAATGATTTAAAAAATAGAATCGTCGAAACGGGAAAATACATTCAGCCCACAAAAGGTACTACTGACTTTGCTTTTATGTTCATCCCCCATGAAGCTATTTACTATGATTTGCTGACCAATAAAGTAGGCGCCTCGGCAACGGAAGAAAATGAAAACTTGATCCAGCGCGCAGCTGGAAAATATAAAGTTATCATTACTTCCCCTACTTCATTTCTCGCCTATTTACAAACAGTTCTCCAAGGATTAAAAGCACTGCAAATAGAAGAATCTGCCAAAGAAATAATTAAAAAAGTGGAAGATTTGGGGAAACATTTGAAATCTTACGACGAGTATCACAACAAACTCGGTAATGCCTTGGGCACTGTGGTGAATCATTACAATGCTTCGAATAAAGAATTGAAAAAGATAGACAAAGATGTGCTCCGAATCGCTGGCTCTTCACCAGAATTATCATTATTAGAAGTTGAAAAGCCAAAAATTGAGGAGTAATACCTTCGGGCCAACGGTATTTTTCTATTTTTGGCCAAATACACTAAATATATCTTTGTGATTTAAGACTCTTCCACTCCCCACTTCATTTATTAATTTAAAAAAGTTTTCAGCTCTTGGATCCCCTACTTTTTTTAAAAGGTTATACAGACCGATCAGGATTCGGCTCGATGGATAATGCTTTCAGGTACTCGTTTACAGATTCTTCCACATTACCCATGGCTTCATGGCATCTGGCGAGATTGTGATGACTCTGCGGATAAGAATCATTTAGCTCTATTGCTTTTTTATAATTCGGCACAGCCGAAACGCAGTCCCCCCGCTTAGCCTGCTCTAAGCCGAGGTTGGTATAAATCCGCGCGGAAGTCTGCGTGTACTTGAGCTCCCGCTGATAAAATTTTACCGGATTGCCCCACTCTATATTTCGCGCAATGATGCGAAAAGAAAATAAAATTAAAATACCCAGTAAAATAAATGTAATGATTCCTCGAGTCCTCACCCCTCTTTCTTCAAACCAATGTGCCAGCATAAAAATAAATCCTATCATAGGAATATAAAGCCAGTGCTCAAGATACATGGAATTTATCGGTATAATGCCGGATACTGGGATGAGCGCCGTGAAAAACCAAGCAACACCGAGGAATACCTTTCCACTTTTTTTAAGGATTGAATAAAATCCTGCGAAAAATCCGGAAATAATTATTAAAATACCAAACGCGGACTGAAAGCTCAGAAGCGACCCGTAGGCAACATACGGTTTTTCATAATATAAGTGCCACGGAAAAAGCATCATCTTGAAATATTCCGGCAGGATATGAATAAAAGTAGAGAGACGGACCCAAATGCTTGTGGTATAAGAATTAAGCTCCCCTGTGAGACCTATCACCCCAGTGAAATTGAGAAAATTTATTCTGGCGTACAGATATATTAAGAACAAAATCGTGAGGGTACCGATAAATACGCAGGCCCGCAATATCTTCTCTCTCTTATTTTTTATCTCACTCTGATTGATATTTGACCATTTGAAAATGAATATTATAACCATTAGGGGAAGAGCTACCACCTGGCTCTCTTTAGACATAAGTCCAATCGTAAAGATGAGAGCTCCGAGACCGAGTAATTTATGAAATTTCTTTTGATCAACATCTTTAAGTATTTCGATAAAGACAAGCAAGGACCCCAATATTGTGGAAGCCACCAAAGGCTCTGATAGGCCAGAGATATAAGAAACTGCCTGGGTGAGCACAGGATGAAGCAGAAATAGAAGCATAGCTAAAAATGAGGCTTGGCGTGAAATACCAAGCCGAATGAATAATAGAAAAATCAAAAATCCATTTAGAATATGAAACAAAATCGGCACTAAATGAAAGAAGAAAGAGTTTAATCCTCCAAAGGAATATAAAATAGCGTAAATGAATTGTTGGTTGGGCCGGTAGAAATTATCATTTGTTAGCCCGGAGCCAGCAGTGGTGCTGGACTGATATATGACCTCTGTG
Organism: Candidatus Nomurabacteria bacterium; assembly: GCA_943359485.1. GTDB lineage: Bacteria > Patescibacteriota > Minisyncoccia > Phycocordibacterales > UBA9973 > UBA9973. Next base: position 19,831 of record CALRHR010000002.1, on the reverse strand, counting down.
TTTGAAAGTGAACGAATCTGAATATTGTTCTCAATGAAAATATTGTCATCGAAAACAAAGTCCCCTACGAGAATATTTCCGTAAGCAAAAAAGACCGCACAGAAAATAAAAATCAGGACAAAAGAGTTTTTGGAAATTATTTTTTGGACTAAATTGTCCAACCATAAAAGCATTGAATTATTATAACAAAAAATGCTATATTTTACCTGTTGGCTCTATCGCCCGTTCGGAGATACTCAGGACGATAGAGATAGTTTTTTGGCTCTATCGCCCGTTCATATGTATTCAGGACGATAGAGATAGTTTTTTGGCTCTATCGTCTAACGGTTAGGACGAATCCTTCTCAAGGATTAAATCGCGGTTCGATTCCGCGTAGAGTCACAAATTTTTTTTAAAGCGAGTAAACTTCTTTACTCGCGAAAAATTTGTGAAGGCGCAGGCATAATTTTTGAGTACAAAAATAGCCGAGCCGGGGTCGCGAACACTTACATATTTTATGAGAGAAACGAAATAAAATATTTAGTGATTTGTGACTACATGAATACAGAATGCGAAGCATACACTGGAAGTACAGGGCACTGACACCCTTCTGTGCTTTGTGAAGACGGAAGTATATTTTTCTAACAAGAAAAATAACTGAGTCCGGGGCTGGAAAATTTGCTTTCGACGGAAAGCAAATTATTGTGGCTCACATAAACTTAGCGTGCGAAGCATATGAAAGAATGATACCTTGCGATCCAACCAAAGAATGAAATTGGTGGTACCGCAGGAACTCAAGGAGATGGTGCTACACATTTTATGAAGTATTGTTTTTTTTAATTATAGTTGTATGATTAAGTTATTAATAATCACCTTTTAATTATATGAAAAAAATTATTGTATCTTCACTCCTAGCTGTATTTGTTTTAGGTATGTTTTCTTTTGTTTCTTTAGCAGAGGCTGCGGTTCGTGTTAAAGGTTATTATAAACCAAGTTCAGGCACATATGTTGCCCCTTCTTATCGTTCTAGTCCAAACAAAGTTAAATACGACAACTACAGTTCAAAAGGAAACTACAATCCTTATTCAGGGAAAAAAGGATCTAAGGGTTGGTAATCTTCATATAAAGGCATGAATGAAGTCATAGTTGTAAATGAAAATGACGAAATAATCGGCACAATGCCAAAAGACGAAGCCCATAAAAATGGCACTCTTCATCGCATTGCTGTTATTTTTGTTGAAAACTCTGAAGGAGATATTCTTATTCAACACAGAGCCGATGGATTTCTTGATCATTCTTCTGCGGGGCATGTGGATGTTGGCGAGTCGTATGAAGAAGCGGCATACAGAGAACTTTCTGAAGAACTTGGAATTAAGGAAGCTGGACTTAAATATATTGGTCATGGTATGACTAAAAATGAGATTTACCCGGGCGGTAAAAAGTCTTCTCATGTATTTGATATTTTCAGTTGTATTGCTGAACCTGGAGAACTACAAGTTGATGAAGTAAATAGTGTGTATTGGGCAAAACCACAAGATGTATTATTAGACATGGAAGTAAATAAACAAAAGTATTGTGGTGAATTTCTAACATCATTACCAATATATTTAGATTCAAAAAATAAATAAATTTATGACAAAAGAAATTCTTAATAAAATACTCATCGTTGGAGATGCGGGTAGAGGAAAATCAACGCTTGCACAAAATCTTTCTAAAAAACTAGGAATACCGCATTATTCTACGGATGACTTTTATTATGAGGTAAAATTTACAAAAGTTCGAGATAGACCAGAGTCCATCAGCAAAATATCAGAAGTGTTTAAAAAAGAAAAATGGATAGTGGAAGGCACAACTGAATATTTACTTGAACCCGGACTACATTCTGCTGATATAATCATTCATCTTAAATATAAAAATATACCTGCTCAATGGACAGTTATTTTTAAGAGGTATTTTCAAAGAGAAAATGATACTATTTTGGGTTCGTTAAAACTAATGAGGCATGTACTCTATAAAAAATATGGCCTTGGGTACAGGAAAGGAAAACGAACACCTTCCATACTTATAGAGCCACGTAAGCATGAAGTCATCACACTTTCTTCTTTTAAAGAAATTAACAACTTTTTAAATTCTTTATAATTCTATGCCCGACGAACCCCAAAACCAAGTTTCCGAATCCTCCTCCGCTGAAAGCTACGGACGGACGCAGGAAAACTCCATTACAGTAAGCCCCCAGAGTCCTTCGCATACTCAGGATCTGCGACCAAATAATCTTGAGCCCCAACCAGAGGCTGGTCAGCCTATGGCTGAAGTTTCTGAACCAAATCAAGCTCCAGAACCGGAAACGGCTCAAATGGGAAGAATTGAGCCGATGGGAGGATCATCGACACCTGTAGACGGGCCGTTAAGCGAAGTGAAACCTGAGCCAAAATCTCATCTAGGATCGTTGCTAATTGCTAATGCAATAATTTTGTGCTCCAGCACCTGAATAGTTATCATAGTTACTAAAATAACAACTATTCAATGTTGCTGTATCCGCGGCTGACGGGTTTGTAATTGTAGCCCAGATAGTATAGCGATTTTGATCCGCGCCAATCATATAAGCTGTTGGTCCTGTAGTAGCCCCTGAAGGATCAACAATTTGATCTCCAATGACAGCATTGTCAACGAGTCCCTTGGCGACAGACCCTGTTCCATAATTATAATTAAGCCACCCCCATCCACCTGCTCCATATGCAGAACCCGTGCAGTTTTGTGATACGATATATGAACCACAAGTACTATAGTACAACTCTAAGGCTGTTCGTATTTGACTTAGATCTGATTTTCTTCTAGCATCCCTAGCTTTTTTCCGTGCGCTATTCAAACTTGCTAACACGACACTGGACAATATGCCAATAATTGCAACGACAACTAATAATTCTATAAGAGTAAAACCTTTACTATTTTTAAATTTATTCATATAACCAATTATATTATAATGTAATTTGGTGTGCAAGCACATGTACAGAGTCAACCATGCTATGTTGGCATTCAGATATATTGTTGGTTACCTATGCAACCACTCCTCGTCTTGACGAACCAATAATTTAGCTTTATTTTCTTGATCTAAAAGTAACGCTTCGGACACTCTTTCCATGCGCATGCCTTGCGAACCTTTGATCAAAACGAGATCGTCATTTTGTACAAAAGTTTTCATAAACAGAGCTGCCTCCCGCGAATCTGTAAATTCTAAAATGTTTTCTGGTGTCATTTCTGCCTCTAGTGCCCCAGCTTTAATGGATTGCGCTCTTTGCCCCACCACTAAGAGCACATCACAATTCTCGCTCGCCACCTTGCCGATATTTTTATGCGCCTCTACCGTGTGTTTGCCCAATTCAAGCATATCTCCCAAAATGGCAATTTTTCTGCCATTTGATTTTACTTCTCTTAAAGTAGCGAGCGCGAATTTGCAAGCGAAAGGAGAGGAATTATAAGTATCATCAATAATGAGCGCCTCGTTTATTCCGAGCAAAAGCCGCATGCGCCCCGGAGAAATATCATATTTTTTTAATGAATCCGTCGCCGCAAGCATATTAAACCCAAGTCCTGAAGCAAATGCCAAGGCTCCGAGTGACGCATAGACATGATTCCTGCCAAAAACCCCTTCTATAACTACCGGCAAACTACTGCCCCCTTCGTCCACTCTAAAAATTATTCCCTCTGGGACTCCCAAGCGATCATAAGAAATACTATCACCCGAACCCAAAACATCTGCACCAACTTTAAATCCATAAGTGATGGTGCGATTTTTTGTCTTGGTTTTCATCTGTAACACATCTTCATCGTCAGCATTTAAAACCAAGAGTCCATCCTTCTTTAAAGTTTTTATAAGTTTACTTTTTTCTTCTATTAAGTGTTTGCGTGATTCAAAAAATTCTATATGCGCTGGGGTCTCGCCTATCGCCGTAATAATAACGACATCCGTCTTGAGCCAAGAAGCCGTACTATGCATGTCGCCCGGTTTCCCTACGCCCACTTCGAGCACTAGCCATTTTGGATATTTGTGTGGCCAGATGAACAGCCATAGACCTTTTAAAATATTATCAAACCAGACTAAAGGATTATTCCACCCGTTCGGCACACCTAAAATAGTTAACGGCAATCCTATTTCGCTGTTGTAACTTTTCTCGCTTTTCCGTACATATGATATTTTAGAAAGTACAGCATAGACTGCGTCTTTGGTAGAAGTCTTGCCGATACTTCCAGTAATAGCAATAATCTTCGGCTTGTATTTTGCAAGTACCAGCTTCGACTCCATCTTTAATATCCAAGCTATGATTGTTTTGAAAAAGTTTCTCATAAATTAAGAGGTTCTAGTTTCTAGTGACTAGGGTCTAGTATAAATTCTCTAGAACCTAGAAGCTAGTCCCTAACACCTAATGCTACCGATCTGGCGGAATGTTATAATAATTTAATAAAAATTTAGTTATATCCAAAAAGGGATCGCTCCAAGTCTCTGAAGCATAACGCACACCCTTCGGGTTTATGGCGTAAAGAAAAACTATAAACTTCGGGTCATAGGCTGGAAAATATCCGATAAAGGAATGATTGTGCCTGTCCTCATAATACCCGCCCGCTGAATTGTTCGCAACCTGCGCCGTTCCGGTCTTGACCGCCACAGAAAAATGCTCGAGTTTCCCTAATCCTCCCTTGATTGCTTTATCCATCACTCCAACCATCATACTCGTTATCATTTCACTTGTTTCTTTTTTAATTTTAGCGCGTGTCATGGGGTATTCTTTTACAAGCGAAGTACCATCCGCATAAACAATTTTCTTTACCACATGCGGTACGACTAGATTCCCACCATTCCCGAGTGAAGCAAGTGCCCGCACCATCGCAACTGGTGTCATGGCTATACCTTGACCGAAAGCAGCATTGGCATATTCTATTTCTCGGGGACTGTCTAAATTTGACACCAGCCCGCTCGTCTCATTTGGTAAATCGATTCCCGTTTTATCTTTGATGCCATAGGAGAGCAAATATTCCCGCAGTTTTTTCCGTCCGATCTTCTGCTCGACAAAAACCATTCCCGTATTGAGCGACTGGTTTAGAACTTCCTGCATACTTGTGCCGGGACCGCGTGCTTTTTTATCAAAATTAAATATTTCTCTTTTTTCAACAATCACCGAACCTTTGTCGTTGTATGTTGTCTCCGGCGTGACAACTCCAGCGTCAAGCGCAGCAGCCATAACCAAGGGCTTGACCACAGAACCAAACTCCAAGACATTTTCCACTAAAGGATTGCTAAAAACAGAAGTCTGAAGAACCCCCTTAAAATCATTCGGATCAAAGTTGGGCTCGCTTGCCATAGCGTAAATAGCCCCATCCATAGGATTCATTATAATCCCACCGATAGAATCTGCTTGGTATTTACCTTTTGTTTCCTTTAACTTCTTTTCCAAAAAGCGCTCTACTTCGGGCTCGATAGTCATCACCACATCTCCCTCTCTCGTCTCACCTTTAAATAAAGATCGATTTATATTAGAAAAAACTTCAGCAAAAAAATTCACATATGGATTATTATTATTTCTCGCAAGTTCCACATCATAAAATCTTTCGAGACCATAACGACCACCCAGCTCTGAACCTTTATAACCCACCAGCCCGAGCACATGAGCAGCCATTGACCCACCGGGATACATACGCCATTTTTCTTTAAAAATATTTACACCAGGAATTTTAAGGGCGGAAACTTTATCCGCTTCATCTTTTGAAAGACGATTGACCACTTCTTCATACGGATCATCCGTCTTGTCTGCTTTGATTATAAAATCATCATGCAAAATGCCGACCACTCCAGACAGTTTTTTATACACATTTTCAGCATCAATAATTTTAACCGGATCTATCGCCAATTTGTATCCGGTTATTTGGGTCGCAGCAGAAATGAGAAGCCCCTCTTTGTTTTCAAAAAAAACAGTACCTCGTTCGTAGATATTATTCGAAGGCGTAGCATACTGGCGATCGGCAGATTCCGAATAAGTGTTTCTATGCACAATCTGCACTAAAAAGAGTTTCGCCATCAAAATAGTTGAAAAAAGTAAAACACATAGAAAGATAATTCTTGACCTAAACAAAAAATTAGGTTTCATAAGCTATAAATCATTATCCATGGCGTCAGCATAGCCGAGAGATTTGCGAGTGGCAAAGTTCGTTTTGATTTCTCTAAAACCCAAGGAATGTGAAAAATTGAGATCAATATTATTAGATAAAGATAAATAGGAAAGTTCTAAATCTCTGACTTCATTTGAAAGTGATCGCGCGTCCGCCTCGAGACTCTTGCGCTCGACGATGTTGAAAATCATACCCCCAAGAAAGAATACATAAATGAATGCAAGTACAGCAAAATACCCTAAAATAAATCGCAACGAGAACCTTTCGATATCATTGCTCATAATGTTTGCTTTACTTACAAAACTATTAAATTGTGTGCTTATAATTTTCATGTTTTTATTTGATTTTCTCTAAAACCCGCAACTTGGCACTTCTTGCTCTCGGATTATTTTTGACTTCACTTTCACTTGGTACAATTATTTTTTTATTAACCCTCTTGCCCTCTCCACTTTCCTCTTTATTTTTGTAAAATTTTTTGACTATTCTATCCTCTAAACTATGAAAAGTTATCACTGAGATCCTCCCGTCTTTTTTTAAAAAATTAAAACCTTTTTCCAAACCTTCACTCAAAGCCCCTAATTCGTCATTAACTGCTATCCGTATTGCTTGGAAAGTTTTGGTAGCAAAGTGAATTCTACCTTTACGAAACCTTGCTCGCCTCGCTGAAGCTCTGGCGAAGCGGGCCGGAATTGCCTTTTCTATTATTTTTACTAAATCAAAAGTGGTTTTTATTTCTTGTTTTTTCCTAAATTCCACTATCTCTTTGGCAATTCTGCGAGCCTGTTTCTCCTCACCATAACCATAAATAATGTCCGCCAGACTCTCCTCCCCCCAAGTGTTGACCACATCTTCTGCTGTCACATCTTCTTTCGTAGGATTTTCTTTCATCGTCATTAAAAGTGGTTCATCTTTCATAAAAGAAAATCCTCGTCCACAATCCTCCAGCTGGTCGGAGCTCAACCCTAAGTCAAAAATAATTCCATCAACCTTCCCCCCATTTTCTTTTTCCAAAACTTTATCCAAATCTCTGAAATTTAAATTATAAAAAGAAATATCGCGATCTTTGAACTTTTCTTTCCCTCTCTCGAGAGCAGATCTGTCCTGATCAAAAACAATTATTTTTGTACCCGGATATTTTTTGCAAATCTCAGCGCTGTGTCCACCACCACCAAATGTGGCATCCACCACCGTGGCGCCATTTCTGAGATTTAAACCCTTTATAGCTTCATTTAAAAGAACTGTCCTATGAATACTTTCTGTCTTAATCATCTTCTTTTTTAACTAACTTCTCTGCTAAACCTTCCGCTTGTTTGGCTGCACTCTTTTTGTACTCTAGCCAAATCTTGTCATTCCAGATCTCCAACCTGTCTTGCAACCCTATTATCGCTCCTGTGTTTTTCAAATTTGCTCTTTCTACTAAAAAGTCCGGTATAAGTATCCTACCGATAGCATCCACTTCCACATCTGCCGCTTGACCAAACATATTTCTATTAAAAGTTCGTTGATCGGATTTTAAAAAAGAAATTTCATCATCATTATTCCCGAGTCTCTTTGTGACTTTTTCCCATTCTTTAATTGTAAAAATGAACAAACAAGAATCCAATCCGGGAGTAATGATAATTTTTTTGCCAAGTTCCCTGCGGAATTTCACCGGCAAAGAAATTCTATTTTTTTCATCTATTGTGTGTATGTATTCACCGATGAGCATAAATTTACAAAAAATTACTTATCAATACTTTTCCCACTTTTTCCCACTTCATATACATTATAAACCACATACAAAAATAACACCAAGCCCCACATGTGGATAACTCAGGTGACTTTCGTCCGCAGAAGTTCTAGACTCTCTCGCAATGCACCCCGCCAGGGCGTCAGATCATTCCTAGATGTGGGGTCGGGCTAAGAGCGCCCTGGCGGGGCAAATCGGTGTTTTAATTTTTAAAACACCAAAAAATGTCTCGAATCTTTGATTCGGGACTATTTTATTTATACAATCTGCCTTGACCTGGTCAAGGAAAGACTATTCTTTTGGTTTCATCAATGGAAAGAGTTGGGTCTCGCGAAGAGGTTTGTCCACCAGAAAAGCAAAAAGTCTCTCGCCATAAGCAAAGCCAAAAGCAGGTGGCATACCATATTCCAGCATTTCCACAAACTCTTCATCCGGCATCATAGCTTCTTCATCGCCCCCCGCAATTAATTTTCTTTGAACTTCAAAACGCTCATGCTGATCTATAGGATCATTTAATTCAGAAAATCCATTTGTGCATTCCGCTCCAGCTAAAATAAGTTGTACTCTTTCAGTCAATAAAGAGTTTTCAATTTTTGCCTTAGAAAGTGGTGAGACAAGTTTTGGCACATCTACAAGCCAAGCTGGACCAATTATTTTTTTTCGACAAACCTTCCAAAGCGAATCTGTTAAACGCTCTTTATTTATACCTTCATATTTTACCCCTACTTCATCCAGCTTATTCATCATTTCTTTTTCAGTAGAATGTAAAACATCAATATCGAGCATTTCTTTTATTGTATCTACATAGGCTATCCTTTTCCATTTCGGGGATAAATCAACTTCATTTCCATGAATATTAAATTTCAACATACCGAAAGTTTCTTGCGCTACTTCTTTAATCATCCTCTCTGTAAAATCCATTCCCTCTTTGTAATCCATATAACCCGCATAAAATTCCAAATTGGTAAATTCTTGAGTATGCTCTGGGCTGGATCCTTCATTCCTATATACTCGTCCAATTTCGAAAACTCTAGGAAAGCCGGCGGCAAGCAATCTCTTTTGCCAAAGCTCCCCGACAGAAATACGCATATAAACATCCATATCAAAATCATTATGATGCGTCTTGAAAGGCCGCGCTTCTGCTCCCCCAGTAGTCACCTCTAGTGTCGGAGTTTCTACTTCTAAAAAATTTTCTCTTCTCAAAAAATTACGCGTCGCATCCCAAAACTTTGCTTTCTTTTCAAAAAGATCTTTCAGTTCCGGATTCATTAAAATATCCAAATACCTTTTTCGAAATCTTTCTTCGACATCTTGGAGCCCATGCCATTTCTCTGGTAATGGACGCAAACTTTTAGAAAGCATGACCCAATCTTTTGCCTCTATCGTTTTCTCTCCTCTTTTTGTTGTAAAAAAGGCCCCTTGTATTTCGACAAAATCTCCGATGTCCACGACTCCATTCCAAAAATTAAATTTCTCATCACCTAAAACATCTTTTTTCAACAAACCTTGAAATTTCTCGGTGCCATCATAGAGCGTGATAAAAATAATAGCACCTTGTCCGCGGATAGACATTATTCTTCCGGCGATCCATTTAATTTCTTTTGAATTCTCTAATTGTTCAAAAGATTCCACAACTTCTTTTAGAGTTAACTCTCTCTTTGATTCTGCTGGGTAAGGATTAATACCTTTCTCTTTAAAAAGTCCAAGCTTTTTTATTCTAGCATCTCTAATCTCATCAATTGAAGACATATTTAAAAATTAAAAACTTTAGGACACATTTATTATTTTATAATTCACTATTCCATTTGGAGTTTGAAAAGAAATACTCTCGCCTTTCTTTTTACCTAAAAGCGCCTCGCCAAAAGGTGAATGATTGGAAATTTTACCATTTGCCATGTCTGCTTCTTCAGACCCGACTATAGTATAAGTCTTCTCAACTAAAACACCCTCTTTCTGCACATTTACCCTTGAACCTACTTCGATTAATTCTCCCCCACCCCCTTTGACCGTTTCTGAAGATTGTAAAATTTGTTCTATTTTTAAAATGCGTCCTTCGAGCTTGCCTTGGTCTTCCCTGGCTTGATGGTATTCTGCATTTTCTGATAAATCACCCAAGGATTTGGCATATGCTAAAGCTTTTAAAATTTCTTTTCTTTTCGGTCCTTTTAAATCTTCGAGCTCCACCTCTAATGCGTTTCTTTTTTCTTTTGTTATATAGTCTCCCGTTTGTTGCATTACTTAAATTTATCTTTTTTTTATGAAAAAGTCAATAAAAAATTTGAAAAAAGGCATAAGAAAACCCGCCGTCGGATTTTCTTCCTTAGGTGGGTTTTTGATACCCGCTCTTCTCTCAGTTCCGCCGGGCGGCGGTGACAATTCGTGGTCCGTATACTATTCCCAGACCCACCAACCCGAAGACCACGAATGGAAGCAGTATCCCATTGGGGGATATCACCCCACAGATCATGAGCACGACACTAGCGATAGCGCCAAGGGCGATCGCGACCAACATCGCCGAAAAAATGTTTTTGACTTTGGACATTTCCTTTTCCTTTGCTGGCGACTTCGTGTCGCCATAGCTTTGAAAAAATAATTCAGTAACTTGTCAACCTGGCAGGTTGACAAGTTTTTACTTCCTCAAAGCTATGGCGACTTTCAACAGGTTTGTGCAGGTTTTAAAGAACTTATTGTACTTGTGTATTATACACCTTTTTGGCTAAAAAGTCAAGTATCTAAAAATACATATATATGATAATATATCAGGATGGCAAACACAGTAATTGAAGTGAAGAAAAATCCAAACGAAAACAACGGAGGCTTGTTGCGCCGTTTTTCGCGTAGAATTCAGGAGTCCGGCATAATTCGTAAAGTAAAAGGCGCCCGTTATAACTTAAGAAAAGAATCAAAACTCAAGGCAAAAAATAGCGCGCTCAAACGCATGAGTAAAAAGCGTGAAATAGAACACCTTCGTAAATTAGGCAAAGCGGTATCTAAATAAAGGCATGCCTTTTGGGGACAAAATAGACAATATAAAAAATGATATTTTGGGGAAAAAATATTCTCTTTCTATTGCATTTGTCAGCAAAAAAAAATCAAGGGAAATAAACAAAAAATACAGAAAGAAAGACAAACCCACAAATGTCTTGTCTTTTGCTTTGCGTAAAAATGAAGGCGAGTTGGTATTATGCAAAACTGTAATAGAGAGTGAAGCCCGCCTTCGCCTGTCGGCTTCGGACCGGCAAGCAAAAAAAATAAATAAAACTTATAAGGAATGGCTGACGATTTTAATTATCCACGGAATGCTCCATTTGAAAGGGTATGATCATGGGGAACAAATGGAGAAACTAGAAGAAAAATACTTGTCCCGTACTAAATTTTAGATTACATGATATAATAATAAATATTAAAAATTAAAATTTTGGTAGCGGGATGATCAGAAATATAACAGTCGGCATAGACATAGGCTCATCCATCACGAGAGTCGTAGTGGGAGAGTTTCTAAAGGGAGAAAAAAATCCTAAAATTATTGGCGTAGGTGAATCAGAAACACAAGGGCTACGACATGGGTTCGTAGTGGATCCAGAGAAAGCGGTAATTGCAGTAAAAAATGCCGTAACGATGGCAGAAAAATCTTCCAACATAAAAATAAAACGCGCATTCGTTTCGGTCAACGGTACAAGTTTACGCGGAGAAATAAGTTCTGGTTCAGTGATTGTCTCCAAGGCTGACGGCGAAGTGACAAATTTAGACACAAGCAAAGCTCTGGAAGATTGTGAAAATAACTTAAATTTAAACAACAAAAAAATAATCCATAGTTTCCCGATTTCTTTTCGGCTCGACAGCAAGGAAGTATCAGGCAGGATTGAAGGTATGCGCGGGACAAAACTCGAGGTCAAAGCATTGTTGATTACTTATTCTATCCAACATTTAGAAGATTTAATCGATGTCGTCTCGGAAGCGGGAGTGGAAACAATTGATGTCATAGCTTCCCCTATCGCCATCAGCCAAGTTGCTTTATCTGAGAAAGAAAAAATAGTTGGCGTAGCACTCGTAAACATCGGAGCAGAAACTACAACGCTGTCCGTTTTTGAAAATGAATTACCGATATCGGTTCGTTCGTTTTCTATTGGATCGACAGACATCACTAACGATATCGCACTCGGATTTAAGACCACTCTCGAGATAGCAGACCATTTAAAGCAAGGCAATGAAATTGGAGAAAATTTTTCAAAGAAAAAACTAGATGAAATAATCGAAGCGCGACTTTCAGACATTTTTGAACTGATAGACAATCACTTAAGAAAAATAAAACGAGCGGAACTCTTGCCGGCCGGCATTATCTTTACGGGCGGAGGATCAAATATCTCGAGGATAGAAGAACTCGCAAGAATAGCTCTGAAGCTTCCCTCCTCTCTCGGAACGACAGATTTGTTTGGTAATTTTAAAACGAAACTTAGAGATGTCTCTTGGTTCACCGCCTTAGGCCTAGTAGTTTCGAGCAGAGAAAATAGTGGTTACGGAAGAGAGGGATCATTCGGAAGACTCCTAAAAGATCTAAAAAACACATTGAGGTCCAGTCTGAAACAACTAATGCCGTAATTAGGTGCTAGGCTTTAGGCAGTTAGGATTTAGCTAGGGCCTAGAGCCTAGTTTCCTAGTGCCTGCCCCGAGTTTGCTTTTTTTTATTTCGGTGCTAATATAGTCCATATGCCAAAAGTAAATCAAGAAATAGAAAGCTTTGCTCGTATCATGGTGGTGGGTATCGGAGGGTCGGGGAAAAATGCCGTCAACCATATGATAAATTCCAAGGTTAAGGGCGTAAGTTTTATTTGCATGAACACCGATACTCAGGACCTTCATCATTCTCTTGCGGAAAAGAAAATTCACATTGGCAAGAATTTGACGAAAGGTCTCGGCGCCGGAATGGACCCTGAAGTAGGGAAAAAAGCGGCCGAAGAAACAAAATCCGAAATTCAAGATGTTATCAAAGGCGCAGACATGATCTTCCTGGCTTGCGGTATGGGTGGAGGCACCGGCACCGGTGCGGCTCCGATTGTCGCTCGCGCCGCCAAGGAACAAGGCATCTTGACTGTAGCTGTTACCACCAAGCCATTCTTTTTTGAAGGAAGTCACAGAATGAAAATCGCCGAAAAAGGAATAGAGGAATTATCAAAAGAAGTGGATGCAATTATTATAATTCCAAATGATAAATTACTCCAATTGGCTGATAAGAATACCAATTTCAAAGATGCTTTTGCCAGCGCTGACGACATCTTGCGTCAAGCAGTAGAAGGAATCTCAGACCTTATCACAACCCCTGGCATAATCAATGTTGATTTCGCTGACATTCGAGCTGTCATGACCGAAGCTGGTAGCGCTTTGATGGGTATCGGTACTGCTTCAGGTGAAAAACGGGCCGAAAAAGCCGCTCTGGCCGCAATTAATTCCCCACTTCTTGAGATATCGATCCATGGCGCCAAAGGCGTACTCTTTGCCATTTCCGGTGGAGACGATGTTACTATTCATGAAATACAGGAAGCGGCAAAAATAATTACAGAATCTATCGACAAAGACGCCAAAGTAATCTTTGGTACAATTCGCGATGAAAAATTGAAAAAAGGAGAATTACGAGTGACAGTCATCGCTACCAGCTTCCCTGCTGATATGCCCAGAAAAAGCCTCTTTGGAACGGCTGGCACTGTAGCTCAAACATTACTCAAAGAAGACAATATCCCCTTAGCAAAAAAAGAAATAACTAACACGATAAAAACTGGCAATATCGGTAGCGTAGACTTCCAAAAAAGAGTGGATAAAAAAGATGAAGAAATTATTATGGATGATGATGGTGATGACTGGAGCGCCGTGCCGGCGTTTTTAAGGAGGAAGAAATAAAATTTATAAAAATATTAATTTTTTTCTAAATTTATGAGTATAGATAATTCTATGAGTGGTGAACCCAGAAGACCACTATTTCAAACAAAACCAATTCCCTCACCCGTCAGACAAGAAGTTGACCCCCTTAACCCAATACAAATTCAAAACGATGAGACTATTGCATTAACTGGGGATGAAGACGATATATTAAAAGCATTACAAAATACAAATATGCTCTCTGTTGCCACAAGAGACTTAAGACTAAACCCATTCGTCTTTAAAAATCGTATAACTAGTCTAGAGAAAAAATTAAAAATTAAAACACCAGTTGGAAAACGTAGCGATATAAGTTTACTACTTATATCAGCCATGGCAAAAGGTCTCGTGCCAAATGAGATGAAATTACCAGATGACTTTAAAATGCCAAAATTATCTAGACAAGAAATTAATCTATTAATTTTACTCGCAAATAATCCCGAAAGATCAGAAAAAGAACTAGCTGAACAATTGAATATTGGAGAGGAACAAGTACGTATTTATGTAGTTAATTTTTGTAAAATATTTAGTTGTGCAAATCGTTATCAAGTCATGCTCTATGCAAAAGCAATGCAAAACGCTCGTCTTATATCAAATACAACAATAAACTCAGAAGAAAATATTGAAGAGAAAGAAGAAGTTTTCACTGAAAAAGTATTTTTAGGTAAACTTATAGAACTAAGTAGGGAAATAGATACTTTACCAAAATATAGTATAGAAGACTTAGTAGCACTTTTTAATGTTAAACCTAATCAAAATTTAAAAAACATTATTTTGGCAAGAACCACAACAAGCTTACAAAAAACAAAACTAATAGAAAAAGAGGCAAGAAATTTAAATGGGAAAATAGCACAAATGATAAATAAAGCTAAAAGTGATGGTTTTTTAAAATATAAAACCATAATAATAAACACACAAGATGAATATGGCAAAAAAAGAGAAGAATACTATATAAAATTTACACATATTGATGTAGAAAAAATAAGAGAAGCACTAAAAGCATTGTAGAAATTCTTATTTCTATATTTTTGTGCTAAAATCATTTTATGACATACGATTTGATAATTATTGGCGGCGGACCCGCCGGGTCCGCCGCCGCAGTCTACGCTGCCCGAAAAAGACTCCACACTCTCCTCATAACTACCGAATGGGGTGGGCAGTCTGTCGTATCAGAGCAAATTTATAACTGGATAGGAACTAAAGCGCTCTCCGGAGCGGAACTTGCAGAAAATTTTAGAAATCACGTGACAGCAAATACGGGCGAAGGACAGACACTCACAGTAAAAGAAAGCGCGAAAGTAATGGGTATGGAAAAAGACGGTGATGCTTTTAAGGTTAAGACTGAGTCGGGAGAAGAATTCTTAACTAAAACAATTTTAATAACAAGTGGTAGCAAGCACAGAAAGCTCGTTGCAAAAAATGCAGATGAACTCGAACACAGAGGACTCACCTATTGCGCTTCGTGTGATGGGCCTATATTTACCGACCAAGATGTGGCGGTAGTGGGCGGAGGCAACGCTGGGTTTGAAAGTGCCGCGCAACTCCTTGCATATTGTAAATCCGTTACACTTCTGCATAAAAATGATAATTTTCGGGCAGATAAAATTACTATAGAAAAAGTTCTTAAAAATCCTAAAATGACTGCCATTAAAAATGTAGCAATTCTGGAAATTAAAGGTGATAAATTTGTAGAAGGTTTAATTTATAAAGATAATATTACTGGCAAAGAAACAGAACTAAAAGTTTCTGGAATTTTCATAGAAATCGGACAAATTCCAAACACAGATTTTGCTAAAAACACAGTCCCTCTCGATGAAATAGGTCGGGTTAAAATAGATGCTTGGACACAAAAGACTGAAGTTCCCGGCATCTGGGCAGCTGGCGACTGCACCAATGTTCTGTATCATCAGAACAACATCGCCGCTGGCGACGCCGTGCGTGCGCTCGAAGATATTTATCTTTATTTGCATACAAAATAAAAATAGAAACATAAAATGAAAAAATCTTACATCATCGTTTTACTTTGTATTATTTTTTTATTATCACTTTTTATTTTTCAAAAAATAAACCTCACTACCGCTGACCTCGGGAGACATCTTGTAAATGGAAAGTTGCTCTTGCACCCTGAAAATTTTAATACAATATTAGACCCCCTGCTTAATACGAATTTCTTTTCATTTACCAACCCCGACTATCCTTTTGTAAATCATCATTTCGGTAGTGGTATTTTATTTTATTTAATATTCTCTGTTTTTGGTTTCTTTGGTTTGTCTTTATTCTATGGTGTATGCATTATTTTTTCCACAATTATTTTATTTCATCTGTTTCATACTGGGCGGGATAAAATCCCCCTCTTTATTTCATTTCCAATTATACTTTTTCTTATTCCACTAATCGGTGAACGCACCGAGGTGCGACCGGAAGGATTGAGTTATGTTTTCATTTCAATAATTCTCACTCTCCTATATTTATATCAAAACGAACAAATTCAAAAAAAATGGCTTTATTTTATCCCTCTTATCGCATTCTTTTTCGTCAATACACATATTTATTTTATTTTTGTTCCTTTTATCATCGGAATGTTTTTATTGGAAAATCTTATATATAGAAATTTTATAAAATTTAAAAATTTAGCAGTTACTTTTGGCTTATCTGTTCTGATGCTCTCTATCAACCCCCATGGCCCCACGGTACTCATTTATCCATTCACTATATGGCAAAATTATGGATATTTAGTTGTGGAAAATCAGTCTATCGCTTTTCTAGCTAATCTCGGTATAAATAATCCAAATTTTCTCTGGTGGAAAATAGCGACTATTATTTTTATAGCCACATCTTTCTTTATCCTCTCCAAACACAGAAAGTCATTCCCTTTAGCTCTGGTCGCCATATCGACAGCATTTTCCATTTTGAGCTTTTTTAGTATCAGACATTTGACACTTTATGGTCTTTCACTAGTACCATTATTTTTATATTATGCGTATATCCTTTACAAAAAACCAGAAAAAAATGACAAGGAAAAACTAGAAACACACGTCATATGGAGCGTATCATTTTCTATTATCATATTTATTGCTATTTTAATTAATTTTAATAACAGACTATTTGCCGACAACTCTGGTATGGGTCTATTGCCAAAAATAAATAGTTCTATAGAATTCTGGAAGAAAGAAAATCTTGAAGGTCCAATATTTTCTAATTATGACATCGGCGGATATCTGATCTTTCATCTACATGACAAAGAAAAAGTATTCGTGGACAATAGACCCGAAGCTTATCCGAAAAGCTTTTTACAAAATGAATATATCCCAATGCAAGAAAATGACACAGTATGGAAACAAGAAATGCAAAAATGGAATTTCAACGCTATTTATTTTTATCGACATGACATGACACCCTGGGCGCAAAAATTCTTGGTTACACGAATTTCTGACCCACTTTGGGCGCCAGTATTTGTGGACGATTACACCATCATCTTCTTGGAAAGAAACTCCAAAAACAATGCTATAATTGAAAAATACGAATTGCCCAAAAGTATGTTTTCTATAAAATAAATTATGATTTCAATTATTATCCCAGTTTACAATGAAGAAAAAACAATTCTCAAAGTTCTGAAATCCACGATGGAAGCATTTCAAGATATTGCACATGAAATATTAATAATCAATGATGGTTCGAGAGATGCCACAGAGACTATTTGTCAAAATATTTGCAACACTCAAAAAAATATAAAATTCATTCAATTAAATAGAAACTACGGCAAAGGTTATGCATTACGGACGGGCTTTAAAGAAATGAAGGGAGAATTTATGGCAATCCAAGACGCCGATTTAGAATATGACCCAAGAAATCTCCGAAAACTCTGCCACCAGCTGGAAGAAGATAAAGTCATCTACGGTCAAAGAGATGGAAAAACTGGTTATTTAACAAATAGAATTGGAAATGCCACCTTATCATTTCTTTGCAACATTTTATATAACTCAAACCTATGCGATATTTATACTTGTTATAAAATAATTCCTCGTAAAATTTTAGAGTCTTTGGATCTCTCGGCTACTGGATTTGAAATAGAAGCAGAAATCACCGCCAAGTTATTACTAAAGAAAATTCCAATAATAGAAATACCCATCAGTTATTCCCCTCGTTCGAGAAAAGACGGCAAACACATACGCACTCGCGATGGCCTAATAGGAATCTGGACTTTAATAAAAAATAGGTTTTAAACAAATAAGAATTAAGACTACAACCATGCTGTCAGTATGAGCCCATAGACAACAAACATCACCAGCTGATAACCGGCTTGGATTAGAAACCTTGCCCATGAAACTTTTGAAGAGTCATTATTCCACATTGCGCTACCAGCAACTATCGGCATTACAAATCCTGCCCACAGGAAAAGAGAAAGTTGCCAGCCACTCGCCCCCGGCCAACAAGCGATAAGGTACGCGAGTATATAGACTTGAAAAAGTGTTAAGAGAAATTGCACCAAATAAAGCGGCCCCGCTTCTTTTTGCATTTTTTTGCGCTCTTCGGCGGACTTCGCATTCGCCCCGGTGATGTGCATCCATTTTTTACCAAAAAGAGGTCCATACCAAACATACCCGACCAGCATCGAGATCACTCCACAAACCAGCACCGCTAAATAATTTATTGGCATATATTTTTCAGCCAAAGGCTGATCTCTCCCAGAGGCACATAGGCTACCTTGGGCGGAAATAATTTATAATACTTTTTATATTATAACACTTTTATATATTAAACCACAACAAGTTACGGCACAAGAATAGTATGGTGCAGATTACCTTCTGTATATCCATACTCTGAAACAGTAAATCCAATAGTAGTTTCGGTGTATGGATAAGAGAACGACGAAGCCTCGGAAGTGTACTGTCCAGGCTTCAATTTAATCTTGAATGTTCCGTCACTATTTGTAGTAAAAGTCTGAGAACGTCCATCGGAGTCTGTTATAATGATCGACTGATTTGCACCAATCGAATCTCTACAAGAAGATTCACCTGAAATAACATCGCCCCTGCACGTCGTCACACTAAGTGTTCCAGTAAAACCAGTTTCGGCCTGAACATACTTTATGCTGTTTGTTTTCGTCCCTATACTATCTGTGAACTTAAAAGTGGAGAGAATTTGATTAAATATAGAAGAGTAATATTTTATCTCTCCAGGAGCGCTCCTTATAAATAATTTGAACCATAACAAACCATTCTTTGGGTGAAGCAAATATACCCCGACTCCATCAACCAACAACGCCCTCTCTCCTCCTATTTTAATTTCTTTAATTTTTCCTGTTTCCGATGTTTCTTTTTTTAATTGATCAAAAGTATATGGTAATCGAGGAGAAAGATTTTCAACAAGGATCAAGAACTTGCCACCTTTTTCAATAACAGTTTGAGGGAAATCGCCACCAAGATAGGCAGAAGACTCTTTATAGTCTGGTGAGGAGAAATCCATCAATAATAAAGTGTTATATGCAACGTTACTATTGTTGTATATCCACTCTTTTGGATACTTTAGCTCAAAGCCATATTCCTTATTTGTATATATTTCCCAGTTTGAAATATTTTCTTTAGCAACAACTGGCGGAGTTTGAGCATCAATCTTTGGTTGATTTTGGTCTAATTGTTCTATTCCAGAATCAACGGCAACAGGTCTTTCTACTTTTTGATTTTTATAAACATATACGCCACCACCTATTGCCAATAACGCAATAATCACTACAAATACTGGTACAACAAAACCTTGTTTTAAGTTGTTCATATTCAAATGATACTATTATTTTAATAGTTTATCAACGATACCGACTTCGCTAAAGCTACGTCGAGTCAAAGGCGGGTGCCCTTCGCTTTGCTCAGGACTCTCGCAAAATATAGTCGTTGCAAGCAACTCGTTATTTTGCGGTGTGTATTAAACAAAGTTCGAATGTATTTTGCTGATAATCCTGACGAAAGCTCCTAATCGCACGCCCCGCGTGCGTGGTGGCTCGAAACTGAATCGTACGCTCGTATCGTTCCGCCACTGCCTCGCTTCTCTCGGCAACAC
>CALRHR010000001.1 GCA_943359485.1 Candidatus Nomurabacteria bacterium | reverse complement strand
TTTATATCCTTCCCTACTACATAATACCTGCCATCATTTGAACCCTTTTTAGTAATTGTAAAACCATGTCGTTCTCCGAGCGTACTAAAAACTACTCCATTATGATAACCGATTTCTTCTCCCTTCTCATTCAATACTTTGCCTTTTTTCGATTTTATATAATGTTTCAAGAAATCTTTCAAATCCACCATGCCCAAAAAACAAATTCCTTGACTATCTTTCTTCTCCGCCACCGGCAATTTGAATGTTTTTGCCAATTTACGAACTTCAGTTTTCTTAAGATGTCCAATCGGAAAAATTATACTTGAAAGCTGTTTTTGATTTAAAGTCCATAAAAAATAACTTTGGTCTTTAAAGGGATCTTTACTACGGAGCACATGTAGCAAAAATGAGTCCGTGTCGGAGCCCGCTTGCGGGTAAAGCGGCGAATTTTTGCTATATTTGCGAAGTACAGCATAATGCCCAGTCGCTACAAAATCTGCACCCATAGAAATTGCCTTTTTAAGAAAAGCTCCAAACTTTACTTCTTTATTGCACATTACATCTGGGTTAGGTGTTCTCCCCATCTTATATTCACTAATCATATAGTCTGCCACCTCTTTTTTGTAAATTTTCTCTAAATCAAATGTCAAAAACGGAATACCCAGATGTGCTGCTACCCGCATGGCATCATGCCGTTCTTCTTCTTCATTGCACTCTAAAAAATCCGGATGCCAAGTTTTAATAAAAACACCCACGACTTCATAGCCAGCCTTTTTTAACAAAGCTGCACTAACAGCAGAATCCACCCCACCAGATAAACCAACAAAAACTTTCTTTTTTTTCATAAATTTTTAATTACGAAACTCATCGCAGGCACACTTTTTGAGAGGCCTTTCGCAGGGCGACGGCCCGAGAAGTTCGCTAGCCCAGTAGGGCTAGATAGATTGCCTATCAAAAAGTTGTGCCAAGAATGAGTTTCGTAAGCTCATCTTATAGACTCATCAGCTTTTTGTAAAGCTCATAAGTCGCGCGCGCGTCGGCAAATGCAGTGTGCGCATGTTCGTTTTTTATATTAAATCGTAAACATAGTTCACGCAGAGAAAAATGTTCCAAATCCGGCTCTCGATGAAGCTTTGCCCAAGCGACAGAAACACTGTCCAATTTATGATAATGCATCGGATTAGCGATTTGGACTTTATTAAAAGCATATTCTAAAAATCCAGAATCAAAAGCCACATTGTGCCCCACCATAATGCAATCCTTTACTTTTTGGGAAAAGATTTTCATGGCATCTTCTAAACTCATTGCATTCTTCCAGTCTGATTCATTGTAGTGATTTACCTTGAGCGCAGCCTTATCAGCATTTTCTATATGTTCTGGTTTTATTTTAATCTCAAACTCTTCGATCACTTCGAGCGCGGGTGTGGCCACAACACAGCCGATCTCTATGATCTCGTGCTTAAGCAAGTTTAGTCCTGTAGTCTCAATATCGATAAAAGCAAAATTATGTTTTCGCATAGTCTCGGACAAGGTTCGACCTTGTCATTTTTTTAAGTATTTTAATACATTCCGCCTGTGCTCTTCGAAACTTTTTGCAAAGTGAATACCGCCTTCTTTGTCGTGAAGATAATAGAGATAAGGCGAACTTCGCGGATACAATGCGGCGTTGATAGATTCTAGCCCAGGATTAGCAATCGGGTTTGCTGGTAAGCCTTTCGTTTTGTAAGTCGAGGGCTCTGCATCTACTTGAAGTGGCATACCGAGACTGAGTCTCTTCCATAAGATTCCAGAAATAAATTCGCGGTCAGCATCGCCCTTGGCCTCTCTTTCAACTAGAGAAGCCAGAATAATAATTTCTTTCTCGGTTTTCCCCATTTTCGTGATTTCAGGAAGTATAGATTTGATTTTGCTGTTAAAATTATTTTTCATAGACTGAAGCACATCTTTTTCTGTATCTGTAGAAAAGAAAAAATAAGTATCTGGGAAAAGATACCCTTCAAAAGACTTCGCTACTTCTAAAAATAAATTTTTATTAAAATTAGGCAACACAAAAGAAGCAGTGTCTGCTATTTGAGACACATCAAAACCTTCCGGAATGGTCAGAGTAATCGGCGCCATGTTGTGTTCACCTTTGACAATCCGACGCGCAACTTCGTAAACCGGTAAATTGTTTTCAAAATAATAATCTGCCGACATTATACGGCGTTCTTTGCCGAGAATAATTACAAAAGCCTCAAAGACTGTGCGGGAGCGGATAACGCCTGTTTTTTTTAATTGTAGAGAGACACTACGCAAGCTCAAACCCTCTTCCACATGAAAAATAGTTCCAACTGGAAAGTCTATTGGCGAATTCAAAAAGAAGAAGATACCAATTACAAACAACACGAAAATTATTACTTTTATCCTATCCATTAGATTAAGCAGGTAAATTTGTAGGAGGGGAAGCTTCTTTTGATTCGACGCGTTCGAGGGTAGGAACTTTGAGTATCTGGCCCGGAAAGTGCCAAAGTGTAGCAAGCTCTTCTGTATTTAAAACAAATGTCTCATGATGAACATATGGCAAAAAAAATGGTTTTACAATAAACATAACTATGGCATGAAGAATGGGCTTTGGGAAAAAAGTCTCAAACATATGTATGGAAAATAGATGATGCCGCATGGGTAAATGGAAGAAGGCCCTTTCTCGATATTCATGCACCATTCTATCTGCAAGAATCATGACTTGTTTTGGAGACAAACCCAGGATTGCACTATTTAAAGCATCTCCTTGCGCAGAATTATGACGCACAAGACTATTTACATCTGGAGCATTGTACTGGCGGAAAATAAGACGAATATCTTTACGACGATTCACTGCATAGACATCTTTTTTAGCAACATACACTACTCTGATACCCGTCTCAAAACCCAGCTTGGAAGTCTTGGCACTCATAGCTTTTACAGCTCTATCCAAGAAAGCAGGAACACGAACTTCTATTCGAGAAGCTTTAATAACAGCTTCTCCTTCTTGTTCTTTTCTTGCAGAAGTATAGGGAAGTAAAAGTTTAAGTAATTCATTTCTGGATTCTTCCACCCAATTATGTTTCTTTATTGTATTGTCTGGGTGAGAAGCTGCAACAACAATCTGAACCCAAGCCTGTTCTCCTTTTTCTAAAGAACCGAAAAATTCTATCACTGGAGAGATGGGATCAATTTTTAATTCTTCTTTTGGATCTTTATCTAAACCGTAATCAATATAAGTCTTTATTGGATAGGCACTGGGTTTTTCTAATTTAAATTCACAACCCCAAGCCATCCATTTACTCCGCTCCGAGATTTCATCCACGGCCAGTGTATAATCTTCCACAATTTTCACTTGCGCTTGTGGATACTGCGCATACATTTGCGTTTCTATTAAAGTTTTTATTCGGGACGGTGTACGAACATAAAAATGCACCTGTCCATCAATAGAAGCAATTTCCAAAGAAAACCAAAAATGTGTCGCCCCCTGCCAAAATTCTTCTCGCCCACCTTTTCCGCTCTGATGATAAAGAGCGTTAGAGATAAAAAGCTCCATGGACCGTGGATTGCGCAGCACTTCGCGCGGAGGCACAATCTCCAATAAAACATAAGTAATACCGGAAATGAAGTCTTGCTGTATATAATGTACCCACACAACCCAAGCAATCCTGCCCAAGATAGCAACTCCAACCAGTGAAAAAATTTCTTTTTCTAAATTAAATTTCCACGCAAAATAAACTAAAGCTAAGATAATGATCTTTCCCCAGTGCTCTATTATTAACACTTCGATAACATTAAGAATGGAGCCCAGACCCCCACTTCCTGTGCTTTTGTCTTCAGCCATATCTATATTCTAATATAGAAACATCAGAAAACAAAATAGGATGTCAAAATGCCCTTTGGCAACCTTGGCAAAAGCCAAGGGGCATCCTTGACATGTATTACACCGAGCTGTAGAGCCCACTTTTATTTTTTTTGAAATATTTTGGATTCACCAAGTTCACTAAAATAGTATTTGTTTTAAAATATCTTTCCTTGTTTACTCTTTTAGTTACTTCTTCTTTGGAAAGTGGTCCTTCTCTTTTTAGAATATCACGAATAACCTCACGGGCTGTACCAGTCTTGTAACCCCACTCAGCAAGGGCATACATACCTCTGCCAACAAGAACAAATCTAGCGTCCTTTATGAGTTCGTTATGGCAAGTGGCATAGTGAACTTTCTTATTAAAAACTTTGGAAATAGAATCCGCAACTTCTTTGAAATGCATAGGCGAGCCATGGCGACGCATGACAAGGAAAGCATAATCCTTCACGCCACGAGTACGGACATTCGGAGAACTAGTTTTGCCCCATTCCCCTAAAGGATTTTTGGAAATAGTTTTAGACATAGCAAGCCACCTCTTAGCTATTTCTTCGTTTTTGTATTCTTCGGCGATGTCCTTCATGTGGTCAAAGAATTTTTTTATTATTTCCGTTTCTGGAATGAGGTCCTCATCGTTCAAACTCGCGTAAAGCCGTTTGAGAGAATCATAAACTAGATCCCGAAGTTCATCGTTCACGCTCCAATGGGCATGAAAATGCTCACTTTCGTTATGCCTCTTGAAAGAATCATGTAGCGTAAGAAAAAAATGAATGTGATTTTGAATGGCTTTGTCTTTGGAAATGTGAAATAGAAGTTCGTGTTCAGCGACGACAGAACCAAATCTTGTAATAAGCTGCTTAAGCTCATCAAAAACTGCCTGCTCTTGACGAAAAGCTGCAGACTTCTTGATGGCAGACATGGCCACATCCTCAACCTGACGCACACGCTCTCGGGTGATGTTATATTTTTTACCAATCTCCTCAAGAGTTTTCTTTTTCCCATCCAAAGTCAAACCAAATCGACTCATGATCACATCCGATGCGCGGTCTTGAAGATGAGAAGTTATTTTCTTGGTTATTTTTTTTGGTTTGAAAGATATTGTAGCCATAATTTTATCTCTTATTTTTCACTCTATCTACCTCAGTTAGATATTTTTTACGCAAGCGGACAGACTTAGGCGTGATTTCCAGATACTCGTCTTTATTCATGACTTCAAGACCTCTCTCGATACTCAAAGTGAAAACTGGATTTAGGGTGATAGCCTCATCTGTGCCAGAAGCTCGCATGTTTGTGAGTTGTTTTCCTTTGGTTGGATTGACAGACATGTCTTCACCTTTCAAAACATTACCAACAACCATTCCTTCGTACACTTCTACCCCATGTTCAATGTAAAGTATACCACGTTCTTGTAGATTTGCAAGAGAAAAAGCTACTGCTTTACCAGAAACCATAGAAACCATAGAGCCATATTCACGCTTTCTGATTTCACCAGCGTATTCTTTAAAACCAGTAACTCTAGAAGACATTATGCCCTCACCTTTCGTGTCAATTATAAATTCTCCACGGTAACCTAGAAGCCCACGGGTTGGAATATCAAAAATAATTCTAGCAATTCTTTCCTTTTCTAGCATGTCTTTCATTATTCCGCGCCTCTTCCCTATTTTCTCAATGACGCTCCCACTTGACTCCATGGGTACATCGATCACCAGTTCCTCATATGGTTCACTTCGTTCACCATTATTTTCTTTGAAAATAACTTCTGGTTCAGAAACTTGCATTTCAAATCCTTCCCGACGCATATTTTCGAGTAGTATGGCTACATGCAATTCACCTCGTCCATAAACTTTAAAGAAACTCGGGCCCCCCTTAGTACCTTGGTCTGGAGAAAAGTCCACACGAAGCCCAACATTTATCTCCAGTTCTTTCTCGAGTCTTTCTTTTATTTGTCTAGATGTCACAAATTTTCCTTCACGGCCAGCAAATGGAGAATCGTTCACCAAAAAGTTTAAGGAGAGTGTCGGCTCATCAATGGCTATATGTGGCAAAGCTTCCACGGATTCATCTTCACAAATTGTTTCTCCAATATATATATCTGGAATTCCAGCCAAAAGCACAATGTCCCCAGAAGAAGCTGATTGCGTTTCTTTCCTAGCTATTCCTTCAAAAGAAAAAAGTTTTACTATTTTCCCTTTCCGGACTCCTTCCTGACCATTTATATTGCCCTTTATGAAAACATTCCCACCAGAAGAAATTTTCCCAGAATAAATTCTGGCCACTGCCATCCTACCTAAGAAATTATCATAACCCAAATTAAAAACTTGGGCCGACATTTTTCCACCTTCATCCTTGGAAGCAGGTTCCACTTTCTCTAAAATTAAATCAAGCAGTGGAGACAAATCCGCAGATTCATCACCTAATTTCTTAAATGCTTTTCCTTCTCGGCCTATAGCATAAACAGTTTCAAAGTTGGCCTGTTCTTCGTTTGCCCCCAATTCAAAAAATAATTCTAAAACCTCATCATGTACCCGATGTGGCTCCGCCGCCGGCTTATCAATTTTATTTATAACCACGATAGGCTTGAGACCGAGCTCGAGAGACTTTTTCAAGACGAATCTTGTTTGTGGCATTGGACCCTCTACCGCATCCACCAAAAGAAGCACGCAATCAATCGCTCTCAAAACTCGCTCCACTTCGGAACCGAAGTCCGCGTGCCCTGGAGTATCCACAATATTTATCTTGGTGTTTTTGTAGTTGATAGAAGTATTTTTGGAATAGATAGTAATGCCACGCTCTTTTTCTAAAGCATTAGAATCCATAGATACGCCTTCTTCTGATAGACCCCCATTCTGCTTCATCAAAGCATCAGTCAAGGTTGTCTTGCCGTGGTCCACATGAGCGATGATTGCAATGTTTCTGATCTGCATAATTTTAATAATTTTATATAAATAAAAAAAGCCTGCGGGCTCTTAAAGTACTATTTTATAATAACATAGTTTTTGTGAAACAACAAATTTTTTATTTTTTATCTACTTTACCAAAACCAAAAAATTTTTGAAGTATTCCAGTAATCGGCAGTTACTTGAAAAAATTAAAAGAGCGAATCATTTCTAAAAATGTCTGACCAGGTGCTTCTGTTTCTGTCTGTCTCTCTCCAACCAGAAGATAAAGCCAACTATCATTGGCCGCGAATGCATTGTCTAGATAAACACTATCTCCGCCGAGTAAGGTGTATGTAACAGGAATATACTCTCCATCTATCCCATCAAATACTGGTCTGAATGATTTTTCTTCTGAGATTCGGGGGAGTCCCAGGAAGGTATCGGCATTTAAGAAATCATGTAAAAGGTTTTGCGGGGCAACATTGTAACTTGGCGCAATATACAATTCAGCCTCACAAGACAATTCTTTTCGATTAACTGGGGCAAAACAAACACTGTATAAAAAATTTAGTTTTGATTCTGGGTAAAAATAAAGCAATGATATAGAATTTTTATCTCTAGAACGCGTGTGGTCTTGTTCTAGTGGTTCCAAATTCTTTGGATACTTTATTTCAAACCCATACTTCTCATTACGATATGTTTTCCAATTTAAAGTATTAATTTCTTGGGTTGTCTGTTTAGGTTGAGTCCTGATTGGGGTTACTAATTTTTGGGAAAAAATGAAATATCCACCAATGGCTACAACACCAATCATAACAACAACCAAAACAATATTTTTATATACTTTTTTATTCATATGATTAAAAAATTTTCTTCAATCCCTTTCGAGATTTGTTTTTGTACGTTTATTGTACCAAGTTAAAACCTATTTTCAAAATAAATGATGCTGTACGCGCGATCATTTATTCTGGTTCGAAATATCATTGGGAACTTCGGTCAGCATCTCAAAGAGCATCCAGCCCGCGACGGCTTCCTTGAACTCGTGCGAGACATCAAATGATTCGAAAAGAGCTTTAAGACACGCTTCCTGTCGCCTACGTTCGGCCTTATCTTCGGACTTCCACTTCCAGTTCGTGGTACTGCCGCCCGAGTAAAACAGACTCATCGCATATTTAGACCAATCATTGGGACTTTTGAATATTTCTGGACAAGCCTCCACCAGATCGTTCTCGTTCGAAAGGCCACCGAATATCCCGGGCTGTCCTGTGAACAACTGTTCAGTCATCCCCTCTATTCTAGAAGCAGCGTCTGGGTTGGGTATTTTGGGTTTAGGATCTTCTATGCTCATATTTTTATTATTTTACTCTAATTATTAATGAAAAGCTTTTCTCATACTTCACGCAAGCCAAATAGTTAGCTTTCTCCGACCACTAACCAAATCTCGAAAGGGATTTTTGTTTTGTGCGTCGGAGTGGACTCGAACCACTGATGCCCGAAGGCGGGAGATTTACAGTCTCCTGGAATAGCCGCTATCCGACCGACGCATGCAAATAAAATACCACAAAAAATATTTTTTTGCACCTTCTTACACCTCTAAATTAGATCTTACACGGATAGAACTTTTTATTTTTGATTTTTTAGTTTCAATTGCCAGTTCTTTGTTTTTTACTGTCACGAACACAGTATCACCTTTCTTTACTCCATTTGAAATTATGTGAGATGCCACGGGATTGAGAATTTTATTTTGAATCAAGCGGTTTAATGGTCGCGCACCGAAATGTGGATCATAACCTTCTTTCGCTAGATACGACTTTGCCTCTTCGTTGATTTCAAAACCAATACCCTTGCCCGCCAAACGATCTTTGACCACTTGTATCCTCAAATTCACAATTTCTTTCAGTGACTCTGGAGACAAAACATCAAATACAATAATTTCATCAAGACGATTCAAAAATTCCGGACGAAAATTATCTTTCAGCGCCTCCATCACTTTTTCTTTCATATTGCCATAATCCTGCGAACTGCCATTATTTGAAAATCCAATTGATTCCATTTTTTCTACAAACTGCGAGCCAATATTTGAAGTCAAGATGATGATGGTATTTTTGAAATTCACCACTCTACCCTTGCCATCAGTCATCCTGCCTTCATCAATGACAGACAGAAGCATATTAAAAACTTCCGGATGCGCTTTCTCAATTTCGTCAAAGAGTACTACAGCATAAGGTCTATGCCGTACAGACTCCGTCAACTGCCCCGCTTCATCATAGCCGACATATCCGGGAGGAGAGCCAATAAGTTTCGAGACTGAGTGCCGCTCCATGTATTCAGACATGTCTACACGAATAATTGCTCTATCATCGTTAAACATAAATTGTCCCAAGGCTTTGGTCAACTCCGTCTTCCCTACTCCGGTCGGACCCAAGAAGACAAAGGAACCGATCGGCCTATTTGGGTCGCCGACGCCTGCTCGACTCCGACGAATCACATCTGCCACCCGCCCAATTGCTTCATCTTGACCAATAATTCGCTTGCTTAATTCTACTTCCATTTTTTCAAGCTTTACCCGCTCCTCCTCGAGCATCTTGGTAAGTGGTATGCCCGTCCAGCGAGAGACCACATGCGCAATGTCTTCAGCGGTAATCTCTTCTTTTAGAATTCGACGAGATTTCTGAAGTTTCTTTAGGCGTAAAAGTTTTACTTCAAGCTCTTTTTTGAGCGCCGGTATTTTACCGTAACGAATTTCTGCGGCACGCGACAGGTCGGACTTCATTTCGGCATCCTCCGCCTCCAAACGAATGGTTTCCAAATCTTTTTTAATCAAACGAATTTCAGCCACAGTCGACTTTTCATTCGCCCACTTTAGTTCAAGCTCTTTGGTTTTCTCTGTCAGATTGCCTATTTCCTTGTCTATTTCTTTGATTCTATTTTTAGTTTCTTTGCTTTTCGCATGATCTTTTTCTTCAATTTGGCTGACAATTTCTTTTTTTAATGCCTCTTTTTCAATTTCCAAGCGCATTATTTTTCTGTGCGCGTCTTCTAAAACCGGAGGCTTGTTCTCAAGCATTATTTTCAGCGAAGAAGAAGCTTCATCTATAAGATCCACAGCTTTGTCCGGCAGAAACCTATTCGTAATATAGCGCGAAGAGAGGTTCACCGCCGCCACAATGGCGTCATCTGTGATGCGCACCCCGTGAAAAAGTTCGTATTTTTCTTTGAGTCCACGCAGAATAGCCAGGCAATCTTCCACTCCTGGTTCATCAATATATACCGGCTGAAAACGACGAGCCAAGGCAGGATCTTTTTCAATATGTTTTTGATATTCACGCAAAGTAGTCGCACCTATCGCTCGCAACTCTCCACGAGAGAGCGCTGGCTTGAGCATATTCGAAGCATCCATCGTCCCTTCGGCGCCTCCGGCACCAACGATAGTATGAATCTCATCAATAAAGAGAATTATTTTTCCGTCCGACCGTTCAATCTCTTTCATGATGCCTTTTAACCTCTCTTCAAATTCTCCACGATACTTGGTGCCGGCAACCAAAAGCCCCAAGTCAAGCGAGACCAGATCTTTGTCTTTCAGTGATTCTGGAACGGTCCCCTTTGTGATCATCTGTGCCAACCCTTCCACCACGGCTGTTTTCCCGGTTCCAGCTTCACCAATTAGAATAGGATTATTTTTTGTACGACGAGAAAGTATCTGCATGATGCGGGTTATTTCATTGTCTCGACCGATGACCGGGTCGAGCTTGTCCTCTTTTGCTAATTTTGTTAAGTTCCGAGTGTATTTCAAAAGTAATTTAAATCTTTTTGGCTCCGTGACATCAGTAATGTTTTGACTACGCAGTTCTTGCAAAACTTTCATTACGGAATCTTTGTAAATTCTAAACCGCGCTAAAACTTCACGCGCCTCACTGGTCACTTCAAATATCGCAATGAATAAATGCTCTGTAGAGACAAAATCGTCTTTCATAAATTCTGCTAACTTGGCCGACTGTTCTATCACAGCCCCTAAATCAGGATTTAAATAAATCTGGTATGACGGAGAAAGAGTATTGCGAGATTCTGGCAGTTCAATCAACTCTAAAACAGAGTCAGTCAGCAACATGGTGTCAATTTCCAATTTATCCAAAATAGAATTCACCATACTTTCTTCTTGAATCAGTAAAGCCGCCAAAAGATGTAATGAAGAAACATGATTTACTCCACGCTCAATAGCGAGCTCGTGGGCTTTCTTGATGGCATCTTTAGCTTTAGTTGTAAATTTATTTAATGGTGGCATATATAAGTTGAAAGTTATAAAGTAAAAAGTTTTTATGGTTTCGGTGAACTTCCAGCATAAGCAATGTTGATAGCATCGATTGGAGCAAAGGAGGTTGTTTCCGAAGAAAGAGCGATACCCAAAGCTTCTCCATCCAAATTCAAAACAAGACCTCCGGTAGTTGATTTTGTCACATTTATTTTAATATCTTTATCTCCATCAAAAATAAAAGAAGATATCGTACTTCCTAAAACCAAAACTTTTTGTCCTATTTTCATTTTTTCTAAATCTCCAAAAGTAGGCGTAGAAAATTTCGCTGGTTTACTCGGGTCGAGTGGTTCAGAAATTTTTAAAAAAGAAAATCCAGCCGAGTTAGTAAATAAAAATATTGCTTTGAATTTTCCGGAATCGTTTCTGACATAGTAAGTGTCATCGTTCGGCACCCATAATGCATCAGCGACTATCACCCCGTCGGAATTTATGGCAAAACCCTGACCCATAGACACTTCGATTACTTTACCATCTGGGTCTACTGCGTTTTTAGTTATAGAAAAAATGGAAGATTTATTTTTTGAAATTGCATCTACTACCAAGTCTTCCTCTTTAACCACCACCGTCTGCACTGTTGTCTTGCCTTCCACTTGCTGAATTTTTTCAACTGTCTGTCTGATAATACGATTCACGGGCGTAGTAAAAGAATCCGGCGCTTGCTGCATCAGAGTCACTGTCGTTATACCTGTGGCAATAGAAGTTACGAAACTGAGGAGCACTGCCAGCAGTATCAACTGTGATTTGTTTAGATCCTTGATATCCATTCTCTAATTATACCCCGATACCTATTTCATTTCAAGTCATTAATAGGTGTGGGGGTATACCACTTTTTTAGTTTTTGCAAAATTTCGGTTCGAAGATAATACACCCTAATCTTTTATTATCTGAATAATTTTCTTTATAACTTCTCTAAGTTTATTTTCTTTTAGATTCCCAACTTTATAGAGAATAATACTTTTATCAGCTGTAAAAATTCTATTCGGCCTGATATTACTATTAACTGAGAGGATACCATTAGCAAAATCCGTTTCTCTAATAGATACTGAATATTTATCTTTAATTGTCTGACTGGTTATCTGGCAAAGAATGAGATCATCCCCGGCGAATTTGTTCACGACAAAAGCTGGCCGCCTTTTTATCTGAGATAAATTAGAAAATGGAAATGGAACTACGACTACATCTCCTTTTATAAATTCTGCCATGCCCTTTCTTCTGCTTTTTTGAGCCAGTCTTTAGATAAACTGGATTCACTAGCAAATAATAAACTTTTTAAGGATTTCAACATTCTTAGTTCCCCTTCTTTTTTTTCTTTTTTATAGACATTTATTGCTTCATCTGTATCTTGTTCTTCAGAAAGTCTCTTTCCCCACTTTCTACCAACATCAAGAAAAACCTCATACTGTTTGCGAGGAATAACTATTAAATCCTTTTCCCCTATTAAATTTTCAGGAATGGTTATGGTGGTCATAAGTAAATGATAGCAATTTTAATATTAAAAATCAAATTTAAAAAAAACTTCAATACCACTTTTTTAGTTTTTGCAAAATTTCGGCGAGGGATTTTATTGTATAATCGATATCTTTCTTATTTGTACCCCTGCCGAGTGAAAAACGAAGCGAACCCGCCGACGCTAAAGCTTTGACGGGCAAGCCATCCTTCTTTTGTAAAGCAAGAATAACATGGGAATCTTTCCCATCGCCTGACTTGCAAGCGCTTTTGGCAGAAGCCATGATGCCTCTCGCTGACAGTTCGATCACCAGAAGATCGCTCGGCATATTTGGAATCGTTATATTGACATTGTTCGGCAATCTATTTTTTAAATCTCCATTAATTCTTATTCCGA
This sequence comes from Candidatus Nomurabacteria bacterium, assembly GCA_943359485.1. GTDB lineage: Bacteria > Patescibacteriota > Minisyncoccia > Phycocordibacterales > UBA9973 > UBA9973. Next base: position 116,734 of record CALRHR010000001.1, on the reverse strand, counting down.
AATCCGCTCCAACATTAGAATGAACTAATTTATTTAAAAAATAATCTTTAAGTTTTTCCAACCTTCTCGCCTCTTTATCTTTCATTTTTTGAGTGATCTCTAGGGCATAAGCTAAAGCCACTGCTCCCGCGACATTTTCTGTCCCCGGACGCAGTCCCCCTTCCTGATCTCCGCCGAACATAATTTTTTTAATAGGTGTATTTCTTTTTACATATAAAACACCAACCCCTTTTGGTCCGTAAATTTTTGCCGCATTAAAAGACATCAAATCTACACCTAATTTTTTCACATTGATTGGCAGATAATTCACTGCCTGCGTGGCGTCGGTGTGAAAGAAAGGAAAAATACACCTCTCCCCAACCCTCTCCTTGCCAAGGAGAGGGTGCCGAAGGCGGGTGAGGTTCTTCCTGTAGTGCCGGATTTCTTTTGCTATTTCTTGTATTGGCTGTATGGTTCCGATTTCATTATTTGCATACATTACTGAAACTAAAACAGTATTCGGCCGTAGAGCTTTTTTTATTTTTCTAGGATCGACTATGCCCCTCTCTTCCACTTCGACATAAGTCACTTGTATTTGTTTTGTTTTTTCTAAATGTTTACAAACTTCCAGGACAGAAGCATGCTCTATGTTTGTAGTCACAATGTGTGGCAATTGTGACCTCTCTCCAACCCTCCCCTTACCAATGGGAGGGCGAAGGGTGGGGTGTATTAAACCCAAAATGGCCAAATTATTACTCTCTGTTGCCCCAGAAGTAAAAATAATTTCATCAGAGTGACAGTCTAAAATTTTTGAGATATTTTTTCTAGAATTTTCTAATTTACTCTTTTCCTTCACTCCAAGTACATGAATCGCCCCGGGATTCGCAGAAAGAGAAAGAGCGCTCGAAGCATGGTCTAGATAAATTTTCTTTATTTTGTCTATTGATTTCGACATAAAAATAGTATATATTGAAACGACATGAATGCAAACTTCGACAATATTTTTTTCTTGGCTTTTTTTATTTTTACTCTGATCGCAATACTCGTCGGCGCAGTATGGGTTTTTATTACCGAGAAACGCCTAAAAAGATTTTTCTTGGGTAAAAAAGCTAAAGACCTAGAAGATACTATCGTAAACTTGGAACAAGAAATTTCAAAACTGCACAAAACGAAAGAAGAAATGCAAAAAAATATTGCGACGATACAAACAAAACAGAAGAAGAGTATATGCGGGCTAGAGACTGTCCGCTTCAACCCTTTCCCCGATCAAGGTAGTAACCAAAGCTTTGCGATCAGTATGTTGAATGAAAATGGGGACGGTGTCGTAGTTTCGAGTTTATATGCCCGTGAACGGATGAGCGTCTTCGCCAAACCTGTCAAAAATGGAAAATCAGAATATGAATTAAGCACTGAAGAAAAAGAAGTTCTAGAAAAAGCAAAAATATCCAATAAGGACTAAGCATAACAAATGAGTAAAAAAAAAGAAAAACAAAATACTGTTTCCAGACCGCCTTCAGCTGGCCGAAATGAGCCTGTGGCGAGTCAAAGACCGCCAGTCGTGGTAGTCATGGGTCATATTGACCATGGCAAATCCACGCTTTTAGACTACATCAGAAAAACAAATGTGACAGAAGGTGAAATCGGTGGCATAACTCAAAATATTTCTGCCTATGAAGTTGAGGTTCCTCAAGAGGAACCGAAATCCCGAGAGAACGAAGTGAATCGAGCTATCCCTCGAAAATCTCGGGATGATTTTGCTAGTCGCAAAATCACCTTTCTAGATACACCTGGCCATGAAGCTTTTTCGAAAATGCGCGAGCGCGGAGCAGCCGTGGCCGACATCGCAATATTGGTAGTTTCTGCAGAAGATGGCGTCAAGCCACAGACATTGGAAGCCTGGAAAACTATAAATGAAAGCAACACTGTGTGCATCGTAGCAATCAACAAGATAGACAAGCCAGGCGCAAATGTAGAAAAAACAAAAACAGAATTAGTAGAAAAAGAAATTTATCTGGAAAATTATGGTGGCAAGATCCCGTGCGTAGAAATTTCTGCAAAGACAGGCACAGGAGTGGATAACCTCCTGTCACTTATCTTAATTATGGCCGAGATGGAAAACTTTACTGGAAATATCGATGAAGCTGCCTCCGGAGTCGTCATTGAAGCAAATTTGGATTCTAAGCGTGGAATCGTGGCGACGCTAATTGTTAAAAATGGAACCTTGAAAAAAGGAATGACGGTTGTGGTAGAAGATTGTATCTGCTCCACGCGCATCATAGAAAATTTCAAAGGGAGTATGATGGATTCTGTCTCCATGTCTTCCCCGGTACGGATTGTCGGCTTCGACAAAATGCCGAGAGTTGGAGCAATCTTTAAATCTTTTCAAAATAAAAAAGATGCCGAAGAATATATAAAAAATAATTCCCCAAGGTCTGACCTTGAGAATTCAAAAAGGTCTGACCTTTCTACTCGCGAAACAGAATCAACAAAAAAAATAATTCCAATAATATTAAAAGCCGATGTCTCCGGGACTCTCGAAGCCATCGAAAAAGAAATAGCAAAGATAAAAACCGAGGGAGCAGAATTTAAAATCATTAGTAAGAGCGTAGGAACTATCGGCGAATCAGACATAAAAAATATTTCCGACAGTGGAAACATCATCGTTATTGGCTTCAATGTCAAAATAGATAAAAATGCTACAGAACTTGCCCAAAAAAGAGGCCTCCGGATTAACTTATTTAATATTATCTATAAACTGACCGAGTGGCTGGAAGTCGAAATGGAAAACCGCCGGCCGAGGATCGAAACCATGTTAACAACTGGCAAAGCAAAGATCATCCGAGCTTTCAGTCGAACCCGCGAGCGCCAAATCGTTGGCGGAAAAGTAATCGAGGGAACCATGGTTCTAAATGGAACGGTTAAAATCATGCGTCGAGATTTCGAAATCGGTCGTGGAAAAATCGTAAACTTGGAACAAGGTAAAATGAAAACCAGCGAAGTATCCGAGGGAAAGGAATTTGGCATGATGGTAGAATCTAAAATAGAAATCGTAGCGGGTGATGTCGTGGAATTATTTAGTGTGGCGCAGAAATAATTTTTTAAACATTCTTAATCTAAAATTATGGAGAGAAATAATAAAGTTGCAAATCAAATAAAAGAATTAGCGGCAATTTTTTTGGGAAGAGAAAACAATAAAACTTCACTTATTACCGTGATAGCCGCCACCTGTTCCCCCGACTTAAAACGGGCAACGATATTTATTACAGTACTTCCAGATTCAAAAGAAAAAACCGCGCTAGAATTTGCCAAACGCAAAAGACCAGAACTGCGGGAATACTTGAAAAAAAACATGCCCGTCAAGACCATCCCCTTTGTCGACATTGCCATTGATCTGGGTGAAAAAAACCGCCAAAAAATTGACGAATTGCTACGAGAAAAGTAATCAAGTTGCAGTATAATTAATTACCACTTATAATATAAAAGTGGGAATAAAATATAAAGTTAATGAAAAATTCTTCGAAAAATGGTCCCCGAATATGGCCTATGTTTTGGGATATATTTATGCTGATGGAAGTTTGGATGATTCACCTTATATGCGTGGTAAATATATCCAAATAGCTAGCACAGATAAAGATTCCATAGAAAGAATAAAAACATGGTTGGGTTCAGAACACAAAACAAACCAGAAAAGGTCGAATTTTATCAGAGGAAAAGTTTGCTTTGCGTTAAGAATAGGTAGTCATAAAATATACAATGACCTTTTTAGATTAGGTCTATATCCAAACAAATCTCTAACTATAAAGTTCCCAAAAGTTCCACAAAAATACTTAGGTCATTTTATGAGGGGATATTTTGATGGAGATGGATGTGTTCACTTTGCACAAACCAAAGGTAAAACCCAAAAATTAATAATAAAAAGGGTTCGTGTGATATTTACTAGTGGTAGTAAAATATTTCTTGAAAAAATGAATCATGTTTTTAGAAAAATTGGGATTAAAGAAGGTAAAATTTATTCAAGTAAGAGATCTTTCCAAGCAATATACAACACAAAAGATTCTCTACAAATATTCAAACTAATATACAAAGGCACTAGCATTAATTCATTTTTTATGCGAAAATTTAAAATATTCAATAACTACTTTGAATTACGACCAAAGGTTGTTGATAGGAAAATTAGAAAAATAATCGATTTTCATTTAAAAGGCGTGGTGGCGAAATGGTAACGCTTCGGTCTGCAAAACCGACATGCGTGGGTTCGATTCCCACCCACGCCTCAAAGAAACAGAAAAACATCAGACACTTCCCTTTTCTTTTTCAACCACCAAAATCATTTGATTTATTTTCTTCATGTCAGCATCATAAGAAATAATACTCTTTTGTTTTAGTGACGCTAAAAGCTTGCCCAGAGCATCAACATCTCGCAAAGTCATAGCGGGAATACCCGCAATCAATTTTTCTTGCACATCTTTAGTGAAGACAAAACTGTGTTCTATAAGTATTTTTAAAGCTTCTTTTTTATCCATATTTTATTTTTCATCTCTTTCTTCGGTGCCAAAAACTCTTATTGCACCATCAACTTGAGATTGATTTTCCTCATAATCTTCCATCTCTTCTGTGCGTATCTTCTGAATAAGTTTCAATAATGCCTGAAGCTTAGGTAGATCTTTTCTCAATTGAAGAGCTGCTTGAATCCAATATGAGGGAATAGTATCAAGAGTTAATACATCAATTATATTTGCTCCCCATGCTGTTAATTTGGAAACATCCGGAGTTGCATCATGTTTTGATAATTTTAAGACATCTGCACTCCAATGAACAACGGATCCTAAGACGGGGACACTATCCGCAAGAACAATAGAAAAATTTTTGCCGAGCCTCTTGAGTGCATCCAGACCTTCTTTTCCAATTGGATTGTCTACAAGTTTATCGCGCAGAACTTTATCCCAAAGAATCAATCTTACGAGTTCTCTTACTTGTCCCACCATACCCATTTCAGTTCTCTCAATAACTGCACTAGGGACACTTTTGAATAGTTTTTCCGACATATAAATAATATACTATCTCATTTTTTATAATCTTTTAGCAACGAGTGACTTTAGGTCTTCCAAGAGCTCAGAATTTCCTAATGATAGTTGGGGATCGGAAGTTTCCATACTCATCTGAATATTATATAACCTGATATGTAATCTGTAAATAGGGATTGAAAAAAATACTTTTTTCAGTTAGACTTAGACAACTGCTCGGGTGGCGGAATTGGTATACGCGTTCGACTTAAAATCGAATCTCGTAAGGGGTATGGGTTCGACTCCCATCCCGAGCACCAGAATAATTATAAATTTGTAATTATTTTAGAAAATTAAACATGCGCCCTTAGCTGTTTTGGTAAATCGTTAGATTGTTGGTGGTAAAGTCTTGTTTAAAAATTAAATATATTTGCGTCCATAGCTGTTTTGGTAGGTCGAAAGATTATTAATGGTAAAGTCTTGTTTTAAAATTGAATATATTTGCGTCCATAGCTCAGCTGGTAGAGCAGATCCCTCTTAAGGATAAGGTCGAAGGTTCGATCCCTTCTGGACGCACAAAGTGCATGAGCACTTTAGAAGCTGGAGTGGATGAAAAATAAACTGCTTTATTTTTCATCCGAACAAAGTGAGGAGGCCGACACTCCAGCGTCGGTTTCGTGAATCGAAATTTCAAATACGAAGTATATTTGAAAAGACGCTGGAGTGGCGGAATTGGTATACGCGCTAGTCTTAGGAACTAGTGCCGCAAGGCTTGGGGGTTCGAGTCCCCCCTCCAGCACCATTGACAAAAAGGTTTTATATACCATAATACACTTATCTTAGTATAAGGTTGTAAAATCTTGCAATATAAAGTATAATTTAGGAAAGTTTAATTTATTAATAATTTCCGCCAAAGGCGGATCAGCTCATCAGTCTAAGACTCTCAGAGTCGATGACCTATGGCTGAAACTAAAAATACTATGGGAATGGAAAATATAGGAGGTTCTAGACGTGAATTTATTCCAGAAGAAGGAACTACGGAGTTAACAGCTTCAGAGCTGAGGGCTAGAGAAATAGCAAGAACTAAAAATAATCATAGCGGAATTGGAAGAAAATTCGCTACTGCCGCCATAGCAGCAGGAACTTTTTTGTCTCCAGAAATGCAAGCAAGTAAGGCAGCTATTGCTAAAGCTGAAAAAGCTGTTGTGGAAGCTACCTATGACCTTAGTGTTGCTAAGGAAGATCCAGAAAATAAAGCTGATATTCAAGCAGCTGAAAAGGCACTTGCTTTGGCGAAAGCGGATGTAGAAATAGCTAAAGCTGAAGATGAAGATGAAGAAAAATTATCTAGAACTCAAGAAGACGATGAAAAACTTTTTACCACAGCTAATACTGAAAAAGTAGCTGCCGGAAGAGGTGCTTTAAAAAGAAAGTACGATGCTGATGGCAACTTGATATCTGAATTAACAACTAGCGAAAAAACAAAGGCGCAATTAAAACATGACGAGAAATTAGCTAAAATTGCAGCTGGTGTTGCAAAGAAACAAGCAGACGCTTCTCGTCCAGTGATCATTCATAGGAGTGGTTATGGAAGCCGAGGAGTTGTATATAGACCTGGAGTGATTCGAAATCGAGTGGACACCGGACACACTGGAAGCATTGGACACACTGGGAGCCCCGCACGCACAGGAACAAAGGCAAGAACGGGCACAATGGGAACAACAGGAGGAACGGGAGGAGCAGAAAGAACTACTACTTCTCCGCAAACTCGCAGTGCTGACAGTTCTTCAGGACGTCGAAATCCTCAAGGTGGCAGCAGGAGCCGTTAAAACTTGACATTTGTTTTTATATATGCTATACTATAAGTATGAATAAATATAATCAAAAATTAAATATAGCATTTTATGGCTTACAAGCATTCACTATTTTGGCTCTAGGGGTCATGTTTGTACCCACAGAAGCAAGTGCCGACAGAGCCGGGTATGTTACCCCTTACAACAGCACTAAGTGGGCTACTGTACGAGACAATTCTGCGGGAGTAAATACTAATACTGAGTATTCCGACGCGCCTACTATTTACTCAGGAAATACTAACGCTTATGCTCCACAGGCAACTACCACTACGACTACCGTGAGAAAAGCAGCGCCTGCTACGAACAAAGTTGCCACAACTTCTACTGCCGACGAACCAGTCAAGACTGCGGAAGATGTCAAAGAACTTGCTGCCAATGTCATCTATGGTTCAAATAGTTTCATGCCTTCTGGGCTTGTTCAATGGATTCTTCTTGCGATATTAATTCTCTTGATAGTCATCTTAGTTAGGAGGGTATTCCGCGGAGAGCAAAACTATCACGACACACCCCTAAAGCATGCATAACCGAAACAAAAAAATCCCCGCTCGGGGATTTTTTTGTTTTAGTTGTGAAAATCTTTCTTGGTATAGTTTTTGATAGGCAATCTGTCTCCGCAAGCTTGCGGAGCGAACTTCTCGGCCCGTCGGCTCATCGAGTCTGAGACTCTCAGAGTCGAACGACCTGCGAAAGGCCTCTCAAAAACTACACCTGCAACGATTTTCGCGACTTCCAAAAAAAGAATCCAATAATGATAAAAGTAGAAAGTGGCGAAGCGTATTCCGGTATGTGAAACCCAAAGCTGTGCAGTATCATAATCATCCCCAAAACCAGAATGGAATACATCGCCCCATTTTTTAAATAAACATATTTTTTTATTCGTTCGATATTGCGAATCGTCAGCTCCCGCACCAAGAGCGCTCCGAAACCATTGCCAAGCAGAATGAGTGGCACCGAAAGAGTAAAAGCAAAAGCGCCGAGCACACCATCGATAGAAAATGTAGTATCAATTATTTCCAAGAAAAAAAGCTTGGAGAGATCAGAGTGTGCCGACCCGAGCAGTTTTTTTTCTTGCTCCTCGGCATTTTGCTTGAAACCATGCGTAATAAAAAATAAACTGGAACCAACAACAGCACCAAAGCCCATCAGGTTGCTCTCCTTTAATGCAAACCAAGCGATAATTGAAAGAAGGACTGATACAGTGGCATAAAACCAAACCCCATTCTTCATAAAGAATTTCTCTGCCATAGGCAAACCCAAATGTTTTTCTTCCAAGAAAAGCCAATGCAAAAATAAAAATAACAAGAAAACTCCCCCGGCGACGAGGAGTATCGGCGCGGACTTTTCTATGGACGCCAAAACGAGCGGATCTGAAGACCAGGCCGCAGATAAAACTTGGAGTGGTGAGAGAGATGTATTAAAAGCCCAGATTATTGCAAAAGGTAAAAGCCCGCGAACTAGAAAGACCGCAATGAACATCCCCCAAGTCAAAAACCAGCGCCGTGCCTTGGCCCCCATGGTCGAGAGAACTTCCGCATTGATGATGGCATTGTCAACCGAAGAAACTGCTTCAAAGAGCGAGAGGCCGATTATTGTGATGATGGCAGAAAGTAGCATATTAGGTTAGAGAATATTTTTTATAAATGCGATCATGATGGTCATAATCTGCAAATGTTATCTCTCCGTTCTCTATTTTATAAATCAAAACAAAATGCCCTATATGAACTCGTCGATAACTTTTCATAACATTACGAAGAGGTTTACCTATGAGTGGATTAGAGATTATTTTATATACTTGGTCTTCTATTTTTTTTAATCCTAATTTATCTTTCTTTGCCATTTTCTCTAGAATTTTTTTAAATTCCAGAGAAAAAATAAAATTCATCTTCTCTAAATTATTCATAACTATAAAGAACGAAAGAATTTTTTGAGTTCACTTTTATTTTTAAACTTAACACCTTTGCCAGCGGAAAGACCTTTCTCTATCTTAGAAAGTCTGGTCATATACACCGGACTAACTTCATCTTGAACCATATAAGAAACCATTCTCTCCAAGCGAGACAAATCCACTTGAAATTTGTCTTGAGTGCTTAAAATTTGCATGTATTGATTTTTGGGTAAGGTTACGGTGTTCATATTTATATAATATCATTTGAATTAGATTAAGACAAGAACTATAGACTTTTTTAAAAACACAATACAAGACTAATGTCAATAATGCCCCAAAATAGCCTGTAAAATAAGGCTGTTTTGGAGCATTTAGGCTTGACTTTTTGTCATAAGTGTGATACAATACATAGGTAAAGCTGTTACTCGAAAATTAAATAAGAAGTAAGTAGAATTTCGAGCAATTTACCCCGGCCAGACTGGCGGGGAAATGAATGGTTTGCCCGTTAAGAAGCTGAGTATTTTATGTTTCCTCCCCTCCTTGATTAAGGAGGGGCTAGGGGTGGTAATTCTTGAGACCCCCTCTCAAATCTCCCCCTTCGCAGGGAGAGGAAATGCATCGGCTCATTGATGGGCAGACTATTCAGGAAACGACAAACACGCAAGTGGTTGTAGTATTCTGAATCGTGTGCTCGAGAAAAAATTTGATTAGGAGAAAGATAATGATTTTGACTTTGAGTTTAGTAGAGAAAGACACGGTGGCGGAAGCCGTCGTGTCAGACCGGCCGGCCACCGCCGGGAAAAAAGGTGGCGAGAAAGAAGTCCAGGTTCGTTTCTCGGTCGACGGCAAGCGCAAGCGCGCCGTAAAGACGGAAGGCGGGGTCGCGAGCTTCGAGCTCAAAGACCTCAAACCGGGACGACACATCATTAGGGCCGAAGTCGTAGGCGATGGCGCTTGCGACGAAGGCGAGGTAGTGATCAAGCCGAAGACCGTGGGATTCTGGGGGGCGCTGTTCATAGTACTCTACTGGATCGTCTTCGGTTTTTGGTTCGGCTACCCAGCCTTTACGCTAGTTGCCCTCGTGACCACGCTCGCGGTCTTCGCCATCTTCGCGGGAATCGAGACTCACGGCCGTGGGGCTGCGGAGATCGGGCGGAGTGTCCTGATCCGGCTCGGCGACAACAACTGGGTACTTCGCACGACGGTGTGGATGGTGTTAGGGGTGGTGTTTTTGTGGTGGGTGGACCCTACCGCGGCGCCAGCAACCCTAAACCCCATCGAAATCGCCAAAGCCCAGTTCTGGGCTGTGGCAACGACTCCGCTCGAGGATCCCCTGGGGGAATTCGGTTTTTGGGCAACCATTAACTCGTTTCTCTTCGGGGAGAAGGCTATGGGGTGGGGAGTTCTCGGGTGGCAGATGATAGCGCTCGTCGGAGCCATCGTCTGCTCCCGTTGGGACGAGGTCCTCGGGGGTATTAGGAAATGGAAGATTGGCGGCATTGGGGAGTTGGCCGCCAAACACTCCCTGGGTGAGGTAGTCACCCAGCCCCTGGAGTGGATAGTCAAGGGAATGTTTGGAGGGGGAGGGAAGAAATGAATTTCCTCTTGACGTTCGTGCTCGCCGTGGCACTCACGGCGGTCGGTTGTGGCGCCAGCCGACAAGAAAAAATGGCGCAGAAAGTGGCGGCTCTGGAGAAGGCTCCAGCCGCTACAACAATCGAGGGAGCGAAGGCGCTCTATGACGGGGCCAGCAAGACGCTGGCCTGGCTCGAGGCGCATCCGGAGGACAGCACTCCGACGATTCTAGCCAAGGCCCGCGCGCTGCGCAATCGGCGCGCGCTTGAGATCGGAAAGACCGCCGGGAACGCGGCCCTCGAGGGGATCAACAAGGTCCTCGGGAGTCTTGGACTCGGCGACGGCAAGTCGGCGGTCTCTGTCGGGCAAGCGCTCGACCAGGCCGTCGACAAAATTCTGGGGGTAGGGACCCCCAAACACAAGAAATTCGGCTGCCCCGACGAGATCGTCGGGGAGGACGGGAAGAAACGGCCGTTCAACCCCCTCGAAGAGGGGGCAAGCCGGTACTGCCCCTAAAAAGACAAAGCACCTGACCAGCGCTTACAAAATAGAGGTCTCCCGTCTGGAGGGAACAAACCAGAGTGACGCAACGGGGACTCGTCAACCCAGGGCCCAAATCGCGCACAGGCCCAGCGCAAAACAAAGGGCTGTCTCTTCACTGAGGCGGCCCTTTTATCATTTTAACCTTACAAAATAAGGACAAATTCAGCCCAAAGGGCTTGACTTTTTGTCATAAGTGTGATACAATACATAGGTAAAGCTGACCTTCGAAAATTAAATAAGAAGTAAGTAGAATTTCGAGCAAAATGAATGGTTTGCCCGCCATGTAGCTGAACCCTCACCCCTTTGTACCCCTACCCGGCCTCCCCCTATTTAGGGGGAGGTGCTGAAAGCGGAGGGGGTAAGGAGAGGAGAGAAAAAATCCGGCTTCCTAGCGGGCAGACTATTCAAAGTAAGACAAACGCGCAAGCGGTTGTAGTACTCTGATCAGTCTGCTCCAACTCCATGTTGCCCAGTCAAGGGGACGGAGTTAAGGAAGAAATGAAATGTTTTGGAAATTTGCAATCGCGGCCCTGGGAGTGTATTGGGTGTCGAGCTCATTCGGCTGGAACCCCTGGACCGTCGCTATCGTCGGCGGAGTGCTGTACGGCCTTTACAAGCTGGCCCAGCACCAAGGCTGGGGCGGCCTCTCGCGACCCGCGGCGGCACACGGCGGCGGAATTTCCGATGGAATGAAGAAATTCATCGTCGGGTTCTCTACGCTTACATTCGTCATGATGGTGGGAACTACTGTTGTCGGAGTTAGCAATAACTTCGCCTTCAGCTACTTTCTCACCACGGGACCACGCCCATGGCTATACCCAACAGCCAGTACGGATATCTTAATTTGGGTAGCGCTGTTTTTTTGTTCGGTCGTGATCGCCGCAATGACGGCACACGGCCGAGTGAAGCCAGCGCTCACCATCTTCGGAATAGTGTTGATTTCCCTTTTCGTGGCAAGGGAAATGCCACGATCGGCCGAGATGGCTCGGCCGAAGTCGGCGACGCCAATGACGGTCCCCGCGATTCCCGCCCCCACGACGAAGTGGGAGGAAGCAGATCAGGCGGCATCCGAGGGGCGCGGCATCGGCCCAGTGGCTATCGACACAGCAAAAAAGGCTGTAGTCGGCGACAAAGTAGCCCAACGGGTCGGGACCGAGATCCGGGAGACAGTGGGTGGATTTTTTGGGGGATTGTTACCTCCCGCACCCCCCTCACCGGCAGGTAGCCGGACATCCACGCCGGTGGCCTCGACAGCCCCGGCGCCCGCGAAGGTAGGGCCGACACCCACCCTCTACCCGTTCGGAACAGATGGCTGTTACGAACGGAACCTACGGATCAACAGCCAGTGGGGTCCCGATCGGGGCTCCATGAAGGTGTTTGACCCGGACGGAGGATCTCATACAGAGACCTTCGGCACCACCCCCCCGCCGTCCATCGGGATGGCGGGGATCTGGAAGTTCTGTGGCGAGGGGGCAACCCCAGCCACAGGTGTATACATCCGGGAGTAATTCTCTCGGAGCGCCTGACCAGCGCAAAGAAGGTCTCTGCCCGAAGCAGATCAACTTCGGAGAAAGGAGGGCTCATGAAAACATCGCGCGTGCGAGCCCCACGCGCAAAACAAAAGGCGGACCCGTTCAGCGATGAACGACCGCCTTTTTGATTTTACCTAGTCAGTAAAGAAAAATTTTCTTAAATCTTCTTCAGGAATGAATGAAGACAGTTTCTTGAAAATATTATGCAATGTTCCTCTGTCTATTTCTTTATGATTTGGCACGGTCACCACTTGTTTTTTCTCTGAAACAATTCGTACCAAATTAATATGGCTTCCTTTCTGTCTACTGATACTAAAATTGTGTTGTTCACAAAAAGTTATGACTTCTTTGCCAGAAAGTCGCTTTAATTTAGGCATAGAGCGCGATAGGCATTTCGTAGTTTATAAAAATTGAAGGATTGCGGCTCAGAGATGTTTCTTCTTCTAAAATTTCTTCAAAGTGAAGCTCGGTGGCTTCTTTAATATTTACAAACAAATCTTCTAAATTTTTCGCTTGGGTAATAATAGCAAAATCATTTGCTGTAGCAATGTAATACCCATCCTGCCCTTTTTCGATTGAAAATTGAATGATATTTTTCATAGTTGCAGTATACCACAAAAGATCTATGCTGTGCAAAGTAAACTGACTCCAGAACCTAAAAGGGCGACTTCGCTTTTGCGAAGTCGCCCTTTTTATGTCTCTAATTTGAATTTATTCTCTTGAGATGAATTCTCTATTAAGGATTGTATGGTGGCAACTTCACATTTATAACCCCTCCTGAACTGACATCTATGTCACCTCTTAAGTTAAAAGTGTCCAGAATAAGACCAAAGATGATCCACACACCCATCATGATGGTGATGCCGACAATTCCCCAAAGCATGTGGCTCTTGCCGGCTGTTCTCTTGTCTTCATTTTCCTGATTGGACAGAAATTCAAACACGCCATACAGAAAATACACCACCGCTAGAGCAAAAAGAAAATTGATGAGCGGATTTATGATAAGCTCGCCTACGCTATTCATAAAGGTATCAACGCTCGCATAAGCCACCCTGGCAGAGAAAAGACCGAGAAATAAATTCATGTGATTTTACGAAATCATGTCGCACGATTCTTGGTGCGACACTTTATAGATTAGTAAGAAACAGTCGGAAAAGTAATTTGCTGTACATTTGTAAGCCCAAAAGTATTTGACAAAATCTTCACCAATCCCCAAACAGAAATGATAACAGCCAAGCCGATAATACCGTAGATTATCCTGTCTCGTCCCTTTGACTTTGCCTCTTCATCATCAGCAATAACATACGAAATAACTCCCCAGACAAAGTACAGTACACCCAGTGTTATCAAAATCGGAATGATTGCATTCATAATCTCCCCAATTTTACACAAGGCACCCTGAAAGGTTGTCACAGGACCCGCAGTACACACAGTAGGAGTACCACCAGTATTCTGCGCTAACGCCACGACCGGAACCAAACCCATAACAAAACCCGACAAAACCATTAATTTATTTTTCATTTTTTTAGGCTTTAGGAATTTAGACTTTAAGCTTTAGCTTGATTTTATGCTAATGCCTAGCGCCTAACACCTAGTACCTGACTTAATTAATAAACGACCTGTTAATTCTAACACAAACATACTAATAATAAAAGCAAGGGCTACGGCCGGGATGAACTGTACGGCTGAACTGAAGGCAGATAGTTTGTATCTATATTCACGGTCTCTCCCAGAATTTTGACCAAACCCCAAACACTGATCATCACCGCGAGGGCAATAATACCCCAGAGCATGAACTGCTTGCCCTGATCTCTTTTGGCTTCCTCTTCCGCATTGATGATAAAGAACTTTACCGCACCCCAGATAAAGGTCACGACAGCTATGGCAAAGATAAGTGGGATGACTGATTGAGCAATTATACAAGTAAAGTACTCCAGATAATTCGCCAGCTTTGGTTTATTACTTATCATATATGAACATGAAGGTAATACATTGGAAGAGGGTGCCAAATTTGAAATACTAGAAGGAGCACTCACGCCAGATAAACCAGAGTTCCCACTCAAACCAAGAGTTTGATTTAAGATGGCAACCAGTCCCCAAACACTGACAATGACAGCAAGGCCGATAATGCCGTAGATTATCCTGTCTTTGCCCTTCGACTTTGCCTCTGCATCGTCAGCAATAAAATAAATAATAACTCCCCAAATAAAATAGAGTACTCCTAGGGAAATAAGTACGGGGAGAAGTGAGCTAAGCAAAGCACTGATTTTATTTATTACAGCAGCCAAACCGGAAGGCGCAGAAGGGGGTATGGGTTGGGCAAAAACTAAAAATGGAACAAAGGTTAAAATAAAAAGTATTGGAATAAATTTTACTATTTTTTGTGCGTATTTTTTCATATTTTTTATTCAGGAAGTAGACCTTGAAAATCAGGGGCACCTTCCATGCCTGCATCTACACCAAAAAAAGTATCCGTAAGAATGAACACTAACCCCCACAAACTAACAATCACAGCCAAACCGATAATGCCAAAGATTATCCTGTCTTTGCCCTTCGACTTTGCCTCTACATCATCAGCAATAACATATTGAACGACACCCCAGACAAAGTAAACAACTCCCAAGCCCACTAATACCGGAACAACAATACTGAAAAGATCACCCAACCTACACACCATTTCAATTAAACCTTCTTGATTACACATCATATTTATTTTTATTTTTATTAATAATCAACCATACCTTACGGTTTTAATGCGGTCACTGTTTCAGTGATAAGCTGTGCGATAGCCCACGACCCGAGGATCACCGCTGCACCGATTAAAGTATACAACAGAGCATCTTTGGCCTTGGTCAATTCTTCCGAATTACCCCTGGCCTGCACAAACAGAAAACCAACAAAAACAAATGCCAACGCTAAAATAGGCAAGCCGATCTTGAAGACGCCTTCAAGGATAGCCCTGATAAAGCCATTTAAGGTGTCGGTTTTTATCGGATTGCAGATTTTCTTCGAGGGGTCACATCCGGCATTTCCACCAGGTGTACTTATAGGGTTCCCGCCAGGCGTAGCTTGCGCAAAAGAAAGGATAGGCATAACAACCAAAAAAGTCAGCAGTACTATGATATAAAAATTTTTCTTAATAAATTTCATTGCTTTTATTATAACATACACACACTAAAATCCAATCCAAGCGGCATCTTTGTAACCCAACACAGCGAGTAAGGTTTTGACTATCAGCCAGGCAGCGGCGGCTATGGCCAGGCCGTACACAGCGTTCAGGAAAATTTCTTTGGCTTTAGTTTTGGCTTCCCCACCTTGCGCTTGGACGAGAAGAACTCCGGCATACGCAAACATAATGGCAGCAATAGGCATAGCCAAACCATACAGAATAAAATAAATTACATTGTTTATAAGCATTAAAAATTCATTCCACCCACACCCAGTCGCCGGACAAGGTGGCACTATCGGATCCCTGATATTATACGCAAAAGACAATACTGGTGTAACAAGCAACATAAATACAATCAGGAATGCCGTGATATTTATGAGAATTTTTTTTATATTTTTCATGATTGATTTTTCCGCCCAAGGCGGATCAGCCTATGGCTGAAGCAATAAAATGTTAAGTCTGCTATCTGCATCGGATACGGCATTGTCCGGAGTTATACTGTTGGAAAGAACTCCATCGACCATAAGGCGGAAGATAACATCTGTATCTTTGGGGGAAGGATCGAGCCAGCTCTTTCCGAAGAGCGCGGAATTGTACACCGTCGGCATAAAGCTATCATCCGCCTTTTTGACGGCAAGCAGATCCCGGCGGGCTGGGGCTACCCCAAAAATCGTGGCAAATTTGGAAGCGAAGTTGCTCGTAGCTATGAGACTCGCCGCAGTAAGGGCGGTAGAAAAGTTCTTGGAAGATGACAAAAGAGAAACACCAGTAATGTGAGCTCCGGTTAATTTAAAATTAGCATTTCGTTTTTGTGGAAGTGGTGCCACTCCGAAATTTTGATTCGGATTTTTATTTATGAGCGATGAAAGCTCGCTCGCGTAACCAATATAAAATGCCAAGTCCCCTTTGGAAAAGCTGTCTCTGGAGTTTGAAAAAGATTTATTCCAGGAATACGACTCGCTGTTTGGGTCGGCAAAGTCAGTGTAAAATTTCAAACTTGCACTAGGGTTATCTTGCCTACCTGGTACATCCAAGCTAGAGCTAAAAATGCCACTTTTCTCGGCTACAATGGAGCTACCCGCCTGCATAAATAAAGTGGAAATAATGTCCTTGGCATGAGCTATATTTGAAAAATGCCCCAACGCTATGGTGCTTTTTGATATTCTGTTGCTATCGTCTTTTTTGGTTAAAGTGGGAATAAGTAGAGAGACTTCGTCCCAATAGACTGGGGGATACACCACACCATTTGCATCTAAAATACTACGATTGTAATACAACACAAGCGGATCAATAGAAATAGGAAAAGCCATAATACCCTTTGAAGTCAGAAAAACTTCTCCAGCACTAGCGAAATTATTTTTGAATGAAGCGAGCGGATAACTGGCAAATGGAATGGTAAAAATTTTATTATTATAGTGAAATGCTAATTCATCTGTCATGAAAACAATGTCGGGACCCCTACCTTCAGCTAAAGCTTCAAGTAGGTCTTGGTCGAACGAATCTGTAGATTTCTGAACATACTTTAAGATAAAAGTCGGGTTGGCAAGATTGAATTCTTCGAGAATAGGAATCATCGCCTCGCTTTTGACTGTCCCCCATAAAGTAACTGTGCCCAAAGACCCCGGCTCACCATTGTCACCTATCGGTATAGTGCCAGAAAAAACCAAAACGCCGAAAATGGCAAATACAATAAAGACAACTAAAACTATAATTTGAAAATTGCTTTTCATTGCAAATTAATTCTTGATTAATATCATACCATAGTGATGCGCTCCAGCGTCAATGTCCCGTTGCCAAACAAAACCCTTTTTTTCAAACATCTCCCGTGCTTTGTCTTTATGTACGGAATGTTTTAACCCCATAAGTGGAGAATCTGAAGACCAGTCTACTAGCAAGACTTTGCTTTTCGGCTTTAAAATTCGTTTTGTTTCATTAATAAATCCATCTTTATCCTCAACTTGGAAAAGCACATTTGAGGCAATAACTGCATCAGCAATGCCGTCACCGATTTTTGTGCCACCTATCTTTTCAACATCTCCCCAGAGAATTTCGACATTAGAGAGATGTGCTTCTTTAGTTTTATTTTTTATTGTATGAAGGAAGTCTTCCGCTATTTCAACTGCATAAACTTTCCCCTTGGTCACAATGTGACCTGCGGCAATAGCATAGTATCCTGTCCCGGCACCCAAATCCGCCACAATGTCAGTCTCCCGCAACCCCAAAGCTTTTAAATTTTTTACCGGATCGGAGAACATTGTTTAATTATAACCTTTTATAAAAAAGCAAACAAGCTCAAAACTGTGTGTCAAAGCCCGCCTTTGACACATCGCCCTTGGCACACTTTGACACATTTTATATGCCCTGTTGATAACTTCCCCTTGTCAAAGCCCGCCTTTGACATATACTTACAAGTATGAATAATAGAGACTTTAAAGAATTTGCTCCTGGTGGTATTTATCACATCTATAATCGTGGCAATAATAAGGAGAAGATATTTTTCGATGAGCAGGATTATAGAGCTTTCCTCTTTAGACTGGGACTGTCTTTGGGATTTACTGAAGAAGAATTAAACAAAGAAAAATTAACTGCCCTACCCTACTCTAGAATCAGGATAACTAAAATGGAAAAAGGGGCTTTTAATTTGTATGCTTTTTGTCTGATGCCAAACCACTTCCATTTTCTAATTGAACAAATTGTAGACATGCCAATTTCAAAATTAATGTTAAAACTTTGTACTAGTTATTCTAGATACATTAATAAAAAATATAAAAAAGTTGGGCATGTTTTTCAAGACAAATTTAAGGCAGTACTTATTAAAGGCGATCCTCAGCTGATGTGGACATCATCTTATATTCACATGAATCCAGTAAAAGATGGATTAGTGAAACATCCAAAAGAATATCAGTGGGGTAGTTATAATGATTATGCATCAGACCGAAACTTGCCAATAGTTAGTAAAGAATTCTTACTGGAAACTTTTGGAGACACTAAAAACTTTATAGAGCAAACACTGAATTTTGATGTCAAAGCCCGCCTTTGACAGGTTAAATACAGGTAAGTGACGCTATGCCATCTCCAGGACGGAGACGCATGATGGTTACTCCTTGAGTTTGACGGCCTGAAGATGAAATGTCTTTTAGGGGTGTGCGAATAACCTGCCCCTTTTTTGACATGGCTATCAATTCTAATTCATTGCCGGTTAAAACCTTAGCGACGATGAGTTTACCGGTTTTAGCTGTAACTTTGGCTGTTTTTATGCCTGAACCACTACGACGCTGAACTTTATATTCTTTTAAATTAGTTTTTTTACCAAAACCGTTGGCGCTCATTACTAGGAAGGTTCCGTCTTTTTGATCTTTTTTAATAACATCAACACTGATAACTTCATCATCTTTTTTCATTTTTATACCTGTGACGCCACCTGCAGTGCGACCCATCTCACGCACATCGGACTCTTTAAATCTAATAGATTGTCCTTCTGTAGTTGCTAAAATCACTTCATCACCTTTTTCTGTTAAAAGCGCAGAAATTAATTCATCTCCTTTATCTAAACGAATGGCTATAATACCACTACGACGCACATCTTTGAAACCACCTGAAGACATTTTTTTAGCTATACCATTTTTTGTTACAAGCATTAGAGAGGTGGTGGTTAGACCTTTATCTTTCGGCATTGCCAATATTGAGCTCACTTTTTCTTCGGCAGAAAGAGCTAAGAAATTCATAATGGACTTACCTTTTGTAGCTCTCCTACCCTCTGGGATATCATACATTTTAATTTGATAAACTTTACCCAGATTTGTGAAAAAAAGCATATCATCGTGCGTCGAACCTGAGACAAGTTTAGTAACAAAATCCTCTTCTTTGGTTTCTAAATCAATTACGCCAACCCCACCACGCTTTTGGGCATGATATTCAGAAGGATCTGTACACTTTACATATCCACCAGCGGTGAGTACAAGCATGGTTTCTTTTTCTGGAACTAGGTCTTCATCAGAAATTTCTTTAACCCCACCTTTGACTATCTTGGTGCGGCGTTCATCAGCATACTTCTCACGAATTTCTTTTAATTCATCGGAAATTATTTTCAAAACTCTTTTTGTACTGGCCAAAATTTCTTTCATCTCGGCAATAAATTTCTGTTTTTCTTTTAGTTCGTCTTCCACGGCTTTTCTCTCCAGTCCGGCGAGCTTGGAAAGTTTCATTTCCAAAATCGCGATCGCCTGCAAGTCGGAAAATTTGAATTCTTTTATTAAATTAACTTTAGCAATGTGTGAATCTTTTGAACCACGAATGATTGTGATGACTCGATCTATTTTATCCAACGCCTTTTTTAAACCAAGCAGAATATGCTCACGCTCCTCGGCACGGCGTAGATCATAAATACTCCGCCTCTTTACCACTTCCTTTCGATGAGAAATAAATTCGGTCAAAATTGACTTGAGTGAAAGGGTCTGTGGAACACCATCCACCAAGGCAACAATATTAAAATTGAAGTTGGATTCAAGTTGAGTATTTTTATAAATATAATTTAAAACTTTTTCCGGATGAGCATTGTTCTTTAAATCAATAACGACTCTGATATCTTTGGTGGATTCATCTCGCAGACCTTTGATACCTTCCAATTTTTTTTCTTGCACTAACTCCGCTATCGCCATGATCAAGTTAGATTTGTTTACCCGGAAAGGAATCGAAGTAATAACGATTTGCGGATTGCCATTTTTATCTTCTGTAATTTCTGCCTCACCTCGACAAACCACCCCTCCGCGACCAGATGAATATGCGTGTAGCATGTCTTTAGACCCATAAGCAATTCCACCGGTTGGAAAATCAGGGCCCTTGATGAACTGCATCAAGTCTTCGGTTGTGGCATCTTCGTTTTCGATCAAGGCCAACGCTCCGTCTAGTACTTCTCCTAAATTATGAGGTGGAATATTAGTCGCCATACCAACAGCGATACCAAGAGTACCATTTAATAATAACGCTGGCACACTCGAAGGAAAAACTATCGGCTCTTTGCGGGTCTGGTCATAGTTCGGACGAAAGTCTACTGTTTCTTTTTCTAAATCTCGCAGAAGTTCACTCGAAATTTTGGACATCTTGGCTTCGGTATAACGCATTGCCGCAGCGTTGTCCCCATCTATGGATCCAAAGTTTCCCTGTCCTAAAATAAATGGGTAACGATAAGAAAATTCTTGGGCCATGCCCACCATCGAATCATAAACTGCCACATCCCCGTGTGGGTGATATTTTCCGAGCACATCTCCGACTACTGCCGCAGATTTCCTAAACCTAGCGGAAGCGGTCAGCCCCATTTCATGCATAGCAAAAAGTATGCGACGATGCACAGGTTTTAACCCATCTCGTACATCCGGTAGGGCACGCGAAGTAATGACCGACATGGCATAAGCCAAATAGGACTCTTTCATTTCAGTCACAACATCAACAGGTAAAACTGTGTCTCGTGCTTTTTCTTGGTTTGATTCTAAAATTTTTTTCGCCATTTTAAATTAAAATAAATTACTCTGACATATTTTACTATTCCGGTAAAGTTAAATCTGGATCTGGATTTGAAATACTGTTGTACCCACCAATAATGTTACCCCTAAGCGCAGACAGTGGCTTTAAACCATTCTCTATTTTTGCTTGCGTATCTTCACTTCCTAAATTTGTCCCCAAGGAATAAACCCAAAAAGATAAAAGAATGACTCCACAGACAATGGTCAGGATATGTAAAATATTCCTCCTTACTTCTTCTGGCTGTTGTCTTAAATTGTGAATAATTTTTCGCATATTTTTACAAGTAGCACTTGGAGCGCTATCTGATTATATTGCTGATAAAACGACTACCTCACCTTCTTTACCTTCTAAATCTTTTAACTTAAGAGTCAATTTCTCGGATACTTCGGATGCCTCTTCTCCTATTTCCTTTAAAAATGCTTTAAGGGAAACACTATCGTAGTCCATAGGAATAATGAGTTTCGGCTCGAATGATAGTGCCAGTTTAGCTCCAGTTTTTGCATCAAGCAAGTCACTGCCTCCAACCGGAATAAAAAGAATGTCAGGATTACCGATAACTTCATGCGCCTCCTTCCCAAGTTCGGCATTCGAAAGAGCCCCCAAAAATACAATCTTGATATTGTCTACAGAGAGAGAATAAATTGTATTAATATATTTTTTGCCTGCCAGGGTGGCCTCCGACATCACCCCTTTTATAAAAATTTCTTCAACTTCGTAATCACCCGGACCAGTCACTGCAAAGGGCACTCTCTCACCATGGCTTAATTGATCTATACCGTTATAATCCGGATGGTTCGTGGTCACAAGAGCAATGTCTGCTCCAAAATGCGCCGAAATGCCTGATTTGGAATTTTTGCTGACAGGATTAAAGGCCAGAGCCATCTCTCCTTTCTGGATCTTAAAAAACTGTTTACCGAAATATGTTATTATCATCGATTTGCATTATAGCAGGTTTTTTGATAGACTCAAAGTAATTAATAGCAGGATTTAGGGTAACCCTTTTGACCTTTTGTCTTAAGAACCTAGACCTTATATCCGCTTCAAAATTTTTGTTTGGCGGATTTTTTAATTTATATGACAAAAGACAAAGAAATAGTAGAACCTGCCCGCAATGCTTCAGGTATAGCTGATGCAGGTGAGGAAAATTTAGTTTTGAAATCCATTCTAGACCGAAGTGGAAGTAAACCAGAAGTAGATGCCCTTGTTGAAGGTCCAGTAATTAGTGTCGAAAAATCATCTGTTTTCGTTGACCTCTCACCTTTCGGCACGGGAATTATTTACGGCCGAGAATTTATCAATGCTAGGGACATAATCAAAAAAATCAGCATCGGCGACATAATTAAAGCAAAGATTGTCGATACAGAAAACGAAGATGGGTATGTAGAACTGTCTCTGAAAGAAGCCAAACAAGCATTGACCTGGAACGAAGCTGAAAAGGCAATCAAAGAAAAAACGATACTAAATCTGGAAGTCAAAGATGCCAACAAGGGTGGACTCATTTTAGAATGGCAAGGCATCCAGGGATTCCTACCCGCTTCCCAGCTCAAGGCCGAACACTACCCTCGCGTGCTTGATTCGGATAAAGATAAAATATTAAAAGAATTGAAAAAGCTCGTCAACACTTACATAGAGGTAATGATCATTTCCACACTTCCAAAAGAAGGTAAATTAATTTTCTCAGAGAAAAACAACAACCCAGAAGAAAAGAAGGAAATTTTAAGCAAGTATAGTATTGGCGATGAACTCGACTGTACTGTAGCAGGAATAGTTGACTTCGGAATATTCCTAAAGCTCGAAGATGGTCTGGAAGGATTGGTTCACATCTCGGAGCTTGATTGGGGGTTAGTGGAAGACCCTCGCAATATATTTAAAGTCGGCGACAAAACCCGCGCCAAAGTCATCGAAATAAAAGACGGAAAAGTTTCTCTTTCAGTAAAAGCTTTGAAAGAAAACCCATGGAAAGAGTTCGAGGGTAAACTAAAAAAGGGTGATATTATAAAAGGTGTTGTTATAAAATATAATAAGCATGGTGCTCTGGTGTCTATAAAAGAAGGCGTAGCTGGACTAGTACACAACTCTACCTTTCCAACTGAGGCAAAGCTCCGTGAGAAATTGGAGCTCGGGAAGAACTATAATTTCCAGATCACCCTGTTTGAACCAAAGGATCAAAAGATGACACTTGTGCATTTGGAATAGGAGGTGGTATAATGTACTGGTCGATTTAGTAGTGTTTTGTAATTACAAAAATACTATGTTGGGAGGACACTAAGATTTTACAAAAACCAAGTGGTTAGTTTAGGGAAACTTAAACTCTCTCCTTGGTTTTTTGTTTGTCTTTTTTAAATTTAAACTAAAAAGATATTATGAGAGAAGACAATACCCGCCATAAATGTAGCGCTTGCGGAACTAGCCCGATTAATCACAAACTCTTGTTGATTGGAAACTTCTTGAATGAAGTTACTGACCAGTTTGACACTAAAATTTTTAATTTATCTTCGACCAATAGAAGACGAAATTTTGCGTCTTTGGTTGAGAAAATATTATTTACGGGAATGTCTTATATCGGAATAGTCAGATTTAACTTTGATGTCGAAAAGGCCTTAACTGGCCGTTCGAAATTAATTTGGGAAGAAGCAATAAGGCGGGATATTCACATGTCCCAAGTCGTTATATTTGGTAAGCCTATTGAGCTATATAAGGCAAAAATAAATAATAAAGTTTTCTATTTCGAAAGTCTGCCAATCCCACCATGGATGAATCAAGGTGGCTACAGATGGCTAGATGACAAATTTATTCTTTTCAATATGCTAAATGAAAATAGCATTTCCGTCCCAAAAACAAAAAAAACTTACCTATGGAAGTTTGCCAAAGGATCCTTCCATGAACTATGCAAACCGGTAATCATCAAACCAAGACATGGCTCACGAGGACGACACACTACAACTAACATAAATACCGAGGAAGAATTAAAAAATGCATTTAATTTAGCTAAGGAGATTACTCCATCTGTAGTAATACAGGAACATCTCCATGGTAGTATTTATAGAGCTACCGTCATTAATGGCGAGCTAGTAGGATTTTTCCGTGGAGACCCGCCACAAATCACTGGGGACGGTAAAAAAACTATCCGAGAACATATAGAAAATAAAAATGCCAACCGTCACGAAAAACTATCCGAGATTTTGATCAACGAAGATTTACTAAATTTTATAAAAAGGCAGGGTCAGACCATTGAAACCGTGCCACCTCTTGGCACAACCATTAACCTCTCAGCCAAGACAGGCCGAATGTACGGTAGCTATACTAAAGAAATGCTCCCAGAAATACACCCAAGGATTCACAAAATTTTCCAAAAAGCTGGTAAAATAGTAGAAGCACCAGTGGCGGGTTTTGATTTAATTATGGAAGATCCAACCAAGGATCCAGATACGCAAAGATGGGGAATTATTGAATGTAACTCCCTGCCCTTCATTGACCTGCATTATTTTGCTATGGAAGGACCGAAAATAAATTTAGCAAAAAATGTTTGGGATTTGTGGAACATAAAAACCTAAAATAAAAAATCTCTACATTCCTCCAGCCTAGCTGGAGCCTTTCACAGAGATTTTTTATTTTAGGTTTTTTATTATATAGCTACAACAGGGGTTTCTGTTGGCTCTTCAAGGCCGATTATATTCATGATGGAGATCACTTGCTCAGCATAAAGAGGCACGATGGACGGCGGATTGTAAGCACGCAAAATCTGCAGAGTAGTCTTTTTATCGTAATGGTTCGCTGTTTTTGGATTGTTCCCCCCGAGATTCCTGGCTACCGTTTCGATGGCTAAGTCATTCGACTTAAACCCAATTTTACATGAACCCCACCCAAAAGAGTTACAAGTAGCTTTCTTGCAAGCAAATTTCCCGCCTGTGGATTCTCGAACAGCAATCGCTGGTAAAAGACGCCAATCGATTTCATTCTTGTCGGCTTCTTCTACCATCTTCATACCATAGCCATAAAGTGGCATATCGCGTCTCTGGAAATAAGCATCGATCAGGCCTGCTTTAGTTTCTTTGATTTTTAGATTCTCTAATTCCAAAGCCTTAAGATTTTTAGCATCTTTTTCTGTGCTATCAACAGCAAAGATGGAATTCATAGAATCCGCAGTCTTATTTAGTTTTTGTGATAATACAATTTGGGGAAAAGATACAGTGTTTAAAGCAGTTTGGGTAGGGCCCATAGGTGCTTGCGACACGGTAATCATTGGTAAGAGAATCAACGATTCCACGAAATGTATTAATTTTTTATTTTTCATATATAGCGGTTATGCTCCGCCAAACCCAGTACTGATATTTAGTATTAAGTTGCCCTAAAACTAAAAAAACCGTTATTTAATAGGCTTGCACCTATAAAATAAGGTTATACAGATATAGTAGCATACTTTGATTTAAAAGTCAATAGTTATACCATGATTTATGGCTCTGTCAAGTCAAAAAAGCCTTATAAAATAAGGATTTTTTAGAATTATCTACTTGACAGAACTTACTAGAAATGGGTTAATTTTGGGTGTTGAAAACTTTCTCGGCAACTTTGTACGCCTCCCCCGCTCCCATCGTCACAAATATGTCATCTTTACCTAGATTCAAGGAAGAAACTACCCTCTCAGCAGATTCAAAGTCAGGAAAAGCCTGCGCATTTTCACCATTTTTAGAGATAGCCTCCCCTAATTTCTCGCTTGAAATACTTTCATCCTTAGCTTCACGAGCAAAGTAAATGGGAAGGAGTAATATCCTATCCGCTCCTTTAAAACTTTTAGCAAAATCATCAAAAAGTGCCTTGGTTCGGCTGTAAAGGTGGGGTTGGAACAAGACTGTAATATTTTTGTTGGGGTAAAGCTCTCGAAGCCCTTGCAAGCTTGCTTTGATTTCTGTCGGGTGGTGGGCATAGTCATCGTAGACAATAGTTCCCTCGGATGTTGTACCCTTTTTCTCGAGCCTGCGCCAAGTGCCCTGGAAAGTTTCGAGGGAATTTTGGGCAACCTTGAGATCAATCTTGAGAAAATCCGCCACAGCTAAAGATGCAGCCGCATCCAAGCGGTTGTGAACCCCAGGAACCAGAAGCTTCGGAACCTTGTCGAGATACCTAGAGTAGTCTTTAATAACATTCTCACTCTGACCCTCGAGCTCTTTAAATGCACCCTGGATATCTTCCAAATCTTTGTAATAGTCGAGATGGTCTGCCTCAATGTTGGTGATCACCAAGAGCTTGGGATGAATATTTAAAAATGAACGTTCGTACTCGCAGGCCTCGACGACAAAGTATTCGCTGTGACCTACGATAAGATTAGATTTGTAATCTTTGAGTAAGGAGCCGACAACAACAGATGGATCTAGTCCTGCGTCTACAAGAATCTTTGCAATCATCGCAGTTGTTGTGGTCTTGCCGTGAGTACCGGCGACAGCAATAGTAAATTTATTAGCAGTAACAATGCCGAGGGTCTGTGGATAGCTCCGCATCTCTATTCCAGAGTTCTTGATCTGCTCGAAGAGCTTTGGGTCATAATGCGGAATGGCGATGGTATATACGATGAGGTCTGTATCTTTAGGTATGAGTTCAAATCCCTGCCCGATAGTTATCTTTATCCCAAGTTCTTGCAATTCACGTGTAAGTTCTCCTTCTGACATATCCGAACCAGAAATATCTTTGCCCTCCAAATGCATCATCCGCGCAATAGCCGAAATACCAATCCCTCCGATACCTATGAAGAATACTTTTCTTGCACTGAGTATTTTAGAAGTGTTAATTTTTGATAGGTCTAGATTCATAAATTCATAGTCAATATACCACAAATGAGTAATATGTTAAAATACAGGTATGAAAATTGGAATATTTGATTCGGGCTTGGGGGGCCTAATTATCGCACAAGCAATACGAAAAATGATGCCGGAATATGACTATGTCTACTTTGGAGACACTAAAAGGGTTCCTTACGGCAACAAATCTCACGAAGCCGTCTATGAATTTACCAAGGAAGCTGTGGACTATCTTTTCCGTAAAGAAAACTGCGCTGTCATCATCATCGCTTGCAATACTGCTTCAGCCAGAGCCCTGCGACAAATACAACAAGACTATCTACCAAAAAACTTCAAAGACAGAAAAGTCCTTGGTGTTTTAATTCCCGCTGCCGAAGAGGCTTCTAAATATAAGAAAGTTGGGATACTCGCCACTCTGGGCACAGTAGCTTCTAATACTTTTCCATTAGAAATAAATAAATTAAATAAAAACATAAAAATATTTCAAAATCCTGCACCAATTCTAGTGCCACTAATAGAAGAAGGAGAACATAAATTAGCCACATTTTTCCTTTTAAAATATCTAAGGCCACTAATGAATAAAAATATAGATGCTCTTATATTAGGTTGTACTCACTACCCTATTTTTAAAAAAGAAATAAAAAAAATAATACCAAAAAATGTAACCTTGATTTCTCAAGATGAAATAATCCCTAAGAAACTAAACGAATATTTTGCGAAACACCCAGAGATAACCAAAAAGCTTTCCAAAAATAAAAGTATAAAAATACTAGTCACCGACAAAACGCAAAACCTAGAATTTTTAGTGAAAAAATGGTTTGGAAAAGTTAAAATAAACCTTATTTAAGTTTTTTAACTAAATTTACAAACTGATCTCCACGATCATATTCGTTTTTAAACATTCCAAAGGAAGCAAAAGCTGGAGAAAGAAGTATGATATCCCCCACCTTGGCCAGAGCTCGTGCTTCCGTCACTGCTTTTTTCATACTGTCCACTTCTAGTGAATTTTTTATTTTATTTTTTATTAATTCTGTTCCAGTACCAGAGAGCAATATCACCTCTTTGCAATATTTTGGAATTTCTTTAATTAAATCATTCATGTTTAGCCCTTTATTGAAACCACCAGCTATAAGAATAATATTTTTTTGCTTACCCAAAGCACGCAAGGCAACCAAGGTAGCTTCTGCAGTAGTTGAACTATTATCATTGTATATTTCTATACCACTGACAGAACGTAAAAATTCCAATCTACCAGGTAGGGCTATAAAAGTAGTAAGGTATTTTTTTATTTTATCGTCTGGAATATTAACCAGCCTAGCAACATCGACTGACAGCATGGCATTATATTCATTATGAACACCGGGTAAATTTAATTTCCAATTTTTTGGCAGCTTTTCTCCTGCTGTGATTATTTTGCTTTTAATTCTTTCTTTGTTTTCTTTTTGCCATTTTTTAATAAAAGGTAGGGCTTGTTTTCCAACAACCAAAACATCATTTTTTTGCTGGAATTTAAAAATATTTGCTTTATCTTTGAAATATTTCTGCATACTACCCCTGTAATATTTCATATGATCTGAAAAAAAAGTGGTGAAGACAGAAATATTTGGGGACATTTTAGCGTCACCGAATCCTTGCAACTGCCAGGAGTCTAATTCTAGAACTGTCATTTCACCACCTTTTACATTTTTCAATAACTGCAAATTTGAAACACCGCGCACATTTCCTCCTAGAATTATTTTTTTACCCGCAGATTCAAGAATGTGGGCAATTAGGTGTGTTACTGTGGATTTACCGCGAGTACCAGTCACAGCAATTGTTTTGAGACCAGAAAGTTTAACAAAAAGTGAAGCACTCATCTCTATTGGAATTTTATTTTTTCTAGCCTCTTTTATATAGACAGAATCAAGTGGTATGTCTGGATTTTTTAAAATCATGTATTTATTCTTGAAATCTTCTAGGCGGTGTTCACCCAGAACATATTTGATATTTTTATATTTCTTGAGCTTTTTTAGTGATTCTTTTAATTGTTCTTTTGTTTTTAAATCAGTAACTGTGAGTTGTGCTCCACATTCAGCAAGAAAGGCCGTGTCTCCCACACCACGCCCCAAAAGCCCTAGACCCATGACTGTGATCTTTTTACCTTTGAAATATTGCTTGTAATCAACCATAAAAATATACTAGCATAAAATAGAAATAAGTTTTAGAAAGCCTTGCACAGGAGCTTAGAAAATAAAAATAGTATTCTATTTATTATTTTCTTGAGCGACGAGCAGTTCGCTAGGCAAGCTTGCCTAGATAGATTGCTTTATAAAATTTATTTCTATTGAAATGCCTCCTTCAACTCCTCCATATCGTCAAAGTGGCTCTTGACGCCCTTAATTATTTGATAGTCTTCGTGACCCTTGCCGGCAACTAGGATAATGTCTCCATTTTGAGCAATTTTTACAGACTCCCGAATTGCTTCGTGTCGGTTTGGAATTGTTTTCACTTTTTGCAAATCTTCAACAGATAAATTTGTTTTCATTTGAGCAATAATTACATCTGGATCTTCACTGCGTGGATTGTCAGAAGTAAATATAGCAATATCGGACATGCTAACCCCGATTTTTCCCATTACTGGACGCTTAAATGGATCGCGGTCTCCTCCACAGCCGAAAACAGAAATTATTTTACCGGAACCAGACTTAATTTCTTTTACTGCAGAAAGTACTTTTTCAAGAGCATCCGGTTTGTGAGCATAATCGACAATAATAAGAACTCCTCCCTTTGAAGTAAAATGTTCGAACCGTCCGCGAGGTGGTTCTACATTTTCTAAAATTTTATTCACCTTATCCATATCAAAACCCAAGAGTGAACATGTGCTCCAGACTGCAAGTAGATTGTAAGCATTGAATTTACCGAGCATTTTGGAGTTAATTTTTTGTCCGTTAAAAATCAACTCAAGACCAGAAAAATCAAGTTTAGAAATTTGTCCGTAAAATTTTACATCTTTATTTTCTATGCCATACAGAGATGGCTTGGCCACTATCCCCTCTAGCATCCTGTCGCCATATTTATCGTCAGCGTTCGCAAGAGCAAAAGCACCCGGAGAAAGCATTTTAAAAAATTTCTTTTTGGCCTCAAAATATTCTTCCATGTTTTTATGGTAATCTAAGTGGTCTTGTGAAAAATTCGTAAAGATCCCGCCAATAAAATCAACATTAGCGACGCGCCCTTGGACGACAGCATGACTGGAGACTTCCATAAAAACATATTCACATTTTTCATCTACCATTTTTTTAAAAATTTTAGTTAGAGTTACAGAGTCTGGGGTTGTTGGTGTTTTGTGTTCAATTTGTAAATCTATTCCATTAGCTAAAATTTCCACTGTACTTATTAGTCCAGCTTTGTATCCGAGTTGAAGAGCGATTTTATACAAAAGCGTCGCTGTCGTCGTCTTGCCACTGGTGCCTGTAACTCCCACGATTTTTAATTTTCTTGCTGGGTTGCCAAAATAATATCTAATAATAAAAGATTTGATTCTCCAATATATAATTTTAAATATTTTAATTAAGTTTTTCATCTAATCTATTTCTATCTTTCGGTACTATAACATAATTTTTCTCAAGATATAGAAGGTCTTGAATAATATTTTTAATTATTTTACTCTGGAGCAGACGCATCTCTTCCTCTGTTATATTTTTGTCATTTACTGATTCTTCATAAAATCTTAAGATGGTAGCTAGGGTGGAAAAATAATCATTTTGACTAACATGAAACAACAATTTCTTGTGATTAAAATCATTCAAATCAACTGGCTCATCCCGCACCAGCCAGTATTTCGGCAAACGAATTTGATACACTTGATAATAGCTAGACAAAATTGCAGATGTAGACATAAAATAAAAAAATTATTAAATAATATTTCGACTAAAAATTAACGATAATTCCCGGGAATACTAGCGAAGGCATCATGCGTAACAATAATGTGATCTATCAAATCAACTCCCAAAAATTTACCCGCTTCAATAAGCTGTTTAGTAATAGATAAATCAGCCAAAGAAGGCGTAGTAACACCAGAGGGATGATTGTGAACTAAAATCAAAGCGACGGCGCAATGTTCGAGCGCGGGCTTAAAAACTTCACGCGGATGAATGATGTTGGCATCGACCGTGCCAATGGAAATAATTTCATCATGAATCACTTTGAAATGCGCATTTAAATAAATACCTCTTATGTGTTCCTTGGAAAGATTATGCATATCGGCAACATATTCATAAACTTCGCGAGCAGTCCTGATAACAGGAAAAGAAGAATTATTTTTTTGAAAAAATCTTCTACCTAATTCAGCGCAGGCAACGATGGCAATTGCTTTAATGATGGGAACATTAAAATTTTTAGCCAAATTTACTGGATTCTTTTCATTCATAATACTTCCCTCACCATAATCCTTGATAACCCTAGAAGACATTTCCAAAACACCTTCTTTTTTTGTTCCAGTGTTCAAGACTAAAGCCAATAACTCAGAGACAGAAACAGAAGAAAGACCATGTTTAAGAAGTTTCTCACGAGGCTTTTCATCTTGCGGTAAATCTCTTATTTTTAAATGGTATGGCTTGTCTTGATTGTCTAAAATTTTATTGTTATTTTTTGAAGTATAATATGATTTACTCATCATAAAATGATTATAACATAATTCTATTTATGTCTAGAATAATTCTTATTTTTCAACAACAACCTCCCACCAAATTTCTGTATTAAATTTATCTATTTCTTGTTTTAATTCTTACATCATTTTTGCACCCTTTGGAACTTTTTGGGTAGGCATGAGAAGTACTACTTTATCTTCTTCATCGGCAAGTCCTAAGGTTAAAAATTCCGAGAAAAATGGACCGATCTTTTTGGGTGGAAAGTTCAGCACGCCAATAATCATTTTCCCCACTAATTCTTCTTTGGTATAGTGATGCGTAAATTGCCCGGAAGACATCTTTATTCCGATCTCTGCGCCAAAATCCACTGTTATTTTATACATCGGCTTTCTGGCTTCTGGAAAATCTTCCGCCTTTAAAATCTCCCCCGCCCGTATATCAACTTTTTCAAAATCCTGATAGGTAATAGTCGTAGTGTTATTTCCATACATTTGATTTTTAATTTTTTCTAATTCAGAAATTATTTTGGGGTCAGTAATTTTCGTAAAACGCTTTATTTCTTTATCATCTTTCAGTATATTCTCCAGAAACATCTTCATCGGTCTGGCATCCCAATGCTTGCCCAATTTATAAACACCTGATTCATATAGCGGTCTATACACCACCATTGCATTTTCATCCAAGTCCTCGATTTCTGTATGATGCGCAATATTCAGGACTTCGTAGGCATAATTCCTGACATCCTCTTTCGGGTCATGCTTATAATGATAATAAAATCCTGGTTGTGGCTCCTGATTATTCATTTTCTATTTAAAAACTATACATAAACAATATCACAAAACCATCCGCAATACAAAACTACACGGTCGTGTAATTTTGTAGCATATCTATAATTTACCCAAAACCAAACTTTTTCTTCAAATTCTCATCGTGATCTAATTTTTCCACAACCATATATCTAATATTTTTACCAAAAGATAAATCTGCCTTTAAAAGCTCAATGAATTCTGCGCACGGATAAGGATAAATCCATACACTTTGCTGGAGCTGGATAAATCCAAAATTTTTAATTTCCATGCGTAAAAGATCTCTTTTTGATCTGGCTTTTTCCCATACATCAAAAATAACTACCCTCCATTTGCCATCCCATTTAATATTTTTCTTTTTTTCTATAACCTTATAAAATTTCAATTTAGACTCTCCTTTTTCTGTGAGCGATAAAAATTGTTTCCCGTCTTCAGTGCCTATTTTAAGAAAACCATTTTTTATAAGTTTCTTTGCTTTTTGATTTAAATAGTATTTAAGGTTATATCTTTTCTTTTGCTTTAAAAAAGGCTTTAGAACTTGCAGGACATTCGGTGCAAGAACCGCCACCGCTAAAATTCCTGCAGTTGCAACCGTCGTTAAAATAATTCTTTTATAATCAATCCTATTACGCATATTCCTATTATACTATAAAACAACACGGCCGTGTATTTTTGTAGTAGATTTTTTTATGATAATAAAATCTTTTTCTGGTATTTTCATAAATCTTCCACCTCTTCTAAATTAGATTCTAAAACAGAATCATTCTCTCCAAATGTGAATTTGCCTTTAAATTTTTTATTTTTTAAAAAAAGTGGCATCCAATAAATATCATCCGGCCACATGTCAGCAAAAGGAATCTCGTCCACATAAAACCATTTCGGAGACATTTCTTCGGTTTCAGTTGGTTCTCCTTTAAATTTACTGGCTTTAAATATATGTACTTCTATCACTTCGCCATTCTTAATAAATTCAAATTCCAAGATACCCAACTTTACTGGATTTTCAACTTCAATATTTGCCTCTTCTTTTAATTCTCTGTGTAATGAACCAATCACACTCTCATGGTCTGCTACCTTCCCACCAAAACCATTCCAACGCCCCGATCCAAATCCCCTTTTCTTCATACCAAGTAAAATCTTTGGATGCTGGTGAATAATACAAAGATTGGTAATGATTTTTTGCATAGATCAATTAATTAATGATTTTCTGTGTTGCGAAGCGTTTATGAGGCCGCATTTTTTGTATTTGTAGACTTCACCGGTAGCGGGATTGATAGCTCCACATGGGCAAGGATCATTGCGGCCGACTTCATTTTTTACCCCAGCTACATCCGATAAATCTTTCGCACCTCCCATTTCACTAGGTTCAGCGTGACTGGTCACCAGAGTTTGCTTCATTCCTACATCGTCTCCCTTTGGAGCTTCTTGAATTGTAGTAATTAATGAAAAAACTTGTTCTTTGAAAACTTCTTCCATTTCTTTAAACATCGCCAAGCCATCTTTCTTATATTCCACTATCGGTTCCCGTTGACCATACGCGCGCAAGTTAACCGAACTACGCAAATAATCCATCGCTTCCAGATGTTCCATCCATAATGTATCAGTTGTGTATAAAGCAATTCGCCTGACAGTTTCTAGAAATCCGGCCTCGCCCAGCTTTTCTCTTTTTTCTTTTATAATATTTTCCGCATTTTCGCGTCCGGCTGAGGTATCCTCTAAAACTTTTTCGATACCCTCCTTGTCAGCAAAAAGCATCTTCTGCCGTCTCTCATAAATTATTTTTCTTTGATGATTCATCACATCATCGTATTCCAGAGTATGCTTACGAGCATCAAAATGAAAACCCTCTATCTTTGACTGTGCTCCTTCAAGAGTTTTGCCGATAAAGCGATTTTCAATCGGCATATCTTCTGGTATACCAAATCTACCCATCATAGTTTTAATTTTCTCCGATCCGAAAACACGCATCAAATCATCTTCTAGCGAAACAAAAAACTGCGTCTCGCCCGGGTCACCCTGCCGGCCGGAACGACCTCGAAGCTGATTGTCAATTCTCCTAGCTTCATGCCTTTCTGTTCCTAACACAAACAGTCCACCAACACTTTTTACAAATTCATATTCTTCTTTGACAATTGGATTGCCACCAAGTTTTATATCTATACCACGCCCAGCCATATTCGTAGCGATAGTGACCGCACCACGCTTCCCAGCTTGAGCGATGATTTCACCTTCCTTCTCATGGTTCTTGGCATTTAAAATCGTATGCTGTACGCCTTCTTGTTTTAGGTATACGGACAAAAGTTCATTCTTCTCAATAGATATAGTACCAATCAAAACCGGCTGACCTTGGATATTTAATTCTTTCACTTTTTTGGCTATTGCTTGGAACTTGCCCTTCTCAGTTTGAAAAATTAAATCATTTAAATCTTTACGCACCACCAGACGATTGGTCGGAATCACAACAACATCAAGCCCATAAACTTTCAAAAATTCTTCGGCAGAAGTTGCTGCCGTGCCTGTCATACCTGAGAGCTTTTTATAGAATCTAAAATAGTTCTGAAAAGTAATCGAGCCGGACGAGCGAGTTTCTTTTTCGATCTTTACGCCCTCTTTGGCTTCAATCGCCTGATGTATTCCCTCACTCCAACGCCGTCCCGGTTGCAAGCGTCCAGTAAAGGGGTCAACAATGACCACCTCCCCTTCTTTGACCACATAGTCTTTATCTTTTTCAAAAATAGCTTGCGCTTTGACTGCGGTTTCTAAATGATGCACATATTTTATGCCTTTTTCCGTGTAAATATTTCCCACTCCGAGGAGTTGTTCAGCTTTAGTTATACCCGTATCGGTTAAAGTTATCGTGCGCAATTTTTCATCCACTTCATAATCTGTATCTCGCTTCAACTGTTTGGCGATTTGGTAAAATTTTACATAAAAATCTTCCGAGTCTCCAGCCACACTTGAGATAATAAGCGGAGTACGCGCTTCGTCTATTAAAATAGAATCCACTTCGTCGACAATAGCAAAATGATGTCCACGCTGAACCAGACCTTCGATTGATACTGCTAAATTATCTCGTAGATAATCAAACCCATATTCATGATTCGTGCCATATGTGATATCAGCGGCATATGCACCTCTGCGAGTAGATGGTTTTAAAAAATCATAAATAATTTTAAACTCACCAACTTGATCTCGTTCTTTATCTTCTTCTTTGTGCGAGGGATCATAAAGATAAGAAATATTATTTGAATTTATAACACCAATGGAGAGACCAAGGAAATTATAAACTTGACCCATCAAAACCGCATCACGACGCGCCAGATAATCATTCACAGTAACAAGGTGTGTGCCCTCTCCCGTCAAAGCATTTAAATAAAGCGGGAGCGTAGCAACATTTGTCTTTCCTTCACCTGTTTTCATTTCGGCAATTTTACCTTGATGGAGAGCTAATCCTCCAATAAGTTGAACATCATAAAGCCGAATTCCCAAAGTTCTTCTTTGGGCTTCTCTTACTAGAGCAAAGGCTTCCGGCAAGATATCATCCAAGGTCTCACCCTTACCCAGTCTATCCTTGAATTCCTGCGTTTTTTGGGGAAAATCAGAATCAGCCAACTTTGAAATACCCGCCTCGAGAGCATTGATTTTGACTACTATTTTCTCAGCTTGACCGATGAATTTCGAGCTTTCGTCGCCAAATATTTTACTGAATAGACCCATAAGTATAATACTAGCATCCTACACCAAAATATAAAAGCTTTTTATTTTTACCTATTTCTGGATATCGTTGATTTTGGTACGGAACAGGCAAAATAAAAAAACTTCCGTCGTTCGACGGAAGTTTTTTAAAGATCTCGACATTTGTCGTGATCTTGAACGAAGTGAAAAACTACGCTCGTTTCTTTCCCTTCTTTGCTGCCTTCTTTGCTACTTTCTTTTTTTTTGCTGCCATATGATTTTTAATTAAATTATTAAATTTTACCCGCACACTTATGTGCTTGATATTTGCAACTTGCGTCTATGGCGCTTCAAGCAAATAAGTGTGCGGGTCTAGTTTGCAATAAAACGACCTGAAAACATTTTTTTAAAATTAAAGAAAAAATATTTTCAATAATTATTGCGGGAACTCTTTAATTATCCCGCATATAGAAATTAAATACAATACTTTTTTCACAAAACTGTGGATAACTCCCAATTTTTTATTTTCGAAGAAAATTTAAAAAATTGAGGACACTGAACGAAGTGAATGTACAAACCAATTTTATTTTTGCGTAGCAAATTACAAAATTGAGGACACTGAACGAAGTGAAGTGTACAAAATAAAAAATCACAAAAAATATTTTGTGATTTTTTATTTTATTATTTTCATTTGAAGCGGGTGATGGCGAAACTCCAACATATGTGCCTATGTGAGTGCGACCACCCGCTACAGATAAAAACAATTCTTTACTATATTGTATCAAAAATTCGAGCCAATGGGAATACATAAATTAGTGTTATAATTCATATATGAGAATTGAAGATAATTTCACAAATCCTAGCTTAGAAAAAAAAGAATCAAAAGAGCGGGCAAACCCCCGGAAGTATTACTATCACGATACTCTTGCTAAAGATTTTGAGGCCATTAATACTGAAGGTTTTCGCTTTAGAGAAGGTTTAGCTACTTTGTCAGTAGCTCCTAGTTTTTGCATAAAACATTGGACTAAAGCAGAACAAATTATAGACCAAAGAAGAAAATCTGGCCGTGGTAAAGTATATGATAATTTAGATACGGGAGAAAACCGAGGAATGATTTTAATCATGGAGCCCAAAGAATATTCTGTATCACATATTTCAAGTTTTCCTAGGGAAACAGCAGAACAAGTATTTTTTAGAAATCATTGGGAAAGACATCATCAAGCATTACATAAACCACAAAATAAAGTTCTGTTGAATGAAAGACTAAGGGATGGTGCAACAAGGATTTCTGCTCAAAAAGATGTAATTCCACCAGAACAAATCAAAATGGCTTTAATGCCAACCCCCGCGTTAGATAAAATTTTAGGTGATTTTATTAATGATTTAAAAAGAGGCAATTTACAAGAAAAAGAATATGCGCAAAGACTTTATACATATCTAGAAAGTGGAAACGATATTCTTAAAGATGAAATTGATGACAAAAAAGAGTTGGCCAAAGAAATGATAAGTGGAGAATTAGAACAATTTATAATCACTACAATACGTAAACTTTTTTTGAGTATAAAATACCATCAAGGGAAAGACGTTTATACAGAAAAAGTGGACAGTAAAGTTTCAGCAAAAGTTTTTCAAAAACAAGAAATAGAACTTCCTTTAAATAATTTAAGGTTATTAAGAGTAAGTGATAAATTACTACAGAAATACTTGGAGCGATCTATTTCTTCGTTAGAAAAAGAGTTAGTAAAATTATAAATTAACTTGAATTATTTTGTTTATATTTTATATTTTAGCTTCAATTTTTTGAACTCGACTTTCAAGTCCTTTATACATAATTTTAGAAACTTTAGTTTCTGCAAAATCATCTATTCTTTTATTCATGCCGGCAAGCTGGTTTTTTATACCTTCAACATCCGTTTTAGTTGCCATTCTTGCTTCTAAACTCTTGAAATCTTCTTTTGTAGCCACATTTGCAAAACCTTTGGCAACCATTATCGCCAATTTATCTATTGTCATCTTAGATCCTTTATCATTACTTTTAACCTTCATGTCTTGTATTATAGACCACTCAAACTATCAAAGCAAACTAGACAGAGCCTAAGCCTCTGTCTAGGCTAAATAAAAACAATCTATCGCACTTACTACTGGACTTTCTTGACTGACATTAGTTCTATTGCATCGCCAGTAAACTTGAAATGAAATTCTAAAGTAGTATTCTTGGCGCCATTTAAAGGATTGGTTGGAATTGTTTCTATTATTTCGTCCCCGTGAACTTCAACTCCAGCATAAGCCATAACATAAAAATCGCTAACACTACTCCAATTCTCCGAATCAGCTTGTAAAATAGGTTTTTTCAAAAATTCCGACCTATCAAGTCGAACTATTTTCCCGTTCTTACTGGTAAGAATATGCCAAGCCTCCCGCCCGCCATCGGCGGCGGATGGATACTCTATGACAACGACACCTTCCTTTCCATTAGTACTTCTAACTAACTTTAAGTCTGGATCACCAGCAAAAGGAACCAGAATTTCTTTATATAGTAAAGTTTATCATTCACGCCAGCAGATGTAGCCTCAATTCTATAATTATTTGCAGCATACCGAACTCTTGTGGGAACCTGATAAGCAGTCACCTTCACTAAACCTCCATCTGAAGAGTTCATATTAATTGATTTTACAGGGAAAGGATTTAAATCCTTGTTTACTTCTGGAAATGTTACATCAACACTAAAATCTGTTGACTTAATGAATGTGTCTTGGCCAGGCACAATAGGGCCGAGTTCCGTGTTTGCAAAGGTTAATTTACCTTGACCCGTAGGAATATCTGGTGAAAAATCTGAAACTTTACCCGAAGTAAGATTATTGATAGCAATAGCCATAGCATCTGCGTCAGCACTACTTAGAACAAAAGAAAAGTCTCGTATGTTTCTGGTGAAGTTATTCAGTGGATCTGGAACAAAACCGACTAAATCAGTAAAGTCTCTCCCTTGAATATAAGTTGGATTATCGCCATGGAATGAAGGTGTAGACAGAGTAAAATTATAATCATTAACTTTCTTTATTTTTGCAGATATAACAACTTTCCATCCGTAATCATCAGGCACCAACTCAAAAACCAAACCATGGCCAATATCTTTTTGGAATTTTTCTCCATGAGATATGTGACCCTGAATTTCCCCAGATAATAAAATCCCTGAAAATAAAAGCGAGCTGTGTTTTGTAGAATCTAGCGCAGAAGAGGTAGTTGTTTCGTTTTCGGACACCCAAGAACTACTTTTATAGACAAAAATCTCTGTCGTAAAAAAGGCTACAAGAATTATTGAAATGATTATAATAAATTTTCTGCTCATTATTTTGGTTATATTTTATATCTTCGCCTCTATTTTTTGAACTCTTCGTACTAGAGAAAGAAAATCATCATAGTCAACTTTTTTCTTTAAATCACCTTTTATAGTAGAGAGATCTCCTTTAACTATCGTCATATCAGATTTTAAAGTAGAAACATCCTTCATCAAAGAACCTATCATCTCAGAATGAGAGCCCAGTTTTTTTGTATGCTTATCTAAGGTCTCTGTAATAGTATCTAGTTTTCTATTTATGGGAATAAAACCCTCTCTAATTCCCTTTAGGTTTTCACCATGCATTTCGTTAAGTACCCCCAGATAATGCTTCATTTCTTTGTTTGTATCTTTTACGACTTTCTTCATACTTTTTATTATAATCCACTAAAAATAGTAAAGCAACTTGTCGGGCCGCCCGGCATCGAACAGGGGCTACATCCTCCCGAAGGATGCGTACGACCCAGTATACTACGGCCCGTAAATAATTTTACGAAACTCTCTCGAGAATATGTTCCACCACATGGCGCGTATCGGAGCCGACAGATTCGCAAGCAAAATGGAGATGAGAATCTTTTTTTAGGTCTGGGGTTAATTCCACACTTAATAGATAAACTTTCCCTCGAGAATTCAGAGCAAAGTCAGATTTTAAATAATGCTTGGCGTCAATGTGCCTATGTAAATATCTGGCGATGCTAGCGAGCTTCTCCCTCTCTGTACTAGAAAAACTTCCAGAAACACTAACTGCTGGAAAAGCATAAATATCCTCCCCACGAAACGCAGGCACAGAATGAATACTGGCGATTTTATCTGAAATAAATTCTTCAACGATAATACTTTGCTTGTGAGCTACTCCGTCATCTATCGCATTTACAAGCGCTGGAAAAGTTTTCGCCACATGAATACCCATGTCATAGTCCGGAGTGAGAGATTTTACAATCCACGGCGAAGAAAATTTATCAAAAATTTCTTTAGCTTTTTTTATGGCATATTTTTCCTGCGGACCATCGAAATCTTTCTGGTAAACTGGCAACACAATATGCCGAGGCATAGAGATTCCGATACTTTTCACATGGTTGCGAAACATTTCTCTATTGTTCATAAGGGTGGAGAGGAAAGTTCCAACTCCAATGGTCGGAATAGAAAAACTCGTTAAGATATTTGAAAAGCTTGGGTGAGAAAGATTCCAAGCCACATCAATTTTATTAACTAAATTTCCAGGATTTACGGGTACGCCATTTACATGCCAGACATAATCTTTATCGATCAAAATATCAACTGGTTTATATTTGTCCGATAATTTTTCCGAAATATGCGAAATAATATCCCCTCCTTTTTGTAAAGAAGATTTATAATGTCTCCCTGTCCCTCCTCGTAATATTCCAATTCTTTTTTTAGTATCGGTTGGCATAAATGAATTATATCAAAAAATTAACCACAAAGGTCGTGGTCTGAAAACCCATAACCACGCATTATTTTATAAGCCTCGTAAACTTCTCTATCTAATTCTTCTTGCAGTTGTTTTTTATGGGCCAGATAACTTTCATCAAATAATTCTTCTAGGCTACCTTCCTTTTTTGAATACAATTTATCGCATATAGATTTATATTTTTCTGGATGTTCTTTTCTAAATCTTATAACATACTCTTTATTTGCATACATGTCAGTTGGTGAAACTGAAAATCTAAAATAAAAATTGTTTCGTCCTATACCACGAGCTGAGCCAGTAGGATAAGTAAATAACTCAAAAGACATCACTGGCTCTTCCTTATTATCTGGTGATGCAAAATTTTCCAACTTCTTGTACGCTTTGACTGCTTCTAAAAGTTTTTTCTTTGAAAACGGTTGAGCTAACTGAAAAAAGGCTTTTCTTTGACTTTTATCACCTATTTCAAGGGGTAAAGTTGAATCGAATTTTACAAATACTCCATCAACCATAAAATTTTCTGGGATTTTAAATCTATGATCAGTAGACCATCTAGTAACTATGCCAGTTTCACAAAGTATTTTAAGCGAATCTGAAACCTCTTCTGGTATCTTTGATTGTCCAGAATTCCATTCAATTTGACTAAATATTTCATTTATTTTTGGTCTTTCTGGTGGTCCTTGTTTCATGATAATTTTATTATAACAAAAAACACCACATGTTTCCATGTGGTGTTTTTTGTTACTGTCCTTTGTTTTGTTTCGTTCCTTTTTTCCGCCAGAGGCGGATCAGCCCGAAGGCTGAAACTTTTTTATTTTATATGTCTTTCCATATAGTCTAGCTCATTTTAAGTTTGAGCAAAAACTATTGTGTCGTCAATTGAGCGACACAATACCGACTCAATAAATCCGGTCAGAACGGGTCTGACACTCAGCCCTCCGAAGAGGACCGGGATAGTTTTCAAATTGAATTATTCCACGACCAGCTTCCGCTAGCCGTGCCTTGTTACGACTTAGTCCCTGTCACTGAGCTTACCTTAGGCCCCACTTATGTGGAGACTTCGGGTACTCCCAGCTCCCTTGACTTGACGGGCGGTGAGTACAAGACTTGAGAACGTATTCACCGCAGTTTAGCTGACCTGCGATTACTAGCAATTCCAGCTTCATGAAGGCGAGTTGCAGCCTTCAATCCGAACTGAGGCCATTTTTAAACGATTAGCTCAGAGTCGCCTCGTCGCAACGCGTTGTAATGGCCATTGTATTATGTGTGTAGCCCAGGGTATCAAAGGGACATGCTGACCTGGCGTCATCCTCTCCTTCCTCCCCCGACTAAATTCGCGAAGTTTACTTCGCAGGCATTAGGCGTTAGACACTAGGCGCTAGCAATTTTGTATTTTGCTAAAGCCTAAAGCCTAGTTTCCTAGAGCCTGCGCACTTCGTGCGCTTAGTCGGAGGCGGTCTCGTGTGACACTTGTAACACACAACGAGGGTTGCGTTCGTTAGCCCACTTAAGGGTACAATTCAAACCACGAACTGACGACGGCCATGCATCACCTGTTCTAGAGTCTTGCGAGGGATCTAGTTTCCTAGACCTTGCACTAGAATTTCTAACCCTGGTAAGGTTCTTCGTTTACCATCGAATTAAACCACATAATCCACTGCTTGTGCAAGTCCCCGTCTATTCCTTTGAGTTTTAGCCTTGCGGCCGTACTTCCCAGGCGGATCTCTTAACGCGTTAGCTAAGCCACTCAGAGGGTCGATACTCCGAATAGCGAGAGATCATCGTTTAGGGCGTGGACTACTGGGGTATCTAATCCCATTCGCTACCCACGCTTTCGTGCTTCAGTGTCAAATATGCGCCAGCGTACTGCCTTCGCATTTGGTGTTCCCCATGATATCAACGGATTTCACCCCTACACCATGAGTTCCGTACGCCTCTCACACTTTCAAGTTCTGCCGTTTCTTTCGCGTATCCCAAGTTAAGCTCGGGGCTTTAACAAAAGACTAACAGAACAACCTACGCACCCTTTACGCCCAATAATTCCGGATAACGCTCGAGGCTCTCGTATTACCGCTCCTGCTGGCACGAGATTAGGAGCCTCTTATTCATGAGGTACAGTCAATAAACTTGTTCCCTCATAAAAGATCTTTACGACCCATAGGGTCTTCATCAATCACGCGGCGTCGCTCCATCAGACTTTCGTCCATTGTGGAAGATTCTCGACTGCAGCCACCCGTAGGTGTATGGTCCGTGTCTCAGTACCATCGGTGGGGGTCAGGCTCTCACCTCCCCTAGACGTCATAGCCTTGGTAAGCCATTACCTTACCAACTAGCTGATATCGCACAGGCCTTTCCCGAAGCGTTAAAACTTTACTCTTGCGAGACCATCGTGTATTAGTCCACCTTTCGATGGATTATTCACGACTTCGGGGGAAGTTCCTATGTATTACTACCTCGTTCGCCACTAATAGCAAACCCAATCCAGTTATTAATTCTTTTTGTATTGCTACTCAAAGTCTTTCAAACTTTCATGGAACTATTCGTTCGACTTGCATGCCTTATCCACGCCGCCAGCGTTCATCCTGAGCTAGGATCAAACTCTAACTAAAAGTTAATTAGAACGAAACAAAACAAAAAACAGTACATTCGTCGCTTCGCTCCTCAGTATCTCCGATGCTTTGCATCGTCGACCCTTGGATGTTACGATTCGTATTATTTTTGTTGGATTCGTTAGAGTTCAATCTTTGCTCTAAAAATTATTTATACTTTACCCGCACACTTATTTTTTGATTGCGCTAAAAGCGCGTTTGAAAAACGATCAAAATATAAG
Organism: Candidatus Nomurabacteria bacterium; assembly: GCA_943359485.1. GTDB lineage: Bacteria > Patescibacteriota > Minisyncoccia > Phycocordibacterales > UBA9973 > UBA9973. The sequence continues at coordinate 73,184 of CALRHR010000001.1, read as the reverse complement.
TGTGCGGATTTACTCAAAAAAACAGAACAGACTTGCACCTGTTCTAAAAAACCTATTCTTTTGTCAAAGAGTATTTTACCCCGACTTGGTGGAGTAAATCAAAACGCCTATCCAACCAATGGAAAGACGCTCAGAAGAGTATATGCCAAGCATAGATGGAAGTCAAGACTAGTTGTCGTGTAGAAAAAAGCTATATTTTTATAGTTAAAACCTGTTCAATTTCAATTAATCTCTCATACTTACATATACGCTCTTTTTTAGTCGGACCCCCAGCTTTTATAAAATCTGCTCCCACAGCCACAGCTAAATCGGCAATAAAAGTGTCTTCTGTCTCCCCGCCTCGATGTGACACAAAAATTTTAATATTGTTGGCCTTAGCTAGTTTTATAGCTTCCAAAGTTTCACTTAGCGTACCAATCTGATTTGGTTTTATTACAACCGCATTGATGCATTTTTCTTGAATTGCTTTTTTTATTAATCCCACATTTGTGACAGTAAGGTCATCCCCCACTACATTTATTTTTCCACCTAATCTTTGTGTTATTTGTGAAAATCCTTCAAAATCTTTTTCTTCAAGACCATCTTCAATAGAAATTATATTGTGCCGGCTACACAAATCTTCATACACTGAAATCATCTTTTCTCGGCTAACTATTTTATTTTCAAAAAAATACTGACCATTTTCAAAGAACGAAGTGGCCGCCACATCTAGCCCAATTTTTATTTGATTTGTATCGTAACCAGCCGAAACTATCGCTCTTTCTAAATATTCAAGCGCGTTTTCGTTTGACGAGAGCTTGGGTGCAAGTCCTCCTTCGTCCCCCATCGTCACTTCCTCGCCATCTTTTAAAAGAATATCCTGTAATGCTTTCATGACTTTTTGCTCTACGACTACTTTTTCTTTCATAGTTTTAAATTCTGTCGGCAAGAGCATAAACTCCTGAAATGAAAGCCCACTCTCAGAATGCCGACCACCCTCAATAGTGTTGAAGGAAGGTTGAGGTAAGTCATACATTCGTGCCTCTCCATTTTTAAAATATAAATTAGCAATGTGTTCATAAAGTTGGATTTTTTTCTCTCTAGCGCAAGCGCGAGCAAAAGCCAGTGATACTGCGAGTATGGCATTGGCCCCTAATCTTTTTTTATTCTTCGTGCCATCTAAATCTATCAATGCTTGGTCTGAAGTTTTTTGATTTAATTCTTGGCCAATTAACGATTCACTGATTTGAGTATTTACATTTTCGACTGCTTTCAATACACCCTTGCCGTTATATCTTGTACCATCGTTGTCTCTGAGTTCATAGGCTTCGCCTTCACCAGTGCTCACCCCAGACGGCACTGAGGCCTCGCCCGAAGCACCACTTTCGAGCTCACAAATTACACTGACTGTCGGATTCCCCCGTGAATCCAGAATTTCTTTGGCTTTAAGATTTTTAATAATCGGCATTTTAATTTGCAAAAATATTACAACTTATTTTAGACCAAGTTTTTTTCTTCTTCGAAAACAGCGAGAGTTGTCTTTACGACAGTATCAGGATTGAGCGACATACTTTCAATACCCTCTTGTACTAAGAACTTGGCGAAATCCGGATGGTCGGAAGGAGCTTGTCCGCAAATGCCGATGTATTTTCCTTTTTCCTTACATTTTTTAATGATAGTACTAATCATTTTTTTAACAGCTTCATTTTTTTCGTTGGCTACATGCGACACAATACCTGAATCTCGGTCCAGTCCCAACACAAGCTGAGTAAGATCATTCGAGCCAATAGACATTCCATCAAAAATTTCCAGAAATTCATCAGCTAATAAAACATTGGAAGGAATTTCACACATAACATAAACGGGAACAATCTGGCTAATATTTTGATCGTTTTTTTTACGAGAACTCCAGGCTGTCGGCAACCCCATTTCTGCCATAACCTCTAAAGTTTTTTGACCTTCTTCTGGTGTGCGACAAAAAGGCACCATCGGAATAATATTTGTAATTCCCATTCCATCACGAACCTTTTTGATTGCCTTACATTCCAAACGAAAGGCTTCTATAAATTTTGGATCATAATATCGTGAAGCGCCACGCCAACCAATCATTGGATTTTCTTCTTTCGGTTCATAAAGATCACCTCCAAGAAGAGTTCGATACTCGTTTGTTTTAAAATCAGAAAAACGAACAATAACTGGATTGGGCGCAAAGGCGACACCGATTTTGGCTATACCATACGCCAAATTATCGATATAAAAATCTGTCTTACTATCCCAGCCGAGAGTTCGCGCATCAATTTTTTTCTTAAGTAACGGTTCAAGTTTCTTATAGTTAATTAAAGCCATTGGATGAATACCGATAACCGAAGCAATGATAAATTCTTCGCGTGCCAGACCCACTCCCTTATTGGGTAAAAATGATTTTTCAAAAGCCGTATCCGGGGTGGCGATGTTCATCATGATGTGGGTTTTGGTTTTAGGAATATCTTTTATGTTGTGTTCCATCACTTCAAATTTCAACGCCCCTTCAAAAACCAGACCATCCGAACCGCTAGTATCCACCGTCAACATCTGTCCTGTTTTTATTTTCTTGGTCGCAAACTCTGAACCGACAACTGCCGGAATCCCAAGCTCCCGCGAGACGATAGCCGCGTGAGAAGTCCGACCGCCTTTATCGGTGACGATAGCCGAAGCAATTTTCATAATCGGCTCCCAGTCTGGATCAGTCATATCCGTCACTAAAACTTCTCCTTTTTTAAATTGACCGATTTCTTTTACATTTAAAATCACTCGAGCTTTTCCAATAGAAATCTTACTACCCACCGAAGCTCCTTTGACGATAAGTTTGCCTTCTTCTTTCCTTTGATATTCGCGAACAGTAGAAAAATCTCGGCCAGCGTGAATAGTCTCTGGTCTAGCTTGTACGATAAACAATTCGCCGGTATTACCGTCCTTGGCCCACTCGATATCCATCGGAGTCCACTTTCCTTTATTATAAGTTGTATAATGTTCCTCTATTTTTAATCCCCACTCCGAGAGCTTGATTATTTCTTTATCAGTCAATACAAAATTATTTCGTTCTTTGTCTGTGGTATTAAGTACTTTAGTTTGATTAAATGTAACCTTATTTGTCGCATAAATCATTTTTTTGGCCTTAGTGCCTAGTTTTTTAAAAATTATCGGATTGCTGGCCGTGCGTAAAGTTTTTTTAGCAACAATAAATTCATCAGGTGTCACTTCTCCTTGCACAATCATTTCACCCAGACCCCAAGAACCGTTTATAATAATACTGTCACGAAAACCAGACTCAGTATCCAGAGTAAACATCACGCCCGAGCATCCTTTGTCGGAACGAACCATCCTCTCTATCCCAACTGAAAGCGCAACATCAAAATGACTAAATCCCTTATCAACTCTATACGAGATCGCTCGCACAGTAAAAAGTGACGCCATAGCCGACTTCACCGCTTTTATGATATTTTGCGCACCTCTGATACCTAAGTATGTGTCGTGTTCACCGGCAAAACTAGCTCCAGGTAAATCTTCCGCCGTGGCCGAAGAACGCACCGCCACATCAATATTTTTTCCGTAACGTTTTTCCATCTCAACATAAGCTTGTTTTATTTCATCTTCAAGATCTTTAGAAAATTGCTTTTGCACGATTTCTTTACGCACCGCAAGCGCCCTTTTATTTAAATCTTTTAAGTTACTTGTATTTAATCCTTCCAGGGTGTTTCTTATAAATTCATCAAGCTTAGTTGTTTTTAAAAAATAACGATAAGCACTCGCCGTCACAATAAAGCCAGAAGGAATATTAACTCCCTGTGGTATCAGATTACTTATCATCTCTCCTAGAGACGCATTCTTCCCTCCGACTTCCGGCACATCTTTAATCCCTACTTTTTCCATCCAGACCACATTTTTTTTTAAATTAATTAATTCGTTTGGCATATGTTTATTAAAAATTAAAATTAATCGACTAAGTTTGTATATCTTTTATGGCGATAATCAGGTCAGAAACATTCGAACCTGTATCACCCGTTTTCAAAAGCCCACCACTTTGTTCAAAAAACTCACTTACATTATTTTCTGCAAAAAATATCTGCGAATCAAGTCCTTTGGAATTTGAATTCTCTAAAATTTCTCGATCCATTATCGCTCCAGCATAAGGACCATTGTCTTTTCCATCAGAAGCCAGAGAAAGGACTAAGGTATCAGTTTGAATATTTTTTAACGCTCCCAGCGCTAGCTCTTGATTTCGACCACCTCGTCCATGGCCATGGATTACCACAGTAGTTTCGCCTCCGTAAAGAAGTACTCTGCCCTCGTCCGCTTGGGAAATTTCTTTAGCAATTCTTTCACCAACGACCTTGGCTTCACCCACCATTTTGGTATCTTGAATCGAAGGGCGCAAACCAAGACTTTTCGCCTTGAGAGACATTGCTTTAAGGGCATGTTCGTTTGAAAGAACAAGATAATTATATACATTAGAAAAATATTTTTCATCTTTGGGAGTTTCAATCAATCCACAATGTAGAATATTACATTTTTTTAGAATTTGATACTTGGATAGAACTGCCTCCGCATCGACAATTGTAGTCATATCTTTTACCGTCGGCCCCGAAGAAATGAAATTAATATCATTCCCAGGAACATCAGAGAAAATAAGTGATACTACATGAGCGGGATATGCGTATTTAGCCAAATACCCTCCGCGAGCCAGAGAGATATGTTTGCGAAGTGTATTCAATTCTTTAATGGAGGCCCCGACACGAAAAAGTTCAGAAACAATCAATGATTCATCTAGGTAAACTGAACCTTCTTCAGGTAGACACAAGAGCGCCGAGCCTCCACCAGAGATAATAAATAAAACTAAGTCAGAAGGAGTAAGGTCAGAAAGCATGGCAACAATTTCTTTTGTTGCTACAACATTTTTCTCGGTCGGAGTTGGATGAGAGCCGGTAATACATTTAATCTTTTTAAATTTACAGGTAGTGTTTTCATGAACATCCAATACAATACCAGAAGTTATGTGGTCACCTAAAATTTTTTCTACCTCCGAAACCGCATTGATAGCGCATTTACCTACACCAATTACTATTAATTTGCTTGATGCCAAAATAGGAAAAATTTTATCACCGACATAAATATTATTGTTCTCAAGTTTTAGAGAATTTCTGATAACTATAGAGGAATCAAGCGCAGATAATCCTGCCTCAGCAATAGCTAAGGCTTTTTCTCGCAATAAGTTTAAACTCAATTCTTTTGTATTGGAAATTATCGGCATCAAAGTTCTAGATTAATTTTATTTACTCACTATATCTTTTGGAACCCTGCCTTCAAAAAAGTCAATTAGATTTTCGGCGACGACTCTCCCCATAGCCTCACGAGCGTCTAGATTTGCAGAGGCAATATGAGGAGTGAGAATAACATTAGAAAGAGAAGTTAGCCCCGGAGTGACTTTCGGTTCAAATTCAAAAACATCGAGCCCGGCACCAGCAATAACTTTCCCCCTGAGGGCTTTCTCCAGCGCCACTTCATCTATCACCGCCCCCCGAGAAGTATTTATGAGAAAACTAGTCGGCTTCATTAAATTCAAATTAGTTTCATTTATCAAATGTGTGGTTGAAGGCAAGAGTGGCACATGCAGGCTCACAAAATCCGCTTCTCTTAAAAGTTCATCTAGGGAATTGCAGTAAGTCGCTCCAGTTTCTCTCTCAATGTTTTCATTTTTAGAATTATTGGTATAAATTATTTTTAAACCCAAACCTTTACAAAGACTAGCCACCTTCTCTCCTATTCGTCCAGTACCCACTATGCCAATAGTTTTACCAGATAAACTATTCCCCAGAAATTTCATCGGCGCCCAGCCGTCGTACTTACCTTCTCGTACAAATTTATCTGCCTCCACGAGTCTCTTGGCTAAAGCAAACATAAATGCGACAGCGTGTTCGGCCACAGATATAGACGTCAGATCCGTGGGTGCATTTGTAACCGTCACCCCACGCTCTTTCGCTAAAACAATATCAATATTGTCAAAGCCAGAAGCATAATTAGCAAATATTTTTGTTGAGGGCGTTGCGTCAAAGACTTTCTTGTCAATTTTATCAGTCAGTAGTGTCACTACTCCGTCATATGGTTTTTGTTTTAGTAAGTTAATTAATTCAGGTTGAGTTAGGACTTGGTCTTTTTCGTTTACATCTACCTCATAACCTTTCTCTTTCAACATTGAAATAGTAATGTTGGGAATCACCCTGGTAAACAGAATATTTTTTATCATAAGCTAATTTTACCACTTATACACCAAAAAAACAAAAAGCCCCTATGGAGGCTTTTTGTTTTTTTGGAATTTTATACCTTTATTTCATCATCGCCTCTCCATCAACCGCAGACATAAACTTGAACATATTGCCTCCACATACGGCACAAGTGCCCTTAGCTGAATACCTCCCCTTTTCGTTTTTAGTAACCACTGGGTTAGTCATCTTCTGCATGGTCGGCTTATTATTAGTCCTGCACTTCATACACAAAGCTTGTAAATCTGCCATATTTTTTAAAGTTATTACTGTTAATATCTATAGTATAACACTATTTAAAGGAAAGTGCCATGTTTTTCTAAAAAATCGTAAATTACAATAACAAAACAAAACAATTATTTTGCAATCGCGGCAGCTTCATCGAATTTAACAGAGAGAAGCTTGGAGGCTTCGTTCCTCCCTATGGTCACCCCATAAATCACTCCAGCGCGAGACATAGTCTCACGATTGTGAGTCACAACAATAAGTTGGGAACTTTTGGAAAGTTTCTCCAGCATATCGCCATATTTACGCGAATTCGCTTCATCAAGCGCAGCATCTGTTTCGTCTAGTACTAAAAATGGTGGTGGATTGACTTGCGACATAGCGAAAAGGAGTGCAATAGATGTGAGTGACCGTTCCCCTCCGGACAATGCATGTAGTTCTTTAACTTTTTTGCGCGGAAGCGAAACATTGATCTCGATCCCCTGTTCAAAAACAATATCTGATTCAGTAGAATCATCTCGAGAGATTTCGAGAGATTCATCCTCACTCCGTCTCTTCTTTTTGTTTTCTACCACAATAGCTAACGCGCCGTGTCCCCCACCAAAGAGAAGTGTAAAGAATTCTTGAAATTCCACATTTATTTTTTTTACTCCTTCTTTAAACTCTTTATCAATTTTTTCTTTCAAGTCTGCAATTAGTTTCTCTAAGAACTCAATGCTCTTAGTAAGATCGAGGAGCTCTTTCGCTAAAAATAGATCCCTCTGCGACATATCTTCAAATTCTTTTATCAGTTCAGCCCCGTTACTAAGACCCGCGTCTTCTAATTTTATTTTTAACCGTTCGATTCTTTTCTTGAGTTCTGTCTGCTCAACCTCATTTATGTCCAATGTGTCGGCTGAAATAACAGAGTTACGAAAAGCCAAAATGTTTTGCCCCACCAGAGCCACACCTTCCTTGATTTCATTTTCAAAAGACTCCGTGCGCACTTTCAAATTCCCTTCTTTTATAAGTAAAAGATCGAGGGCAGAATGAAGCTCTTGATTTCTAACTTTCCAGGTAAACTTTTCTCGCTCCAGGTCTCGCAAGGCTTCCATTTCTTGATTTATTTCTGTTTTCAACTTTTCAACAAAACTCAACTGCATATCTTCTTCGATTTTTATTTTTTCAATCAGAGCAAGAATCTCCACTTGCGAATTTTTCAATTCAGCTAATTCTTTTTCTTCGTGGTCTTTTTTTTCTATCTGTTCCGGATCTATTTTCTTGATAACACTGCCACACAAAGGACACCTGCCAGCAAGATTAACCTTGTGCTCTTTAGCTTCCAGTATTCCCTCAATGCGACCAAGTTTTCGTTCTAGTTCACCTTTTTGTAAGCGAAGTTCGTTTAATTTTGACTCAACTATTTTTAATTCTTCTATTTTTTTATTTTCCTTTTCTTCTTTAGTCTCAGAGATTTTTTTGGTTACACTCTCAAGCTCACTTGTAATATTTTTTCTTTCTAGTAAGAGATTTTTCTTTGCTTTTTCTAAATAAACATTTTCTTTCCCCAGATACTCCATGTAAAGAGTTGCAAGCTCAGCCTGCATTTCTTTTACCTTTTCAAATTTTTCTACTTGTTTTTTTAAAAAATTAAGATGCGGAGCATTTTCTCGTCGCAACATCGACACTTCTTTCATGTTTGTATTTGTTCGCTCAAGCTTGCGCTCACTCTCCTTGATCTTATATTGATAAATTTTCAGCCCCAATGCGTCTTCCACCATTTCTTTCCTCTCTTTCGGATTTGCATTCAAGATTCTGTCGGCCTCACCTTGCGAAATGATATGGTGCCCACTTGCGCCTATGTTAACCGAAGAAAGAAGCTGATGAATATCTTTCAAACGAACTTCGCTACCATTTAAAGTGTAAATATTCCGTCCATCTATATAAACTTCACGGGAAATACTGATAGTATCGTAATTTAAATTTATATTTTCCCCACCGTCATTTTCAAGCTTAAAAACTTTATCAGGGTTATTGAAATAAATAGATACACTCGCTCGGCTACCTTTCGGTAAATTTTTTGAACCTTTGAAAACAAGGTCTAGGCCGGATTTACCACGCATAGACTTCATAGACTGCTCACCCAAGACAAAACGAAATGCCTCCACTACATTTGATTTTCCAGAACCATTTGGTCCAACTACACACACAACTGGAGTCTCAAATTCCAAAACTGTTTTTTGAGCAAAAGATTTAAAACCATTTAGTTCGAGATGTTTAAGCCGCATGATGCTTATCTTACCATATTTAATCCATCCAATCCTTCACCTTTAGGGCAGCTTCGGCTGCTTTCTGCTCGGCTTCTTGTTTAGACTTACCTTTACCCTGAGCAATTAAATTAAGCCCGAAATAAATACCAACAGTAAAATGCTTGTCATGATCAGGGCCAGACTCGGATAGAACTTTGTATGCAGGCGTAACATTTACAAATTCTTGCGCTCGTTCCTGTACCAAAGACTTGGCGTCACGCCAAAGTTTTTTACTTACTATTTCATCTGTCTTGCCAAGTAAAGTTTTGTAAACAAATTTATCCACCGCATCATAACCCTGATCTAAATACAAAGCCCCAATAAATGCTTCATAGGTATTTGCTAAAATGTATTGCCTTGCTTTGCCGTTATCTTTGGATTCACCCTTTGATAAAAACAAATAATCATTCATACCGACAGCAAGAGCCATTTCAGAAATAATAACGGCATTGACTAAGGCCGAACGCAGAGCCGTCAGTTCCCCTTCGGTATAGCTCGGATATTTTTTATACAAAAAGTCGGTGACAATGAGCTCTAGCACGGCATCACCCAAAAACTCAAGCCTTTCATTGTGTGAAAGTTTTGTGCCGGTGTTTTCATTAATGTAAGAACGATGAATGAAAGCCTGCTTAAGTAAATTTTTGTCTTTAAAAATTATTTTTATTTTTTTCTCAAAATCTGCGAGATCTGTTGTTTTATTTGTCATTTTATTACTTTCTACTTTATAAACTTTGTGACTTTTCACTACCCAGTATTTCGACTGCTTTACTGATAAGTGGAATGATGTCGTTATATATACGCAATTCTGGTATAAGAGAAAGTTCAAACCACCTGGCCCCGTCTAGTCCGCTCGACTTTTCGAGCACCAACTCTTTATACTCGCTATATGCCAAAAAGTAAACTACTTTTTTTAAACTTTTTCCCTTGGATGGGTGAGAAGCCACATATTCATTCTCTCCAAGTTTTTTTTCTATCTCTATGTCGATTCCAATTTCTTTTTTTATTTCTCTCTTTGTCGCCTCTCTTTCATTTTCTTCATTTAGAATACCTCCCTTGGATATAGTCCAGTAACCAAAAACATCATGCACTAAAGCCAATAAAAATTGACCATCTTCTCCTTTAGTATAAACCAACGCTCCGCCCTTTTTTTCTACTGGAAGTTCTGAGATGTCGAGTGGCTTATCAGCATATGTATTTTTACTAATTTGTTCCTTGCCCGGAGAGCCTATCTCCTTATAAACTGAGCCAAGCACGCCATTTATAAATTTACCGGAATTTTCTCCGCCAAAAGTTTTTGCCAATTCTATGGCTTCATTTATCGCCACCTTCGGAGGCACCTGCGACCTGTCACCAAAAAGAAGCTCCGTCAACCCAATTCGCAGGATATTTCTGTCCACCACAGAAATCTTGTCTATTGGCCAGTCTGGTGCGGATGCTTCTATGATTTCATCAACTTTGGATTGTTTTTCCAATACTTGGTCAATGAGAGATAAAACAAAATTATCATCCTCGAGTCCGGAAGCAAATTCTTTTAGATTTTTATTTAATATTTCTTTAATTTGGCCAGCCCGAGAATTTGCACCCTTTTTTTCTGCAGGCCCGCCTTCGCTCTGCTTCTGCGAGGCAAGCAAGAAATCCCACTCAAAAAGAGTCTGAAGCACTATTGATCTTGAAAGGTGCCTATTTGCCATTTGTTTAGGCGTTAGGCTCTAAGCGTTAGGCTTTAGCGTTAATTTGCTAGTGCCTAGTGCCTAAGGCCTAATCGCTATGCTTGTGCCTTCTTTGCTTTTTCTTTCTTTTGTTTCTTTTCAGCTTTTTTTACTAAATCCAATACTTTTTTACCGCGATAAAATCCGCAGAGAGAGCACACAGTGTGACGCCTTTTCAATACTTTACAGTTTTCACATTTTGTAAAGCTTGTACTCTCCAAAGCATGATGACTTCGACGATTCTTCGTATGCGATTTTGTATGTCTCATTCTTACTACCATAATGAATACATATTAGCATATTCAAGGTTAAAAGCAAACGAAATGTTTTGTAAAAATTAAAAATGTGCTATTGTAGAAGTATGGAAAAAGTAACTAATGCCTACAAAATAAGACACACCTTGGCACACCTTTTGGTAACAGCCATAAAAGAACTCTACCCAGGAGCCAAGAATGCCATTGGTCCAGCTATTGATGATGGTTTTTATCAAGACTTTGATTTACCAAAGGCAGTTTCTGTCGAAGATTTTCCTAAAATAGAAAAGAAAATGCGGGAAATTATAAAGACTTGGGATACATTTACCGGCCGCGAAGTAACACTAGAAGAAGCTAGAGCGGAATTTGCCTGGAATGAATACAAAACTGAACTGCTTGAGGAATTTGCCTCCGAGGGGAAAAAATTAACTTTTTATACATCTGGAACTTTAGTTGATTTATGCAAAGGAGGACATTTAGAACATCCAAACAAAGATCTTCCCATTGATGCTTTCAAACTCGACCGTGTCGCCGGCGCCTACTGGCGCGGAGATGAAAAAAACAAAATGCTTACCCGTATTTATGGTTTAGCATTTGAAACAAAAGAAGAATTGGAAAAATATATAGACCAAAGAGAAGAAGCTAAAAAAAGGGATCATAAGAAATTAGGGAAAGAATTAGACTTATTTGTATTTTCTGACTTAGTCGGAAGCGGTATGCCAATGTTCACACCAAAAGGAGCTTTTATTCGTAACTCCATAATAAACTTCTGTAGAGAACTTAATGCTGAACTTGGTTTTGGTGAAGTACATACTCCAAATTTTAATAAAGCAGAATTATTTAAAATTTCTGGTCATTATGAAAAATATAAAGAAGACATGCTTACTGTTCGTTCACAATACAGTGAAGAAGACTTTTTTCTGAAACCAATGAACTGCCCACAACACACCCAAATATATGCTTCTCGTCCGAGAAGTTATCGCGACCTACCCATCCGGTATGCAGATTTTGCAAATCTTTATAGAGATGAACGACCAGGAGAACTTAGTGGATTAACCAGACTCAGATGCTTTTGCCAAGATGATGGTCACGCATTTTGCAGAGAAGATCAAATAAAAAGTGAGTTTGAGAATATTCTTGGAGTAGTTAAGAAAGCTCTCACGACTTACAAAATGAATTACAAAATAAGACTCTCTCTCTGGGATCCTGAAAAACCAGAAAAATATCTAGGTAGTCCTGAAGTCTGGGAAAGATCTCAAGAAATTCTTGAAAATATTTTAAAAGAAAACAAGATCAAATATGAAATAGGTGTTGGAGAAGCCGCAATTTACGGACCTAAAATGGATATAATTACAAAAGACTCTCTGGGAAGAGAGTGGCAAATTTCTACAATACAACTTGATTTCATAATGCCTCAAAGATTTAAACTAACTTATACCGATGCTGATGGCAAGGAAAAAACTCCAGTCATGATACACAGAGCAATTGTAGGCTCTCCAGAAAGATTTATGGGAATACTTATTGAACACTACTCTGGGAACTTCCCCCTTTGGCTCTCTCCGGTGCAAATCAAAATCATACCCGTGCGAGAAAATCATAATGAATATGCAAAAAATATTTTTGAGTTATTAAAAGAAAACAATATTCGAGTAGAACTAGCAAATGAAGACGAAAATCTCGGTAAAAAAGTCCGCGACGCAAAAAACAATAAAATCCCTTATTGGGTAGTCATTGGAGACAAAGAAATAGAAAGTGGAAAACTAACTTTAGAATCTAGAGATGGAGGGCAAATGCCGACGAGCGAAGGCGAGAATGGCACTGAGACTAGCAAGTCGAATGTGTCACAAGAAGAATTATTAAAAAAATTATTGGAAGAAATATCCACCAAGGGCGCCGCGCCTGCCAAACTTGTTTAACTTTTCTACTATCCCACGCATATGCTTGAGATGGTAGAAATTTAAGAATAAGTATTGTCGTCGCGTCTTACAATTTCAATTATTTCATTAAAGGTTTCATGCTTAATGAATTTAATGCGAAACTTTCCTACTCGTATTCTATATGTTTCAAAACCAGATAATTTTTTCACATCAAGCATCTGATAATTATTTGCGTATATCAAACCAACTGCTAGCGTGACACGCTTTCTATCTTGAGAGGAAAGTTTTCTTAGCAACTTCTCATGCTTTTTCATTCTTATCTATTTTGTTTAACATTTTAAGCAAATCCCTTGCGTTGATACCATTACCATTTTTATCCCTAAAGTCTACTAAGGTTTTCCAGACACCCTCATCCCCCCATTCATCCACTGGCATCATTTTAAATATGGGCCTAGAACGACGAACAACGGTAAAAGACCTGCCCTTTTCGATAGCAGAAACATATTTACCGGTGTTGAGACGCAAATCTTTTAATCCAATAATGCTTGACATATTGTTTGTTTTTATAGACATACCTGAAGTTTACCTTAAGATAACCTTCTGCACAAGTACAAATGTGGAAAACTCAAGCAAGGTGGTAACCCTCCCCTCCTTTTAAAGGAGGGGCGCTTCGCTTCAGGCGAAGGGGGTGGTGATTATTTTCGGGCGAAGTGGTCGGAGCAAACTATTTTTGTAGATTTTTTCTTTGTAGGACTTCAAACGAACTATTTTTATCAAGATGCCTTTATTTTTCAAATCTTTTTGAAGATTTTTAGTATAAGCTTTTTGGTCATAACCAAGCGCAATTATATCAGGGCGCTCTTTTATAATATGCGGAATATGGTTTTTTATTCCGGAGAGTATAACTTTGTTTACTAAATTTTTTTTAATTAATTTTTCAACTAAAATTACTCTGTTCTTCTCGGGAAGAATTGGAAATTGTTTTTTTATCCGAAAAACATTGCGGTCACGCGCCACCGAAACGATCAAAAAGGGAGTTTTGGATAATTTTCTCGCTTGTTTGAAAAAATTAAGGTGTCCTGGGTGTAATCCATCGAAAGTTCCAAAGACCATAATCCTCTCTTGTTTGTTTTTTCTAAACATAAGGTCATTTTACCAAAATTTTAAAGGATTTTCTAGCCCTCGTATTGACGAGGTGACGATTATTTTTTGTTGTGATAATTTTAAAGATATCAACTTGCTTTGTATCTTGCGGAAAGATTATAATACTATCCTATGACACTCACAATTACTAAAAGAGACGGCACAAAAGTTCCCTTCAATGCCGACCGAATCAACAAATCAATCGAAAGGACGTGTTATGGATTGAGTGACCCAATCAGTAAAGTTATCCAAATAGCATCAGAAACACAACTCACCTTATATGACGGCATTACTACCGAAGAAATGGACGCGGCGACCATAAACGCCGCCCTACAGAACACTCAATACAGCGGAGATTTCGACAAAATAGCTACTCGCCTACTTTTGAAGGACATTTACAAGAAAGTCATTGGGGATTACGATCACGACGAGTCAAAAAACATATCAAAAGAAGAATTTGCCAAACTTCACAGTGCTCATTTTAAAAATTACATCTTAAATGCAGTTGAAAAAGGACTTTTGGATAAAAGAATGGTAACAATTTTTGATCTAGAAGTGCTCGCTTCGCACTTGAAAATAGAAAACGATGAACTGTATAAATATTCTGGACTCTCCACAATGCAGAATCGCTACTTGATGAAGAATGAAAAACAATCTCCACTCGAAACGCCACAATATTTCTGGATGCGCGTCGCTATGGGAATGTCGCTGAATGAAAAAGACGCTACAGGGTGGGCTAAGAAATTTTACGACAAGATGTCTAAACTGGAGTACCTCTCGGCTGGAAGTTCCAACATCGGTGCCGGCACTCCGAATCCAAAACTTTCCAATTGTTTCCTAATGGAAATTCACGACAACATGGAACATATCGGAAAAACTGTTTCAGATGTTTTGCTTTTATCTAAAGCGACCGGTGGTATCGGACTTGCGGTAACCAAACTCCGCGCCGAGGGATCAGTTCTAAAATCCAACAATACCATTTCTTCTGGACCGGTTCCTTTCATGCACATCATTGATTCCGCTGTGCGCGCAGTCCAACGAGGTGGCAAAAAAAAGGGCGCGTTGTGTTTTTATATGGAAAATTGGCATTTAAATTTTCAAGATTTTTTAGATTTAAAACAAAACAACGGAGACGACTACAGGAGAACTCGTACTGCCAACACTGCAGTATTTATTTCGGATGAGTTTATGAAGCGTGTTTTAAACAGTGACGAATGGTATCTGTTCGACCCCAATGAAGTTAAAGACTTAAACGAGCTTGTGGGTAAAGAATTTTCTAAGAGATATAATGAATATGTAGCTTTGGCAAAACAGGGAAAAATGAAGATGTTCAGTGTAATGCCAGCTCGCCAGCAATACAAGAATATCCTAATTTCGCTTGAAACGACTTCCCATCCGTGGCTTACTTGGAAAGATACTATAAATATGCGCGCGCTCAATAACAACACTGGCACTATTCATTGTTCCAACCTTTGCACCGAAGTTACTTTACCGACAGATGGAGACAACATTGCTGTTTGTAATTTAATTTCAATAAATCTTCCACGGCATATTGTAAACGGACAGATTGACTGGCACCGGTTAGAAGAATCCGTGCGTCTAGCCACTCGCCAGCTTGATAACTTAGTAGACATTAATAAACTTCCAATTCCGGAAGCAATTCGCGCAGATTCCGAAAACCGCGCCGTCGGCTTGGGACTAATGGGCTTCGCTGATTCGATCGAACAACTTGGCTATTCTTATGAAGACACAGGGGCTGCAGATTTTGCGGACCAAGTTTTTGAATTTATCTCTTACATGTCCATAGATGAATCCGCAAATTTAGCAGAAGAACGAGGAAGTTATAAAAATTTTAAGGGTTCGGGCTGGTCAAAAGGACAAGTACCGATAGACACTCTAGCAGTACTCGAAGTGGATCGCGAACGCGAATTAACTGTGAAAAAAGAATCAGCAAAATTGCTTCCGCTTTTAGACTGGGATACTCTGCGTGCCAAAGTAAAAAGAGGTATGCGGAACGCCACACTCCTAGCCATCGCGCCGAATGCCAACATTGGACTAGTGGCAGGGACTTCTCCGGGAATCGACCCGAGGTTCACCCAGATGTTTTCCCGAAATAAAATTTCCGGCAAGTATCTTGAGGTAAATCCAAATATGATGGAAGCTCTGCAAAAAGAAAACTTGTGGGAAAATACACGCGAACAAATACTCGAGAATCACGGAGACATCGAGAGTATTGAGAAAATTCCAGATCATATTAAAAGAATCTACAAAACTTCTTTTTCTGTTTCCCCTTATGCCTACATTGAAGTCGCCGCGCGTGCACAAAAATGGGTAGATATGGGAATTTCTCGCAACATGTATCTAGAAATTCGCGACATCGATGAAATCATGAATGTTTATACGAGCGCGTGGGATAAAGGACTAAAGACCACTTACTATCTCCACATGAAACCACGCCACAGCGCCGAGCAATCCACAACGACAGTCAACAAAGGGACTGCTTTGGGTAAAAAAGGCTTCTCAGTATTACGCGATAAAACAATACAAGCAACCCCAATAATTGAAAATATAGAAACACCAACATCTCTCCCTGAAGCATCAGAGAACATCAAAAAAGAAAACACAGAACCAATGCGTATACACTTGCCTGAAGACCCGCAGGATGCGTTATTGTGCGAGAGTTGCCAATGAGTTAGGTGTTAGGGACTAGCTTCTAGGGACTAGAAAAGATTAATAAATAAACTGCTAGAACCTAGAACCTAGCAACTAGAAACTAATTTTTATGATATTAGGAAAAGCATCCCCAACAGACATGAATCTACACCCCATGAATTATAAATGGGCTTACGACCTTTACAATCAGGCAGTTAGAAACAGCTGGTTCCCGCACGAAATCCCACTAGGTGAAGATTTGTCCGACTGGAAAAATATGACTGAGGATGAAAGACATACTGTAGAATTTTTGATGGCATTTTTTAATCCTACAGAACTTATCGTCAACAGATCGCTGGCACTTGGAATTTATCCCTATCTAAAATCTCCTGAATGCCACCTCTACATTGCCAAGCAAATGTTTGAAGAAGCGAACCACTGTGTCGCCTTTGAATATGTGCTCGAAACATTCCCGCTTGACCGCGACCGAGTCTATGGTGTGCATTTAGAGATTGATTCGATCGTAAAAAAAGAAAATTTTGTAAATAAATATCTTATCCGAATGACAGAAGACACGCTCAACATTGAAACCACTGAAGGCAAAAAAGATTTCTTGCGGAACTTAGTCGCCACTAACATAGTAATGGAAGGCACCTGGTTTTATTCTGGTTTTATGGTAGCTCTTTCTTTCCGCCAGAGAAATCAGCTTCGCAATCTAGGTTCAATGATTAATTGGGTCTTGCGTGATGAATCTCTACACTTAAAATTTGGCATTCAGCTCATCCATACAATTCTTGAAGAAAATCCAGAACTCCTAACTGAAGAATTTGCGAAGGAAATAAGAGATATTATTATTGAAGGAGTAAGTCTTGAAAATAATTACAACAAAGATATGTTCCCTAAAGGGATTCTAGGACTCAATGCCGACTATGTGAACCAATATGTACAGTATGTGGCCGACCGCCGGCTGGAAGAACTAGGACTTGAACCACATTTCGGTGTTACTAATCCTGCAAAATGGATGTCTACAGCGACCGATGTATTTGAACTGGTAAACTTTTTCGAACAACAAAACACTTCTTACGAAGTCGACGCTCACGGACACAAAAAGGAAGAAAAGAAAAAGGAAGAAAAAAGAGAAGAAAAATAATAGAAGTAAATTAAATTCCTATAAAAATATTCATTTAAGGATGTATTAAAATAAAAAAATGGAAGCTCGACAAACAACTGCATATGAGGGTACGTCTAAAACACGAGCGCTAAATCAAAAATTTCTTGCTACAAAAAATATAGAAAGTCCAAAAGAACGATATTTAGAAATATTTCGTATTTTTCGTAATGATTTTATTGATGAAATACCAGAATACTTATTAACTCCAAAAACAAATCCAGAATTTGCTATATATAAATGCAGAAAAAGTTTTTTTCTGAAGATAGTTAGATATTTTTTACATGCGATAGAATCAAGGATAGATTTAAGTGCAAGTTTGCTAGTTGATTTTGAAAATTTTAAAGTATTTGAAGAAGGATTACGTACAGGAGAAGATAGAAAGACAGGGGAAAATAGAATTACGGCAGAAGAGATAAAAAAAGCAAATGATTTTTTAGATCAAGCTATTGCAGAGCTAGAGAGACCACCCAAGGCAAAGGAATAGACAAAAGCATCAGCAAGGCTCCGAGAAGAGCAAGATTTTTGTGAAAATTAACCATCTCCCCAATTCTCGCCGCCCCATCCTGTATCGTCTAATATTGATGCATTTTAAATGTCGTAATAATTAAAAATACTGAAAATAAAAAAAACGAACAATACAGAAAACCCAAAAAGAATACTGCCATGAAAAAGAAGAAAAGAAGACTCCTAGCAATCTAGCAATCTAGCAATTATCCAAATCTTACCCAACTGACGGCCGTTAGTAGAGTAAGATTATACCAATTTCTTCAAACTTCCGCTCTTAGTAGCTTCCAGAATCTCAACATATTCCAAAATTCTTAAGTTCTCAAGATCCTCTATGAATTCTGCAGGGATTTTGTTTTTCCCCATCCAAACACTCTGATGTATCATTTTAAACCCAAGATTCCTAATCACTTCCCGTAACCAGTTTCGCTTTCTCCTTAATTTCTCTGGTATATCAAAACTAATGATGGTGATCTGTGTTGTCTTTGTTTTAAGGTAGTAACGCCCAGGTAATTTATTTTTTAGTTCCTTTATTTTTTGTTTTCCTTTTATAGAAACGGTCAATTTATTATCTTTAGTAGCATCCAGCAATCCGTCATGTTTCATCTGGTATAAAAAATTTTGTAATCTCCTTCGGCGTTCTGTTTTATACTCTTCTCTGAGATTTGCCCGCTCTCTTACACTTCGCCTTTTTCTAAATTCATAATCAAGTTTCCCTAAACCCGCCCCGTAACCACTCGCAAGCACTGCCTCAATAAAATCAACTTGAGTCAATGCGCAATCTGTGAGCACTTCCAGAGCCTTTAAAAGTATTTGTCCCCTCATGTGATTATCTTACCACACTGACGGCCGTTAGTGAAGTAAGGATTACATCTCATTTTTGTAGCCCTCAAGAATTTATGGCTTCTTGTATTCTACCACCTTCCCTGCCTTGATTTCAATTTTGTCTGCTTTGCGCAGATTTTTTATGTGCGCTTTAGGTATGATGTCATAGTGTTTTATTTTATCTAATTTTTTATCTATATACCACAAATCTTTTTCACTAGTTACCCAATTCCCGCCCGGACGACCGTTCGGTCGGGTGGGTTTATTTAAAGTATTTAAATTTAAAGGTTGGGAGTACTGTCTCAAAGTTTTCTTTCCATCATTTAAAAAATATTCATGAAAATACGAGATCGCGAGCTCACGAATATTTTTATAGATTGGCTCGCGATAACGCAAGACCGCATGATTGGTTTTAGAAAGCGCGCCCCACAATCCCTCAATCTTAAATGGCGTTATGATATGATCGTAGTCATCTTTGATACTTTTTAAATGCAAAACATATGGAGTGAAACCATGAAGAGATAAAATATATGCGCCCAAAAGCGCCCCCTCGAAACAATGCGCGCTTTTTGTTCGTAAAACCATTAATGGGGATTTTAATGTCTCTCCCCTTTTTTCAAAATTAAAAGGAATTCCATTTAAAAAATCCTGCACCTTCGCTGGAGTATCCAATTTCTTTAATAAAGCTTTTTCTTTTTTAGTAAAATCCTGCATATTTAAACTATTCGCCTATTCGTGCGAATTAGAGATTAGATAATGGATAATAATTTAGAAACTATTGGATGATTGGTCTTGGGTACAAAATAAAGCATCGTGAGACTACTCTGCTCTTTTTCAACTATATCTGTATTTGAAAGAATCATTAGATGTTTTGATGTTGCTTTGAAAGACAATTTTATAGCGTCTGCGATTTCCCCCACCGATGCCTGCTTGGTATGCTTGAGAAATTTTAAAATCGCAACCCGGCGCTTATTAGCAAGCGCTTTTAAAACTTTTTCGAGTTCCTTCTCGTTCATTCTTTTATTATACCAAAACTTTATATAACATAACACACTATATCTATTCGTCTATTCGCGCGAATTAGAGATAGGAAGAAAAACATCCTAAAGTACTTGAAAATCTGAAGTAATGGGCAATAATTTTCTTTCTCGCTTTAGGTGGTTTGAAATTTTTTTAACATTGTCTTCAGGTACTTTATCGTTTGTTTTTACTGAAACGAATGGGTTAAATTTTATTATGGGAGTTCTAAAACCAGGCACCTTAAAAAAAACCATGCCCGCTATGATTCTTCTCATTAAATAATTTTCTGTATTTTCAGTAATTTTTTCATCATCCATACTATACAATATGCTTAGCGCAAGATCTTTCGCCGTCCCATGGTGGTCCCTAGTTTGTAAAGATTGTAAGGTTTCAGGATCAATTGCATATCCATTTAGTAAATCGCCTTTAGAAAAAAGCCCTTTGTCTTTCTTGCTTTCATTTTCTACTGTGGCTAAAAGTTTGTCTAGCTGATCTTTTGTAAGAGCTTGAAGTATTTTTAAATCTCTTTCATAATCCCCTTCTGGTTGTGCACTTGTTTCAACTTTAAATACACCTTTCCCCCCTATCATATCCTTTGGTATATCTATCCTGTTTCTAATCCAATCTGAAACCATACTTTCATCGTAGCTTGGTACGCCCAAACGGTCTTCATCAGCCATTTTTGCACTATGGCTTGCTTCAGCACCCTCTAATGCCCTCAAACGCATTTCAGTGTCAAAGTGATTGTCAGGATTTTCTTGAAAAGATTTTTTCTCCATAAAATTTATAAAATAATATTCTTAATCATAAATGTATTATACCACCTTATTCAAATTCTGTCGTGGCTGGGGGTTTGGTCGTCCAGTCGTAAAGAACACGGACAATTTTTGGATGTTTGACTAAAGTATTGGTGATTTCCTCGCAGACAATAGGTGGCAAATAAAAACCTTTAACTGTCATAAAATCTGCCGTCTCTACTGTGCGAACCACCAAAGAATATCCGTAAACTCGCCCGTCGCCTTTAACACCAACAGTCTTCGTGCCGAGAAGAGCTACTATCGTTTGTGAAATTTTATTATATAAATTATGTTTTTCTAAAATTTTTCTTACTTCGTCATCGGCTTCACGCACAATCTCCAGTAATTCTGTGGTTACCGGTACCCCCACTACCCGTAAATACAATCCTGGTCCAGGAAATGGCTGACGCCCTGAAACTAATTCTCCTAAACCAAATGACCGCGCTATATCACGCACTTCAAATTTAAAAAAGTCAGCGAACGGCATTATTTCTTTGAGTCCCAATTTCAAATCCACATTGTGATGAGTTTTGATCAATGCAGATTTTCCCGTAGATCCTGACTCTATCAAATCAGTGGCAAGAGTGCCTTGGATCATGTGCGTCGCTCCGTAAAATTTTGCCACTTCTTTAAAAACTTCCCCATAAACCTCACGAAAATTTTTTCTTTTTTCTTCCGCATTTATGCTTTTTCCCACATTTTCGATAAATTTGTTTTTGTATTTACTTATCACTTCCAGATTTATTTTTGCTTTCTTTGCAATACTTTTAACTTTTTCTATTTCACCCTTCCGCATTCCACCAGTGTCTACCAAGAATGCCTTCAATTGTTTACCTAGTACTGGCGTCAGTATCGCCGCAAGTGTCGTAGAATCCACTCCACCGGAAACTCCTATGATGGCTACGCCTTTATCACCTAAAATATTTTTTGTATTCTCGCCTATCTCTTTACAAATGGTTTTTATTGCATCTTTTTTAAAATAGTCTTGTTTACAAGCGCAAATTTTCTTTACAAAATTATTTAAAATAATATTTTCATCTTCTGTCTGCTCGACTTCCGGATGGAACTGCACCGCGTAAAGTTTTTCTTTGGTATTTTCCATCGCTTCGATTACTTTGCCACCCTTAGAAGTCGCAATAATTTTGAAACCAGTCGGTGCTTTTTTTACTGAATCTCCATGACTTGACCAAGCATTTATCTGACTCGACAGGTTTACAAAAAGTTTACTTTTCCTCAAACTCACTTCTACTGGTCCGTAAGATTTCCCCTCGGGGACTTTGTGCACAGTGCTTTTGTTATTGATATAAGCCAGCCACTGCATGCCGTAGCAAATACCCAAAACTGGCACACCAAAACTCAATAATTCTTTCGGAATTTTAGGCGCATCAATCTCGTAAACACTCGCGCTCCCGCCAGAGAGAATAATGCCTTTAGGTTTATAAACTTCCGCCCATTTTAAGGATTTTGAAGGTGGTAAAATAACAGAATGAAAACCCAAATAGCGCAAACTGCGCCTGATTACTTCGGTATATTGGCTACCAAGATCGACTATTAATATTTGGAAGGGGTTATTCATGGTTCTATTTCATCACCTCTTCGAGCCTGAGTCTCAGAGCGAAGGCCTGAGCTTGTCGAATGGGTCATAATTTTTAAACTATACCATATTGATTCAAAAACAAAACCCCGCATTTCGGGGTTTTGTAAAGCTATTTCTTCTTCGCCTTTTTTGGTTTCTTCACATCTTTTCGATAAGCATTATTTCCTTTTCCCATATGATTCTGCGGAATCACATCGTGCAAGTCAACTTAACACGACGCTATCAATTATTTTAATAATTTGACCCAATGTAATTATATCACAAGAAAAATCCTCATGAAACTACTCCAGAGTGATACTGTTTATGACGACGGGTTCGAGTGGCTTATCTCCTTTATCAGTCGGTGTATTCTCGATTTTATTTACAACATCCATATCTCCGACAACTTTACCAAATACTGTATGCTTACTATCTAAAAAATTATTTGAGGCTGTGTTTATAAAAAACTGTGAACCGTTCGTATTTGGCCCAGAGTTAGCCATAGCAATTGTACCTATATCATTTTTATTGTCAGGGCCTAGCTCATCTGCAAACTGATACCCCGGACCCCCAGTGCCCCATAAGATTACCTTACTGCCGTCTTTGGATAATGGGTCACCACCTTGAATCATGAAACCCTTAATAACTCTATGAAATTTTGTTCTATCATAAAATCCCTCTTTGGCAAGCTTGGTAAAATTAGCCACTGTATTCGGCGCTTGCGCTCTAAAAAATTCTATTTTAATATCTCCTTTGTTTGTGTGTAGTGTTGCTTTTGTCATAATTTTATCATCATCAAGGTTAATAATAGGTTTTATATCTTTTTCTAAGTTCGTATCGTTAAAACCCGGATCCGGAATTTTGGTATTAGATTCCTTGTTTTGTGTAAAAAACCAAATTCCTAAAATAATTACAACCGCAACAATCAAAAAACTTATATACTTATTCATAAATTTATTTTAATCTTCTTTCTTATAAAAATGAGCGACCAAAACGACAGTAACCAGAGCTAGGAAAATAGTTAGCGAAAGCATCGGTATTGATATATACCCGCCGAATTCTCGTACCAGTTGCTGGTAGCAAGAAACTCCAGAAGCATCACAAGGTAAACTCGAACTTTCTCCAAAATAATAAAAGAAACTTTGATATACAGCAAAAAGAAATCCAATGCTTGCAAGAGGTAGAGTATACTTTACTATCTTCCTATCTTTGTCCCAGATTGCTACTCCAAAAATGAGAACAAGCGGGAATAAACAAATCCTTTGAAACCAGCATAAATAGCACGGCAAGTAATTTATTATTTCTGAATATACTAGAGAGAAAAGTACTGAAAATAAAGAAATTATAAAACCTATCACCAAGTAATTCTTGTCTATAAAACCTAAAAATTTATTTTCTTTATTCCTACTGCGACGGAAAAATAGCATCGCGAGAGCCACCACCGAGAGCATCTGCAAAATTATTGCCCCAGTTCCCAAAAACATATTAAGGTAATGTATATTTTCTGTATTCATATTTATTTTGCGCTAGTATCTACAGGTAATATACAGGCTGTCTTTTCCGCCAATTGCTCGAGTGTTAGCTCGCCATTTAGACGCGACCCATCAGCAAATTCCCATGTTGGGTAGCCAGAAATATTTTTATCTTTACAACTTTGTAATTGCCCCTTACCATCCGCCGTAGAACACTCGACATAGGGCAGAAGTTTAGCAGACGAACCAAAAAGTTTCTTCGTATTTTGGCAGTGTGGACACCAGAAAGCTCCATAAAAAACAGCGCCTTTGTCCTTTAGGCAAGTCGCAAACTCATCGTATTTGCCGGGACCCGGAGGAAGATTGCTACCCCCTCTGAGTATTGCTGTAGCGATTGTTCCTAATATCAAAACACCTATTACTCCAACAAAAATCTTTATATTGTTATTATTATGCATCCTTTTATAATACTATTTATATAATCTTTAGCAAGAACAGAACTAGCTCGGCTATAACTACTACAAATTAGGGGAATCAACTTTTTCGTTATAAATTTACGAGCGTTCTACTCTGAAACTTTTAGTGTTCCCTTCATCCCCATCGCCCGATGAGAACCAACAGAACAATAATATTCAAAACTACCAGCTTTGTCTGCAGTAAATTCTAAAACTTCTGTCGTAGGGGATTTTGTTTGTTGGGTGACAATACCATATTCATCGATTTTAAAATCATGAAAACCAGCGCTATTTTTAAAAATTATTTTAACCCTGTCCCCCTTTTTTACAGTTATCATCTCAGGCGCAAAAGAGAAATTTTTACCCACCACAACAAATTCTTTAACTTCATTTTTTTTAACTACTGGGCAAGCTTCAAACTCACAATTGGGTCCAGTTCTGCCTACATAGCTTCCATCTGGGCACATTTTGGCATCCATAGTACACGCCCTTGGTGGTATTTTTAAATCATCATCAACAACAATTCCCTCAAACTCCTTTACATCCTCAACCACAGGAGCTTCTAATTTATTATTCTTAAATCCAAAAAATAATACTCCCGCCACGATTATTAAAATAACAACAATATATATTCTTTTCATATATATATTATAACATAAAAATACAAAACAAATTACAGTGAATGCATTTGCCGACGAATAAAATCTAAATCATTATAGAATCGTTGATCAGTTTGTTCGCTATCACCATAAAGATCAATGTATTCTTGGAAATCTAAACCATAATAATTAAAGAACATTAAATAGGCAAAAGATGTTGGATTTTCTCTGTGATCACCCATAGCCCTTTTATTTTTTCTGGACCGAAATATTTTAATTTTAGCTTCTAAATACTTATTTCTAATCAGACATTCTTTAACCCATTTTTTAAGATCTCTTTTCTCAAAGAGAGACAGAGGCGTTCTTCCTTTTAAAGGTCCATTCTCTAAATAATTAACGACATCGTTATACCACTCCATTACTTCTTGATTATCCACGCTAAAATTATCTGGATTTAAATCACTTGCTCTTGGTCTTGGTTGTTTTTGTTTTATAAATTCTTCTTTCATAATTCCAAATCCTAGTATTATATCTTACTGATACTGGATATAAATAGGTCGGGGGTTTAGTTTTAATAATTGTTCGGGTGTCATTAAAACAGTACCCGGAGTTAAAATATCATTTTTATAAAACAATTTAAAACCGGTAAATTGCACTGGCTCTTTGTAGACAAATTGTTTGTAAGTATTCATTTTCTTGGCCGCTCCGCCCCAGCCATCCATATGCATTACGATTTGTGTTTCCGGCAATATTTTGATTAATTTATAATTCGTTATCATTTTTTGTGTATAGCGATGCACCACTAAAATCTTTGGGGTAAGATTATTATCTTTCACAATCTTTGCCAAATATTCTGTCGTAAAATTTATATCCGTCGCATCCAGTGTCCCCACAATTTTCCCCGGCCTGATACCACTCTTCATAGAAAATTCAGCATCAACGCCTAAATGCACATTGGGTAATTTCAAATACCTCTCAAGCAAAGGAACTTCCGTTTGCAAATTAGAAAACCCAACTTGAATATCCAGAAAAACAAGAGCATTAATTTTCTCTGCCATTTTTATAACTTTATCTATTTCTGTGCTTGGCATACGAGCACGATATTTTCCATCTTTACCAGCACCAGCTTGAGCCACAACAGTAATGTAATGAAGCGCAGGCACAACAGGAGTAGTAGAATCTGCAGCTTCCCATTTTTCTACTTCATTCATTAGCTTCGCCAACATTATGTCTTCCGGATATTCACCAAGCACCCCCATTTTTGTGGAATATAAATTTCCATAATAAGCAATGATGCGAGAAAAAGGTAGAACTGCACCAGCGTTTGGATATGCTGTTTTGACCGGCCAGGGACTTGGTGGAAGTGGCTTGGGTTCTATTGTTACAGTTGTTTCCACACCAGTCTTTGGATCTTTGACAACTTTGGTGGTGGACGGTGGGGGTTTTGGATTATTGGCAAGCTCGAGCATTTTCTTGTCGTAGGCCACAGTGTCGAGCGGCGGCAAGGTAATTTTTTTGACAACAATCTGATCTTCCTCATTCTTTAAACTAGCTCCATTTTCTGTGACAGGGTAAGATACTTTACTACTAAAAAGCTCTGGGAAAATAAAAAATAATACCAGTATTAAAAACAGGGCCAGCATTAGCCAAATAATATTTTTTTTCATCGCTAAGTAGTATACCAAACATTTGAGTTTTATCACACCTAATCTAAAAGCTTAAGTCCTGTTTTTAAATCGAGCTCTCTGGCAAGAGGGCCTTCAAATTTTATTAGAAAAATTTCGCAGGTGACAGCCACCTCGGCAGACACTACATGACCGGCAATCGCCGCAAAATCTTTACCAGAAAAAGTACCGTGAGTATGAATAACAAGCCCCAGATCAGACTGACTAATATTCCCAGTTAAATTGGCAATTTCCATATCCTCCGGATATTCTTTATCCAAGTATTTTTTTTCTTCAATGTCATAATAAGCAAGCTTGAGATTTTTACAGGCTCCCAATCCATAGAAAAATCCAGAAATAATGTTTTCTTGCTCACAAAAAGTTTTAAAAGAAGAAATGATTTCTTCTCCCCTGTCAAACCGAAGCACATACCGCCTGCCCTCTTGTAAAACTTTTTTCACCACAGAATTGTATCACTCTTTCACGCCGGAGGAAAGTGTCGGCCCACTACCGACCCCCACTACGGCGAACCTCAGATGGCCAATAGTGTGACCTTGGGTAGTTTTTATATTCACGCGCCACTTCCCTGATGCCAGATTTGACCGCATTGAATATGTTCGGAAACCATTGTCTCGCCCACCGACAACGGGTAGCTTTACTTTGGTCTCCGTCTTCCACTTGCCTGTCTTTTCATTATAAAACTGCCACTCGTGCAAAATATTTAAATCTAGTCCCCGAGGTGAAAATACTGCGCTATAGGCATAGACTGACTCGCTGGACATTTTGCTAAAATTTGGATACAACTTGAAATACCCCCGCCAACCATGATCCTCATAAGTGACATCATAGTTCCCTTCAGAATTTCTTTTAATCGAATGATACACCCCAGCATCTTTAAGTGAAAGCGGAATGGGTGGAATCAGATTGGTGAAATACAAAAAATTTACCACAAAAAAAATGCCGAAAATCGAGAGCAGGATCATCTTCATGCTTTCTGTTTTAGCATGATTATTTTTATCTTTTATAAAATAAAATAATACCAAAATAAAAAAGGCGATCAGCAAAAGACTGAGCAGTCCAGAGAGCAAAAATACCCATGCACCGATTTTATGCAAAACTATCGGTACAAGGAAGATTGAAAAACAATATATAGAAAGAAAAAATAAACTTATTTGAAAGCTAAACCGGACATAGTGCCGTTTCAAAGATTCATTAGCGATAAAGGCCAAAACCAGGATCAAAATAAACGGCCAAGCCACCAATATATCCGCGCTTCTGAAATAAAATACCAAGTAAGTGGAGAGCAACCCCCCGAAGAAAAATTGCAAAATGTTAACATACCAGAAATGCATTTTACTCGGGTTACCCTCGTCTCCGACATCGCTATCTTGGATGTGGATAAGAATTATAAAAATTCCGACAATAAACAAGTGCGCTAAAATCCAAGAATTTTCCCAGAAGGTATCCAGGCGCTTGAGTGTGACTATATCAAAAACGAATCCGAGGATAAGCGACAGTGATGAAATGGGCCGCTCGTAACGGCCATACCAGTTGCGAATAGGTTCAATAAAAGGCATGTTTATATTGTAACAGTTATTCACCTCTAGTAAAAACGGTGTGTAGTTAATCCTTTTGCTGATGTTTAAATTTAGTCCTTGAATACTATTAAATGTATATGAAAATGCTCCGGGACTGACTGTCTTTTTTTTGTGGCCTCCATAAACATTTGGTATTTGATTTGTATGTATGTTGATTTAATCAAATCAAGTTCTTTCTTCTCGGCCTTGTTTAGTTTGTCGTAAACTACATGTCTGCTCGAAATGATGATGTGGTGAGTTTTAGCTATAAGGTCATATGGAAATCGATTCTCCACAATTCTCCAATGTTTAAATTTTTTTATCGACTTATCTTTTGTGCATAAACTGCATACCCCTGGCAAAAGTTCTTCAGCCATGAATTTTTTGTATTTCCGAAATGTTTTTGGGGTTCTAAGGTGGTATATCATTGTTTAGATTATAGCAAATCATTGATTAAAAGGTATTTTTGTATTATTGTTATATAAATTGGGAGATCGTCTAACTTGCCCCGCCAGCCACCGCGGGAGCAGGCGAGGCGGGGTGAAGTAGGACACAAATATGACCCATCTTTATATACTAAAAAACAAATATGGAAAATATTATATAGGGATAACAGAAATCGGGGTTCAAGAGAGATTGTCGCGACACAATCGAGGAGATGTAGAATCCACAAAACCAGGCAAGCCATGGAATATAGTACATACAGAAATATTTACATCTATGAATGAGGCACGAGAAAGAGAAAAGAAGGTAAAGAGTTGGAAGGGTGGTAATGCGTTTAAAAAATTGATTCAAAAATAAAAAGTTTTTTTAGTAGGGCTGGGAGATCGTCTAATGGTAGGACATATCCCTCTGGAGGATATTATCTAGGTTCGAATCCTAGTCTCCCAGCAGTGCTATGCTAAGTCAGGTGAGACTGATACGCATAGGACAAACTATTCAGTCATAGCATACCCGCTGAGAGCGGTATTCAGAACTAAAAAGCACCCGAGTGGGTGCTTTTTAGTTTAAGATTTTTTAGATACTTTGCTTAGTTACCAAAAGTCATAAAATTAGAACTCTCATATTTTTTGACAGCTCGATTGAATATTTTTATAGAAAAAATAAACCATAATACAGTAAGAACACAGACTGGTAAAAGTTTTTCCAATGAAGCATCTCTCACTATTTCAACTGGCAAGGTTCCAACTAAAAGAGAAGGAATAACAAAAGTAAAAATAAATCTCATTACTCCTTGAAATGCACCTCCATGAAATAATGACGGCGTCAAAAATAACTCAAATAGACTTTTGGTTACAGCATCAGCATCTGTGAAATAAAAACTGGCTGAATAGACAACCAACGCCGCTGACAAAAACACAATTACTGAAATGATAACAAGAGAAATTATAAGTAAAATTTGGTAAATGCTTGCCTGAATAAGAACAGCATAGATAACTAAACATACAACACCAAAAACTATATCCCCCACCGCAGAAGCCCCAAACGACGATGTTGCAATTCTTACAAGCAAATTTTTCGGTGAAAGCATGAAGCGATCAAATGCACCTGAAGCAACATAATCAGCAAGTTTTCTAATTCCTGCTCCTGCAGAAAATACAATACCAAAACAGAGAGCAACGAAACCTTGTAAGCCAACTATGTCGGCTACTGTCCAACCGTTAATAATACCGACTGATTTTATGAAAAATCCCCAAATAACTATAAAAACTATGTTATTAATACTCATACCAATAATATTCATCACAAAGCTTGTTCTGAGTTCGGCGCTACTTTGTATATTCTTTTTTATTGCATATAAAGCAAATTTTATTTCTTTCATCATAAAATTATCCTCCATTTACGGAGACTTTCTCCCTAGCTTTAAGGAACATAAAATACGCAACTAAGCCTAATAGAACAATCCAGAATAGTTGAATACCTACCAGTTGATACCAATTCGTTTGCCAAGATTCGTACACAGTGTGGGTTACAAATTGAGAAGCCCCAAATGGAGTATATAGGGCAATTTTCTTCATAAGTGGAGGAAATAACGCTACTGGAAGATAAGAACCTCCAAGAATCATAACTATCTTATCAACAATCCAAAATACTGGGTTTATATCTTCTATCCAGAAAGATAAAAGACCCACTATGGCATACATAAACAGTGATAAAACTATTCCACATAGAAAGGTTAAAAGTAGCGTAGGTATGAAAATACCAATTACCATTGTGTAAGGAAGACCGATAATCAATCCTAATGCGATAGCGGCTAATATTGTTATAACAACAAAGGAATACAGACCCGAGCCTACTTGCCACCACATTCGATACGAAAGATAAGATATGGGTTTGCTAAATAATACTTCAACATTTCCAGATTGAATATCTTGCATCATTAATCTTGAAATATCACGCAATCGTAATAACATAAACGAAAAATAAAAGAAAATGCTCCACGCCGCAAAAATAAACGTAGTGCCGTTTATAACACCATTACTTAATTTAAATACATACCAATATAAAATTAAAAGTATTCCGCACCGAGCCAAGATGGCAATAGTATCCACTACAATCCTAGTAGGATACTGGATAGAATCTTTAATGAGAGTTTTAAGTATTTTAATTGGTAGCCTAAAGCTTTTGCGAATCTTTTTCATAAATATGTCGGATCACTGTTTCAAGGTCAGCGTTATAGACATCAATATCTTCAACTTCAAATAAAGTAAGTAATTCTTTTAAAGAATTCTGTACACTGATTGTTTTGATGTCAACAATAACAGTTATCTTGTTTTTGTCTTTTGAAGAATATGTTATTCCTTTTGGAAGTTCAGGAAAATTCTCAAAACTTGTTTTTGCTACAAGGTCAATATATTTTTCATAAATAAAAGTTTTTGAGAGGTCTTCTGTGGGTAAATCTTTTATGACTTCTCCATGGTTAATAACTATCGTCCTTTCACAGAGTGATTCTATGTCCCCGACATCATGAGATGTTAAGAATATTGTAGTATTTTCTTCTTTATTTATTTTGAGCAATAAATCTCGAAGTGCCTTTTTTGCTACTACATCAAGACCAATTGTTGGTTCATCTAGAAGTATAATTTTTGGTTTATGAATCAAGGAAGCGGCAACTTCTGCTCTCATACGCTGTCCAAGCGAAAGTTTACGAACAGGTTGAGTAATAAAGGAATCAAGATCAAAAAGCTCAATAAGTTCAGTAATTCTTGTCTTAATTTCTTTTTCGGACATGTCATACATAACTCCAAAGAATTCAAGTGAGTCTGTAAGTGGAAGATTCGGTAGAAGTTGGGAACGCTGACCAAAAACCGTACCAATTTGATAAGCGAGTTTCTTTCTGTTTTTTGTCGGATCTAACCCAAGTATATTTACATTCCCAGAAGTCGGGAAAAGTATACCAGTAAGCATTTTAATGGTAGTAGATTTACCTGCTCCATTTGGACCTATAAAGG
Source organism: Candidatus Nomurabacteria bacterium (assembly GCA_943359485.1). Taxonomy (GTDB): domain Bacteria; phylum Patescibacteriota; class Minisyncoccia; order Phycocordibacterales; family UBA9973; genus UBA9973. The sequence continues at coordinate 41,649 of CALRHR010000001.1, read as the reverse complement.
CTATCCGTTCTCCGTGTTTTACTGAAAAAGAAATATTATTAACAGCTATAATTTCCTTTTTCTCAGGAGAGAACAAGTTTTTTAACCAGCCCGAAGATTCGTTTCTTGCCGAGAAAGAAAACTTCTTTGTAAGATTAGATACTATAATGGAATTTGAACTCATAGAAGTAATTTTATCACTTCCTCGCTATTTTTCATAGAAGCCGACTTAGCTATACTAAAGGGGCTAGATGATCATAATCGGAGATACCCTATTCTAGGAAAGTTAAAGCAAGCATCAATAAAACTCCCAAAACTAAAGCTAAAAATTGCATGAGGGAATCTTTTACTATCTTTGTTTTATGTAACTCTGGAATTAAGTCAGCAACAGCAATATAAATAAATCCACCAGCGGCTAGAGGCAAAATCCAAGCTGTAAAGGTTTCTCCAGCTTCTCCTAAAATAAAAGCAAATAGGGTTCCTAAAATAGCCATTAGGGCAGACAAGAAGTTAAACCACAATGCTTTCTTCCTAGAATAACCAGCGTGTAGTAACACACCAAAGTCCCCAATTTCTTGAGGTATTTCATGAAGAATAACTGCTATTGTTGTGGCAATTCCAACTGGCACACTTATCAGGAAACTAACTCCAATAATAACTCCATCAATGCAGTTATGAACTCCATCTGACAATAGAACCAACTTCCCTACAGGATGAATATGTTTCTCCATTGTGTCATCTTCGTGATGATGCCAGTGAAGAAACTTTTCCAAAATAAAAAAGAGGAAAAGACCAACAATAACAAGCAAGCCAATATGAGTGCCATTTGCCAATTCTTCAAATGACTCTGGAATTAAGTGAATGAAAACATCACCCAAGAGAGCGCCAATTGCTAGACTCACAAACAAGGAAATGTATTTACGGATAAACTCTTCTTTTATAGAAAGAAAAAATACTCCAACTAATGAAACCAAACTTACTACCACAGTGCTCAATAGAGCATAAATGTATATCATAATTTTATGAACATTTTTTACAAAACCCGAAAAGCTCCAAAGAGTGGTCTTGTATATTGATAAATTGTGAAGAATTACGAACTATTCCTCCAAGAGCTTTCTCGACATCTTTACTTTCAAAATCCTCAACTGTGTCACATTTAATACAGGCAATATGGTGATGATGCTCGAGAGCCAATTCAAAATAAGCTGATCCCTTTCTGAAATCAATTCTTTTTAATATGTGGCCTTCCGCGAATGAAGTCAGTGTCCTATATACTGTTGCTTCGTTTATGACCCTATTATTTTTATCCCTCTTTAATTCTTTGTAAACATCTTCTCCCCTTAAGGGAAGTTTGGCCTTGCTAAAGACATCGAGAATTGCCAACCGCGCTCCTGTTATTTTGTATCCCTTCCCTTTTAATAAATCTTCCATTTACCTACTTTATTCTAAATGCAAATCATTTGCAACTAGAAATTGGGGGAAACTTTAATTATGTAGTAAAATACCAGTATGCGAATTTTAAAAAACTTTATATTTCATGTAATCGCCCTTAGCCTTTTATGCGCGGTGTTTACTCCTCTCTCGGTTAAAGGGCAAGAATTAATACAGGACAAGACTGAAATCATACAAGCAAAAGTAATAGAAGTTGCAAGTCAGGAGACAAAAAAAGTTCCTGGTACTGATTTGCAAAGTGTATACCAGACGATAACAGTTGAAATTTTAAAAGGCGATCAAAAAGGAAAAGTGATAACTATAGATAATGATTTTATTACTCTTGAGGCAGGAGATAAAATTTTTCTTTATCATGCTATTGATGGTTTAGATGGGAGAGAAACATATTCAGTTAGAGATGTAGACCGTCGCCCAGTTATATTAATTTTTATTGCTTTATTTGTAGCCGTTGTTTTATTTTTTTCAGGGAAACAAGGATTGCGGTCGCTAATTGGTTTAGCAGGAAGTTTTTTTGTAATTCTATACATTCTTATTCCAAGTCTCCTTAATGGCTATCCCCCTATACTCACCAGTATTGCGGTTGCTACAGTAATTCTTTTTCTTGCTATTTACTTTACTCACGGTTTTAATCGAATATCTACCGTCGCATTCTCTGGAACTGTCCTTGCCGTGATATTGACCGGTATTCTTGCCTATATCGGCGTTACTTTGGCTCGCTTTACTGGTCTTGCTACAGAGGAAGCTTTTTATTTGAACTTAAATACAAGAGGTATGTTGGATTTTACTGGCCTACTTCTCGGAGGGATAATGATCGGTGTTCTTGGTGTACTTGATGATATTGCAGTAACTCAAGCTGCAGTTGTAAGGGAGCTTTATAACTCGGCTTCACATCTTTCTCGAAAAGAAATTTATAAAAAAGCATTAGGTGTAGGCAAAGAACATGTGGGCGCATTGGTTAATACTTTAGCACTTGCATACACTGGTGCATCTTTGCCTTTATTACTACTTTTTTCGAGCGGAGATTCTTCTATGGGTAGTGTTATTAATCAAGAAATTTTCGCTACAGAAATCATACGAACTGTCGTTGGAAGCATTGGTCTTATTTTAACTGTTCCCATAACTACTCTTTTAGCTGTCTACTGGCTCAAGGGTTATAAAGGAAAATATAATCATTCAGATGTTTCACACACGCATCATTAAGTCACTCAGCCAAAAAATAGACTAGCTGTTTTAGGGTATTTATATTTTACATTTGGATAATACATCTGTTATGATATCCATTATTATTATACATTAACTAATGTAATATTTATGCTTAAGGAATTTAAACAATTTTTACTAAGAGGAAATGTGGTTGATTTAGCAGTTGGTGTCGTGATTGGTGCTGCTTTTAGCGCAATTGTTACGGCGTTGGTAAGTGACCTTATCACGCCGATCATTGCTGCTGTCGGCAAAGTGCCTGATTTTGGTGAACTTTCATTTACCATAAACGGCAGTCAGTTTATGTACGGCCATTTTATTAATGCCTTGATTTCATTTATTCTCGTTGCGAGCACAATTTTCTTCTTTGTGGTTAAACCAATGAATGTGCTTATAGCCCGCTCTCGCAAAGAACCACCCGCAGACCCAACGACCAAGAAATGTAAAGAGTGTCTTAGCGAGATCCCTCTCGAGGCAAAGCGTTGTTCGCATTGCGCGCAGGTTGTATCCTAAAAAGTTATTTAGGGAAATTATTTCAAGTTTTTCTTCACACAAGCTTTGATAAAAGCTGTAAACAATGGATGCGGTGTAAGTGGGCGGGATTTAAATTCAGGATGGAACTGCGTACCTAAATAAAATGGGTGTTTATTTTTTGGAAGCTCAGCTATTTCCATCAAAACCCCATCGGGAGACCGCCCAGAGAATACTAGCCCTGCTTTTTCTAATTCAGTGATGTACTTTGTATTAACTTCGTATCGATGCCTATGCCGTTCGGAAATTTGGGAAGCTTTGTACGCCTCTGCCGCAACAGTATTTTTTAAGAGTACGCAGTCATAAGCGCCGAGTCGCATACTTGCCCCATAATTTTTATTTTTTATTTTTTCAACTTGATCAGCCATAGTCGCAATTACAGGATAAGGAGTATTAGGATCCATTTCCGTCGAGTTGGCATTTTTAAATTTTAGAATATTGCGAGCGTAAGAAATAGTTAAAATCTGCATACCTAAACACAAGCCAAAATACGGAATATTTTTCCGATAGGCATAATCTGCCGCCAGGATCATCCCCTCCACACCCCTAGTACCAAACCCACCAGGAACAATAATCCCATCCAGCTTATCCAGTTCGTTTAATAACGAAACATCCTTTTCGTATTTTTCTGAATCTAGCCAAATAATGTTTGGCTTTAAGTTCTGTGACCAAGCCGCATGATTAATCGACTCAATCACTGAAATATAAGTATCTTTAACTGATTTAAAATTAAAATATTTGCCGACAATACCAATTTTAACCTCCTTTGTGATTTTTGGAATTTTATTAGCCAAACGAACCCATTCGATTAAATCTCTCTTGCGCGGTGGTAAACCCATAGCTTTAAGCAAAGTAACTCCAAGATTATCTTTTTCGAAATTAACCGGAACATCGTAAATAGAATAAACATCTGGAGCAGAGATTATTCGCTCTATCGGAAGACTACAAACATTACTAATAGTTCTTTTGACATCCAAAGTGGCTGGAAGATCGGACCGGCAGATAACGAAATCCGGATTAAGACCGACTGAATAAAGGTCAGTGATAGCGTGTTGAGTCGGTTTTGATTTCTGTTCTCCGAGTAATTTTGGAGTCGGCAGATAACTTACTAAAATGGAAAAAACATCTGCGGGATTTTTGGATTTCATCATTCTGGCAGCTTCCAGGAAAGGCAATAACTGATATTCCCCTACCGTACCTCCATATTCTATGATCGTGATTTGGGATTTATTTTTTTTCTGGCAAGCTTCTATGCGTCTGATTATTTCTTTAGGAATATCCGGATAAACTTCCACATCTTCCCCGCCGTATTCCAAATTGCGTTCACGCTTGATAACTTCCGCGTAAATCTGACCAGTGGTAATGTAGTCTTCTTTCGTGCAAACTTGATCAGTAAATCGTTCATAATTACCAAGATCCTGGTCCGCTTCAATGCCGTCTTCACCGACAAAAACTTCCCCATGCTCGGCGGGACGAATCGTACCTGCATCTAAATTTACATACATATCACACTTGAGGTTAGCAATAGCGTAACCACGGGACTGCAAAATCTTACCAATAGATGCGGCGGCGACACCCTTACCTACGCTCGACATTACGCCTCCCACCACAAAAATGTATTTCGGTTTTTTCATAAATTAGGTTCTAGGTTTTAGCTTCTAGGTTCTAGCAACTAGTCACTAGCACCTAACTAATCATTTATTAAGGTATCTTCTAATCGCCAAGAAACTCGATACCACCCCCAAGATTATACCGGAAAGCAATAAAATTGCAAAAATCTGGAAGAAATTGGAAACATAATAATCATACATATTTAATCCCAGAAATACAGTCATATTTGACCCGACCCACGCCGTAGTCGGCACGAAAAGAACCAAAGTTATCAAAGTCGCAATAATACCATAAATCACCCCTTCAACCATAAATGGCCCACGAACATGCATCTTGGAAGCGCCCACCAGCTGCATTACACCAATCTCTTCTTTGGAAATAAAAATGGTGAGTCTGATCGTGTTAAAAGTGATAATTACAGAAATAATTATTAAAATAATTGTAATCAGAAAACTAAGTTTGTGTGCACCGAGAATTATCGAATTCAGCCGATTTATAACTAATTTGTTTTTGTTATAATCCACCTTGTCAATAATGGAAGACGAACCCAAGACAAGCGCATTGTCAGACTTCATAAAGTTTGCAATATTTTCGTACTGCGAAATCTCTTTAGCTTTTACATTAAGGTACGCGCCGAGAGGGTTGACACCTATCTCGTCTAAAGCAGCTATGGTCGGATAATCACTTTCGTGGCGAGTACGGAAAAGTTGCAAAGCTTCATCAGCGGAAGTATAAGAAACTTCGGCCACTTCTGGTAATTTTTGGAGAGATGATTTTAAAAGCATAATCCTGTCTTCGGATGCATCTACGGTAAAATAAATCGTCACATCTACTTTTTCTTTTATAGAGTTCAACGAAAAATACAATACCGCGTTCAATAAAATAATCAGAGTAATGACGGAGAGAGTAATCGTCATCACCAGAACAGCCGCAAAAGACACCAAGCCTCCCCGCCTGAAATTTATAAATCCTGCTTTAATTATTCTTTTTAATGCTGTCATCATAGATTAGGTTCTAGGTTCTAGGTTCTAGTTTACTGATAATAACACGAAGAATTTTACTCACTTCTTCCAGTAGCATTATACACTCTTTTACATCTAAAGCGTATAGATCTTTACATAAAAACAATTGTGTTTCAAGTTCAGACCCTTTCTGCCAAACAATTAGGTCTTTATAGGATTTTATATCAGAATTGGTCATTTAATGATCTAGATTTTTTTAATTTAAAATTCTTATAACCTAAAAAAGCAAATGGTAACGATACAACTTGAAGAATTAAAATAAAGTAGGTTCCCAAAAGATATGCATAAGCAATTAAAAGAATATGCCCTAAAATATAAAGAATCCAGCCAATTGGATTACGCAAAACTAAAAAAACTATACCTAAAACAAATACAATTACCATTAAATTTTCCAAAATCCAATTTGGTGATCCTAAATTAAGAAAAAATACAAAAAAAATACCAATTAATGCTAGGACACTCATAGTGAGTGTAACTTTTCTTTCCACATTTTCGTATTTTTGCCATACAAATATTCCAAAGATAAATATAATTCCATTCATTACTTCCAATACGGAATAGGCAAAAGATCCTTTATGTATAGCAACAATAAAATAAGCAATTGCACCAATAAGTCCCAATAACCAACCAATTCTCTTTTCCAGACTTAAGGATATATTTTGAAGCAAATAAAAAACAGATCCAAGAATTTCAATAAAAGTAAAATAGTTCATTACATTGCGTTCATTTTTAAAAACTAGAACCTAGCACCTAGAAACTAGCACCTAATTACTTGTGATGTTTTGTATCTCGAATTATCTTCCCTTTTTCCATAGTTATTACTCTTTTCCCCACCGAATCAATAACTCCACGGTTGTGCGTAGTCAGAATTACTGTCGTGCCAAGATCATTTATCTTCTTCAAAATCTGAACTATTTCGTGCGTATTTATTGGGTCCAGGTTACCAGTCGGTTCATCAGCAATTATTATCTCAGGCTGATTAATGATGGCCCGAGCGATAGCGAGCCTTTGCTGTTCACCCCCGGACATTTGGTTTGGAAAATGAAAAATTTTACTACCCAAGTCCACCAACTCGAGCACATGTGGAACATCAGAAGCTATCTCTTCGTCCGTCTTGCCCACCGCCTCCATAGCAAAAGCGATGTTTTCATAAGCAGTTTTGTTCTGTAACAATTTAAAATCCTGAAAAACCACTCCAATACGACGGCGAAGCCGGGTTAAGTCGCTGTTTTTTAATGTATGCACATTGATGGACTCAAAAAAAACTGTTCCCGTAGAAGGGTTCTCTTCAGCTAAAATCATCTTAGTTAGTGTAGTCTTACCCGCTCCCGAGTGCCCAACAACGGAGACAAACTCTCCCGCCGCAATCGTAATACTCACATCATCGAGCGCCAGAGAATCTTTATAGAGTTTGGAAACATTGTTAAAGTAAATCACTCATTCATTTTAGCATAAAAATTAAAAAATTTCACTAGAACTTACAAATTCTTCTCCGCCTCAATGAAAATGTCTATATCACCCATACCAAATCCTATACTCTGGCTTTATCTTGGATCACAAGGCAATGAAAAGATCCACGAGTTAAAAAAATATTTATCCATACAATTCCGGGTGAGTGCCAATATCAGTAAAAACTACAGTATTTTCATTAACGTGGTAAAAAGTGATTCTATAATCTCCGGTTACATTAAAACTTCTCTCATCTCCATGTTCGCCATTAAGTGCGTGATTATTTAATAAAACATTAAATGGGTCTTCTCTAAAAAGTTTAATCCGCGCAATGGCTTTTTTCTGCACAAACTTATCTTTCTTTTTAAAAGATTTGTTATATTTTTTACTAGTTAATACATCAATCATAAAGACAAGAGATGCTTTTCTAGTTCTTCATGAGTTCTGTAAATTTTCATTTTTCCAGTTGCATACTCTTTACGCGCATCTCTAAACGCCTTTCTCAATCTAACATTTGGTATTTCAGGAGTGGTAAATTCTATTCTTTTTTCGACTATAATTTTTCTGACAGCATGATTTAGGGCAATAGAAATAGTGAGCCCCATTTCGTCTAGGGTTTTTATAAATTCCTTCTTGACCTTTGAGTCTGTATTAAAATTTATTACTGCGTTATTCATATATACAGTATATATTGTTGTATATATAAGTCAAGAGTTAGAGATTCTTCTCCGCCTCAATAAAAATGTCTATCTCCCCATCTAAAACTGCATCGACATTTGAAGTCTCGGCATCCGTGCGGTGGTCTTTGACCATTTTGTAGGGATGCAGAACATATGAGCGGATTTGGTTGCCCCATTCTATTTCCGTATTTTTTAATTTCATAGCTTCTTCTGTGCTTCTTTTTTCTTCCTGAGCTTTTTTGAAAATTTTCGCTCGCAGGATCGCCATGGCTTGCTCTCGATTCTGCTCTTGACTACGCTCGGTCGAAGCATGCACGGCGATGCCGGTCGGCATATGAACTATCCGCACTGCCGTTTCCCTCTTGTTCACATTCTGCCCGCCAGGCCCGCCAGAACGCGAAAATTCGATTTTTAAATCTTCCAGATTGAGCACAATATCACGCTCTTCCAACGAAGAGAATTTCGGCAAAACTTCAACGAGACAAAAAGATGTATGCCGAAGTTTTTTTGCATCAAAAGGAGAAATTCGCACCAAGCGATGCACACCGGATTCGGATTTTAAATTTCCATAAACGCCTTTACCTTTTATTTCCACAGAAACATTCCGATACCCCCCATGGTCGTTTTTATTTTCATGAATTGCGTAAATTTCCCAGCCATTTTTATTCGCATACTTCATATACATCTCGATAAGCATCGATGAAAAATCTTCAGCATCTTCGCCACCGGCACCGGAAATTATGGTGAGGATGGCATTACCACGGTCATATTTACCCAGACCCGCTTTTTTGTTCTTCAAATCCGCGAGTTCGCGCAAGGTCGCCTGCGCTTTCCCTTTGTCCTCCCAAAAAAGCGGGTTTACCATGGCCTCCTCCAACTTTTTTATTTGTTCTTCTATGTCGTGTGTATCTTCTGGCATAATTTCAATTTTACATATATACGCGATAGCGTATATATGTTTTTATAAATGTTTAATCTTGGGGAAAAATTTCGCTGGTAAATTTACAAAATAATCATCAATATATGGGAACATTGTATCACAGGCTATAAAACAACAAACTACTTCCCCGTCTTTATTGCGTAAATTTTTTAACTTATTTTTCTTTTTATATTCTGTTAATTTAGTCAAAAGCGCTGAAAGCTGCATGCCCGTAGAAGGACCAACAAAAAGCCCAAGCCGAATAAGTTTTAAACTCTTTTCATAAGCAGGACGGGTTGTCACAGAAACAACATCATCCACTATCCCCTTCCACTCAATGCCAAGCTTATGTATGGCTACTTCACCACGAGGTCCTGGAATTTCTGAACCTTGTTTGATTGCTACTCCTAATACTTTAATATTTTTATTTTTATTTTTAAGAAACTCTCCTGTGCCTGAAATAGTCCCAGCTGTACCCATACTAGCTACAACAATAGAAAGCTTGGAGCCAAGCTGTTTCCATAAATCTTGCCCAACATACTTTGATGCCGCTTCTTTATTTCCTTTATTGATATACTGGTGTAGATTATGCCAACCAGGTTTTTGTCCTAATATTTTCGCATCATAAATTCCTCCATTTTTATCAAAAACTCCAGGACTCGGATTCCCATGAGAAATAAGAAGGTTGGCACCCACCAAACGAAGCAAGCGCTTTTTATGTTCTGGAACATCAGGAGTAATAACGGCATGCATATTTTGAATACCAAAATGTCGTGCAAGTATTGTTAGAGATAGTACAGTATTACCAGAAGAATATTCTACAAGATTTTTAATTTTTTTAAGTTCTTGCTTTGAAATATTTTCAAGCATCTTATAAGAAGGTAAGGATTTAATATTTGAAAGTGGTACGAATTGCATAAGCTTTACGAAAATTCGCACGCCATCTTTGGTAAAGGGGTTCAGAGATTCTGGTAATTCGACTATAGGCGTCGGGCCCAAAGCACCCGGGGCCAGGTATTCTGCAACTGCTTTTTCCCCCTCAAAAACTTTATTATTCTTTTGCATAAATTATCTTACTTCAATCATCCCGCCATAGACACTCTCGGCGGGACCACGCATAATTATATCACCTTCTGCATTCTCAGACATGCATAATTTACCGCCAGGCATTTGTATAGTTATTTCTTTTTCGGCATTTTGATGCTTCCGAGCCGTTGCATACACAGCACTAGCTGCAGTACCAGAAGCGAGAGTAATACCACAAGCCCTTTCAAAAACTCTCATTTTGTATTCTTTATTATTTATCTTTTCTGCTAAATGATTATTTATTTTATTTGGAAAATTATAATTATTTTCTATTTTCGGTCCAAGTGTAAGTAAATCATACGTATCTAAATCTTCCACAAACGCGACCGCATGGGGGTTCCCAATAGAAACGAAATGATACAAGAATCCTTCAAGCTCTAGAGATTTATCAGGAAAATCTATACTAGAAAAAATTGGCTTACCCATGTTTACTGAAAAAGTTCCATCATCTAAAAGTTCTATATTTTTTATTCCTGCACGGGTGTCTATTTTAAAACTTGTCTGCGAATTTTTTTTAGGTAAAATCTCCTCTTTAAAAAACTTAGCCACACACCGCACACCATTCCCACACATTTCGGCAGAGGTGCCATCATTATTTATATAATTCATAAAACAATCCGCAGTGCTAGAAGATTCAACGAGAATCACAGCATCTCCACCGATACCCTTATGCCTGTCGCACAGAAAAACAATCTGCTCTGTCGACAATTTTATCCGGCCATTCATATTATCAATGACCACAAAGTCATTCCCCAAGCCATGCATTTTTGTAAAGCCAATATTCATATTTTAATTCTAAAACTATATTTTAACATACAAAACTCCTTTTCCAGTTTTTCCGTTCTGTTTAATTTTTCCTTCTTTTTCTAATTGCGAGAGATACCTAGTTGCAGTTGCATCTGACACATGCAAAAATTTTTCTACTTCATCATTAGTTATACTTGTTCGCTTCGCGAACAATTCAAGAATTCGATCTAGTTTCTTTCTTTTCCGAAATTGAATTGCATTTCGAGCGGAGATTAAAAGTTGTTGGGCGAGAGAAGATTTTGATTGTGTTTGTATCGGCTCGGGTTTAGAAGCTAATGGCTCATTTACTGGTGTTTGAGCCGTTCGAGATTCACTAGCTTCGACGGGTTCAGAAACTGGTTCGCTTTCAGCTTCTCCAGAGGGAGAATTTTGGTTTTCATGCCCATTTTGTGGTTCGGCCGTACCAGCATTCCCTATATCTAAAGGGTTATTTGAGCTTTCAGGGGTAAAACCATCCTTAGGGGCGTTTTGGGCCTCAGGGGCTGTTTCGGGGGTATCGGAAGGCATTATAGGTCTGGAATCCGGAGTTGGGGTATCTTGGGTTGTATTTTGGTAGTCCGACATAAAATTAATTAAAAATACCTTTGTGTAAAAATCTATACTTAAACATTTTATATCCCATTCTAAAACTACCTCGTCCACCTTGGAATCGAGAAACCATTTCCCAGAAAGGGATTCTTTTATAATACATCATTGAACGCTTTAAGAAATCCTTGTCCTTTGGACCTCTGTAGTGTTTGTAAACTTCTTGAACAAAATTATTTCCATAATCCCACAATTCTGCAAAATCTCGTGCAGGGTCATCTATTCGCCTGTCAGCAAAATCTATAATACCAGAAATTGTTTTTTTATTTTTATTGAAAAGTATATGGCTAGAATAAAGGTCATTATGAGTAAAAACTTTATTGGGAAATTTTAAGTAATTTTTAAATTCCTTCAAAAATTCTTCTGTTAAAAGTTGGTCTCTTTTTGAAAACCTAGATGTAATATATTTTTTTATATTTGATACTAATTCCTTATATAATTTTTGAGTGTCTACTTTTTTAGTGGTGTATTGGTTAGCAATTTTAATTGGTGTTTTGTGCAAAACAGAAAGAAAATCTGCGACTTGTTTGGCAAGAATATTTCTCGTGTTATTAGATACTAGTTTAAATACTTTTTTCTTTAATTGCTCGCCCGGAATTAGTAAATAACCAGCAAAGCTCTTGTCTTTGGCGATGTGCGTGTATTGGGGAATAGAAATTTTGATTCTGTTTCTTAAATACTTAAGTAGCGAAATCTCATTTTCTAATCTCTCTAAATAATGCTTAGTTCTAGGGAAACGAAAGACGTATTTATTGTCTAAAATAATTACATAATGATCCCAACCTTGGACATTATGTTGAGCATGTTTCCATTTTAATTCTGGAAATTCCTTTTTAATTTTTTTGAGTAAATCTCTTTTGGTCATAAATTAGTACTTTCAAAAATTTTATCGTTGGGTGCAAAATCAACTTGATATTCCGGAATACCTAGTGCTATACCAAATTTTTTAGCCTCTTTATAAAATATAGGATTTTTTAGATCAACCTTAAATATTTTTCCGCGATAAATTATAAAATGATAATTTTCATTTTTGAAATCAGCATACCAAGCGTGTTCTTTGTCTAAATCTTCACTTAACTGCTCCGCAATTTTTTCGGCATCTTGTTCGAGAATTTCAACAGTGTGCATAGTCCACCGCTTAACCCAAGGAGTTCTGTGCTTTTCTACAACAGGACTAACTCTAGTTTTTATAATTTTTACATTATTCAAAACCTCTTTATCGCCCAAACTTTCTTCAATTATTACACCTTGATAATTCATATTATTTATAAGCCTTTAATTTCAGACAATACTTCTTCTATATTTTTATTATGCACCAAGAAAAAATGTAGTTTTCCTTTTCCTAAATCTTCCCATACTTTCGCAATAGCTTCTTTGTAGTTTGTATCTATATTCCCAACCCTGTCTTCTCCTTTCCATTCTAAAGCAACAATATTTCCTTTTTTCGTAACTGCCACAAAATCTGGGTAAAATTTATTTTTCTGCCAACCTTGAATATAGAATGGATCAACTTTTTCTCGATTGCGTACCCAAAATTCTATATTTGGCAATGTACCTAAATCTAATCTATCCAAAAAGTTTTTTTCTTCGCCATTAAGCTTGTCTAATTCCTCGTAATAATTCTTTTTATACTCCTGTGGAATTTTATCTTTCAAAATGATTGTATCTGGAAACTTCGCAAGTGCTTTTGTGATAATTTTCCCTTTTTTCACTAAATCATCAAATTTTTTCTTTGCATATATTTCTAAAACATTTTGAATATGCTCGCCTAATTTTTCAACAAAAATATATCTATTAACCGACAACTCTGTTAGTGTTCGTTTTTTAAGCTGGAAATTAAGTGCTTTCGTAAGAAAAGCCACCTTATCTTTCTTTTCCAAAATTGTGAATCGTAAACGCTTGTCTAGCCATTCAATAAGTTCTGTTTCTGTAATATTTTTGTCTTGATATCTCAGATTGAGAGACTGTTGAACTCCTCGTGTCCACTCGTTGTCTTTTTGCACATCAAGAATCGCACGCCCATCATTGTCAAAATGAATATCAAAACCAAACTCATAATCCTGTTTTACAAGCTCAAAGTCTCCGCCAATCAAATCTTCAAACGAAAGTGTTTCGCCATCATAACTAATCATTGGTACTGTTAAATCTTTTTTAAAAGCCCTTTTTACTTCTCGTTCATATTTCTGATCTTTCTTTGTGCCATCAATCAAATCAAAACTATCATAGCCATTTTCCTTAAGTCCTGAAATAATTTGATTCGCCGCTTCTTGAAAATTCTTTGCTGAAGCAAATATATAACTTCTATTCAAATCCTCATTTTCTTTACGCTTAGCGTATGGCATACGCAAAATTCGGCCGATAATCTGCTCAACGGCGATTTTTGCACCAACATTTGCAAGAGAAACGAGAATATAAGCAAAAGAACAATCCCAACCCTCGGCAATTTTATTTACAGTAATTATGTATTTAATTTTGCATTTTTTAGAAAACAAATCCATGCCCGCAATCTCATTTGTATCTTTGTAGACGATCGCAATTTCGTCTTCTGGTATGTTTGCCTTTAGTAACCATTCTTTAACTTTTTCTACAGTAATATTTTGCCTAACCTGACTTTCCGATTCTGCTTGAATAAGAACGATCGGACGGATATATTCTGCTTTATTTTTATTCGCTTCTTTTTCTAGTTCTTTTCTTTTTGCTACTCCTCGAATCAAAGAATTTTCCCACTGTACAGCACTTTCAAGAACAATAGGTATTTTTACCATTTGCTCCTCTTTCAAATCTGACGCAAATATCTCCACTAAAATATTACTTCCTGAACGAGGTGTAGCTGTATATTCAATGATAAAGCTTGGTTTTAGATCTTTTATAAAATCAATAGATAATTGTGTTTGTGTTTTGTGTCCCTCATCAATAACGACAAGCGGACTATTCATACGAATCACATTTGCGAGAGAATTTATCACTTCACCATCAGCATCAGTTTCTAATCCCTTTGTATTTTTTACATTTTCAAAATGGTTTACCATTTCTCCGTTTTCTTGATAAACCTTATATTTCTTTTGCAAAGTTTTTTCTTTTCGAAATGCTTCCAAACTAGCGATAATGACACACAAATTATTTTCCACATCATCTTTACGAAGTCGAAGAGCTTCCTCATTTGAGAAAACTTGCACCTTGTTATCAAAAGCAACATCCAATGATTGTCTGTGCCAATCTTTTCTGTCCTTGAATTTTTTGAGTGTTTGAGATTTTATGGCTTCAGATGGAACAAACCAAAGAACAATACCTTTTTCCATTTTATGATTCAAAACTGAACTCATAATTTCTGGTACAGCATGACATCCAACAAGCGTCTTTCCTCCGCCAGTAGGGAGCTTCATGCACACAAAAGGTATGTCGCCAAAAAAGTCTTCCTTGTAAGCATTGTCGGTGGCATAAATAAAAGCTCGCTTCGGTCCGCTTTTTTGGAGCTCTTTTAAATATTCCTTAAGTTTATCTATTGATTTTTGTTGGTATTTTTTGAGTTGCATAAATTAATATCTTCCTTGTAAAAATTTGTCCTGATCTGTAGAAATTGAATCTGTATTTGGCTTTTCCCAATTAAAATTTTCAAAAATTTCCTTAACCTGATCTAATGCTATTATTTTAGAATTCAATATAAGATCATCTTTCTTGTATTCATCTTGAAATCTAATCGTGTCATCAATACGATGACAAATATAAGGTGACCACAATTCTCTTCCCCATTCCCATACAAATAACATTCTGTCTTTGACCCCCTTTAGTTCAATAGTAATTTCAAATTTTGTAATGCTCCTAAAATGTATATTTTGTGCCAAATTTGTAGCAAATAAATATATTTCAGTCATTCTGTAGATAGTAGAAACAATCTCTAGGAGTTTTTCAACGCTTTTACTGTCATCTTTGTTAAATGGAAAACTTGATTTTATTTTTTCTAATTTTTCTGGACTAACTGTAAAATCCTCTCTCATTGCGAAATAGTGTTCAAATTGTCCACTCCTGTATAAATTCCAATGCTCAAGAAAACCCTCAAAGGAAACACTATCACCTAGTACCCCTTCGCCAATAACAGCGGGTTTTTGAATGTGTGGGTAATACCAACCACGATAACGAACTTGAGTTGAATTTATTATTTCCCTTAGTTGAGTCATATCAAAGAGATTTTTTTTATAAAATTCATCAACAGGGCGTATTCTAACATACCAATATCCTTTACCGTTTTTAATTTTTTCTATCATTGATTCAGACATAAATTATTTTTTTATTATAAGTTCATCATCAAAACGACTCTTTTGAGGTTTATATTTGACTGCTCCGGATTTCACAACAGATTTTTCAGGTTCAATGCTTTTTCTTCTATCTGATTCAGATTTATATTTTCTTAAAGTAGTTTCTATAATACTTTGCCATTCTTTCGGTGTCGCTATCTCTTTATTTTCTATAGGACCTTTGTTTCTTATATACAATGCACCGGGTCTTAAAAAAATATTAGAAGTATAATCACCTTCATTTTCGTTATTTTTCTCAAGTTTACCACTATAAATGAGGGGGTACTCGTTAGTTGGTTGTACAACAATAAAAACAAACCTTTTAAATTTTTGAATTCCTTCCATTGGTAACTCTTTCTTCTCAACAACAACTTGAACATCTTGATTGCCAATCCGGTTTTTCAGCTCTCTATTGAGAGAGTCATGTTGAAACGAAGCAAATTTCTCTTTCGATAAACCTACCCGCTTACCATTTGCATCTATCCCAACAATAACAACTCCGCCTTCTGGGTTGTTTGCTAAAGCAAAAACTGATTTAATTATTTCTAGCTTTTTCTTACGATCAGTCCATGGCACATTACCCTTATGTTCAACATCAACCTGTTCACGCTCAAAGTTAAACCAATATGCCAAATTACTTTCAAGTTGTTTTGTATCTATTGTTGTCATATTTTAATAAACTTTTACTTCATAAGGAATCTGTTTAAATATAATCCCATACGCTCTAAGGGTTTCGTCTGATAAGGTATTTTTGTCTGCATACACAACCTTTTGGATCTTACTCTTTTTAACATTTTTTAAAAAGCTTTTATCAAGCAAATTTTCTTTCGGTTTTTTGTAAATTAAATAGTATTCACTTTCGTTATGTTCACCAATTTTTGGATTAGCGATTTCTTTTGTGTTTAGATTCGTGTGCGTTTCTGTAAAATAAATATATTGAGCAAAAACATTATAAGATACTTCTTCTGTAATTGTTCCATTTGCATTGAAAAGAGGGTCGCTTAAAACTTCATACGAAAAATGTCCGTTCAAATTCTTGCTTACTATGCGTACTCTTTCACTTGTTATTTTTTGAGCAATTTCTTTTTCTAGTTCAATAAGAATAAATTTGCGATTACTACCTTCTTCTTCTTTATTTAACTGCATAACCGCATCTGCTGTTGTACCTGAACCAGCAAAGGAATCCAAAACAAGACTATCTTTATCGGTAGATAATTTAATCATCTTTTTTATAAGTTCAACAGGTTTTGGAGTGTCAAAAAGATTGTCACCAAAAATATCTATAATTTCCTTCTTACCTTCTTTGTTTGTCGCTATATTATCCCAGAAATTTGTGGTTGGCTTACCCTTACTCTCAAAGTCGTAAATAACTCTTTGAGGAATACCGTTTTTATCTTTTCCAAAATATACTCTTTTCTGTTCTAGAAGATTTTTAAAACTATTTTCTGGATATGCCCAAATTCTTTCATGAATTTTACCCGCTGGAGCTTTAATTTTATAGGTATAACCACCCCCACTTAATCCTTTAGAAACTGTGAGCGGAACAGGTCGCCATTTTCCTAATGGAAATTCTTTTGTCGGGTCGCTATAACTTGTTTTAATATATTCCTCTGATAATTCTTCTAGGGCTAACGAGACTCCTTGTGTTTTTGAGTACGAAACAACATATTCTCCCTGTATTGAAACATTTTTTGAGTCGTTGGAAATTTCCTTTTTTCTTTTCCACATAAAATTTGCAAGAAAATTTTCTGATCCAAAAATTTCATCCATTATAATTTTCAAATGACAATGCTCATTATCATCAATCGAAATGAAAATAACTCCATCATCACGAAGTAAATCTCGCAAAAGCTTTAAGCGTGGGTACATCATACAGAGCCATTTATCGTGACGAGTAAGATCATCAATTTTTACTTCTTTTTTGAACCACTCTTTAATTTTCGGAGCATTAACGTTGTCGTTATATACCCAACTTTCATTACCAGTATTGTATGGAGGATCAATATAGATACATTTAACTTGCCCGACATAATATGGTATGAGTGCCTTTAACGCTTCTAGGTTATCGCCCTCAATAATCAAATTCTCACTATCTTTTCCAAGAGAATATTTCTCAACTTTTTTGAGTAAGCGAAAAGGCACTTCTTTGTCGTGATTTACAATCTTTTCTTTTCCAATCCAGTTTAGTGATGGCATTTTTTCATTTTAGCATTTTTCAGCCATATTTTCCACTCAAGAACCCCGCCCGCCCACAGGACTGCGTTTTCAACCAGTTGCAAAGCAACTGAAGAAAACGGGAGCATTCCCTCAAACCAAAAGTATTTTTCAGCAGAAAAATCTTTCAGTCCTTCCTTACAGGAACAGTACACCTTTTTGATAAAATTTTACCAAAAAATCGTTCTCTTTGATTGCGGAGCCGAGAATGGGAATCGAACCCATGTTCCTACTTTACGAAAGTAGTGTTCTGCCACTGAACTATATCGGCTTTTTAAAGGAACAAAAGATTTTTTCAAATGCCTTGCGCAGAAGATTAGAAAATAAAATAGGTACTCCTATCATTATTTTCTTGATCGACGAGCAGAACACTCCCAAAGCTTGGCTAGATAGATTGCATTTTAAAAATTGCTTTTGTTACTTTCTGCCCTGGAGCCGTTGGTGAGGATCGGACTCACGGTCTCGTCATTACCAATGACGTGCTTTACCACTAAGCTACAACGGCTTGATTTTATATTTATATAACAAATTTAGGATAAAAGCGAGAACTTGTATCCCCTATTGCTGTCTTAAAAAGAAATGACTACCAGAAACTTAAACAGGCATTTCGCAATTTAAAAAAAATAACTGCGAGTTTCTATGGCTCTTTTTTGTTTGCTCGACTTAATGGACCGTAGGTACTGAGTGAAACGAACGTACGAAGTTAGAACTACAATTCAGCACTATAATGTTGTATTTATATACCAAATTTAAGGGAAAAAACATTCTAAATTATTAAATGACGCGCCATAATATTCTTACTTTTTCTTTTAGGACCTTGTTGCATCGTTCTTTGCGCGCTCTATCATAAACTTAACAGCTTCATTCATATTAATTTCTTGTAATTCAATGCTTGAATATTTATTATGAAATACTCTATATATCTCGTCTGCAAATGCTTGCCCAATCATTGGCACCTTATCAAAATCAAACGATATAATTCTAAATTTTTCCAAACCATGAAGAATTCTCCTCGCTTGAGAACGTGAAATATTTACTCCACCAGCCGTATACAACTTTACCCGAATTTCAGTTTTATCAAAACCATAATCACTATCATCCTTTAGATTGGTATATTTCTTAAAAACATCGCTCAAATGCTTATGCGAACTAGTTTGAATTCTGAACACGACTCTTGTGCCTCTTTTACTAGCATTTATTTTTCTAGCCACAACATCATGAGTTTTATTATTAATGGTCATTTGTTGCCCAAAACTATCCAAAATGAATATATCTGCGGCTTTCGATGTAAAAAAAATTCCTTGTCCAGTGTGAGATTTTGGAATTGTCGTCGTCTTACCTTTCAAAATATCCTGAATCGCTTCGAGCTCTGATTTTAACTTTTTCTTTCTCATGACATTTCTAAATACCCCAACCCCAGTATCATTTATAATAAACCAAAGTTCATCCCCAGTTAATGAAATCTCAACAGATATATTTTTTGATTGTGAATGTTCAATCGCATTATTCAACATTTCTGAAAATGCAAAGATGAAAATATTACGAATGTGTTCTTTTAGTTCTGAAATCTTTGGAAATTTTTCTTCTATTTCTGCCAAAATTTTGTGCTCCTCTAAGTGAGTATTTTTAAGCCGTCTAAAAAATTTATTTGGTAAAATGTGTGGATGAATTCTTGTGTATTCTGGTAACACATAAAAGGCATTCCTTGTGGAACCAATTCTTATAAGTTCTTTATTCTCTACAAGCTGTCCAATAAGCATGCTTGTATATTGTCTGGAAACACTAAAAAGACCCAGGAAGTCCTTTGTGCGAATTTGACCTTTTTTTCTTGCTATTTCAAGTATTTTTTCCTTATTTAACATTGTAAGGTTAATTGTAAACCAATCTATATTCAATTGTCAAGTAATTGTAAACATCCCCAACTGGTTATATTTATATACTAAATTTAAGATAAATTTAGTATAAAAAATATAGCCACATAAACTAAAAGCATAAATAAATTCCACCAAATACAATCCTTACTTATTGTTTCGCTGGAAATTTTCTTCACATATGTATAAATTGCTTGCAAAAAAGCAGTAAGATGAATAGCAATTGGCAAGAAAATAATTATCTTAGAATTGGGGTAAAAGTAATAAGTGATTACAAGCGCCAATATATAAACACTCATCATAAACCAAAGAACATGGTTTATGTTTCTAAATAGTTTTTTTCGAACAGCCCATTCAAAAATCATATATTTATTATACCAGTTCCCCGTCCACTACACCCGTAGAATGCAAAGGCTACGGTTAGAGTGTCGGAAGCGAGTTCAGAGCCGTACGTGTCATCAGTCCTACGATTCCATCCGCCTTAAGGTTGTATTTTATTTGAAACATACGAACAGCATTATCTGTAATAGGACCGAATTTTCCGTCAATCGTCCCCATGAAAAGGCCGATAGTCGCGAGTTTCTTTTGAAGTTCTGTAACTTCGGAGCCGGTCGAACCTTTGTGAAGCAATGCAGTGAAATTGTAAGATTGTGCACCCAAGACTTGCGGGATTAAAGAATTATCAGTACATTTTTGGCCTGTAAGCGTGCTAAAAAGGTCCCCGGGTGGACAGCTCTGGCTCTGGAGGTACCTGGGAACTGGAATGTTTCCACCACCCCCGCCTCCGCCGCCGGAAGAAGGACGCTCGGATACTTTTACCGTGCGAGTCACTTCTTCAGCAGCATTTCCTGATGAGTCGGTAACATTATAAGTTATTATATATGTGCCTACGATCGTTGGGTTTACGGTGTTTCCTCCCACGATCACATTCGCAGTGATATCTCCATCAATATCATCCGAAGCGGTTACTCCCGGGTCGACAAAAGCCTGGTCAATCGTAAGACTTATAACCGGATTCCCGACCAGGGTGATGACCGGAATGGTAGAGTCAGGAACGGGTACAAACTGATTCAAGGTGTTAAAGGCATTTATCCTCTTGCCGCTTGTCGTTTTCCCTTCCAGACTGAGAAGCGGGTCGCCATAGTTTAAAATCGCATCTTTGACCTGGGAAGCGATCAGGTTAGGCTTGTATCCCCAGAGAAGCGCTGTGGCCCCTGCGACATAGGGAGTAGCCATGGATGTACCACTCAAATAAGAATAATCGAGTGAGGAATGGTGTATTATTTGAGTGAACTTGATGTTATTTACAGAGCAACCTTCCCCACCGCCGACATCCTCGTTCCCGTTAGCTACCCATCTCAATTGAAATTTAAAATTACTGTTCAAGTATTCACTTGGTACAGGCAAATGTTGGAAACTGTAACCGGCTCCACCGTCTCCGTTTAAAGGATATTCTCCGTTAAATACATCCAGGATCTCTTCGTCCCACCTAAATACTTCCGTATATGTAGCGCCATTATCATTGCTCATTGAGAGCGACATGTAATCGTTCCAGGCGGTTTCGCTATACTCGGTATCACACTCCGTTGAAAAACTCAGCTCCGCTTCATCTGCGCTTAAATCTATTCCTGACGAACTCACGGTCGTGTCCGCTGTCGGCGCATAAGGCAGATTGACAACATCGCCATAGAGGACATTGCCGAGAAAAAAACCCCGACCAAAATGATAAGTACCCCAATTGTTGTCGGTCCCGCCTTTTACCCAGGCTTCGAGCAAGTCGGGCGCGATCACGTCGTCAAAATCTTCATTGTATAAAGTTTCTTCTGTCGTCGTATCGGTGACGAAGGTGCTGTAAATATCCTGACCCGGTGCGCCCACATCCACCGAAATGGATCCGTAGTTAGAAAAGGAGGCCAGATTGTCGTTGTTATCTGTCGCGGCGACTGAAATAATATTATCCAGGTCATAATCCGAGGGGTAAAAATGAGAATCGTCATTATCGGATGAGAAATTTCCCGCCGCCGCTACGAAAATTCCTCCTGCATCTTTAAACCGGCTGATCGCGTCGTATTCCGTCTGCGAGAAAAACGGTCCACCGTAACTTGCATTGATGACCTTAGCGCCGTTTTTTATAGCGAAATCAATTGCCTTCGCTTCAGAAAAGTCGTCAAGCGCAAATTTCAGGGCCATGATCTTCGCATGCGGCGCGACACCGACAACTCCTTCCCCGTTGCCTTTTTCCGCCGCTATGATTCCTGCGACATGGGTACCGTGGTACCCATAATCTGGATTCGTCGGGAGCGGCGTGTTGTCGTTGTCTTCGAAATCATAACCGTGGTTGCATCCGCCCGGTATCAAATCCCCATTCTCATCAACGCAGTTCGTCCCATCCCACATATTCCCTGCGAGATCAGGATGGTCATAAGCAACTCCGGTATCAATTACCGCGACGATAGTCTCGCCGTTCGTGCCCTCGTTTATTGCCCATGCTTCCGGTGCGTCAATGTCGGCGTCCGGCGTACCCGTACTCTTTCCGAAATCGCCGCCGATCTCCTGGCCGATATTGTCGAGTCCCCATAAAATATCTTTGTAGGTATCGTCCGTGTCGATAGTCGCCAGCTCGAGCTTGTAGTTGGGTTCGGCGTATTCAATGTTCGGATTGTTCTCCAGTTCGGCCACCTTGTCTTCGACGGATGTTTCATCCGTAATTTTCAAAACCGCCAGATTGGTATCAGGGATAGAATCCTTTTGCTCCAGCGACTCGTTTTTTAAGAAACCGTAGACGATTTTTCTCCCGGCTTTTGTATCCAAATTGATCTTGTTATCTTTATACTTCACCAATATTTCACCTTCCACATAATCGCGCGCGCCAGTCTCCATCTGGCCTGTGTCGCCTTCTAAATCCCCTTTGAGTGTCCGGTGGGTATACTGTATTATCTCGCCGTGAGTTCTGTTCTTTTTGAAACTGAGGAAATTATTAAAAACGCTCACGAATGAAGCCTTTAATTGAGTGATGTCAGGAATCTTTATTTCCGGTACTACTATTTCCTCTTCCTTGGGTTCTTCGACGGGAGCTTCTTCGGTTACTTCGGGCAAGATTTCTGGAAATGGTGCTACTATCGGTTCATTCGTGGCAACTTCATTCTCTAGCGGTATGGTCTCCTCGGCATAGGAAAAAGATGCGAACTGCACCGGGAAGACGAGTCCAAGGATGAGTAAGGAGGAAAAAGCAATTTTACATTTATTCATAATTTTATTATGCATCATCAATGGTTATGGTTAAAAGAAATATATGTTGATTACAGTTAAACATTTTTAACCCCGTGCGTCAATTAATACACGCCGTCTATTTTTTCTTGTATTCGATTCCTATTTTCCAAACACCTTTTTCCAAAAAGGCTTCGATAGTTTGACGTGTAGCTTTGTTTATAAGATTTGAGTGAGAAATCTTTTGGAATTTTGCATATTCTACCAATGGAACAATTTTTTTACCCTCTAAATAAGCCAAGCGCTTGTGATAGCTATTAGTAAGGGCTTTTGCAACTATTTCTTCCATTACTTCCGTTTTACTCTTATCATCGAATTCTTTGAACGCATCATAATACTTTCTTCGATCAATAAACTTTATATTAATAGGAACAAAACCTTCTCGGATTAAAAGATAATTATTTAACACGCGACCAATGCGTCCATTACCATCACAAAATGGATGAGTGTACTCAAATGAAAGATGTAGTTTAGCAATGCGCTTTATTATACTTTCATGATTATTAGCATTATATTCTACAAGCATATTTTCCAATCTCTCAAGTATTTCTTGTGGGGCGGGAGCAATGTGACTGCCTACTCGCACAAATTCTTTATCTTTCCTGAATCTTCCGGCAATGTCGTCGCGAATATTTGAAATCAGCATTTTATGGAGAGACAAAATAACATCAAGTGTTAATTCCTGCTCTTTGGCTCGTTTCCCTATATACTCAACAACCCGCGCGAGATTTTTAGCTTCAAAAATCTCGCACTCACTAATGAACCTATCAAGATTAATCTGAAGCAATATTTTTTCTGTTTCCTCAAGAGTAAGCGTGCTGTTTTCAATAGCATTTGAGTTATAAACTTGTTCGGCAATTTCCGCTTCACTGACGAGTGAAATAAGCGCCTCTTTACCGATAGAAGCCTTATAGTATCTCTCTCGTAGAGAATTTATTTTATTGAATACTGCTGGTGTCTTTGCCATATACTAACTATTATAGTAATTTTCACGCTTTTGTCAAGATAATCGTGAAAAATAAGATAAAAAAGCACTTTTTCACGATTATGGCTCATAAGTAAATAATTTTATTTCCAATATTGCAAAAGTAGCCCAAAGATTATGAAAATTGTCAGCTGATATCCGCCCTGGATAAGAAAACGCGCCCATTTGTTCTTGCTCTGCTCATTGGTCCACATTACCGCGCCAGCTAAAGTTGGGATTACAAAGGCCGCCCAAATCCAAATTGCTCTCTCTGTGCCACCTACTTTAGTAGTATCTGCTATTAGATGAGCTAAAACTAAAACCTGAAAGAGTGTCAAAATAAACTGAACTCCATACATAGGCATATACGCCTTTTGCATCTTTTTGTTCGCCTCGAGGTCTAGTGTACTCACTCCGATTATCTCCATCCACTTCTTACCAAAAAGTGGTCCATACCAAACTGCACCAATCACCATAGACAATATTGCGCCAACCAAAATTGCTAAATAATTAATTGATATTGATTCCATATGATTTAGTAATAATTAAATAATTTTTCTGAGCTATTTCTATTATACATCACTAGGTGCCTCATTCTTCTCTACTATAAGTAGTACCCCAATGCAGATGAGCCAAACTATCCAGAGTATGCTTCCAACTAGACCAGCCATATCTACTACAGGGAATGTTGGTATCACCGTATGGAATAATTCTGTTTGTGCTAAAAGATAAACTGCTGATGCCAAAAAACCAAGCCAAGCAACCCATGACTTCAAAAGCTTTTTTTTGTAAATGAGAATGCTAAATAGGAACATTGAAATGATGCTGAAGAGTTGGCCGACATACTCACCAAGAAGTACACCTCCAAATTGATTCACTGTTTGAAACGCTACTGTCGAAGCTGTTTGCATGGCTTCAGTAGCACCGCTCGCTACATAATTCTTTGCTAATATAGGAACAACAAAAACCCACCTTAGTAGACCTATTAACTGAGCAACAAGCGCAATCACTCCGAATGTAGTCGCTAGGCTAACTAACGCATTTGAAGTGTTCCTCCACAACCTCCCAAGCATTATGGTAGCGAAGAGAAGCGGTAATCCTGCAAGTGCAAAAAAGAGCCAAGTATAAATGAGTCCACTACCACCCTCTGCAAATTTAGTAAGCACGACACCCGCAGGTTCTCTTAAAATGTCCGGATAATTAAAATTGCTAATGAGCAGTGCGTATGGAATGTTTACAACCACGGCACCAACAACAAACAAAATACCTGTTATTTTTTTCATATTGGTTTTATAAGTTGTGAGCATGTCCCCATACCAATGTTTTTGGTGTGGGGGTACCAGTTGTATGTGTTCATACTTTTATTTTATCAATATATCTATTTATTATTTGTAACTTGTTTAAAATTATTCCGTGGTTTTACCTGACCATTCAGGACTGTTGTTTAGCGTATCAGCCTTGGTCAATCTTACAACTCCATCCTCGTGATGTGGTGGTGTATATAAAGTATATAGTTTTAATTTCTCTGTTTGAGAAGTATTAACAACATTGTGCATTGCTCCCATCGGCACAATAACTGCATCACCAGCTGATACAGTGTACTTGGTTTCATTAATTACCACCTCGCCACTCCCCATCTCAAATCGGAAAAACTGATCACCCCCCTCGTGAGTTTCTAGCCCAATATCTTCTCCTGGGGCCAAAGACATTAGAACCAGCTGACAATTTTTGGCGGTATAAATTACCTTTCGAAAATTCTCATTAGCTAATGTTAATTCTTCAAGATTACCCTTATACCCCTTTTTCATAACTATATTATACACCTTTTTTTAAATTTTCAACCAACTCCTCCATGCCCCCTCCATTGGTCACGTTTGTAAACCCAGCTTTTTCTAAAAAGCTCTTGGCCATCATGGACCTGTTTCCTGATTCACAATACACAGTGATGGCTTCGTTTTTATCCACAATAGGAAAAACTCCTTGCATCATTTCTTGGATATCATGCAATACTGCTCCTTCTATATGCCCGGCCTCATATTCTCCTTTTGTTCGTACGTCTATAATTTTCATAAATCTATTTAGGGTGAACTTGTCGAACCATTCTAACATTTTTTTCTCAATATTTCTTATTGCAGTGTTTTGCAAAATGCTAGTATAGAGATTGCACGAGGGGTGAGTTTGTGGCGGACGTTGGGGCCGTCGTTACGTTTCAAGAGAAGTCCGGCTATAGCCATTTTGCGAATATGATCCGAGGTGTTTTCATACCCTATCTTGAGTTTCTCTGAAATGTCAGCTACAGATAACTCTGGTTCCTTTGCCAGTAACTCCAAAATCTTTAGCCGGTTATGATTGGCGAATCCTTTTAACAACCTTTCAACTTTTCGATAAGCTAGTGCCATAGTGTATTTATTATATCACCGCCTATTTTCTTATGCTAGTGTTTTGCAAAATGCTAGTATAGAGATTGTATACTCATTAGTGGTATTTCCAAGTTGTTTGTTTCAATTCCTTTCGGATGGCCTTATGGTTGGGCACGAGTTCGGCCACTAAATTCCAAAAATTCGTAGAATGATTGAATTCCTTTATATGACACAATTCGTGCACTATTATATAGTCGGCAATATGGGGCGGTAAAAATAAAACTTTATAATTGAAATTCAAATTCCCCTGCTTGGAGCAGCTACCCCAGCGGGATTTGGTATTTCGAATGGACACTCTACCCACCTTGAACCCATAGTGAGCATTAATCTCACCAATCTTCTTATGCACCAAACTTCTAGCGTCTTCTTTGTATTTTTTATAATCCCACCGAGTATACTTTTTCTTTCCTAATAAATTTAAAATTCCATTTAATGACATTAAAGAATTTTAACACAGCACGTTGTCATATAACTATTCCTTATTGCAGTGTTTTGCAAAATGCTAGCATGTACTAACTGTGGTTAGTTTGAGATTTACAGAACTACGTTTCCTTTTTTTCTACCTGTATCGACATATCGGTGAGCTTCCACAACCTCGTTCATGGTAAATGTCCTGTCGATTACTGCTTGATATGTGCCAGCCTCATATAGTCTCCCCAGTTGCTCCAATTGCTCTTTACTATCAGAGGCAACATCAAATCCTTCGACAGTTTTATAGACACCGTCGTCATTTAAAAGATGGGCACACTTCTTTTTAGAAGTTTTACCGACAGCATCAAATATAATATCAAAAGTGTTGGTTTGTTTGGTAAAATCTTCCTTATCATAAAGTATAGTATGTGTAGCGCCCAGGGTGCGCGCCAAATCAAGTCCATCTGAGCTACAGACTGTTGTGATTTCTGCTCCATGATATTTTGCTATTTGTATCGCCGCACTTCCTACCGCTCCAGTGCCCCCAATGATTAAAATCTTTAGCCCCACTCTTTTACTGATCCCAGCTTTTTCTAAAAAATAGACTGCAGTCTGTCCACCAAAAACAATGCTAGCTGCCTCATCAAACGAGGCATTGTGAGGCATCATGACAACCGCACTTTTTTCATCAACTGCAATATATTCTGCGTATGTACCGCCTTTGAAGCCAGTTGCACCAAAGACACGATCACCAATTTTAAAATGATTTACTTTGTTGCCAGCACTCTCTACAATTCCCGCAAAAACAGTTCCCAAGATTGGTTTTCTTGGCTTTGAGAAACCTAGTACCAGTCGCATAACTATTTTCATAAATCCTTCGACCCGAAGCGCTCTCACTCGAACATCGCCAGAGTTTACCGTCGTTGCAACTATTTTGACTAAGATTTCGCTATCTTTTGGTATGGGTTTTGGCACCTCCCCCATTTGCAAAACCTCAGGTGGCCCATATTTTTTACAAAGTATTGCTTTCATAATTCTATTCTACCATTTCCCCCACCCGACCCAAATAGCCTTGTCACTCGCAAGGACGGTCCTTGCGAGGAAGAACAGCAACAACCCCCGCGACAATGTATATTTTTTTCATATTGGTTTGATGAATGGTGGCTGACCCCATTTCCCCTAAATTACTTCAAATCCAATACTTCTTAAATAGTCGAATATTGGGTTGTAGAAATCTGGGTTACGGGTAGGATCTAAAGGATCGCCGGGCGGAATAACAATAACCATTCCTTGTCTCGCACGAGTGAGTAAAACACGATAAGCGTTTTTTAAATACATTTGTCTTTCGGATTTTTTAATATAATTCCACTTACTACCAACAAATGATCGGAAATCCCAGCCATTTTCTGTATGCCTAAAATCAGCATCCCAAAATACGCATGACCAATCTAATTCCAAACCTTGGATATCGAACTCTGTTGCGACATCTTCAAGATAGTATGATGATCGAACATCTTCTTTACCATCAAGAAACCAATGAATGGGATCCATTGGAGACTTAACGAATATTGAATGAGGTTTTAGTCTCTCTGCTTGTGAAGAAACAATCATTCCATAACGCTCAGAACCACGAGCTTGTTTTTTTAACCACTCTTTTGCTTTTGAAATATCGCGAGTGATTACAATTGGATATTTTGATTTCACCTGTGTAAGTGTTTTCTGAGCTTCTTTTACGTCCATATCCAAAATTTGCTTTACAAGCAAAGAAACATGTTCGGCACGAAATGAACGCATTGAGACAGATAAGTGCAACTCATCTTTTGTGAATACATTTTTATGATTTTTAATTTTGTTTAAAATCTGTCCTGTTCCATACTCACTATCGGTAAGTCGAGAAGAGACATAAATATTCCAATCTGGAAATGAACGATTTAAGCATTCAATCCATTCGCTAATACCTGCTTCCCCTGTGTTTATTTCTTGACCTCCGCCGACTAAGCAAACGACAACTGCCCAATCAGGATGACGATCAAGACAAGATATTAGAAACTCCGGCTCAGACTGATTAAAATCTGGTTTGCCTTTCTTCCTTTGCATAAAATTTGCTGTTTGCTCTAAATTCCAGGCTCTTTGTGCTTCATCGAAAAGAGCAACGTGTTCAATCGGCGGTTTTTCATCTTTCAGACAATCATCACGAAAATTATGAACGTTTTGGATAAATAATTTAACATTACGCATCGCATCACCTTTGGTAATTTTATTTCCTTTCTCTTTCTCGTGAGACACCTTATCACGAGTTAATGCTTCCCGTAGTATAGCGACAAGTGGTCCGTTACCAGAAAGAAAAACACTATACAGAGCATTTTTCTTATCAATATGTTTATTCGCGATATTTAGTCCAACCAAAGTTTTTCCAGCACCCGGTACACCAGTAACAAAGCAGATTGATTTTTGTGATTTATTTCATGAAGATTTAATTATTTCCGATACAACCTCGGATGTTTGCGTCAGATTAATTGCTCCCGCATCACTTCGTGAAATATTTTCAACAGAATGGCCTCGATACAAAGCCATCGCCGCCTCCACGATGGTAGGCGTAGGACAATATCTTCCTTTTTCCCATTCGGTCATGTCGATAGTAGCACCGTCTAATAAAGCCAGAGTATTGTCTATGACATTCTTTAAAGTTTCCGTGCTCGATTTTATTGGGAAAAGAACTTTGTCACTTTGTGGAGTTAACGAAATAACAGGAGTAATGTTTTTTGCATTCGTAGCTATAAGAATTGGAGCAATAAAATGATCATGACTTGAGCTGTGAAAATTTTTCAAGTCTAAAGCGTAATCCCAAACTTGATCTAATGCACTTGAAGAAAATTCTTTATCTCCAACCTTAAATTCAAGAATAAAAATAGCTGACCCAATAATTAATACAACATCAATTCTCTTTCCCATTCTTGGAATAGAGTATTCAAAATATATTGAACCAGAATAAGAAACTAGAACTTTTTGTAAAACATTCACTTCTTCTATCCAAGCATCTCGTTGATTTTGTCCTAAGTCAAAATCACTATTTCGAGTAAGTATACCCAGTATCTCGTTTACATCAGATTTTATAAAATGAGCAATTGAATTAGAATAGTATTCTCGTTTCATAAATTTAATCCACCGGACAAGTATTTTTCCCCATCGCTGCGTAAAATCCACACCAGCTAAATATCGCTTCAAAGAATGCGAAGCCGGAGAAGAAGATGAGGATGGGGCTCCATGTGGTGGTGATGGCCCATAGGAGCAATGCAATGCCGATGGTGAGGCGAAACAAGCGGTCTGATTTGCCGATGTTTTTTGGCGCGCCATGCGCAGACTGGCGCGCAAACTTTTTCAAAATCGCACGGTAGATGAAGCCGACGATGAACGCGAGGATGTACATAACAACGATAAGCCCCCAGCCGAATGGTGAGAGGATAAAAGAAATTGGAGATTCTTCAAAAAAGTCTCTTTTCAAATCTGGAATCATCGAAAGAGCATTCATTCCTTCCTTGCCATTGAACGCTTCTATTTCTCCAACTGCAAGTGAATACTTGCCAGTGTTCTCTGGATTTGAAACTTTGATTGTATACACCCCCGCCTCGGCGCGAGCTTTGTATTCCCCACCGTCAAAATAATTACTCTGCCCGAACGGCTCAAAGAAAGGTTTCCAAGTAGCGTTGGCGCCTCCTACTACCGCTATTTTTTCATCGCCTTTAAATACTTCTGCAAGAATATCTTTCTTTGTAGACGCTATATCTGGGACCAAAATGCCGACATACAGATCAAATGGCGCGGGAGCATTTATCACATACACATCCGGTTCACCCACGAGATTTGCATAATACGCCTTTGAAACCTCAGGATCAGGCACAGTCGTAAGCCTGCTCTCGGTGATGCGTGGTTGGTGGGCGGAAGCTAAGACCGGCACTAAAAAAACAAATCCAAATACAAACAAAATTATTTTCCAGATTTTAGACTGCAAATACGAACTGCATGTGTTCATAATTCTATTCTATCATTTTTACGGCACTTCTTGCCATGGGGCTAGCTCAAACGCTTTTATTAGTGCTTGTTTAAGTTCTGACGGATTTATTGCAGAAAAATGTAAATATTATTTTAATAAATAAAAAATAACCACTTTGAGTAAATATATTTTAATAAATATGTTGATAACTCAAATACTTCAAGATCTCCAATTTTCATGTTTTGCACTTAATTCCTTTTGTTCAGATATTGAATAATCATTAAAATCTTTAAATGCATTACTCAAAGCAAGTTCAGCTTCTTGGCTCCAGACATCTCTAGAAATCTCCCCCTCTTTAGCATATCCAGCCTCTACTAAAACAGCAATAAATGAGTCTAACAAAGTAAAATCTTCTTTAGTTGCTGGAGGATGGTAGTTATAAATCTTTGTTTGATTATGATTTTCTTCGAAGGAATACTTTTCTACTACTAAATTATAAATCTCATTTGGATCTGGTTTAAACTCTTGCATATATCTAATAAATTTTTCTACACTTACTACGGCAAGCTCATCTCTAAAACCAAAATTATGCGCCCTTAAGAATCCTATAACATCTTCAGGCTTTTTGCTTCTAGCCTCCATAGCGTTATCCCTTGTAGTAATATCACCTTTTTCAACTGGTGCTTTATTTTCTTTTAAATTTAAATCCATATTAACAACAGTAATGTATAATATCGGCTATTTTATCACAAATACAATTGATACCAAAATATTATCTATTGTTCCTTTTTTAGTTGCCATAAATTTATCATACCGGTTCTGCGTTTAATTCCCATGCAATAAAAAACACCCCTAATGGTGTTTTTTATTCACTCGTCTTCTGTTATTGGTTTTACGACAAAACAGCCATCCAAAAGATGAATGGCTGTTTTGCTTAAAATTTTTCTTGATTTAGGTTTAGTCCAAATCTTTTTGTTCAGAGGTTCTATCTTCTATCTCGATTTCGAGAGCACTCTCGATCTCCGCAAGTGATAAAAGAGGATATTTGGTCTTGATGAATGCTGATAACTCAGCTTTGGTTTTTAGATTTGTGGTGTAGATTTTCTCTGTATCGTTTGTCTCTACCTTTACCACTGTCTGATTAGTAAACACTTCAGCCTCTATTTCTAAGCCACCCCTGTCATTTTCATCATCAGAATCCTCATCTTCATCTTTATCCTTGTCATCTGAATCTTCTTTGTCATCATCTTTATCCTCATCCTCGTCTTCGTTTTCTTCTTCATCGGAATCATCATCTGAATCGGACTTGTTATCACCGAGCTTTATCTTGATTTCTCCATTCTTTAAATCCACCTTGATTCGGCCGTCCTCGCTCTTTATGTCTACTCGAGCTCGATTATTATCTTCATCCACACGCACTTTTACCTTAGCGTCCTCTGGCAGTTCATCCAGATAATCATTGAGCTGATCAGTAATAGCCTGAAGTTCTGCTCTAGACTCTGCATCTAAAGATGAGGATACTCCAGACAGAAGCGTGATCGCAGCTGATATGCCTAGGGATACACTTTCCTTATCTTCTTCGGACATATTCTCTACCTTATTGCCGGAAACATGGTCGGACTTACTTTCATTTTTAATATCGCCCAATTCTTTGACTCGCTCTCCTGCAAATTTTAATCGAAGCGCATCTTTCTTGCCTTCCGCAGACCAGCCTAAGCGGAGGTTTTCTATCTTTTGATCTAGTTTAAATAATGCATCCCCAGGTCGGGCATTGTCTGCAGATACTGCAGCTCCTCCTACTCCGAGCGCTAGCACAAGCGTAATAATTAGTGGTATCATAGTTTTTTTAAAAGTTAAAATTGTTAATATGGACGACTGCTTTCGCATGATGCCCCGCCAAACACTCTCTTGTTCCTCCACGCTCATATCCTTATAAGATATTTTGCGGAACAACTCTTCAATTTTTTTCTTGTCGTTATTCATAATTAAATTTTTTCTTGAGACGGTTTATGGCTCTATGGTGGCGTACCCGCAGAGCACCTTCCCTCTCACCTAAAAGCTCGGATATTTCCCTAAAGGACTTGTCTTCAATGTCCCGCAGAGTTATCAGATTTCTATCTTCGGATTTTAAAGAAGAGAGCATCTTTCCTACATCATACACATCGCCGGTGGGAGTAGAGACATCGTCTACGACTATGTCTTCTACATCTTCAAGCTCAGTATACGACTGCCAGAATCGGAAACCTCGCGAGAGTTTCCGCACCGCTATGCGGTACAAAAATGCATCCAGTGCCTTTTCTCCCTCAAATGAGAACCTAGGCAAACCCTTCCAGAAATCAATGAACGTATCCTGAAGCGCATCCAAGGCCTCGGTGCGGTTCCTCGCTCGCGGACGAATAAAACGAAACACCCGCGGAGAAAGGATCTTGTACAGGACCCTAAATATATCAGGGTCGCCGGACTGGGCCTTTAATATTAAGGATTTTAATTCAGAATCTTCCATACAGCTTCCATAGTGATAATGCCTGCTTTTTCGACATTTGTTACACTTTTAAAATATATGTTTATTATACCAGCTCTAGCACTATCTACTAGCGCGATCGACCGGACTTGGGGTCAAGTTTCTAAGTAATTAGCCAATTGCTTCTTTAAGTATTTCCTTCCCGAACCACTTTTGAGAAATCTTTCTCTTCCTTCCGCATCTTTTTTATTTAAATAAGCTTCGTAATAAATTAACTTCCAACGTAAAGCTTCGCCACGTTGCAAGGCAATTTTCCCTCTACTTGTAGTTTTACCACCTTGACCAGATTGATGTTCTTTTAATCTTTTCTTAAGATCAGAAGTATACCCAATATACCAGCTTTTGTCATTTTGATTTTCTAAAAGGTATGTATAGTACATAAACTAATTGTAATACTTGTCGCGTAAAGAACAAGTTCTACGCGACACGCATAAAACAAAAAACACCATCAGGTGTTTTTTGTTCACTCGTCTTTACCACTTCATGGCAAAGCCGCGTGAGGCCATCTTATGGCCTTTTACGCGGCGCGATCGACCGGACTTGAACCGGCAACCTCTTCCGTGACAGGGAAGCGCTCTAACCAGTTGAGCTACGACCGCATATAAACATTATACATAAAACAAGCTTATTTCCAAGTACATTTTGGGTGTCGGCGACAGGGATCGAACCTGTGACCTGAGGCTTATGAGTCCTCCGCTCTACCGACTGAGCTACGCCGACATAGTTTTCAGAATAGCATATTTTACTTCTTTTTCAAATTTTTTGTTGCCAAAAAACGATTTTTACTATAGAATATATGGGCGGGATAGAGAAGAGGCATCTCGTAAGGCTCATAACCTTAAGACGGCCGTTCGATTCGGCCTCCCGCAACATTAAAGAGCACTTGTGCGACTATAATTTGCGCAGTGCATAAACAAAGAGCGTACTCGCGACTATGTTTTGCCTCCCGCAACCCTTCTTCCCTCCGGTCATCAGGGCCTTCGGCACTGATAAGATAATTGCAAGAAGGCACTGAGGAATGAAATGACGAAGTGAAAATCAGTGCCTACGGCCGGCATAAATAAAGAGAAGAAGTCCTTGAACGAATATGAAGGGCAAGACTTTCTTCTATATATACCCATACTCTCGGAAAATAGATTCATAAACGGCTATAACCCTTTTGGCTTCCTTCTGGCTTAGATAAAAGGATGTGCCTTCATGGGCTATTCTGTTTCTAATGGTATGCACTTCCCATGCCAGAGTAAGACTACGAAATTTAATCTGATCTGTAGATTTTAATTTATCACCCAAAGTTTCTCCTTTAAAACCAAGCTGAGCCAACAAATCTTCCAGCATACTGTCGGCTTCTATCACCGCGAGTTTCCAATCACTTTCGTGCTCCGAAAAAAGATAGTTCAAAGTTTTAATCCATCTCGGATTTTTAGAAATCTCTTCATTCTGTTGCGCCTTTCTTTCTTTTTCTTTCTGTTTATGTGCATATTCAGCAATCTCCTGCTCTAGGTAATGATGCTCCTTTTTTCTGATTTCAAACATTCTTATGACACAATAAAAAATAATTACGATAAAAAATATCGCCAGAAAGATAAGAATAGTATTATATAAAGGTAAAATACTCGTAGGAGTAGTGACATTCGAGAGACTTTTAAAAAATGTAACCCCCTTGTCGAATAAGTAGTCAGGATTAAAATACTTTGAATTAAGAACCGAATCCCCTAAAATGTTGTTTTGATCCATAGAAATATTCTATCACAAATTTTCTGTTTCTAGCGATTCAAATTCTTTGCCAATGTCGAAAAGCAGATCCTCTCTGCCATGAGGGGCCATAAACTGGATACCGAGTGGTAATTTTTTACCTTCTATCTCACTAAAGCCTGAAGGTACAGAAATAGCCGGCACACCCACAATATTTGCCGTAATAGTAAAGATATCTGCCAAATACATAGAGAGTGGATCACTTTTTTCACCTATCTTCCAAGCTACAAACGGCGCCGTCGGTGTAGAAATAATATCTACATCCTTGAAAGCGCTTGTAAATTCCTTTTTCAGCATCGCTCGAATCATCTGAGCCTTGCCATAATACGCATCATAATATCCAGCCGAAAGAACATAAGTGCCAATTAAAATTCTGCGACGAACTTCTTTGCCAAATCCCTTCCCTCGACTTTTTTTATAAACTTCCCATAGATTATCCCCTTTAGCACTATAACCATAACGCATACCATCAATACGCGAAAGATTTGTAGAAGCTTCGGCTGGCATAATAATATAATAAACCGCTAACGCCATATCAAGATTTTTTAAGGAAATATCTTTAATCTCAAAACCAAGTGATTTAAATTTTTCAGTAGATTGTTTGAAATTCTCTTTCACATCTTTGTCTACACCATCTCCATTAACCAAGTCCCATGGTACACCGATAGTTAATTCTTTTTTAGAAGATGATTTTTCATAAGTAGTATCTGTAATAGTTGTACTATCTAAAACATCTGCTCCGTGAATTGCCTGATAAATAATATTCGTGTCCTCAACATTCTTAGCAACAGGACCAATACAATCAAGAGAAGAACCTAAAGCCATAAGACCATGACGAGAAACTCTTCCATATGTCGGCTTCATACCAACTATTCCACAAAAAGCTGCTGGTTCTCGTACAGACCCTCCAGTGTCAGAGCCAAGAGCTCCAAGAGCAAGATTAGCCGCTACCGCAGCGATAGATCCACCAGAAGACCCTCCCGCTACCCGTGAAATATCATGTGGATTCTTTGTGACCCCATAAGCTGAATTCTCGGTTGAACCACCCATTGCGGAGTCATCCATATTTGTTCTACCTAAAAAAACTGCACCAGCCTTTTTTAATTTAGATATTACTGTGGCATCATAAGAAGCAACATATGTTCCCAGAATATTTGAAGCTGAACTTACTTTCTTGCCTTCAATAAGTATATTATCTTTAATCGCAAGTGGAATTCCCAAGAGCGGATGCGTCTCCCCCTTTGCAATCTTTTCGTCAGCGACGCGAGCTTGCTCTAGCACATCATCAAAAACTTCCAAATACGCGTTTAGTTCTTTATTTTTATTTTTTATTTCATCGAGATAAGTTTGCACTAATTCTACTGCCGAAAAAACTTTCCCGTCTAGAGCCTTTCTTGCTTTTTGGATTGTTAGTTCTTTTAAATTTATTTTCATTTTACTAATGCCTAGAGCATAATGCCTAATGCCTAATTTTTATTATAAGATCTTTTTCACTTTCAAAAATCCATCCTGCGAATCTGGAAATTGCTCCACGATAAGCTCTTTGGAAAATTCACGAGGCTCTAGAATGTCTTCGCGCCAAACATTGTAAATACGGGGCGCTTCGCTGGAAAGTTCAATACTTCCGTCAACCTCGGCACTGGGACGCTCAATCTGCTTCACATAACCCAAAATACTATCCATATCGTGAAGCAGAGACTCCTTTTCCTCTTGTGTCAATTCAAGTTTTGCTAGTTCTGCTAAATTTTCAACATCCTTGATACTTAGACTCATGTAGAGAGTATAACAAAATCATGAGAAAAATAAAGCTTAAATTTTCTATAGATTATTCTATCACAATCGGAATTAGTATAGACTTGTCGTTTTCTGGAAGTCCAGAAGCGTTGTCATTATGAATTTCGATGTAGGCAGGGCCTTTTGGAAGTAAAGTAAAATCAATATTCCCCTCAAAAGATACTGGCTCAGCCGTCATCCATTCCCCTTTCGCAACAGCATTACTACTAAATATCACCTTTTTATTTTTATCAAAAACATTTATCAAGATATTTCCCTCAAAGAAATACCCGCCTTTGATAACCCCTCGATAAGAAAGTATTCCATGCACTTTTGTGTAGGGTAAAATAGTAAATGATATTAAATCATCTTTCCGGCCCTCTATACCATCTTTTATATCTAATTTCGGTAAACTTTTATCCACCACTGGAGTATTTTTTTTCAACTGAGGGAAATATATCTCCTTATCTTGCAACATTATTTTTAAAGCAAAAACCATCAACACAATAAGAATCAAAAGTAATACTGTATTTAATTTTGAACCGTAAAATTTATCCATTCTTCTTTTTCTGCCATTCTTCTACTAGTACCAACAACGGAGAAGCCAAGAAAATCGATGAATATGTACCGAAGAACATTCCAGCAGTGAGCATGAGTGCAAAGTATTTTGTGGACACTGGGCCAAAGAAGACAAGGGCTAAAAGCACTAAAATAACTGTTAATGAAGTAGATATGGAACGCACATAGGATTGGTCTATACTCTGCCCAACGATGTCACTAAAATTAAAAGTTTTTGCGCTAGCGTGTGCTTTTAAATTTTCTCGAATTCTATCAAAAATAACAATAGTATCGGAAACTGAAAGCCCGAGAATGGTAAGCACCGCTACCACAAACAGCGTATCTATTTCTATTCCGTAGAAATGTGCCAAGGTGGAAAAAATTCCAACAGGAATAAGCACATCATGCAGTAATGTAACGATGGCGATAAATCCATAACGCCAAGACGAAACCGGCTTGGAAACTTTTCGGAAAGCAAAAGCAATAAAACAAATGATAGCGAGTGATACTAGAATAATAGCTACTATCGCTTTGCGAGTAAGCTCGCGACCGACAGATGGCCCAATGGAATTGAAACTTTTTTCTTCGAGCGGATATTTATTTTCCTCCTCTCCTGCAACTGATATATCAGAAAGTGCGTTTAATAATTGAAGATGTTCTGTATCAGTCAAAGCTCGAGTTTTAACTATATAACCCAAATCTCCTGTCGGCTGAAGAAGAATAGGGCCTAAGCCGTTCTGTACCAAACTAAAATCCTGTTCTATATTGTTGAATAAATGTTCTTGAAGACTGTCCTGAGCTGGGCGTTCTCTCGTATAAACAACTTCAGTGAGCGCGCCACCTTTGAAATCAATTCCAAGATCTATACCAAAAATAAACAATGCAACAATGGACAACAAAACCAAGACGATCGATACGCTGACGAATATTTTTTTGTATTTTATGATAAACATGTGATTTTACAAATCAGTCGCGTAAGTCCTTTCGACGCGACATTTTATTATTTACTAATTCCTGAACTGAATAAAAATCTTGCGACCTTGCCCTCACCAATAAATCGCAATGCTGAAAGAAAAATCCGTGTGACGATGATAGCAGAAAACATCGATACGATAACTCCCATGCCGAGGGTAAGTGCGAAACCTTTAATCAAAGAAGTTCCAAACCAAAAAAGAATCAGGGCTGTGATAAGGTTAGAAATATTAGAATCGTGAATAGCCAACCATGCACGAGAAAAACCATGCGAAACAGCATCCGCCACAGTGTGACCCGCTTTTAACTCCTCTTTTACTCGCTCAAAAATAAGCACATTAGCATCTACGGCTATCCCTATTGAAATAATAAATCCAGCAATACCAGCAGCCGTCAGCGTCACCGGTAAAAGTTTAAATAATGAAAGAATTATCACAATGAAAATACAAAGCGAAATGGTTGCAATAAATCCCGGTAAGCGATACCAAAGAATTAGAAAAAATGCTACAAGCAAGAACCCCAGAACTGCGGCCTTGACTCCAGCATTGACTGCCTTGTCACCGAGAGATGCACCTATGGTTTGTGTAGAAATTAGTGTTATCGGCACCGGTAAAGCTCCAGAATTCAAGCGACCCACCAGAGTTTTGGCTTCCTGTGGACTAAAACTTCCGGAGATAATAGCTTGGCCATTTGGAATTTCTTCACGCACCACTGGAGCAGAAATAGGTGCGCCATCGAGATATATAGCAACCTGTTTGCCGATGTTGTTTTTTGTAATCTCTGCAAAAAGTTTTGTGCCAGTTTCATCAAACTGCAAAGATATGCTCGGCTCGCGAGTAGTCGGATTAAACTCCAAAGTCGCTTTTTTCAAATACCTACCGGTGAGTTCGGTAGGGATAAATTGCTGGTCTAAACTTATCTGCCCAATATCTATCTTTCCGTCCTTTCCCGGCCTGATGGTTATTGGTTCATCTTTTGATTTTTCAATTTTAAATTCCAAGAGTGGAGTCAATCCAATCATTTCTACTGCTTTTTTAACATCAGTCACCCCAGGAAGGTCTACAATCAATTGTTCACCTTGCCCACCCACTAGTCCACCATGTTGCACTTGTACGACTGGCTCAGAAACACCAAAAAGATTTACCCGACGCTCAATCACATCACGGAGTGCGGACATTGAATCATCTATCTTCTCAGTTGGAACCAAAGCGGTGTCAGCTTTGTATGTCAAATGGCTCCCACCAGAGAGATCGAGCCCCAAACGAAATCTAAATTTCTTAAAAAACGCGTTTTGCGTCTCGAAATTTTTATTCAATTTCGGTTCAGATTTATAAACAAAAAAAGCCACACCTGAACCCAAAATGAGTATTATTATCGATAAAATTATGTTCTTCTTCATAAATACATAGCTATATTACACATTTCTTACCAAATAAGCAACCAAGTTCCCGAGTACAAAACCACTTAAAATATCAACAGGAAAATGCACACCAGCTGTAATCCGAGCCAAACCGATGACTAAAGCAAAAAGCATAAAAATATAACCGACTTTTTTGTGAAAAAAGAAAATAGAAAGAGCTAGGGATGCAAAAAAAGTAGCATGTCCGGAGGGGAAAGCGTATCCGGACTCTGGGATAAGTGATTGAACTTGAGAAAATAGATCAAAAGGTCTCGGCATCTGAAATAAAAATTTCAGCACGAAAGCCAAAATCCACGCCAAGATTCCGGTAAGAAAAGCACTTGACACTTCTTTTTTCTTTTGCAAAAAAAATCGGTAAGGATTTTCCATTTTCAAAACTTCATGATGCATCAAGATAAATACTCCTGCAATTAGAATAACGGCATACGGAAAATAAACAGCAAAAAACACGATCAGCCCGTCTACAAAAACCGACTGGTGCGCTAAATTATAAAAAAATAAGAAAATATCGTTGTTCATCTGGTATAATTACCTTGACCAGTAGTCATACTTTATGGTAAAATTAATATATTTATAATAACAATAAACTAACATGGAAGCAAATAATAATCAAAATTATATACCTCCCACTCCCGAACATCATTACAACACTTGGAAAATAGTCATTGCCGGAATTATAGTTATTACATTAGCATTTGCTGGTTGGTTTTATTTTACTTTTATAAAAAATCCTGAAAAACAAGAAGTTGCTCCTCAAATACCATTGACTGAATCTCAAACAAATAAAATAGCTGAAATTCCAGCACTAAATCTCGACCTTACCTTAATACAAGTCCCGGATTCCCAAAATGCATTTTCTATTTTAAACACAATAACATCAGATGAAATAAAAGATACAATAACCAAAGCTAGTCAGTTGGACTATGTTGAAGGAAAAAGTTTTGATGAAAACAACGCAATAAAAATAATCAATGCGAACAAGACGGCTTTGGATAAATTTGATAAAGCTGTGCAACAAACTTACTTTCAGATTCCATATTATAGTGATCCAAAACTAATAACTCTAGACTCACCTTTATATCCAATAAATAACTGGCGAAATGTGAACAATATTTATCTTATTAAAGCTATAACCCTAGCCAAACAAGGCAAAACCGATGAAGCTCTCACCATAGCTTTCAAAAGCTTAAAATTAGGGCACAATATACAGCAATCGCAAGGAGGAATAATACTTTATATAGTAGGAACAACAATGAAAGACCGAAGTCTTGAGGCTATCCAGACGATACTACCACTTGTAAAATCAGCCGACACACTAAAAGTTTTCAATTCTTCCTTGGATCAGTATAAAGATAATAAAATTGGCCTAGTTAATGCCCTAAAATATGAATACAATAATGCTTTACTTGCGCTCAAAAGTATTAGCTTAGATATAAAAACTTATTTAAATAAACAAATAAATGATCCATCTATAAGTCCACAAGAAAAAGAGATTCTTAGTTATGCATTAAACAATCCAAATAAAGCATTCAGTGAAATAGAAACAAAAAAATATAATACGGACTATTTTATCAATCAAATTAATGCAGTCAATCAAGATTGTTCCAATTTAAAAGAAATACAAATCCCCAATTTACTACCCAGGGATCAATCTGAATATATTAATACTAATAATATTATAGGCAAGCTATTGTTTCAAGTAGCAACTGTAAATTATTTTACAGTATTTCAAAAAGCTTGCGAGCAAAATGTATTATTTAACGCTGTAAAAAATTTAGCTTCACAAACAAAATTTTA
This sequence comes from Candidatus Nomurabacteria bacterium, assembly GCA_943359485.1. Taxonomy (GTDB): domain Bacteria; phylum Patescibacteriota; class Minisyncoccia; order Phycocordibacterales; family UBA9973; genus UBA9973. Next base: position 105 of record CALRHR010000001.1, on the reverse strand, counting down.
ATTTTTTTCTGTATAGAAAGAGAGTTCAACAAGTAAGTGCAACACTTCTAGTAAAATAGAGGTATGCAATACAAGCATTTAAGTATTTTAGAAAGAGAAAAAATT